>WLJX01000001.1 GCA_009701575.1 Actinomycetota bacterium
GCGAGAGGGAAACGCCCGGTCCCATTCCGAACCCGGAAGCTAAGCCTCTCAGCGTCAATGGTACTGCAAGGGGGACCTTGTGGGAGAGTAGATCGCCGCCGGACATCATTATAAAAAGGAACCTTTCCTTAACTTCGGTTATTGGAATTGGTTCCTTTTTTATTGGAAGCGGATCAATTTCCGAACCCAATTTTGAATTATTTCTATTTTCTATTTTCTATTTTCCTTCTATTTTCAAGGAAATTAAGTACTTAGTAACAAGCTGCATCTATTCACAGCTAACTTGGGATTAGAAGATCTCCATTATTTGTAGCGCCACAATTTGCTCTTCTTAGAATATCTTTAAGATGTACATTTTATGGATTGGAAATTGTATGGCGAAGATTTTAGAGAAGAAGATTATCGGCAAGAGCAAGAAGAAAACTGTAGTCAAGCCAGAATTCGATCCGGTAAACGAGGTTTTTTTAGTCGGTCGCGTTACTAGCCTTGCGGTTGAGAAGATTTTGCCTAGTGGAGACAAGGTCGTTGAGTTTCGAGTTGTAATAGGCAGAGCAAAGTCCAGAGGTTCGAAGAAGGAAGTGGACACCCTTGATGTTGCAGCTTGGTCAGCAACTGCTCGAAAAGCAGCCCTGGCAGTGAAAATCGATAGTTGGGTGCAAGTAAGCGGCTCTGTTCGCAGACGTTTTTGGCGAGCCCCTACAGGTCTTGCAAGTCGTTGGCAGGTCGAAGCAAGCGAGGTAGTGCGACTTTAGGTACGGTTGACCCATGGTTTCAGACATCAACGCAATTGTAAAAAAATACCTTAGCGCAATGGGTAAGAACGAAGCGGGGATTGCAGAACTGACGAGCAACCTGCGGGTTTGGGCTGTTGAGAATGGCGAAGTTTTTAAAGAGAAGATAGAAAAACAGATCGACGATGCTGCTGTCCGCATGGGGTTTGTTAAAGCTTCTGATTTAGATTCACTGTTAGCGCGAATTTCCGAACTGGAAGGGCGCATTCCCTCCTCCCAGAAAGGGCGAAAAGTTGGCGCCAAAAAATCAAAAGCCAAGAGAGAACCTAAATCAAATGAAGATAAAAAAGTGAGCAAATTTTCAGAGAAGAAAAAGTCAACGACCAGCAAGAAAGGTAATAAATAATGATAGAAGATGGCTCAACCCCTATTGCAAGTATTGACGATATCAAAATTAGAATTTCACAGATATCGCAGAAACCACTCGACCTGCATCCCCAGGAGTTTGAAAATATACATAGCGACTTGACTCAAGTTTTATCGGGAATTGACGGGCTCTAAGGATTTAATATGAAGACGCGCCTTGATGCAGAGTTGGTTCGGAGAGGTCTGGCAAGATCTCGAGATCATGCTGCAGATCTAATTGAATCAAGGTCAGTCTTGGTGATTGGCATCCCAGCTTCAAAACCAGCTACTCAAGTAGATGCTGAAACCTCAATAACTATTCAAGGTGACAGAAGCGATTTTGTATCACGTGGCGGCCATAAACTTTCGGGTGCTCTAGATGCTTTTCCAGAAATTGTAGTTGAGGGGAAACGCGCTCTCGACGCTGGCGCTTCAACCGGTGGATTCACCGATGTGCTCTTAAAACGTAACGTCGAAAGTGTTATCGCGGTCGATGTTGGTTATGGACAATTAGCATGGGAGCTTCGAAGTGATCCAAGAGTTACTATTTTGGATAGGACTAATGTTCGACATCTTACGATTGAGCAAGTAGGCGAAGCAGTTGATTTGGTAGTTGCAGACTTATCATTTATCTCACTAACACTTGTACTTCCAGCCTTAGTAGCAGTTTCAAGAACTAGCGCGGATTATTTAGTAATGGTGAAACCCCAATTCGAAGTTGGTCGAGAGAAACTCGGCGCTGGTGGGGTAGTGCGTGATAGCTCGCTGCGCAGATCAGCAGTTCTAGAAGTGGCCGATTGTGCATATGACATGGGGCTAGGTTGTAATGGGGTAGTGGCCAGTTCACTCCCAGGACCTTCTGGAAATGTTGAATATTTCCTATGGTTAAAACGAGGAGCAACAGAGATGTCGGCCGAGATTCTAGACACAGCAATAGCTCAGGGGCCACAATGAAGAAGATTCTTTTGGTCGTTCATCCAACTAGACCTGCTGCAGCAAAATTTGGCAATATTTTGTCAGAGAAATTCTTAGCTGAAAAATTTGAAGTTTATTCAAATCAACCTCAATTGATTTCCGATACCAAACCTATTGCCAATCTAGAGAACCTCGATTTGGTGATTGTTTTGGGCGGGGATGGAACAATCCTGCGTGCCGCTGAGATTGTGCGTGGTTTCGAGATTCCAATAATTGGAATTAATTTAGGAAATGTAGGTTTCTTGGCAGAAATCGCGCAGCCAACTGCGGATGAGATTGTCTCTGCGATTAGAAGTGGCAAAGTTCATCGTGAACCGAGATTGGTATTGAAGTATGAAGTTCTGCGCAATGAGAAATCGATTTATCAAGGGTGGGCGCTAAACGAAGTTACAGTTGAGCGAAGCTCAACGCAGATGCTGGAACTCTTCTTACAAATCGACGGTCGACCACTTTCAAAATGGGGTTGCGATGGCGTTATTTGTGCGACGCCGACAGGATCTACGGCATATGCATTTTCAGCTGGTGGCCCAGTTGTCTGGCCAGAAGTGAGCGCACTTGTCCTCCTACCACTCGCCGCACATGCACTATTTTCAAGACCGATGGTCGTGTCGCCCGAATGTGAAATCGTAATTGATGTTATTTCTAACGAAGCCCAAATTTCAGCGGATGGATTGCGTCAGATTGAATTGCAGGTAGGCGATCGAATAATTCTAACTAAGGACCAAGATGAAATTCAACTTGCATACATCAACGAAGGAAATTTCACAGATAGATTAGTTGCCAAATTTAGATTACCAATCGAAGGTTGGCGCGGAGAAAGTTCTTGATAGCGCGTCCGGTTGTTCTGATTGGTTCATCTCTTGAAATCTAGAGTCCAGAAGAGTTCGCTCTCGGAGCTTACGATCCGGAGCTTAGGCGTAATTGAATCTGCCGAGATTGAATTTGGCGATGGATTAACGGTGCTTACAGGTGAAACAGGTGCTGGGAAAACTATGGTTTTAACAGCGCTTAATCTAATTCTTGGCGCTAAGTCCGATGCAGATTTCGTTCGCAACGGCGATGAGCGATTGGTTGTGAGCGGGAAGTTTAAATTGAATGAGGTTATGGTAACGAAGGTCGAAGAGGCTGGCGGATTTATAGAAGATGGAGAGGTGATTTTAAATCGCAGTGTAACTAGCCAAGGTAAATCAAAGATTTCTCTCGGTGGAGTGGTGACAACCGCCTCGCAAGTTTCGGATTTGGCCGAAGACTTAGTTGAGATTCATGCGCAGGCTAGTTCGGCCAGATTGAGTAAATCAAGTATCCAGTGTGAATTGCTAGATGCATTTGGAGATTATCAAGAAGTTCTCAAATCCTATGGTGAGAGTTACGCGGAATTCATTGTCTTGCGGAAACGTATTACAGATCTTAAAGTTCAGCTTTCGGTTCGTGATATTGAGATGGCGAAGCTTCAAGGCTTGGTTGGCGACTTTGCAAAAGTAGCACCAAAGCAAGGTGAATTGAATAGTGTTGAAAATGAAATTAATCGATTGGGTTCAGTGGAAGATTTGAATACTGGGGTGGTGGCCGCGCTCTCTGCCATATCAAGTGAGGAAAATTCTGCTCTTTCTGCCTTGAATACCGCTAAGAAATTTCTAGAGCATTTGCGTGGCAAGGATTCACAATTAGATGGCCTTATTGATAACTTTGTGGAATTGGTCTACGAAATTAATGAAACCAATTCCGGTATGGAAAGATATCTTGCACGTCTCGAGGCTGATCCTGCAAAATTTGATCAATTGCAGACCCGAAAAAATGAAATTCTTGCCCTGATAAAGAAGTATGGAAAAGGCAATGATCGTGAGCTCGCTCTAGAAAATCTTTTTACAGAGGCCGCAGATGCGACTTCTAAACTCTTAGACCTTCAGGGTGGAGATTCCAAATTGGCAGAATTGACGTTGGAGAGCGAGAAAATTTTTGGTTCTCTACGAAAGATTGCCAAATCACTAACGGAAGCTAGGCGGTTAGCGGCGAAAGAACTATCAAATGCGATAACTATTGAACTCACTGAATTGGCAATGCCGAACTCGAAACTTTCCGTGGAAGTAACTTCTTCCTCTGAAGAAGTGCCTACCAATTATTCTGTTACAGGTCTTGATGAAATTGCCTTTTTATTCACAAGTCATAAAGAGGGAAAATTGCTCCCACTAAATAAGGCGGCAAGTGGCGGTGAACTTTCCCGGGTTATGTTGGCGATAGAAGTAGTACTCGCTAAAAATTCAACTGTCGGAACATATATTTTCGATGAGGTCGACGCCGGAGTAGGTGGCAAAGCGGCGGTTGAAGTTGGTAAGCGGCTTGCGCAATTAGCCAGAAATTCGCAAGTTATAGTCATAACTCATCTGGCTCAAGTTGCCAGTTGGGCGGATCAGCATCTTGTTGTAACAAAGAGCGAGAATGGTTCCGTGACTCAGAGCAATGTCGTTGAGGTTACTGGAAGTGAGAGACGTAAAGAGATTGCTAGATTGCTATCTGGACAAGATGAATCCATTTCGGCTCAGGAACACGCGGGGGAATTACTCGAATTGGTAGCAGCAGCACGGACGGAAATGATAGGTTAACCTTCCATGACCGCCCAGCATGTGACTAAGCATCTTTTCGTCACCGGCGGAGTAGCCTCAAGTTTAGGAAAAGGCTTAACAGCGTCCAGTCTGGGCCGGCTTTTAACATCGCGCGGTCTTCGAGTGACAATGCAGAAGTTGGACCCATATTTAAATGTCGATCCCGGGACTATGAACCCTTTCCAACATGGCGAAGTTTTTGTAACAGATGATGGGGCAGAAACTGATTTGGATATCGGTCATTATGAACGTTTTCTCAATGTAAATCTCCATGGTTCAGCAAATGTAACCACCGGTCAGGTCTATTCAAATGTAATTGGGAAAGAACGCCGTGGCGAATATTTAGGGGATACAGTTCAAGTAATTCCACATATAACTAATGAAATTAAAGAGCGCATAAAGGCTATGGCCGGCCCAGAAATTGATTTGGTTATCACTGAAATCGGGGGAACAGTAGGAGATATTGAATCTCAACCCTTCCTCGAAGCAGCGCGACAGATAAGACAAGATGTGGGAAGAGATAATGTCTTCTATTTACACGTATCTCTGGTTCCATATATCGGCCCAAGTGGAGAATTGAAGACAAAGCCAACGCAACATAGCGTTGCCGCACTTCGTTCAATTGGTATTGCTCCTGACGCAATAGTTATTCGATCCGATCGTCCGATTCCTGACTCAGTAAAGCGGAAGATTTCTTCGATGTGTGACGTTGACTTAGAGGCGGTTGTTGCTGCTGTTGATGCTCCCTCAATTTATGACATACCGAAAGTTTTATTCAATGAGGGTCTAGATTCCTATGTTGTACGACGACTTGCTTTGCCTGCGGGTGAGCTTATTTGGGGAGAGTGGGATGATCTTTTGCAAAAGGTTCATCATCCCGTACATCAGATATCGGTAGCTCTGGTTGGAAAATATGTTGATTTACCGGATGCTTATCTCTCGGTCACGGAAGCTCTTCGTGCAGGCGGTTTTGCGAACAACGCAAAAGTTAATATCAAGTGGGTAGCCAGTGACGATTGTGAAACTTCCGATGGTGCATCGAGATCACTTGGTGACGTGGATGCAATCTGTGTTCCAGGAGGATTCGGAGTACGCGGTATTGAAGGAAAACTGGGAGCTTTAAAGTTCGCCAGAGAGAAGAAGATCCCAACTTTGGGTTTGTGTCTTGGTTTGCAATGTATGGTTATTGAAGCAGCGCGAAACTTAGGCGGCATCGCAGGTGCTAATTCCGCAGAGTTTGATCCGGAAACAAAAGATCCAGTTATTTCTACGATGCAAAATCAGGAAGATATTGTGGCAGGCAAGGGAGATATGGGTGGAACGATGCGCCTTGGACTATTTCCTGCTGTGCTCGCGAACGGATCTGTGGTGGCTGGAGTTTATTCAACAACTGAAATTCAAGAACGCCACCGTCACAGATATGAAGTCAATAATAAGTACCGTGAAGAGATTAGTAAGACTGGTTTGGTTTTTTCCGGCTTATCACCTGATGGTCATTTAGTGGAGTTTGTAGAACTTCCTACAAAGGTGCATCCTTATTACGTCGGCACTCAAGCGCATCCAGAGTTTTTGTCAAGACCTACCAAAGCGCATCCATTATTCATTGGTTTAATTGCTGCTGCGATCAAAAAAAATGGGAAGTAATCCAGATTTAGATTCCGCCATCACGGACTATTTAAGTTTCGCCTCAATAGAAAAGGGATTGTCGAAAAATACAATCTCTGCATATCGTTTGGACTTGGCTCGATTTTCAGAATTCATGGCCAGTACTGGCAAGACGGTAGACGATGTAACACCAGTCCTTATGGAAGATTTTCTTGGCTGGCTAAGGGGAGCGAATAGCAACAAACCTAGGGGATCCGAAAGTTCTGTCTCTCGAAGTATTGTGTGCGTTCGCAATCTCTTTAAATTCATCGCAACAGAGAAACGAATTGCGAATCCAATCAAGAACTTCGCACCACCACCAATTCCAAAGCGATTGCCCAAGGCGCTTAAGGTTTCTGAGATTGTGAGGCTAATCGAATCGGCCAAATCGAGTGACGATCAATTCTCACTGCGCGACTGCGCCTTAATTGAAATTTTGTACGCAACTGGGGCGCGGATCAGTGAAATCACAAATTTAGAGCTCGCCGACATTGCGCAATTAGATGAAACGTTTACCGTGAAATTATTGGGTAAGGGTTCGAAAGAACGAATCGTTCCTATCGGCAATTTCGCAAGAATTAGCTTGGAAATTTATTTGACTCGTGGCCGTCCCGCGCTTCTCAAAGAAAAGAGGAGCCAGAAGGTTTTTCTAAACTCTAGAGGAAATGGACTTAGTAGACAGAGTGCCTGGGAAATTGTTGCAACCGCAGCCGAGCGAGGAAATTTGGATACTCACGTGACGCCACATTCTTTGCGGCATTCATTTGCGACTCATTTGCTTGATGGTGGCGCGGATATCCGTGTAGTCCAGGAATTACTAGGGCATTCTTCGGTAACCACAACGCAGATTTACACATTAATTACGATAGATAAATTGCGAGAAAGTTATGCAAGCGCGCATCCACGCGCAAAGTAACTACTTACCGCGTAAGCGTCTTGCAATAATACTTTGATCGCCCTTTGTTTCTAGATCAGCGATAATGATCGCTAGAGACTCACGAACTATTCGACCGCGATCTACAGCTAAACCTAAATCTCCACGCAACGCCAACCTAGCTTGTTCAAGATCATAAAGTTCCTCAGGGGATAGATAAACCGTAATTTTTTCATCATGGCGTTCGCGCCCACTTGGTGATTTGTCAAAAGAATTTACTCTACGACGTGGTGTCGTTCTTACAGATTTCTTATTGGTGATGGGTGCAGTCGGGACATCTTCAATCGGTGTCGGCACTTGTGATGGAACGGCGCTTAATGTTGTGGTCTGACGAAAAAGTTCATCAGCGCCCGGAAGGCTTACTCTGCGACTCATTTTGCTCCTCCTCGATAAATTAATTCTCGGGCTAATCTTCGATATGAGACTGCTCCAGTAGAACTACTTGCATAGGTTGTTATTGGCTCGCCCTTAACTGTTGATTCTGAGAATCGGACCGTTCTAGCAATGATCGTGTCAAGAAGATCTTCCGGAAACTCTTTATAAATTAACTCTAAAACTTCGCGCGAGTGAGCTGTCTTGCGTTCAAACATTGTTGCAAGAATCCCATCGATTTTGAGGTTGGGATTTGTGTTACTCCGAACCTTATCAATCGTTTCACGCACTAAGCCCAATCCCAAAACTGCAAAATATTCACACTCCATAGGGATTAGCACACCGTCAGAGGCGGTTAGTGCATTAATTGTTAAAGTTCCCAACGAGGGAGAGCAGTCAATCAAAATATCGTCATATTGATTAATTATTGGTTCTAGCAACTTTCGCAACTTATGTTCTTTTGCTAATTCTGAAACAAATGCGGCATCTGCGGCGGCCAAATCTTTATGTCCACGTATAAAATCCAAACCCGGTACGTTTGACTTCAAAATAAATTCTGAGATATTCGCCTGGGAATCATTGAGCAAATACCAAATCGAACCATATTGCTCTTTGATCTGGACGGGCTTAATACCTAAACCTGTTGTCATGCTTGCTTGCGAATCAAAATCAATTAATAAAACTCTGCGTCCCAATTCAGCGAGAGCCGCGCCCAAATTAATGGTTGTCGTTGTTTTGCCAACGCCACCCTTCTGGTTCACAACTGAAATAACTCGAGCAGGCCCAGCGCTAGGAGGGGACTTAACTTGCGGAAATTCAATTAATTTTTTTCCAAGGACACTCGAAGTTGCCGAAAACTCTTCATCCCGATTTGTCGATTTAGTTCCTAAGCGAGAAACCTTCGAATTGCTTTTTGCCATTGGTGGACTCTACGGCGGTGCGATTGGGTGTGCAAGCGTAAGTGCATTACCTTTGCGCAATGAATGACGGTCAGATCGAGGTTTCAGAAGCGAAAGAGGCAACGCCGGGCTTCTCCGTACACCTGACCAACTTCGAAGGACCATTCGACCTACTTCTCCAGCTTATTTCGCGTCACAAAATGGATGTTACAGAAGTAGCACTAGGCGTTGTCACGGATGATTTTATAGCCTACATACGAGCTTTAGAGGGCTCGGAAGAGGGCTGGGACCTAGATCAGACAACAGAATTCTTGGTTGTTGCAGCAACGCTCTTGGATTTAAAGGCGGCCAGGCTTCTTCCTTCCGGTGAAGTCGAGGATGAGGGTGATTTAGCCCTTCTGGAGGCCCGTGATCTTCTCTTTGCCCGACTGCTTCAGTATCGCGCTTTCAAGTCCATTGCAACCATTTTCACCGAGCGCCTTGCTCGTGAAGAGAAGAGTTTTGCACGGGTAGTCGCGCTCGAGGCCCATTTTTCAGCTCTTCTACCGGAGGTTTTGATTGGTGTTGGCCCTGAGCGTTTTGCAGCCATTGCCCAAAGAATCCTCTCACCCAAGGTAATCCCGACAGTTGGGATCGACCATATTCATAGGCCTTTGGTGAGCGTCGCTGAAGAGGCGGTTCGGATAGTGGATGAGCTAAGGAGAACGGGGAAAAGTACCTTCCGTCACCTAATTAGTGATGCGAGTTCGACGCTGGTAGTAGTCGCACGCTTTCTAGCTCTTTTGGAGTTATATCGTGAAGGGGTAGTGCGTTTTGAGCAAGTAATTGCTCTCGGTGAAATCGCCATAACTTGGATAGGAAGCGCTGTGGGGGAGATTGAAGTGAGTGATGAATTCGATATTCCGCAAGTTCAATCTGAAGATGATACAAATGGGGGAATGAATGTCTAATTCGGAACTTAACAGATCGATTGAAGCGATCCTGATGGTCGTAGATGAACCGGTTTCAGAGCTAATTTTGGCTCAGATCACTGAAACTCCAACTGAATTGGTTTTGGAGTCGCTAGTCGGACTAGCCGCAGAGTATGAGAGCTCTGGAAGAGGGTTCGAACTACGTCAAGTTTCGGGGGGATGGCGCTTCTATAGCCACCCAGACCTTGCTCCGGTAGTGGAGAAATTCGTACTTGATGGGCAGCAATCGCGCCTCACTCAGGCTGCGTTGGAGACGCTGGCCGTAATTGCATACCGACAGCCAGTTTCAAGGGCCCGCGTTTCAGCGATTCGTGGCGTTAACGTCGAGGCAGTGATGAAAACGTTGGTAACTAGAGGGTTGGTGGAGGAAGCTGGAATTGAGCACGAAACTGGTGCCATTCTGTACTCGACCACTTCATTCTTCCTGGAAAAATTAGGGTTGAATCATGTAGGGGATTTGCCAGCACTGGCTCCATTCCTTCCTGATGTAGATGCACTAGATGAGGTTCTCTCCACTCTTACCGATTGATCTACCAATAATCGAAGTTGGGCAATTGGTGTGTACTGGTTTTTTAGCGTAATCTGAGCACAAATCCACCTATTCCACGCTGTTGAAGCAGTTGAAAAGAGGTCCAAAAATGGGGCTAATTCGTCTCCAAAAAATCCTGGCCGATGCCGGAGTAGCAAGCAGGCGCGCAAGTGAGCAACTGATATTGGATGGCAGAGTCAGTGTCGACGGTAATCAAATTTTCGAACTTGGAAGAAAATTTGACCCAGAAATCTCTAAAGTTGAGGTAGACGGTGAGGCGATTAAACAAAATAAGGTTAAGACTTACCTTGCATTTTATAAACCAAGGGGAGTTATTTCCACCATGTCCGACCCTGAAGGACGTGCAAATCTAGGAGATTATTTCAAGACTCGTAATGAGCGCCTTTTTCACGTGGGCCGTTTGGATAGAGAGAGTGAAGGTCTCATACTTCTTACCAATGATGGCTCCTTAACGCACCGAGCTACCCACCCAAGTTACGGGATGATTAAAAAGTATCTTTTGGAGATTGAAGGCCCTTTCACCAAGGAGAATATAGATCAGCTTCTAGAGGGCGTGATTCTGGAAGACGGGATGGCCAGAGCGCTAGATGTGAAGGTTATTAGAGAGATCAATCAGAAGCACAGGTGGGTCGAAGTTTCAATCCATGAGGGACGTTTTCATATCATCCGGCGAATGTTTGAGTTTTTAGAGATTGAGGTACTCAGATTGATAAGAACTGATTTCGGTCCCATTTCCATGGGGGACACGAAAGAAGGTCGTTGGCGTGTGCTAAACACGGTTGAGCTAGATTACCTATTTAAAGCTTTAAAGTTAAATCTATAAATAGAAATAATCAAAATTAATATATCTATATATTGTTAATGCTAGGACAAAATATTATCGATAAAGCAATTTACCTGCGCATGAAAATGTCACAAATATAGATATATCTCTATTCGAACAATTCTTTCTGTCATGCGAGATTTTTGTCGATATTTTGGAATAGATTGATATCGATAAAATGTTTAAAAGATTAATAGGTTTAAAGGCAAACGTGAATTCCTTCGGTAGAGGTAACATTGCCCAATGAAATCAGTGCGGGCCTTTAGGGGCGCTACCCAGCTTCTAGCCGACGACAAGCTAGAGATGAGAGGGGCCGTTGTAGAGCTTTTGGAAGAGATTTTGCACGGAAATGAAATTGGTAGCGAGGATCTAATATCAATTCTATTCACTGCTACACCAGACCTAAAATGCGAATTCCCAGCGGTTGGGGTCCGCATGTACGGGATAAATGATGTTCCTCTTATTTGTGCACAAGAGATTGATGTGATTGGTTCTCTGCCTCGAACGATCAGGATATTGATTCACGCAGAAACTAAGCGGTCGAGGGCTGAAATAGTGCATAAATATTTAAGAGGGGCCCAGGTTTTGAGACCGGATTTGGCTGAAGACGCAGATCTTAAGAACGGCCAATAAATTGGTCATAAAGGGAGCAATCAAAGTTGTTGGATGCGGGCTAATCGGTACTTCTCTTGCACTCCGTTTAAAGGAGCTCGGAGTCCCGCTTTTGCTCTCAGATTCAAGCAGCAAGAACCTTTTATTGGCTCAGGACCTAGTGGGAGCCAATTCTGAAGGTGGAAATGATCTAGTTCCCGAGATAGTAATTGTGGCTACTCCACCAGACGTGGTTTTCAAAGTTGTGAAAGATGAATTTACAAGATACCCGAACTCTATATTTATAGATGTAAACGGTATAAAGTCTAAACTTGTTAATCAGGTTCAAGGAATTTCAGCGCTGTCTGAGCGTTTCATTTCGGTACACCCAATGGCTGGCAGAGAGATCTCCGGTCCGGAGAGTGCAAGAGCTGACCTCTTCGAGTCTCGGGCTTGGATAATTTCTCAAACTCAAAATTCAAGTCAACGAACTGTTGAGATCGCTAAGGAACTTGGCAGAATTATGGGTGCAGCTATTTATGAATTGGATCCAAAGACTCATGATTCCGTAATTGCGGGGATATCTCATTTGCCGCAAATTCTTAGCTCAGCCCTTGGTGGCTCGCTTGAGAATGAGGACTCCTCGCACCTAAACCTTGCGGGGCAAGGCCTACGCGATGTCTCGCGCCTGGCAGATTCTGATCCAGATCTTTGGGTTGCGCTGTTGGCCGGAAATTCAGAAGAAATTCTGCCAAAACTCTCTCTAGTCATAAATCGACTTTCAACTTTGAGCAAAGCTCTCGAGATGGGGGAAAGCCAGGCGATTAAATCTTTTCTTTCGGAAGGCAGAGCTGGGCGCAATCGCATTCCCGGCAAGCATGGGTTGGCGAAACGCGACTACACATTTGTGCCAATTGTAATTGACGATAAGCCTGGTGGACTGGCGCGAATTTTTAACGAGTGTGCTGCTATTGATGTAAACGTTGAAGACTTAACAATGGAACACAGTCCCGGTCAGGCGGTAGGTCTGATCACACTGGCTCTTTCAGAAAGGGATGCGATTAAATTGCAAAAGCACTTAGTCTCAAAAGGTTGGTTAGCGCACTCACCTAGAAAACATTAGAAAGCGCTAGCAATTAAGGCAGTAAGGTTCACCTATGGCCGGAATAGTTGTAGCAATTGACGGTCCAAGTGGATCAGGTAAATCAAGCACTGCAAAATCAATAGCAATTCGTGCAAATTGGAACTATTTAGATACCGGGGCTCTGTATAGGGCGGCAACTTGGATAGCGCTAAAGGAGAACGTCTCTGAGGGTTGGGAGATTATTTCTGCGATAAAGAATCAGCCAATTAGATTCTCATCAGACCCGAAAGATCCCAAAATATTTTGCGGTGACGTGGATGTTACGGACGAGATTCGCGGAGCAAGAATTACCGACAGTGTTAGTCAGATAAGTCAGATTCAAGAACTTAGAGCGTTCTTAGTCGATATGCAGCAAACAATTATTAATGGTTGCGAAACTGGAATCGTTGTTGAAGGTAGAGATATTGGAACAGTCGTTGCCCCCGATGCTGATCTAAAAGTATTCTTATATGCGGATTTGCAAGCACGAACTTTACGTAGAGAGTCTGAAGAGATAAGGGCCGATAAACCTAGTGATGTTGCAGCCTCTTTGAGCAACCGAGACCTTATTGATTCAACAAGGAAGATCTCTCCGCTTCGTCCAGCTGACGATGCACTTGAGCTAGATTCCACTGAGTTGGACTTGAAGGAAGTTGTCGAAGTTATTTGGGAGTGGTTGACCCGCAAAAATTTATTGGGCTTACCAAAGGTGGCGGTGATTGGAAGACCAAATGTTGGAAAATCAACGTTAGTGAATCGAATTATCGGCCGGCGTGAAGCGATCGTCGAAGATACTCCTGGCGTAACTCGTGACCGAGTTAAATATGAGGCCGAATGGAATGGTCGCAGATTTATTTTGATTGATACGGGCGGCTGGGAAGTTGCGCCTGAGGGTATCTCAGAGAAAATAACTGCGGGTTCAGAGGCAGCGATTGCCGAATCGGATATTGTGCTCTTCGTAATTGATTCTCAAGTAGGAGCGCTCGACGAAGATGAATCGCTCGTGAGTTTGCTTCGTAAATCTAAGAAGAAGGTAATTGTTGCGGCAAATAAAGTTGATGGCCCAACTGAAGAGGCAGATGCTCATGCTCTTTGGAATTTAGGATTTGGGGAACCACGATTTGTTTCAGCGCTGCACGGCCGCGGAAGCGGAGATTTATTAGATTATCTCGTTAAAGAACTGCCAGAAATTGGTTCAGAGAAAGCAGATGACGGTTTTCGCAGAATCGCTCTCGTCGGCCGTCCGAATGTAGGAAAATCAAGTTTGTTAAATATTCTTGCTGGTGAATCACGAGTTATCGTCGACGACGCGGCTGGAACAACTCGAGATCCAGTAGATGAACTTATTGAAATTGGTGGATCTACTTGGCGTTTTATCGACACTGCTGGTATTCGTAAACGTGCGCGCCAGGATAGTGGAACTGATTATTACGCTTCACTTCGAACTGCCACGGCTTTGGAGCGGGCTGAGGTTGCAGTGGTAGTTCTCGATGCCTCGGTTCCTTTGACTGAACAAGATCTACGAATAGTTAGCATGGTCGAAGAAGCTGGACGTGGTTTAGTAATTGTGATGAACAAGTGGGATTTGGTTGATGAAGAGCGACAACTCCAATTGGATAAGGAATTAGAGCGAAATCTCGAACGCTTTCCATGGGCGCAACGAGTCAACGTCTCGGCGAAGACTGGCTGGCATCGAGATCGCCTAGCACCTGCACTTCGAACTGCAATTTCTAGTTGGGAGAAGCGAGTTCCAACGAGCAAGTTGAACTCATTCCTCGGAGCACTGATTGCGGCGACTCCGCCACCGGTCCGGAGCGGCAAGCAGCCAAAGATCCGCTTTGCAACACAGGCAGCAATTTGTCCTCCTAAGTTTGTTGTCTTTGCTAGTGAGTTTGTTGAAACCGCATATCGACGTTTTATTGAACGAAGGTTGCGGGAGGAATTTGGGTTTCCGGGAACACCTGTAGAGGTTGTCGTCAAAGTTAAAGAACGAGACTAACTTTGTTGGCACGAAATGAGATCATGACGATCCCGAATGCAATTACGGGAGTTCGCGCTCTAGGTATACCGCTCTTTCTCTGGTGCTACCTCAGTCTTGATAACGTTGCTTTATCTTTAGTAGTCCTAGTTGTTGGCGCGCTTTCAGACTACTTCGATGGCAAAGTGGCGAGGGCCTTGCACCAGGAATCAAAACTTGGTGCAATGTTGGATCCAACCATTGATCGGGCGTATATTGCTGCAACTGTAATTGCACTGGTTATAAATGAAGTAGTTCCATTCTGGTTGTTAGTGTCTCTAGTTGGTCGAGATCTTTGGGTAGCGCTGGCTCTACTTGTGAAGAGACGTAATGGCAGCGGCGTATTCGAAGTGACCTTCCTAGGGAAAGCGGCGACATTCAATCTACTTTATGCCTTCCCATTCCTTCTGGTTGCAGGAGAATCTGGGCTTGGACGGATCTTTTTGATTGTAGGTTGGACTTTCGCTATTTGGGGTGTCGGTCTATATTTGGTCACCGCGTTGCAGTACACATATGTTGCGTTTAAGAATTCAAAGTAAATTTCGCAGACTAGATTTAATCGTCAGGGGAGAAGATGTCATCAGTTCCAGAGAATCTGCAATACACAAGTGAGCACGAGTGGGTCGCAGCTGGTGTAAATACAAATACTTTCCGAATTGGGATTACAGATTTCGCACAGAGTGCCCTTGGTGACATTGTTTACATCCAACTCCCAAAGTTGGGTAGCGCAGTAACCGCGGGCGCGGTGTGTGGTGAGATTGAATCGACCAAGAGCGTTTCGGAAATTTATTCACCTCTAACGGGAAAGATAGTCGCAGTTAATGGTGAGTTGGATTCTGCGCCTGAATCCATAAACTCAGATCCATATCAAAAAGGTTGGATTGCCGAGATTGAGATTGAAGGACCGGTTCCTACTCTGCTGTCCGCCGATGAATATAAGGGAATTACGGCTTGACCCCTTCGCTTTCAATGAATAGTGTCAGCCTATAGTTGAACCTCACGGTTTGAGGTTAATAGATAATTGGGGGCAAGAAGTGGTCACAACACCTTCAGATATCCCAGAAATTCCAGGCTCTAAAGCCAACTTCAAAGGCGTTGATCTAACTACCACGCTGCATATTTCATCGCTTCGATCAGTGCCAGATTCTCAATCTGACAATTCCTTGCTCGATGCTCTGAGTTCAGAAGAGTTTAATATTTTGAAGGACTTGGCCAAAGATTGTGCAATGTTCATTTCGTTAGCAGGCCCAGGAAAAGGCGCGCGTTTTCTCTTAAACAGTGATTGCATAGCAATTGGGCGAGAATCTTCAAGTGAAATCTTTCTAGATGATGTAACTGTTTCCAGAAAGCATTGCCAGGTTCTTCGATCACGCATCGGATCAGTGACTACCTTTGAGATTGAAGATTTAAAGAGTTTGAATGGAACATATGTAAATGCAATATCCAAGGTTAAAACTTCCCTTAACCATGGCGATGAAGTCCAGGTAGGTAAGTATCGATTAACTTTCTTCAGCCCGGTGTCGGGCCAGAGAACTAACGAAATTCAATAAGGGGAGTACATGAGCGTTCCAGCGCGTGCCTATTTAAGTATCGGCGAAGTTTTAAGCAAGCTCCGTGGTGAATTTTCGGATATCACGATATCGAAAATTCGATTCCTCGAATCTGAAGGTCTGATCGACCCACAACGGACACCATCTGGATATCGAAAATTCACAAGTGTTGATCTTGAACGATTGCGTTATGTCTTAGCAGCGCAACGCGACCAATATCTACCGTTGCGCGTTATCAAAGAGAATTTGGATGCGCTAGATCGCGGATTAACCCCGTCTGACAAGCCGGGTTCTCCTGCAGCGCCTCGTCTAGCGACAATCGATGGTGAATTTGCACCTTCAAATTTCGTCCATGACAGTCAGTTGCGGTTATCGCGTGAAGAACTTCTTCAGTCCTCAGGTTTGCTCGAAGCGCAGTTGTCACAAATTGAATCATTCGGATTAGTTGAAATGAAGGGTCGCTACTTTGATGCAGATGCACTTGCGGTTTCAAGAGCTGTTGCCGAGTTAGCATCATTTGGAATTGAAGCTCGCCATCTTCGCAGTTTTAAAACTGCCGCGGATCGCGAAGTCGGTTTGGTCGAGCAGGTAATTACGCCTTTGCTCCGCCAAAAGGGTTCAGATGCTCAGGCTCGAGCAGAAGAAGTTCAACGCGAACTTGCCTCTCTTTCTATTCGTTTGCATGCTGCATTGGTTGCATCCGGATTACACCGAACTAAATAGTCTCGTTCGTTAATGAAATACCATTTGGTTGAGGTTGTTGGTGTTCGTGTTGAGATGCCATCTAACCAACCCATAGTTTTGCTTAAGGAAGTTGAAGGGATCCGTTACCTGCCAATCTGGGTAGGAGCAACTGAAGCGACCGCAATTGCTTTCGCCCAACAGGGTTTAGTTCCACCGCGGCCTTTGACTCACGATTTAATGAAGACAATCATTGAAAACTTGAGTTCGCGGGTTGATTCGGTTCAGTTAACAGAATTGCTTGACGGAGTCTTCTACTCGAAGATCATCTTCGATGCTGGGATAGAAGTTTCAGCCAGACCAAGTGATGCCATCGCCCTTGCTCTCCGAAGTGGGGCTTCGATTCTTGCCTCAGAGAAGCTCTTTGAAGATGCCGGGATAGAAATTCCAGACCAATCTGATGATGAGGTTGAGGCCTTTCGTGAGTTCCTTGACCAGATAAACCCCGAGGACTTCCTAGCCTAACCCTCAAGGAAAACTTTAAGGTTTCGCGTGTCGGTCATTGCTGGTTAGGGGCTATAGAACTAATCTTCTCTCAAATCCGATAAGGATCTTCCCCCATAGAAGTGAGTTCGAAATGTCTCTAGTGAGTGACCCTTCGGCACCTGAAATTGGCTACCGCGGCGCAACTGCATGTGTTGCTGCTGGAATTACTTATCGCCAATTAGATTATTGGGCAAGAACAGGCTTAGTTGAACCAAGTGTCCAGAGTGCGAGCGGATCTGGTTCACAGAGACTTTATGGCTTCCGAGATATTTTGGTTTTAAAGATTGTAAAGCGCTTATTAGATACTGGGGTCTCGCTTCAGAATATTCGCTCTGCAGTTGAACATCTAAGGTCGCGCGGAATTAACGATTTAGAGCGAATGACCCTTATGAGCGATGGCGCAACAATTTATGAATGCGCAAGCGCGGACGAAATAGTTGACTTACTACAAGGTGGTCAAGGAGTTTTCGGCATTGCGATTGGTAAGGTTTGGAGCGAAGTTGAAGGTTCTCTTGCAACCCTACAGGGCGAGAACGTCACAACTGGAGAGAGCGTTATCGGTGGTTCTGGATTAGAATCAGCAACTGACGAACTTTCGAATCGAAGAAATCGTAAATTAGCTTAAATCAAATCCTTCCCCAAGGAGTTGAAACCTAGGTTTCACTAATTTTAGGGGAGTGTATTGATGAGTTCGGTCCGTTCCAATTTCGCTGATCGCCATATCGGACCAGATGCAAAACAAATCAAATTTATGCTGGATGAACTGTCCGAGAAGGAATTAGAAGCATTTATCTCGAAAGTTGTACCAGCGAATATAGCTTTAACCCATAAGATCTCGAGTGTTCTTCCAGATGCCATTTCTGAAGTGGATGCGTTATTGGAACTTCGTGAGTTAGCGGCCGAAAATAGAGTCGTTAAATCTTTAATCGGAGTTGGTTATTACGGAACTATTACACCACCAGTAATCTTGCGGAATGTTCTAGAGAACCCATCTTGGTACACCGCTTACACGCCCTATCAACCCGAAATTAGCCAGGGGCGGTTAGAGGCAATATTCGCTTTTCAAACAGTTGTAACAGATTTAACTGGATTAGATGTTGCCAACGCCTCAATGCTTGATGAAGCTACTGCTGCTGCGGAATCTATGACGCTTGCTAGAAGAGTGTGGCAGGGGAGTGATGATTCGGTATTTGTCATCGACGAAGGATTACACGCTCACATCAAGGCGGTTATAGCCACCAGAGCAGCGCCGTTAGGTATAGAGATTGTTGAAGTTTCACCCTTAAAGAATGAGATAAATGCAATAGCCAAACCAATTTTCGGTGCAGTATTTGCACAGGTTTCTAGCGATGGTGAAATTCGTGATCTAGGGGATGCAATCGACTTGGTTCATTCACATTCCGGCCTTGCTGTTATCGCTTGTGATCTTTTAGCGCTTACTATTTTTAAGTCAGCGAAAGAAATTGGCGCAGATATCGCAATCGGTTCCGCTCAACGTTTGGGTGTGCCGATGGGCTTTGGGGGACCACATGCTGGTTTTATGGCAGTACGTAATGGTTTAGAACGTTCTCTACCGGGAAGGCTAGTAGGACAAAGCGTGGACGCGCATGAAAACCCAGCGCTACGACTTGCCCTGCAAACGCGTGAACAACATATTAGGCGCGACAAGGCGACATCAAATATTTGTACCGCGCAAGTTCTTCTCGCTGTCATGTCCGCCTTCTACGCAATGTGGCACGGACCGCAAGGTTTAACAGAGATAGCTAAACAGATACGTGCGAAATCTTATGCACTTAGGAGCGCTCTCAAGAAAGCGGGTTTGAGAGTTTCTGAAGGGGAAATATTCGACACTTTTACAATCGATAGAATCGACAGTAATTCAGTTGCAGAGAAATTGCTTTCAGTTGGATTCAACGTCAGGATCAAAGGTACAGATTCCTTAGGAATCACGATTGACGAGACAATAACTGAGGAAGATTTGCATACGATTTCATCAGCGTTTGGAGCAAAATATTCCAAGGTTTCGGCGCCTGATATTGAATCGGCCTTTGCTCGAGTTGGAAAATTTTTAGAACATCCACTTTTTAATACTTATCACTCTGAAACTTCTATGTTGCGCTATCTAAGAAGTCTTGCTGATCGTGATCTAGCGCTTGATCGAACAATGATTCCACTTGGCTCTTGCACGATGAAGCTGAATGCAACTACTGAAATGATTCCGGTAACCTGGCGTGAATTCTCAGACCTACATCCTTTTGCGCCATCTGATCAAAGCACGGGCATTCGGAAGGTTATTGACCAACTTTCATCTTGGTTAATTTCGATAACCGGGTATGACGCAGTTTCACTTCAGCCAAATGCCGGTTCGCAAGGTGAATTCGCAGGTTTGCTAGCGATTCGCAACTACTTGGATGCCAAGGGCGAGCAGAAACGAAAGATCTGCCTAATCCCTTCAAGCGCCCACGGTACAAATGCAGCTAGCGCGGTTATGGCAGGAATGCAGGTTGTCGTAATCGCTTGCGATGAAGAGGGCAATGTAAGTATTGACGACTTAAAGCTCAAGATATCTGAATATCACGGAACCTTGGCAGCGCTTATGGTCACCTATCCATCGACACATGGAGTATTTGAAGAAGCAATCTCAGAAATTTGTTCACTGATTCATGCCGCTGGGGGACAGGTATATGTAGATGGTGCGAATTTGAATGCCCTCGTCGGATTGGCGAAGCCAGGCGAGTTCGGCGCAGATGTTTCACATTTAAATTTGCATAAAACATTTTGCATTCCACATGGTGGTGGCGGGCCAGGAGTTGGGCCCGTAATTGCTAAGGCACATCTAGCGCCATTCTTACCAAATCATCCGATGGATAAGTCGAGTGGACCGTCAACCGGACCAGGTCCAGTCAGTTCGGCGCCATTTGGCTCTGCTGGAATTTTGCCTATTTCGTGGAGTTACATTCGGATGATGGGAGGAGATGGCTTAACCAAAGCAACGCAAATTGCTATCTTGTCTGCGAACTATCTTGCGGCGAAATTGGATCCTCATTTTCCCGTTCTTTATCGCGGTAAAAATGGTTATATCGCGCATGAGTGCATTATTGATTTACGCGGTATAACTAAGTCGACCGGAGTAACCGTCGACGATGTAGCAAAACGCTTAATGGATCACGGCTTTCATGCGCCAACGGTCAGTTTTCCAGTTGCTGGAACGATGATGATTGAACCGACAGAGTCTGAAGATTTGCGCGAGATGGATAGATTCATCAACGCAATGGTTTTGATTCGCGCTGAAATTGCGGATATCGAACAAGGAGAGTTGGCAGTAGAGGAATCTCCACTTCGTTTCGCTCCACATACCAGTGCCGATTTACTTCGCGATGATTGGGATCGAAAATATTCTAGAGAAGTTGGCGCCTTTCCATCTGGAATCAATACTGAATTAGGTGCAATTGGAAAATACTGGCCGACAGTTGGACGTATCGATGGTGTTTACGGGGATAGGAACTTAGTTTGTTCATGCCTGCCTATAAGTGAGCTCGCAATTAATTGACTTGTCTGAGCCTAATATTCTGACATAATGTAGATTATCGGCGAATTATCCTATTCACCAATCGTCTAAATCCCAGCTTGGTTACATATTTGAAGGCTTCAAAGGCAATTTCGGAGCTCATTTTCGACTTCCCAGCTGTTCGCTCTATGAATGTGATCGGAACCTGGGATATTCGAAAACCATTTACATGCGCCTGAAAAGCAATCTCAATTTGAAAACCGTAGCCTTTGGTTGAAATGGAATCCAAATCAAGAGATTGAAGAAAATCTCGACCCAGTACGCGATATCCGCTGGTTAGATCCCTATAAGGAAGGCGTAAAAGAAGTGAAGCGTATGTAGTTCCAAATTTTGAAATAATTTTACGATACCAAGGCCAATTATCGATTTTTCCACCGGCCATCCATCTAGTTCCTATTACTAAGTCGCTATGAGCAGAGCTGGTTAAAAGTTCTGGTAATTGGGAAGCTAAATGGCTTCCGTCGGCATCTATCTCTACGAAATAATCAAAACCACGCTCTAAACCCCACTTAAAGCCCGATATGTATGCAGGTCCCAGGCCATTTTTACCACGATTTACTATCTGAGAAAAGTTTTCCAACTTCAAATCCATCGCGATAATCGCTGTTAGATCTGGTGAGTTATCGTCAATATTCAATACTGTCATTTCAAATGAATTTACTAAAGTTTTTCTTACTTTATCTATTTCTAATAATTGCTCTGCAATATTCTCACGCTCATTATAGGTAGGAACCATTACCAAAACTTTAGTTGACATAGCGCTTACCATCCTAAGGCGGCGATTAGGCGATCTACGCTTGCGCCCAAGCCGTAATCCTTTTGGTATTGATAAATCTCGTCCAGATTTTGCGGACGTTTAGGCATCTTTAAATCTAAGTTAGGTAACGGCACGTCTAGCGCACAATGCACTAATTTTGGAGCAATTTTCGCATAATCACTAGATTCCAACAATTTCGTGCGAGCATTTGGTGTCAATCTTTCGTCTGAATTTTTTGCAGCGACCATCACATCCTCAAGTGTTGTAAATTGTTTTGCGATAACGGCTGCACCCTTCTCTCCGATTCCCCTGATTCCAGGAAGTCCATCAGATGCATCACCTCTAATCATTGCGAATAGGGCATAGCGCTCCCCCGGAATGTCATATTTATCTGCTATCCATTTGAGATCGACATGGTCATGATTTGAAATCCCTTTCGCCAAATACACGACAGAAATCTTTCTAGCGTCATCAACTAGTTGAAAAAGATCTCGATCTCCAGTCACAATCTTGATAGGACCCTCCTCCTTTACGGAATATGACGCCATCACATCATCGGCCTCGTAATCGTCGACACCAACCAAAGGAATACCGAAGGCCTCGAGCAGATCAAGCAAAATCGGGATTTGTGGTCCTAAAGTGTCAGGCTCTTCCTCTTCGCCTTCGACGTCCAAACGATTTGCCTTGTACTCGGGGAACAATTCCACACGCCAGCTAGGTCTCCAATCACCTTCGATGCAAGCAACGATGCGATTGGGTTTATATATATTCATCAACCGTGCTGTCATATCTAAGTACCCACGGATTGCATTAACTGGTTCTCCACTAGGCGAGAGCAGAGTATCTGGCATTCCAAAATATGCGCGATACCAAAGCGATGCACTATCCAAGAGCATTAGTGTCATAGGACTGCCCCTGCGTAAGCAATAACGCCGCGATCTATCCGACCTAGCGCATCCGAAACTAACGGTGAAAGATGTGGCGAAGCAATTGCAATCTGACGAAGTAGATCAATTATCTGCTTCATTGATCGAACAAAATCTCCAACTGTTAATTCCGTTCCTTTGAGAATTGCGGTTAGAGAATGACCACTCGCCCATCTATATGACGCCCAACAAAATCCTGCATCTGGTTCACGAATAGGTTCAAGGCCAAGCTCTGTCTCTAGATCATTAATCTCTACCCAGGTTTTAACTAGATCTGCAAGAACATCTTCGACGTTACCTCTTGGCAATTTCGGTTGGCTTTCTTTGCGACTTTCATGTACGAATACCGAAACAATCGAGACAAGTTCCGCCGCGGTCAATTGGCTAAAAGCCTCTCTACGAATCATCTCCGCGATAAGTAGGTCGGTCTCTCCATAAATCTTTGAAAGCAGCTTTCCATTGGGAGTTATTACATCATTTGAAAGGTAGCCGAATTTCTCGAGCATTATCTTGATTAGATCGAATCTTCGAGCTATCACGTGCGTGCGATTTGCTACCCGAGTTTTAAGGCCATCATTTTCGCGGCGCAATCTATCGGCTCTCTCAGCGATTCGGGCATGAGTCTCACGGTCGCTACATCCGTGACATGCATGGTTTCGGAGAGATTTACGAGCTTCCGAAATCTTCTCCTCTTCAAACTCTCTAGCCTTGCGTTTCTTAGTTGAGAGACCTTTCTCCAGCTCTTTGATTTCAAATCTAATTTGAGCATACTCAACAAAGTCGCCAAGATGACAGTTAATCTCAGATTCCAATTCCTTGATTGCTTCAGTATTGCGATGGATCTGACGAGCGAGCCCAACTACCGCTTTATCCGCTTGAAATTGTGCGAATGAAGACTCAAGTGAAGTTCGTGCTCGTTGCGCTCCAAATTGTGAAATCAAATTGATTGTCATGTTATATGTCGGTTTAAAGGAACTTTTCAATGGATATGTACGGGTCGAAGCTAAACCTGCTGCTGACGCACTATCGATATCTTTATTCCAAAGGATGACGGCATTCCCTTCAATATCAATACCTCTACGCCCCGCTCGTCCAGTTAGCTGTGTGTACTCCCCCGGCGTAACAGAAACATGGGATTCACCATTCCATTTCGTCAATTTCTCTAATACAACTGTTCGTGCTGGCATATTGATACCTAGCGCCAGAGTTTCAGTTGCAAATACCGCTTTGATTAAACCCCTTTGGAACAACTCTTCTACGCACTCTTTGAATGCTGGTAAAAGGCCAGCATGATGGGCCGCGATCCCGCGCTCCAAAGAGTCAACCCATTCGTGATACCCAAGAACAATTAAGTCATCTTCAGGTAACGACTTTGTTTTCTCAGCAATTACTTGCCGAATCTCAGATCTTTCTTCGGCATTAGTCAGTCTTAAACCTGATGCCACGCACTGACGAACGGCGCTATCACATTGCGCACGGGAGAAAATAAATGTGATGGCGGGCAAAAGACCCTCTCGATCCAATTTCTCAATTACATCGGAACGACCGAGAGCCTTTATGGTTGGAGTTATCTGGGCGTTATCGCGCCATTGTTTCTTTCCTTGGCCACCGCTATATCTGGTTTTCACGCTGCGGAGAGACTCTTTTTCTAGCCGCAATATCTCGGGGTTCACCTTTGTGCTGGCCGAGAATAGATCCAACAACCGATTACCAAAGAGGACATGTTGGTATAACGGAACCGGGCGTATTTCACTAACTATTACTTTCATCTCACCACGAACTGTTTGGAGCCAATCTCCAAATTCTTCCGCATTGGAAACGGTGGCTGAAAGTGCAGCAACCTGAATGCTTTCCGGTAGGTGAATCAAAATTTCTTCCCACACTGCACCGCGAAATCTATCTGCTAAATAATGAACTTCATCCAGAACAACAAATCGCAAATCCGAGAGAGTTTTCGATGAAGAATAGATCATGTTTCGCAGTACTTCTGTCGTCATAATCACGATAGGAGCTTCAGAATTTATGCTCGTGTCCCCAGTCAACAATCCAACGTTACTATCGCCATACATTGAACATAAATCTTGGTACTTCTGATTGGAGAGCGCCTTAATTGGGGTTGTATAGAAGCATTTTTTGCCAGTCGTAATGGCTAAGTGTGCGGCGAATTCACCAACAATAGTTTTACCCGCTCCCGTAGGCGCCGCTACTAGAACAGATTTTCCGCTTTCAAGAGCGTGACAACCTTGGACTTGAAATGAATCCATCTCGAATGGGTACCTTGAAATGAAGGCATTAGTCGCTGGATGAGCTCCTTTAATTTTTGATTGAGTAAGCCTTTCGGCTGGAGTCAACATTGAATTCTTCCGCGCAAGAAGAGGTAGGCGCTGCTCATGCCAAGATTTATGAAAACCGGTTTCTTTCTAGTCGTCATCATTGGCAGATCGCCTTCGTCTCGACTTATCAACCAAGAGAGAGATTGCGCCCGCCGTTAAGTAGAGGATTGTAAGTGGGACAGCTAGGAAAAACATCGTGATTGGATCGCCGGTAGGTGTTGCAATTGCGGAGAATAGGGTGATAGCAAAAATTGCATATCGCCATGGTTTCAAAATGGATGTGCCACTAAGAATATGTGCAAGATTCAGAGAAACGAGAAATACTGGGAGTTCAAAAGCGAATCCAAAAACGAAAATTAATTGCATTACAAAGCTGAGATAGTCATCGAACTTAACTAAGTTCGAAAGTGAAGCGGGGGTAAAACTTAAAAGAACATCTACTGCTATTGGTAAGACTAAATAACCGGCAAAAACACCAATTGCAAAAAATGGAACTGCAAAGAGAACGAAAAGAATTGAATTGCGGCGTTCTCTCTTATGTAAACCAGGTGAAATAAAGGCCCATAATTGGTAAAGCCAAACCGGAGAGGCAATCAGAACTCCCAAAATTATTGATATCTTGAATTTGAGATCAATCGGACCCAGAACTCCATTGATGTAGAGGACTCCGCACGATTTCGAACCTGAATCTGCTGCCATTTGTAGATCGCAGATTGGAGCAGCCAATCTATTGATAATTTTTTCGTAGAGAAACCATCCAACGAAACTACATGCGGCAATAGTTAAGGCGGATTTGAATAGCCGTTTGCGCAGTTCATTAAAGTGAGAGAGCAACGGCATCGCCTTAGCCGAATTACCCTTCATTGAATCGCCAATCAGAAATCGCAGAAATTATGAATCGGACTTTGGAGCGTCGCCTTTATCGTTCTTATCGTTGCCATCCTTCATCTCACTCTTAAATATCTTGAGTGATTTAGCAATCGATTTAGCTGAATCGGGAAGCTTCTTTGCGCCGAATAACAAGACGAACACAACTGCAACAATCACGAAATGCCAACCCTCGAGTCCGCGTAGCATCTTCACTCCCCCGCTCCTATTAGAACTTTGATAAATATCGGTAACGCTTAATGGCAAATACTAGTTCCATAAGAGCTTCCGAGCCCAACATATCCGTCCAAGCCCTCTTGAAATACCCTTTTTCTACTCATAAACCTTTCGGATTGCCTTGGCGCGGGAGTGAACCTTACTTATTAGTTCTATGGGTTCTTTAACTGAAATTCCTCCACCAAAGCCAAGAATTGAACGCACGAGCCAATCTTCATCTACTGGATTGAGTTTCACTAGAAGTTGTTCACTTCCAACAATATCCTCGATGTTATCAATAATTGATCGGTTGTCATCAATAAAATTCCTAGAGCTCTTATCAACTAAAAGCAGGGCGCCTTGCAGCTCCGTGAAAATATTCCCGCGATCTTTGGATTGGCTAATTTCCGCTTTCTGGATCACTTCACACTCGATTATCCGATCCAATCGGAAAGTTCGGTCTCCATTGGATGTATTGCACCATGCGCTCAAGTATGTTGCTTGGTTCGCACGATAGATCTCAAGAGGAAAAATAGTTCTATCGGTACGTTCATCTTTATTACCGCTGAGATAGACAATTCTAAGAGCCGACGATTTGGCAATAGCCATCTCCAATTCATGCAAGTAAGGGCTGGCTTCGTGCTCTTGTACTACAACGAAAGGATTCTCAAATTGCAGGCTTGAGAGAAGTTTTTTCTGCAAGGATTCAATTTCATGACGTATGTCATCACTTCTCATTGTTTTCAGTAAATCAAGAGAAACAAGAATCGAGGTCATCTCACTTCTTCCCATTTTTCGGGGACGGTTAAAACTTTGTGGGTCTGAGACGGTTACATATCCATCCTCGTAGTACATATCGATAAGTTCGAGTGGCGTATATCCTGGTAGACCGCACATATGAATAAGTACGAGATCCTGGTTAATCTGTTTCTCGGTTACTCCAAAAACACTTGCTAATTCAGCGATAGAAATACCCTGATGCTCAAGGAGGTAGGGAACTAAATCTAAAGCGCGAGCGGTTCGTTCTAGCGCTGATTCAGTCATTTTGTTACACCACCCATCAAAGTTATCAGAGCATCTTTCAAAGAAACTGGCTCAACAATCATGATATTTGACTCATACCAGATTAGCTCGCGCAAGAAGGAGAGCTCATTCTCGTAAGTCAGTTCGAAGGTTTCATACTCTCCATCTTGCTCTAAGAAAACCCCTCGATTTCGAAGTATTAGGGCTGAATCCTTTCGAATGTTTATCTTTGCGCGGTGCAATATGGCTACATCACTTTTCGGCAAGTAATCGGTTGCTTGAAAGTTATCCGGAATCTCGAACTCATCCTTCTTCTTAGATATTTGAATTGCTGAGACAAAACGGGATAGTTTGAAGATTCGAATCTCCTTACGATCCAAATCCCGTCCAATTAAGTACCAAAAACCATTCCAGAAAAGAACTCGATATGGTTCCAGATGCCTCACTTTCAGGGTTGTTGAATCGTAAGAGAAAGTAACCTTAGATCTCTGATTTATTGCGGTGGACAAAACTTCCAAATTTTGAGATGGATTTTCAAAGCGGTATTTCATTCTGAAATCAAAGTCCACGACGGCGGGAATCCCAAGCGACTGCAATTTGCGAATGCCCGACTGCGCACTAGGTGCGAGTATTGAGTCATTCCAAAAATTTGAAGCGATAGAAATTAGTGCCAATTCTCGTCCGGTCAATTCAGGCACAACCAACTCATATGATTTTTGAGGAATTCGATAGCCAGGTTCATCTTCAAAGAAGACATCCAAATCACCTACTTCTATCTCAATTCCGAGCGACCTGAGGTCATCCTTATCGCGTTCGAACATCCGTTCTTTTGCCTCTTGGGTGCCCTTATAGCCAGCTACATTTTCGAGAATCTCAGACTTCGTTAAATATCTTTTTGTCGCGAGAAGGGCCAATGTGAGATTGATTAGGCGCTCCGTTTTGTTGTCTGCCACAAGAAAACCCTAGCGGTTTGGTAACCTAGGTGCATTAGTAATAGCGGAAACAACCGAAAACTCTTTCGAATTGAATTGGAGAAATATGTCTGGGACGTGTCTAGTTGGCTCAATTTGCAAGAAAAAGGCGATAATCGTGGGAGCTCTATCTGTGATGATGCTTTTGACCTCTTGCACATTAGATGGTGGAACCGGCAGCGGAAATAAGGAGCAATCAATGGCAAGCAATGAACGTGAATACCTCTCAGTTTCTGACAACTCCGGAGCTGAACCCACAATTGGCCAACCTGTTGGAAGCGCACCTTCGACTCTGGTAACAAAAGATATTGTCATTGGAACTGGAGCTGAAGTTTTACCAACATCAACTCTCACTGTTCACTATGTTCTTATCTCTTGGAAAACTGGAAAAGTACTTCAATCTTCTTGGAGCGGACAGCCAGCAATCTTTCCACTAAGTGGCGTGATTAAGGGTTGGCAAGAAGGAATGCCTGGGATGAAGATTGGTGGCCGACGTTTATTAGTGATCCCTCCTGATTTGGCTTACGGTCCATCCGGTTCTGGTCCTATTGGCCCAAATGAAACTCTTGCATTTGTTGTTGACGTCGTAAACGTAAACTAAAAGGATTTAACTTTCCGCCTCGCTCGTTCCGTACGCACCTTTCGATGGTCTACGGCGGCGAGCAGGCGCGATGGTGTTTGGCGCAAGACGTCTAGCCATTATCAAGAATGCAGTGTGTCCAATCATTCTATGTTGCGGTCGAACAGCAAGGCCTTCGTGGTGCCAACCTCGAACAATAGTTTCGGTACTTTCTGGTTCCGTGAAGTTCCCAGAGGACTTTATTGCTTCTGCAGTCTGAGAGAGCTGAGTTGTAGTTGCAACATAGGCGATAAAAACACCGCCGGGTATAAGAACATCACTAGCCATTTGGATGCATTCCCAAGGTGCCAACATATCTAGTACTACTCGGTCATACATCTGCGTGTGAGGAAATTCTTGAACTGCTCCAAGTTGTAAATTCCAGTTAGCTGGTTTAGATCCGAAATAATTAGTTATATTTTTTTCAGCAATAGTTGCGAACTCTTCACGCTTTTCAAATGAATCAAGAGCGCCATTCTCTCCAATTGCCCGCAATAAAGAGATCGAGAGGGCGCCAGAACCAACTCCCGCTTCCAATACGCGAGAACCTGGTGCTATATCAGCGAAGCCCAAAATCATGGCGGCATCTTTCGGATAAACGATGGTTGCTCCGCGTGGCATAGCAAGAACATAATCAGCCAATAGTGGTTTAAAGGCTAAGAATTTTAATCCGCCAGTGGTTTCTACTACGGAACCTTCAGGCAACCCGACAACCTCGTTATGGACAATCCATCCATTATGGGTATGCCACTCTTGATTCAATTGAAGTGTAATTGTGTGCATCTTGCCTTTAGCATCAGTTAATTGCACCCGATCGCCAACTTTGAAATTGCGATCCATAGAATTCATTGGGAAATCCTAGTGCAGAGCGAAGAGATCCTCGACGCTCATCCCTTCAAGAGATTTTACGACAACAACTTGCTCATCCCCCACAATTTCAATCAGATGTGGAATAGCTACAACATTTGCCCCACTGGCTCGAGCCGAAGCGACACCAGTTCCGGAATCCTCGAGAATTAAACATTCAGAGATATCTAAACCAAAAAAGTCTGCTGCCTTTAAATAACATTCGGGACTGGGTTTTGACTGAACAACATCATCACTCGAAATTAGGAGTTCAAGGCATTTTCCCTCTAAAACGCGAAAGGTTGCTTCGAGCATCTGCCTCGGACTCGCTGAAACTAATGCGAGCCTAATTCCATTATCAGAGAGCGCCTTCAAAAGTTCTAAAGCTCCTGGCATAAACGTTAGACGCTCTTCAAAGTCAGTGCTGACCATAGAGATCAAAGATTCAATGAAGAACTGCGGATTGTTCTGCCCATTAACAAGTGCTGACATGTAATTGCCAGTTTTTTGTATCGGTCCACCAATGCAGTTCATCTGATCTTGAATAGTCCAGGAATAATCAAATTGAGCCATCAGTTTGACTTCATTCTCAAACCAAAGGGGTTCGCTGTCTATGAGCGTTCCATCCATGTCGAAGAAAACTGCTTTCGGTCTCATGTTGCGTTGAAGTACTTAGCTTCTGGGTGGTGAACAACTATTGCCGAAGTTGATTGCTCTGGATGTAGTTGGAATTCTTCGCTAAGTTCCACGCCGATACGTTCTGGTTCGAGCAATTCACAGAGTTGACGTTGTTGTTCAAGGTCAGGACAAGCGGGATAGCCGAACGAATAGCGCGAGCCTCGATACCCTTGGTCTAGGATTTCAGAAATATCCTTCGAATCCTCTTTCGAGAAACCTAGCTCCTCTCGGATGCGACCATGCCAGTGTTCGGCTAGGGCCTCCGTTAATTGAACAGAAAGTCCATGTAACTCTAAATATTCACGGTACTCATTCGCTGCGAATAACTTTGAAGTTGCATCACTAACGCTCTGCCCCATTGTTACAACGTGAAAAGCAACTGTATCTAACTCCCCTGAATCTTTACTTCGGAAGAAGTCACTCAAACATAATCTTCGATCGCGGCTCTGTCTTGGGAATGAAAAGCGGGTGCGCTCTTTGCCCTTCTCCGGACCTTCGTGATGGAGAATTACTAAGTCATTGCCTTCGCTGTAACAAGGGAAATATCCATAAACTACTGCTGCGTTTAACCAACCATTTGCTTGAACATCATTAAGCAAGGTACGCAATCGAGGTCGGCCCTCACTTTCAACCATCGCTTCGTATTCTCCGCGCTTGCCTTGTAAACCCCATTGCCCAACAAATAGTGCACGTTCATCGAGCGCACCAAGGTAGGAAGCTAGTTGAATTCCCTTGACGATGCGAGATCCATAAAACGGAGGCTTAGGCAATTCGTTATCTGAGAGAACATCGCTTCGATTTGTATCAAGATTTGGTTCACGATTGGCTCGCGTATTTGGAGTTCTTCGCTCACGAAGTGGAGGAAGAGTGACCGAAGTATCCCCTCGTTTAATTGCCATCATCGAATCCATAAGATTCAAACCTTCGAAAGCATCCTTCGCATATCGAACGGTTCCATCAAACTCTCCAGCAAGATCTTGCTCAACGAAACTTCGAGTAAGGGCCGCTCCACCTAAAATAATTGGCCACTTTGTTGCAAGGCCCCGCGATGAAAGTTCTTCTAAGTTCTCCCTCATAATTACCGTTGATTTAACCAAAAGCCCTGACATTCCGATTACATCCACGTCAGATTCGGTTGCAGAATCGATAATCTGATTTACAGTCTGCTTGATACCGATATTCACGGTGGTATAACCATTATTGGAGAGAATAATGTCTACCAAGTTTTTACCAATATCGTGTACATCGCCCTTAACGGTCGCAAGCAATATTTTTCCTTTCCCAGCGTCATCGCTCTTCTCCATGTGGGGTTCTAAGAAGGCTACGGCGCTCTTCATAACTTCTGCAGATTGAAGAACGAAGGGAAGTTGCATCTGTCCGCTGCCGAAGAGCTCTCCCACCTTTTTCATACCGGTCAAAAGATGTTCATTAATAATGACAAGTGGTTTAATGCCATTAGACATCGCCTCTTGAAGATCAATTTCTAGCCCAACTTTTTCCCCATCAATAATTCTTCGCTCAAGTCTTTCAATTAGTGGAAGCGCTGCAAGCTCTGCCGCTCTAGTTAATTTGGAAGATTTTGTTTCAACACCATCAAAGAGTTCTAGATAAATAGATAGTGGGTCGTATGTGCAATTACCACTCTCATCAAATTTACGTCGGTCATATACCAAATCGAGGGCAATTTCTAACTCCTCAGGCTTGATACGTGCTATCGGCGTGATTTTTGACGGGTGAACAATTGCTGAGTCCAGTCCAACCTTGACTGCTTCTGCAAGGAATACTGAGTTAAGAACAATTCGAGCGGCTGGGTTCAATCCGAATGAAACATTTGATACACCGAGCGTTGTTTGAACGTCTGGATACTTTGATTTCAACTCTGCGATTGCATTAAGCGTTTCGATTCCATCGCGCCTGGTCTCTTCTTGACCCGTTGCAATTGGGAAGGTAAGGCAGTCAATCAAAATGTCACTCGTCAACATTCCCCAATTTTTCGTTAAATCTTCAATCAAACGTGATGCGACTGCAACTTTCCATTCTTGAGTACGGGCCTGGCCAGTCTCATCGATAGTTAAGGCAACAACAGCGGCACCATGTTCTTTAACAAGCGGCATAATCTTTGCAAATCTAGACGTTGGCCCATCGCCATCTTCGTAGTTCACAGAGTTGATAACTGAGCGACCACCCAAATGTTCAAGTCCGGCCTTCAAAACTGCTGGCTCGGTCGAATCGAGGACAATTGGAAGCGTAGAACTTGTAGCTAGCCTTGATGCAAGTTCATTCATGTCGGCAACGCCATCTCGCCCAACGTAATCAACCGAAAGATCAAGCATATGCGCGCCATCGCGAATTTGGTCGCGCGCTATTTCAATGCAACTCTGCCAATCTTCTACTAAGAGCGCATCTCTAAAGGCCCGCGAACCATTTGCATTAGCCCGCTCCCCAATCGACATATAGGTTAGATCTTGTCTAAATGGAACGAATTGGTAGAGCGAGGATGCACCAATCTCTCGATCCACGTTACGTTTTACAATTGGGCGTTTATCCAATTTTGCGACAACGGCTTTCATGTGTTCTGGTGTTGTACCGCAGCAACCACCAACCAGAGTCAAACCATACGACTCAACAAAATCATCTAAGTAATCGGCTAGTTCAACTGGACCAAGTGGGTAGGTCGCACCCTTTGGACCGAGTTGTGGAAGTCCGGCATTTGGCATAACTGATATCCCGATTGAACTATTTTTGGATAAAACTCTTAAATGTTCGCTCATTTCTGCTGGACCAGTTGCACAATTCAATCCAATTAAATCTATTTCCAGAGGTTCTAGCGCGTTTAGCGCCGCTCCTATTTCTGAACCCAACAACATGGTTCCTGTTGCTTCTACTGTCACTTGGGCGATTAAAACGATATCGCGATCACATTTATCTATCGCTTCACGTCCGCCATTTATCGCTGCTTTAGCTTGCAAAAGATCTTGAGTAGTCTCGATGAGCAAGGCATCCACGCCGCTATCGAGGAGCCCCATAGAAGCTGTGTAATAAGCCTCTTTCAACTTCACGTATTCGGTATGTCCCAGAGTTGGAAGTTTTGTCCCGGGTCCAAGTGATCCGAGAACCCAACGAGGTTTATCTGCAGTACTAAATTCCTCAGCAACTTCCTTTGCAAGTTTTCCACCAGCGTAGGCGAGTTCATAAATTCGCTCTTCGATTCCGTATTCTGCAAGATTCGCCCAATTTGCTCCAAAGGTATTTGTCTCAATCGCATCCACACCAACTTCGAGATATTTACGATGGACTGATTTAACCAATTCAGGTTGAGACACATTTAGAATCTCATTGCAGCCTTCATGACCTTGGAAATCTTCAAGAGAAGGATTCGCTTCCTGCAACATCGTCCCCATTGCGCCGTCGGCAATAATCACACGCTCTAACATTGCGCTTCGCAGTGAGGATGACGTCTTCATTAAGGATAAGGCTACCTTAGAGCGCTAGACCCAAAGCCGCATCAATGAATCTCGAGAGCTCACCAACACTGCCTCCGATTTCACCTCTCTCGGTTTGCTCTGCCCAATCATCAAGTGCTAAAAGTGCTTCGGGAGTATCCAAGTTATTTGCGATATTCGCTGCTATTTCACTAATGACTTTTTCAGTGGGTGCTACTTCGATTCTTGCTAAAGCGCTTCGAATTCTTGCAATACGCACCTCCGATTTTTGAAGAGTTTTCTCATGCCACATTCGATCAGATGAATAATTCTCGCTCAAGAGCGCATGTCTGATAACCATGGGGTCGATGCCCGCTTTTAGTAAATTTGAAACTAGAACAAGATTGCCTTTGCTCTTGCTCATCTTCTCGCCATCTAAACCAACCATTCCAGCATGAACATAAGCAGATGCAAATTCCGTATCAGTTAACGCCTTACCGATTGCAGCTGTCATGAAGTGGTGCGGAAATATTAGATCGCTTCCTCCACCTTGGAGATTTATAGCGAAATCACTCTTAATAGTGCCAGCCAAATAATTTCGGCCAATCAAATTTTCTAACGCAATCACTGAACATTCCACATGCCAGCCGGGGCGACCAAAGCCCATTTTCGAACTCCAACCTGGTTCATTGTCCTTGTTCGCAACCCAAACAATTGGATCTAATGCGTTCTCCTTGCCTGGCGTACTTGGATCACCACCACGTTGCGCAAAGATTGAAGTTGCTTCATAAATTGGAATCGTGAGCAGTGGCAAATGCGCCGAGATTCGGAAATAGATATTTCCATTGAGCTCATAGGTAAACCCATCGGAAACTAATTTCTCAATGGCAACAATTATCGATTCCATCGCATGTGTTACTGCGACGTAATCTTTAGGCGGTAGTACTCGGAGGGCAGCCATATCGCTCTCGAAGAGGGCAACTTGCGACTCCCCCAGCTCTTCCCATGATTGGTTATCGCGCTTTGCTCGCTCAAACAGTGGATCATCAATATCTGTAATATTTTCGACGAAATCAACTTTGTGACCAGCTAGTTTGAGATAGCGATTAATTACATCGAAAGTTACATAGGTTGCAGCGTGTCCTAAATGGGTAGCGTCGTAAGGAGTAATTCCACATACATACATTCGAAATACATTTTTTGAATCCTCGGCGTCAAAAGTGCCAGATGTCGTCTTTATCCGCAATGTTGGCATGATGAGGTCAGTGCGGGGAATGGTTACCGCGGGCCAGTTAGTCACGTGCCTATCGTAGATTAGAAGGCTTGGGATTTCTTAATATGGCGGCCACGGGACTGCAGGCCAATCACTGTTTGGAAGTGGGAATTTAGCCTCAACCAATAGATTGCGAATTCTCGTCTGCAGCGCATCTACTTCAGCACCTGTTAACAGTGATTGCAAGTAATCAACATCCAAATCATTGAGAAGTTGACTCAACTGTTCAATCTCGGCAGAAAAGAGTGAGGTATCAGCAAATTGCCAGATAACTGTTCGAAGTTTGTTCTCTTCATGAAAAGAAACTCCATGATCACAGCCGTAGATTTTTTCATCTGTGGTGATCAAGATATGTCCAAATTTGCGATCCGCGTTATTCACTACGACATCGAAGAGCGCCATGTTCCTCAATTCGGGGGAACTCACTTGTGCAATCGCCACAATATCCTTTGAATCATCAACTTCTATCCAACGTTGTACAGCACCCATTCCAAAAGGTCCGTCGCGTAGAACCGTTTTTGGTACTAAACCAAAGTTACCGACTTCGCTTATGTAAAATGCAGCCACTTCTCGTGAGGCTAAGTTCCCATCTGGAAAATCCCACAGCGGCCTTTCTCCCGAGATGGGTTTGTAAATGGCCTGCGCGCCATCCTCTAACTGGCACAGTAGCGAAGCATTTGAAGCGTCAACCAGGCGTCCTAACACTTCCAATTCGCCGGTAATCAAAACTTTATCTTCGGTATCCATTAGCCCTCGGACATAAATGACCTGCTGTATCGATTGGCAATCCACAGAACGGACACACTGGGCGACCTGATTTCACAATCTTTTCCGCCCGATTGCAGAAACCTTTTACTTGATTGAGTCGAACAGTTAGGCGTAATAAATCAGGAGGATCTTCAACTTCTGCCAGATCTTCCTCATCTGAGATCAATTCCGTAAATTCACCATCAGCGATTGACTGAATCTCAACACTAACTCGTTGCGAATCTGGATCCCACGATATTCCCATTACGCCAGCTTTGAACTCCTCATCAATCGGAAATTCCAAACCTTCATTGTCGATAACTGGTGCAAGGCCTAACTCATCCAGGCTGGCCAACTTGCTTCTGCGAACTTCAGTAAGCAATTCCAGAAGGCGTTCACTCAACGCAACTACTTGAGACTTCTCGACCGCAACTGTGGTGATTCCCGCAACTGAACGTACCTGAATGTAAAAAGCTCGCTCTCCAGGAGAACCAACTGTTCCTACTATAAATCGCGCGGCCTCTTCATGTTCGAAAATTATCCGATCGCTCATTTTCGCTTAGCCCCACTGTCGCCGCCCAAATTAATCTTCTGGATATCTCTTTCGGGTAAATCCTCATCACGTAAATGTGTAGTGCTGTTTATAGTTTTTAAACTAACTCGATCATCCGAAATTTCAAGAATAGTTATTGAAGCCGGATCAATGCTCAACCGTTGGAAGGAATCAAGTGGTAGCCCTATCAACCCAGCAACAATTGCTTTTATGACATCTCCGTGTGAGCAAATCAAGATCTCTGACCCTGGATTTGCTACGTTTTGAACGCTCTCCATCGCTCGAGTCTGCATCTCCATAAAGCTCTCACCATTCGGAAAACGGACCAAACTTGGTCTATTTTGAATAGTCTTCCAAAGTTTAGTTCGGGCAAGTGATACCAATTTCTTACCTGACCAATCACCATATTCCATCTCAATTACACCATCAAGAGATTCAATTTTTGCACCGTTGGTGATTGCAACTAATGGTTCAAGGGTTTCTAAACATCTCGGCAAGGGACTGCTATAAAACGAATCAAATTTCCTACTCTTTAACTCCTGCGCAACTGATAGGGATTGTTTAACTCCAAGTTTGGACAGTGAAACCTTAAAATCCCTGCTGGCTAGTATCGCCTTTGCATTCGCAGTCGAATGTCCATGTCTGACGAGATAAATCACTGCTGGTTTATTGGCGCGCACACGGGCAAGGTTACCGATTAAATGAAGAGCCACTTGCTAGGGTGTCGACATGGATATGCGGATACTCGGAAATTCAGGCCTTCGGGTCTCACGACTAGCTCTTGGAACTATGACATGGGGTCGCGATACCGATGAGCATGAAGCAGCAGACCAATTAAAAACTTTCCTGGATGCTGGGGGGAATCTAGTCGACACAGCCGCAATGTACGGTGATGGCGATAGTGAGCGGGTAATCGGCGGTTTTATTGGAACGTTAGCTAAGCGGGAAGATCTAGTTTTAGCTACGAAAGCTGGCATCTCTTTTAATTCTGGCGAACGAAGCGTTAATAACTCCCGAACAAATCTTTTGAGCGATTTAGATAAATCCCTGTCAAGACTGGGCGTTGAATACATAGATTTATGGCAAATTCATACTTGGGATTCCATGGTGCCGCTTGAAGAAACTCTTTCAGCAATAGACCAAGCAGTGTCATCGGGACGTGTTCGCTATGTTGGTGTTTCCAATTTCTCCGGTTGGCAATTAGCAAGGGCAGCTACTCTTCAAAATCCCCTCTTTGGAAAGGCGCCAATAATTTCGAGCCAAGTCGAGTATTCACTTTTGAATCGAGGAATTGAAGCCGAAGTTATTCCTGCGGCGATTGAGATGAACGTTGGAATTCTCGCTTGGTCACCACTCGGACGTGGCGTTTTAACGGGCAAATACCGAAATGGTTCACCGTCAGATTCAAGAGGAGCTAGCCCACACTTCAGTGGATTTATTGCGCCATACCTCGACGAGCGTTCTCGTAAAATTGTTGAAGCGGTTTGCGTTGCAAGTGATGGACTCGGTTATTCACCCCTAGAAGTTGCTCTCTCTTGGGTCCGAGAGGGATATGGCGTTACTAGCGCAATAATTGGGGCACGAACCGCTGCGCAATTGCGTGGCATATTAACAGTTGAGGAAATAACACTTCCGGATCAGGTGAGAGCCGCGCTCGATGAAATATCAGCAGATGTTTAATTAACTATTTTGTAAAAATTCATTAAGGACTTTAACCCCGAAGCGAAGACCATCTATTGGAATTCGTTCGTCGACGCCGTGGAAAAGTGCAAAGAAATCAAGATCTGCAGGAAGTTTTACTGGGCTAAATCCATAACCAGTAATTCCTAAATCTGAGAGCGCTTTGTTATCCGTTCCACCACTCATTAAATATGGAACCGGAATTCCTTCAGGATCATATTTTGCTATCGCTGCTTTCATAGCATCAACTAAGGGTCCTTCGAAATCAACTTCCAAGGCTTTATCGCGAACGAGAACTTCGATTTCGATCTCATCGCCTGCAAGCTTCTTTACAGTGCTCATGAGATCTTCTTCAAATCCTGGCAGAAAGCGACCGTCTACAACAGCGGTTGCGTGTTGCGGAATAACATTCGCCTTGTAACCTGCGTTTAACATCGTCGGATTTGAGGTGTTTTGAATAGTTGCCCCCATCATGCGAGCGGCACCACCTATATGTTTAAGCAAAGGTCGAACATTTGCAGGTTCGTACTTCTCCCCAGTTAGCTCAGCTACTTTTGACCAAAATTTGCGCCCCGTTTTGGTTTCCACTTGAGGCCATTCGTAAGAACCGATGCGAGCAACTGCCTCCGATAACTTACTAATTGCATTCTTTGGGTTAATAAATGAACCGTGTCCTGCTTCTCCAGAAGCCTTCAGTTGCAGCCAGTTAATTCCTTTCTGGGCGCTCTCAATAAAATAGAGTCGGTGTCCCCCAGTTATTGTTACGGAGAAACCTCCAACTTCAGAGATCGCTTCAGTGTAACCCTCAAAAATTTCTGGACGATTCTTCACTAAATAACGTGAGCCATATTCACTACCTGCCTCTTCGTCAGCAAAGAATACGAGGAGAATATTTCTTGGTGGTAGGTAATTTGCCCTTTTCCAAGCGCGAACAGTCGCAATAATCATTGCGTCCATATCCTTCATATCTACCGCGCCGCGACCCCATAAATAGCCATCTTTAATTTCTCCACCAAATGGGTCGACCGACCAATCATCAGCATTCACTGGAACAACATCGAGGTGTCCATGCACGACAAGCCCGGGTCGATTCTGATCTGCTCCATTAATTTTTGCCACGACATTTACACGATTCTCGCCTGTGACAATCAATTCGCAATCTATTCCAACTTCGGCGAGCTTCTTAGCTACATAATCGGCGATAGCTCTCTCATCCCCAACTCCCTCACCAAAGTTAACGCTTGGGATCCGGATCATCTCCTGACAGATTGAAATGCATTCTTCTTCGAGAAGAGCAATATCTATCGGGGTGGCTGCGTTCGTCATATTTTCCTTCTTCGACATAGGCCTATCTTGCCTCAATTGGGATGATGCGCGCACGATTGGTATCGTTGTGCCACTAAAAGATTTCCATCGGTCCGGGTGGCGGAATTGGCAGACGCGCTAGCTTGAGGTGTTAGTTCCCGCAAGGGATTAGGGGTTCAAGTCCCCTCTCGGACACGAGATGTTAAATTGCAACTCGTTAGGTCTTGCAATACATGAGTTAACCAAAGGGAGAAACATGCAGTCAAAGGGATACGCAGTTCTAGAAGCATCAAAGGCTTTAGTTCCATTTTCCTTTTCGAGGCGCGAATTGCGCCCAGCAGATGTTGCACTAAAGATTGAGTATGCTGGAATTTGCCACTCTGATATCCACCAAGCCCGCGAAGAGTGGGGCCCAGCAATCTTTCCTATGGTTCCAGGTCATGAAATCGCTGGTGTTGTTACGGAAATTGGAAATTCAGTAACCAAGTTTAAAGTTGGCGATCGTATAGGTGTTGGTGTCTTCGTAGATTCTTGTCGCAAGTGCGATTCATGTAAAGCAGGTTTAGAACAGTATTGTGTCGAAGGAATGACTGGAACATATAACGGTTACGAACGAGATGGAAAGACCGTTGCTCAAGGTGGATATTCGGATACGTTCGTTGTCGATCAAGATTATGCAGTAACCATTCCTGCTAATTTAGATATGGCTGGAGTTGCCCCTCTTCTCTGTGCGGGCATCACTCTTTATTCCCCTCTTAAGAACTGGGGCGCAGGTAAAGGGAAGAAAGTTGGAATCATAGGGCTAGGTGGACTTGGGCACATGGGACTCAAATTCTCAGTTGCACTTGGTGCACACACAACCGTTTTCTCGCATTCACCTTCTAAAGAGGCAGATGCTAAAAAAATGGGAGCTCATGATTTCGTTGTTACCAAAGATCCCGCAACTTTGGCTGCGATGGCTAAGGATTTCGACCTTATCCTGAATACAGTTTCTGCAGATATGGATTTGACCCCATTTCTTGAGCGCCTGAAATTGGATGGCACTTTGGTTTTGATTGGTCTTCCAGGTAAACCTTATGAAATTAGCACACCAACTCTTCTAGCTCAACGTCGTTCTCTTGCTGGCTCGATGATCGGCGGAATTGCTCAAACTCAAGAAATGCTGAACTTCTGTGGCGAACACAATATTGTGAGCGATGTTGAAGTAATTGAACCTACTTACATCAACGAAGCGTACGAAAGAACAGTCAAGAGTGATGTGAAGTATCGCTTCGTAATTGATGCTAAAAAGTTTTAATTTTCTTAGTTAAAGATATGTAGTAACGCTGCAATAATTGGGGCGAGAAACAGTGCTGGTAGGAGATTTCCTACTGGCACTTGTTTTATTTTGAGCATGCGCAGACTGATTCCAAGAAGCAGGATTCCTCCCGTAACCGTCATGGCAAGTATTTGATAATCCGCCAATACTGCGCCAAGAAGAAATCCAACTCCCGTCCAAGCAAACTGGTAAATTCCAACAGGAAGTGCCGATACTGCTACTCCCCAACCTAGGGTTGCAGCAAATGCGATAGATGTAACACCATCAAGAATGCTCTTTAGAACTAATAAATCAATCCCGGCTCCGGTTCCATCACTAATTGAACCGAGTATGGCCATCGGACCAATCACGAATAGAAGTGAAGCTGATACAAATCCATCAACGAATGGACTGGAACCATTCGGATCAAATCGATTCTTCAAGCGAATTCCTACAACTTCTAACCGCTTCTCAATATGAAGAGCGCTGCCGATGAGTGCGCCAAGAAGTAGTGATGCCAGAATTGTTAGAATTGCCCAGCCCTTGGGAAGAGCATCTACAAAATCAATATTCCATAAATGGCGGAGGGCATCTGCAGCAGCCAATAACGTCACGAATCCAAGTGCTGTTGTGATCAGGTCGCGAGTTTCTTCTTTAAACTTTGATCCAGCGAAAATTCCTATGGCTGAACCAAGAAGTATTGCAAGAACATTAATTATTGTTCCAAGACCCGTAAACATTTGTGAAAACCTCCGGTCGAATCGGTAGACTCTAACAGTGAATTTAAGAGATATCGGTGGGAAAATTGCTCACTTCCTGAAACCAGTACGAACAATCCCAATCACACCATGGACTGCGAAATCTCGTTGGTCTATAACCCCACGAATTGGTGTTGTTCTATTTTTGGGATTGGCAATTTTCGGTTTCGGTGAATCTCTACTGATTCAGTCAACTATTGGAAACTCTCCCTGGGTTGTTTTGGCCGAGGGTCTTTCGCTTCAAACTGGACTTACGATCGGTCAAACTACTGCACTGGTTTCGATCTGTGTTCTTGCGCTCTGGTGGCCGCTACGAGAGCGGCCAGGATTTGGCACTCTAAGCAACATTGCTGTTATTGCAGTGTTCATTCAGATTGGTGTTGACCATGTTCCAGAAGTGCGTGACTTTCTCGCTTTGCAGCTTCTATATGTTCTAGTTGGCATCGGTTTAGTTGGCGCAGGTTCGGCTCTATACATAACCTGCGGAATGGGACCCGGGCCTAGAGATGGTCTTATGACATCAATCCATCGACATACCGGGATTAGAATCTCCAGAGCAAGACTTAGCGTTGAGGTAACTGTTCTAGTTATTGGAAAATTACTCGGTGGTTCGCTCGGGATTGGAACTGCAATGTTCGCGCTCTTTATCGGTAATTCAATAGCAACCAATCTGGGTTTTGTCTCTAAAATTTCCAATCGATTGCGCTAACACTTAAATTATTCAATAGAGCATTGGTCCCACTAAAAGGTTTCGAACCAAAAAAACCACGATATGCCGACAGTGGACTTGGATGTACCCCCATTATCAATTTTTCTGTATCAATTAGCGGTGCAAGTTCCTGTGCACTTCTCCCCCATAAAATGAAAATAATTTCGCGCTCGGCTAGAAATTTCACAACCGCTTCAGTAAAGCTCTCCCACCCAAGTTTCGCATGGGACTGACTTAAATGCGGTGTCGTTGTAAGAACTCGATTTAAAAGAAATACTCCCCTATTTTGCAACTCCGAAAGATCTCCACTATTTGGAATTGCGCCCACATCGTCGAACAATTCCTTAAAAATATTCTTTAGTGTCGGCGGAAATTTTTTCACATCACCCGGGACACTGAAAGCCAGACCCATCGCATGCTCTGGGTTTGGATAGGGGTCCTGGCCCAAAATAACTACTTTGATAGATTCGATCGGAAGCTCGAAGGCTCGAAAAATCAAGCCATCCTCTGGAATACGTGACTTAGGAAGATCAATTGCTGATAACAGGCGCTTTGAATCTGGAATCGCTTGCTGCCATTGATAGGGAAGCTTTTCGTAAAGCATTGATTCAGTTCTAACTGATTGCGTTTGCTGTGAAACGATTATTAGTTACTGAGACGTTGATTGGCATTTCATACGCAGTAGTTAAATTCTCTGACGTAACGACTCCACCAATTGGGCCACTTGCGACTACGCTTCCCGATTTCAATAAGAGAGCATGTGTTGACCCGGCGGGAATTTCTTCAATGTGATGCGTAATCATAAGCGTTGCGGGTGAGAAAGGATCAGATGCAAGGGCATCAAATCGGCGCAGTAAATCTTCACGTCCACCTAAATCCAGCCCAGCAGCTGGTTCATCAAGTAGCAAAATTTCTGGATCCGCCATTAGCGATCGCGCTATTAGAGTTCGTTTCTTCTCTCCTTCGCTTAAGGTAAAAAACTTGCGCCCAGCCAATTCGCGCACTCCCAGAGTTGTCAGAAGTCCTTGCGCCCTAGATTCATCCCAAAGCTCATAAGGTTCTTGCCACCTACCTAACATTGCGTACGCAGCTGTTAAAACTACATCCAAAACTTTTTCATCTTCAGGAAATTGGTTTACAAGAGTGGAACCCATGAAACCAATTCTGGGGCGAAGTTCAAATACATCTACGGCGCCCAATCTCGATCCAAGAATATGAACGGTGCCCGTAGTTGGATGAATCTGACTTGAGCAGAGCGAGAAGAGCGTAGATTTACCTGCGCCATTTGGCCCAAGGATTACCCAGCGTTCATTCTCTTCCACTTGCCAATCGATCGGACCAAGAATAGTTTTGCCGTCACGAACAACAGTTACATTCGCTATTTGCAGAACCTGAGCCACAGGCGTAAAGATACCTGTATCGGGCGCAAGTTAATGCGACGAACCGCTAATCTAGGTCCATGAGCCATGAAAAAATTGAACACACTGGCCTAATCCTAATTTCTGGCATAGATGCTCCCGGAGTTACGCAAGCCCTTTTTGCTACGTTAGAACCCTTCGCCATAACAATTTTAGATATTGAGCAAGTTGTAATAAGAGGTCGATTGATTTTGACGGCCCTGATCTCCCTCGACCCGGCGCATGCAAATGCGATCGAGAAAGATCTTTTGGAGATAACAAATCATCTCGGTTTGGATTTGGCGATTGATTTTACAGACGAGTCGAAACGAGATGTAAAAAGCTCAAACTTACATATCGTGGCGCTCTCTCAACAGCTATTTCCATCTGGCATAGCCGCTCTGGCAACAAAGATTGCCGAACAAGGCGGAAATATCGACCGGATTCATCGGACCGCTTCATATCCTCTAACAGCTATTGAATTTGAAGTCACTCTAGAATCAAGTGAGAACAGCCTAAAGATTATTCAACGCGAACTTGCCGAAATTGCGCGAGCGAATGGTATGGATATTGCAGTGGAACAGAGTGGTCTCACCAGGCGGGCTAAAAGAATTGTCTTACTTGATATGGATTCAACGCTTATTCAACAGGAAGTTATCGATTTGATCGCTGCCAAATATGGAGTTGGTGATCAGGTTGCTGGGATTACCGAAACTGCAATGCGAGGTGAATTGGATTTCGTTGCCTCTCTCAACGCCCGTGTGGCACTTCTGACGGGCGCTGATATCTCTATTCTTGATGAGGTTAAGGCCGAGATAACTCTTACTCCGGGAGCTAGAACGTTAATTCGCACATTGCACCGACTTGGCCACAAGGTAGGTGTGGTTTCCGGTGGCTTTCTCAATGTGATTGAGCCGCTACTAAAGGAACTAAATATTGATTTCTACCGCGCAAATATCTTGGAAACTTCTGGTTCAAAATTGACAGGAAAGTTAACTGGAGCGATTATCGATCGAGCTGCAAAAGCCGATGCCTTGCGCGAATTCGCTTCTCGAGAAGGCGTTGCTCTCTCTCAAACAATCGCAATCGGTGATGGTGCTAACGACCTCGGAATGCTCGAGATTGCTGGACTTGGGATCGCATTCAATGCTAAACCAGCCGTTCAAGCAGCAGCAGATAGTTCGATAACTTCACCGTATCTAGATTCAGTTTTATACCTAATGGGGATTACCCGAAAAGAAATTGAAAGTGCGGATCTAGAAAGCTAATTCTTATAGGCGACAGGCGTGGATATCAGTTACCAAAATTCCTCTAGCGCCAACCGCCCACAACTCATCCATGATTCGATTTATATCTGAACGTTTAACCATTGCACGTACTGCGTTCCAGTCGGTTTTCTGAAGCGGTGAAATAGTTGGCGATTCAATTCCAGGGGTAATTGCGCACGCACGTTCTAGGTCAATGCTTTTAACGTCGTAGTCGACCAAAACATATTGTCGGGCAATGACAACGCCACTCAATCTACGAGCCAAAGTCTCAATAACAGGTGGTTGCGTAGATCCATTACGCGTAATTAGGATCGCTTCACTCTGGAGAAGAACTTCACCAAATATGGCAAGGCCTGCAGCGCGCAATGTGCCACCAGTCGAAACCACATCCGCAATTACATCTGCAACGCCGAGTCGAATTGCACTTTCAACGGCTCCATCCAAACTGACAATCGAAGCCTTCATGTTCCGCGTAGTCAAATAATTTTGAAGTAGTCCCGGATAAGCGGTTGCAATTCTTTTTCCTGCTAAATCCGCCTCACCCAATTTCTTTTCTACCGGACCAGCAAATCTGAAAGTACTCTTACCAAAATCAAGTGGCAGAATTTCTGAAGCGTCAGCCCCAGAGTCGAGCAATAAATCCCTGCCGGTAATACCAGCTTCGAGTTCACCACTTCCAACATAAACTGCAATATCTCTAGGTCGCAAGTAATAAAATTCAACGTCGTTATCTGGGTCAATAAAAACCAGATCGCGAAGGTCCGTGCGCTGGCGATATCCGGCTTCTCTAAGCATCAAAGCAGAGCTCTCCGCGAGTGAACCCTTATTCGGTACCGCAATTTTAAGAACCACAGTTTTCCTATCTATAGCTTCTTGTATACATCGTCTAACTCAATTCCTCGCGCAATCATTAAAACTTGAAGATGGTAAACCAATTGGCTAATCTCGAGTGCAAGTTCTTCATCACTTTGATACTCCGCAGCGATCCATACTTCGCCTGCTTCTTCAATAATCTTCTTACCAATGGCGTGGATTCCTGAATCCAACTCCTTGACCGTGCGAGAATCACTAGGTCTGGACGCAGCTAATTGATTCAACTCTGCCCACAATGAATCAAAGTTCTTCATGGCCAAATTTTAACCTACTTACTACCAAGCACGTTCACTAATTAGAGAGCGCTGCCGCCCGAAGCAATTCGATCATTTCACCTGGATTAGCCGCCTTGAAAACCGCGCTTCCCGCGACAAAGGTGTCGGCACCCGCTTCACTAGCCAAGGCGATAGTTGCAAGTGAAATTCCGCCGTCTACTTGCAACCAGATCTTCTCGAAATATTTACTGTCAATTTCAGCCCGAGCCTTTGTAACTTTGGACATCATCTCCCCCATAAAGCTTTGGCCACCAAATCCTGGCTCAACAGTCATGATTAGAACCATATCTATTTCGCTCATTAACGGCGCTAAAAGTTCGAAAGGAGTATCCGGCTTTAAAGCGATACCTACCCGTGAACCTTCACTGGCTATCATCGCAATGGTTTCACGAGGTTTTTTGCTAGCTTCCAAGTGGAAAGTGACACTAGCCGCACCAGCCTTTGCGTATAGGTAAGCCTGTTCATCTGGATCAGCGATCATCAAATGCGCATCAACAGGAATAGAAGTTTCTGAAATAATCTTCCGAGATTCATCTAAAGAAAATGTTCTATTTGGCACAAAAATATTGTCCATTACATCCAAGTGCAATAGGTCGGAGGTACTAGAAATTTTATCGATCTCCGCAGAAAGATTGTTGCGGTCGGCATTTAGAATACTTGGACAGATCCTAATCATTATTCGATCCCCCCCAATTCTGAAGCTAAACGTGTCTCAACTATAAAGGTGAACTACTTTGATTTTTGGAGCAACGCCATAAACATTGAATCTGAACCTTCGATGTGGGTCCACAACTGAAGAGTGCCATCATCGTTAACACCAACATTGCCTGCTGGTGAGAATTGAGAGATATCCAAGAGCATCAGATCCTTATGGCGGTACTGTGCATCCAAAACTTGACCTTTTGTTTCAGCCAATAGTGGTGAACAAGTTGCGAAAGCGATGATGCCACCTGGATTTAACATCTCGTAAGCGGAATCAATCAACTCTCGTTGCAATGGCAGTAGCTCTTTAAGATCGCCCAAGGTTCGTCGCCACCTCGCTTCGGGTCTCCTACGTAGCGCCCCGAGTCCCGAACAAGGTGCATCTATGAGAATGCGATCGAACTTCTTTCCAAAGCTTTCAAAGTTGCGACCATCGTTTGAAACGATTTTTGATCTGGGAACGACGCGAGCGACCAACTCTGCTCGGTGCTCACTTGGTTCATTGGCAAGAAATTCGTACGCCTCATCACTCTGGGCGAGTAAATTATTTAGGAGTGCGGCCTTACCTCCAGGCCCCGCACATAAATCCAGCCACTCTTTGGCGTTCGATGTTCTCGTTGCAAAAAATGTCTCTGAAATCAACTGTGAACCCATGTCCTGAATTCCAGCGCGCTTATCTTTGATGGCAGGATATTCATTTGGCAGATGATCGGAGAGAACTGAGAATGTTCCCAAGGCCAACTTCGTACCACCGACTTCAAGAATTTCAGCAACGGTTGATTTTCCGGGCCACGCGATAATGTGAGGAGCTACCGGGACATTATTTACTTTGAGGAGCTCTATTACCGCATCCCAATCCTTTAGTTGATCATAATAAGCGGAGATGATCCAAGTTGGGTGTGAGTGCAAGATTGCAAGTTTCTCTAAGTTAGATATCGATTCATCTTTTTCCAGCCGCTCGTAAATTTCTAGATCTGTTGATATGGAGCGGAGAATTGCATTTACATAACTGGCCTTTGATTCTCCAGCGACAGCTCGCGCAACTTCAACGGTTTCACCGACAGCCGCATGAATCGGAACGCGCATCTCAAATATTTGGTGAATTCCTAATCGGAGAAGATCCACAATCTTCTCATCAAGTTCGCTGAAGGGTCTATCCGCATTTTTGGAGATTGCGTAATCATGCTTACCTTGCATGCGCAGAGTTCCATAAGCGAGTTCAGTAGCGAATGCCCGATCTCTCAATTCAAGATCGGAGTTATCAAGCAACTCTGGAAGTCGAAGGTTTGCATAAGCGCCACCGCGGTTAACTTGAGTAATTAAATCGTAGGCTAAAAGCCTTGCTCCACCCGGTTTTGGTTTAGAAAACTGTTTACTACTCAAACTTCGATCCCTGAATCAAACGAGCTCCTCGCGCAAAATCTGCGCCACTCATTCTCTTTTTCCCCGCAGGAATAACTTCATTAACCTGGATAACGCTATCTGCTGTTCTAACAAGAAGATCTCCGCCAACTAGTTCAATATCACCCGCATTTATCAAAGAATTTTGCTTCAGTACTTCGCCTAAACCGAAGAGAGAGATTCGTTCTCCCTCAAAGGTGCTCCAAATTCCGGGGTTATCAGAGAGCGCACGGTCCTGTCGAAGTATCGTCTCCGTCGGACTCGACCAATCTATGCGCGCCATATCCTTTGAAATCTTTGGCGCAAGTGTTGCGCCGGTCAATGGTTGGGCCGTCGGTTTGGTCTTACCAATTGTAGAAATAACATCTAGTAAGTCGGGGGCCGCCAACCTTGCTAACTTCTCCAATAAAATCGGCGTAGTGTCGCTCTCTGAAATGTTCACTTCTTTTGAGAGATAAACAGGACCGGTGTCCATTCCCTTATCTAATTTGAAAATTGAATAACCAGTACTGGTTTCGCCATTTAGTATCGCCCATTGCACAGGTGCAGCTCCCCGCAATTTAGGAAGAATTGAGAAATGAAGATTAATCCAACCAAATCTTGGTCCGTGCAAGAGTTCTACTGGAATAAACCGACCATAAGCGCAGGTAATAATTAGTTGGGGTTGAGCGGAGAGAAGATGTCGATTCAATTCTGAGGTGTCAGCTGGCTTGGAAACTTTCAAACCTTTCTCGTCTGCCCATTTTGCTAAATCATTAGCCTCAATCTTTTTTCCTCGACCAGCTGGCTTGTCAGGATTTGTGATGATTGATCCCAACGTATGCTCACTTGCTAATACCGCCTCGATGATTGGGATAGATACTAGAGATGAGGATGCTACAGAAATCTGCATATCTAGATCGCCAAGCCATTTGTTGAATGCGGACTCAAACGAATAATCGGTGAATTACCAAGAGCGGTCGCTTCGCCAAACCAGTCCGAATTTCGAATATCAGCCATCGCCAATTTTCGCTCCGAAGAGAGCAGGCGATCAATGAAGACAATCCCCTTCAAATGATCAGTTTCGTGTTGCAGCACACGCGCCAAAAGTTCCGTTCCTTCAATCGTTACCGGCTCTCCGTGCATGTTGAAACCTTTCGCAACAGCACGAAGCGCCCGTGGAGTTTCGTATACAAGGCCTGGAAAACTCAAACAACCCTCTTCGCCTTCTTGTAAATCTTCTGAAAGATCCAAAGTCGGATTGATTAGATGTCCATCACCCTCTTCAATATCCCAAACAAAAACTTGGAGTGAGACTCCGATTTGTGGCGCTGCAAGACCCGCACCAGGTGCATCGTGCATAGTTTCAGTGAGGTCTGATACTAAAGTCCGAAGTTCTTTATCAAAAGTAGTTACCAAATCAGCCGGCGTCGTAAGAACGGGATCACCGAATAAGCGAATTGGTTGAACAGGCACGCCCCAATTCTAAGGCCGCTAATACTGTTTTACCTAAATTGAAAAAGGATCCATCCGAAGCTGCAATGGCGACAGCGCTTTAATTCCGCGATAGCGCGATAAATCACGGAAGAATTCAGAGAATTCCTCGGAGCGCGCAATCTCAGTTCGAAGAATCAATTTTGCACTTTGATTTGCCGTACCTTTTTCTTGCGAGTTATGTATAACAGAAATCGAACTGAAGAGATCATTCTCGTCAAGGGAACGTGCGAGTGAACGGATTGCCGAACTCTCCCCTACTAGCGTTGCTAATCTAGTAAATGGCGGCAACTTTGAACTTTTCCGTTCTTCTATTTCATCTAGACATAATCGGTAGGCATCGCTCCGCAATAGCCCTTGGGAAATTGGATTTGTAGATTGAATATCCAAATGAATAGCCGATCCTTCACTCTTTGACACCCGATTCATATTTTCGAAAATAACACGTCTCGCGAACTCAAGACTTCGCAGTTCAACTCGATTCGTTAAATTCTCAAGAGACTTCAATATCACTGCAGAATAACTCCCACTCGGTTCACAACCATAGCTAGAAATTACTATTGCGTTTTCGGTATTTTCGGGAAGGAAATCTAGCCGTAGGGCACCTTTACTTATCAAAACTCTCGTTCCAGGCACTGCCTTACCAATTTCTTCTGCGAATCTAGTAGATCCCTTGCTAATCGCTCTTATCGTTTTTTCATTGCACCAAGCACATTGCCAATCCTTAAATTCTTCATCACATAAGAAACATTTCGGATAACTTTGTTTTGTTGGTATATATAATTTACCGCCGCAGGAACACTTAGCTTGATTTCGGCATTTTTGACATCCCATTGCATTCACGTAACCAGTCTCAGCCATTACAACTAATACATTTCCACGTTTCAACCCATTTTTAATCACGGAAATATCCGATACGTTCGAGTCGGCGAAATAGATCGGTATCTTCCTTATTTGCGATTCGCTTCGTTCTTGCTTCGCCTTTATCCAACCCAATTCAGCTAGCCTGACGATTTCTAAAGTTGGGCTTGCGCTTAGGAAATGGAGAGAGAATTCACTGCTACGTAGCATTGCTATGTCTCTCACATTCCATGTCGGGAATCGCCGTTCATACATGGATTCATCACCATCATTGAAAATCAGTATCGTTGAATTCGCAGAAAGAGGTGTAAAGATTGCACTTCGTGTTCCTATAATTAATCGTGGTTGATCAAATCTAGTCTTTAAGTAATTTCCGTAGCGCAAAGTTTTCGAGTCTAAGGAGGTGAGAATGATTGGAGTTTCATTTAGATTTGCGCTGGTAATCTGAAAGACATCCCGTTCATCCGGAACAATCACAAGCAATTGCTCCATACCCTTAAGGCCGCTCAGAATCTCATTAATCTTGCTACTGAGGCCATCTTTGTTTTCGGTTACGGTCAATTCATGTCCGTGCTTCGAGGCGCTCTTCACAGACGCTGGTAGATCACGCTCAAGGAATGCTTTCTCTACTCCAGCCATACGCATTGGAATAGCACTTCGAATGACATCCCAGGGTTTGCAGGAATAACGTTCACATGTCAGCTCGATGATTTCGATTAGTTCATCGGTTAGCAATGGGATGGGAGAAATTATTTTTAAAATCGGTTTCAATTTGGACGGTTCCAAATCGGATGAATTTCGACTGACCACATAACCTGAAAGTTCATTTGGCCCGAATTGAACCTTCACAAACACACCGGGTCTAATTAGATCGGAAAAATCCTCGGGAACCAGATAATCAAAAGAATTTGCAAGATGGAATACCCCAGTATCAACACAGATTTGTGCTGTTGGTGAATCCGCTGCGATTGCAACTCTCTTTGCTACCCGTTGCGCCTTAAGACGCAGTGGCTTTACTTCAGCCACCTACATTTACCTAGTTGCCGCTTCTTTTAGTGCAGCTGCTCGGTCTGTACGTTCCCAAGTGAAGTTAGGCAGCTCGCGACCAAAATGTCCGTAAGAAGCAGTTGCAGAATAAATTGGGCGTAATAGATCTAAATCACGAATAATCGCAGCTGGTCGAAGATCGAAAGTCGCCATAACAGCATCTGCGATTTTGTTAGACGCTACTTTCTCAGTTCCGAAAGTTTCAACAAATAGACCTACAGGCTGGGCTTTCCCTATCGCGTATGCCACTTGAACTTCGCAGCGACTTGCTAGCCCAGCAGCAACAACGTTCTTGGCGATCCACCGCATTGCATACGCAGCGCTGCGATCAACCTTTGAAGGATCTTTACCTGAGAACGCGCCACCACCATGTCGGGCCATCCCGCCGTATGTGTCCACGATTATTTTTCGCCCGGTGAGTCCCGCGTCACCCATGGGTCCACCAATTACGAAACGTCCCGTTGGATTTATCAAAATTCGAACATCCGAGGTATCTATATTCAAACCTTTGATTATCGGATCAATTACTAGTTTCTTCAATTCAGGTGCAAGTGTTTTCTCAAGGTCGACATGGGGTGCGTGTTGCGTGGAAATTACAACGGTATTTAGTGCAACTGCTTTATCGCCATCATATTCAATTGTTACTTGAGTTTTGCCATCCGGACGTAGGTAATCAACTTCGCCTGATTTACGAACTTTAGAGAGTTGCAAAGCAAGTTTGTGTGCGAGTGAGATAGGTAGCGGCATTAATTCTGGAGTGTCATCACAAGCATAACCGAACATTAAACCTTGATCACCAGCACCTTGAAGATCCATTGGATCGACAGATGATGAAATTCTTTTTTCGAAAGCAGAATCTACACCTTGCGCAATATCACTTGATTGCTGGCCTATCGAGAGTGAAACACCACATGAGTTGCCGTCAAAACCCTTATCTGAAGAGTCATAGCCAATATTTAGAACCGTATCGCGAACAATCGACATAACATCTGCATAACCGTCAGTCGTAACTTCGCCTGCAACATGTACTTGTCCAGTTGTTATAAGAGTTTCTACGGCGACTCGACTTTTGGCATCCTGTGAAAGTAATGAATCTAGAATCGCATCCGATATTTGATCAGCCATCTTATCTGGATGGCCTTCGGTAACAGATTCGGAAGTAAAGAGGCGTTTAGTCATTGGCCCAGCCTAACTTAGTAAGCGCTTGATTTAGTAACAGATCGGCTAGCGTGTCTTTCTCTTGCTCTGCACATTCCAATACAACACCATTGCTGTCTATCAATTTACCTTGCGTTTTCTCTGAACCGAAGATAGCTCCGTGACTTACATCATTTAAAAAGAGTAAGTCAGCGCCTTTACTATTCAATTTAACTCTCGCAGCTTCAATATCTGCATCTCCAGTTTCAGCCGCAAATGCAACAAGTACTTGAGAGGCGCGCCGTTTCTTTGACAGATCTGAGAGTAGATCCGGATTTAGCTGCAATTCAATGTTATCGAAACCTGACTTCTTTATCTTCTCTGAAGCCACCGAAACTGGCCGTGCATCCGCTACCGCAGCGGCCATAAAAAGGAGATCACATTCTGAGAAACGAGAATTCAATGCATCCTGCATCTGCAGCGTTGAGCTCACCGAAATTGTTTCTACCCCCACAAGATTCGGCAAGTTCGAATTAGCAGAAATTAGTACAACTTGAGCTCCTCTATTACGAGCTGCTTTTGCAATTGCGTAACCCTGCTTACCGCTTGAATGGTTTCCGATAAACCGAACGGGATCAATAGCTTCACGGGTGCCACCTGCTGTAACTAGAACCTTTCTGCCCAATAAATCAGATTTGAGTTCGGCATATGCAGAAAGTTCTGAAATTATTCGACTCACTTCTGGATAGCGACCAACTCCAGAATCATCACCCGTCATGCGACCTTCATCTGGTTCGATAACCAAATACCCACGTTCGCGAAGTAAAGCTACATTCTTCTTGGTTGCAGGATTACTCCACATCTCAGTGTGCATAGCAGGAACAAAAACAACCGGCGAAACCGTTGCACTCAATACGTTTGTTAAGAAATCATCGGCCAAACCGGAAGCAACCTTTGCCAATAAATCCGCGGTTGCAGGAGCTACAACGATCAAATTGCTGTTTCGCGCCGCTTTAATATGCGGAACTTCATGAACATTATTCCAAAGATTTTCAGTTACCGGACGACCTGATAGCGCTTCCCAAGTAGCCGTTCCTACAAAATTGAGGCTTGCTCGCGTTGGGATCACTGTGACTCCAAAGCCAATATCTTGAAGGCGTCGCAAAAGCTCTGCCGATTTGTAAGCAGATATTCCACCACCCACTCCGAGGATTAATTCACGACCCAAGAGTGTCATCGTAATATTTGGTTATCTAAATAATTTAGATTTATTCAGCAACTACTGCTTCAGGAGCAATTGGCTCAAGATTTTCAATTGTGAGAAGGCCTTCGTTGATTTCACGGAGCGCAATAGAGAGTGGCTTCTCATGAACATAGGTTTCAACAAGAGGTCCTACATATTCCAAAAGGCCTTCACCTAGTTGTGAGTAGTAAGCGTTGATCTGACGGGCGCGCTTTGCTGCATAAAGAACCAGGCTGTACTTTGAACCAGCAGCTTCTAACAATTGATCGATTGGTGGGTTTGTAATGCCATCCATTGTTGTCATAACGAGCCTTTCTTAAATCTTTAGAATATGCGAAGGTGGAACAATTCTTAATTTCTTTACCGGAGCCGATTAGCCCTCGAAGTCGCTAAGGATAGCAGTGCCGAGGCCACTTCCTCGACCTCATGATTTATCAGAACCTCATCAAACTCCCCCGCACAGGCCATTTCTTCCTCAGCCAGAGCTAACCTCGCTGCCCTGCGTTCGGTCGAATCTGTTCCCCTGCTCGTTAGTCGTTCTACTAATTCTTCCCAAGATGGTGGCGAAATAAATACGAGAAGTGCTTCTGGTTCAGCCCTTCTGATCTGTCGTGCTCCCGCTATTTCAATCTCGAGCAGTACATGTTTGCCCAAATTTCGGGCGCTCTCAACAGCATCCTTAAGAGTTCCATATCTTGCACCTGCAAATTCGGCCCATTCTAGAAATTCATTCTTAGCAATTAATTGGTCGAATTTTTCTTCAGTTATAAAATGGTAATCGTATCCGTCGCGTTCATTTTCACGCGGCTCGCGTGTTGTGGCAGACGTACTCACCCAAATCGCTGGATGGTTTCGAAGATGCGCAGTGATAGTGCTCTTCCCAACGCCACCAGGACCAGACATAACAATTAGCGCACCTTGGTTGACAGGTACTTTATTCAAAATCATCTCGCTTCTTAATCTCTGCAGTTGATGTTTACCCAGCCCAGCAATTCTACGCGTCTCCGATATACCTGCCTTCGACATAATCGTGAACGCTCGTCGTGGCCCAATTCCTGGTGCGGCATCAAGTAGTTCGCGAACTCGCATTCGCTGAATCGATTCTCTACCATCATTTATTGCATCAAATATTCCAATTTCACCGCCTGTAAGCGCCGCCTTGATCTCAGCTCGATCACGTCTAGCAGCAACTGCTTTTTCCCCAGCTGCCTTCCGTTGTATCGGTGAGAGTTCAGGCGGTCTGTTGGCCATTAGTTATTTCAAACTATCCAAAATCCTCGCGGCGCCATCACTCATTTCCGATGGAGATATCTTTGCTAAATCTGTAATCGGTCTGCCAATCACTAAATAATTCGCCCCTGCTGCTATTGCTTCTACAGGGCTCATGACTCGTTTCTGATCTCCGAAATCCCCACCAGATGGTCGTACTCCGGGGGTGATGATTTCAATCTCCGGGCCCACCACATTTCGAACTTCGTTTGCTTCAAAAGGTGAGCAAACTATGGAACGTGCGCCACTATTTTTCGCAAGAATCGCAAGTTTGATAGCGCTCTCTTTCGCGCCTTTTGCGAAGCCAATCTCAGATACATTTTCATCTGAAAGTGAAGTAAGAATTGTTACTGCAGTAATTGAAACTTCTGGCGCCGCATCACTAGCACTTCGAATCATTTCCGAGCCACCGCTTGCGTGAACGGTTAGAAACTTTGGTCCTAAATCCTTGACCGAAGCTACCGCCCCAGCAACGGTATTAGGGATATCGTGAAGTTTTAAATCTAAGAAGACTTGGAAATCCCCAGAACTTTTCAATTCGCGCAAACCTACGGCGCCAAATTTCAGGAAAAATTCCAATCCAACTTTGTAGACAGAAATTGAGGCATTAGTAGCGGAGATCCAACTCTTCGCTGTATCTAGATCCTTGGTGTCGAGAGCCAAAATTATCGGCGAGTTGGCGCTCATTGGTTTCCATCCTTTCGATGTGCGTAACCAACGGCTTCTCGTAATGAATCAAAGCCATGAGCGATCAATTGCGTCTGTAACTCCTCTTTAATCTTAATCACCGCGGTTGGGTTACCAAATGTTGCGGTTCCTACTGAAACTGCTGAAGCTCCAGCAAGAATTAATTCGAAGGCGTCTCGGCCAGATGCGACTCCCCCCATTCCGAGGATTTTTACATTTGGTAGCGCTTCATGAACTTGATAAATCGCCCTTACCGCAACTGGTCTAATCGCAGGTCCTGATAGCCCACCAGTCTTTCCGGCTAATTTAGGGCGCATCGTATTTGTATCTATAACCATTCCAAGAACGGTATTAATTAACGCAAGTGCATCCGCTCCTGCAGCAACAACCTCTTCGGCTATTTCAACAATGCTCGTAACATCCGGTGTTAACTTCGCGATGATTGGGAGTTCACCACCGATATTTCTACGTACGGCTTCAATCGCTGCCCGCGCTGTTGCTGGTTGGCAAGCGAATACTTGACCGCGGTTTTCAACATTCGGGCACGAGATGTTTACTTCCAAAGCCGATATGCCTTGCACAGCGCGCAACTTTCGAGCGAGGACCGCATAATCTTCAACGCTCTCACCAGCGATACTCACAACTATTCGTGCGCCTTGATCGCGAAGCCAGGAAATATCTTTCTCTAAAAATAAATCAATTCCTGGTCCTTGCAAACCAATCGAATTAAGCATGCCACTTGGAGTTTCTGCCATTCTGGGCGTAGCTCTTCCAGATCTCGCCTTAAGCATTATTGACTTCGTTACTACCGCACCAAGTTCAGTAAGGTCGAAGAATTGAGCCAACTCTTTTCCAGATCCTGCGCAGCCACTTGCGGTAAATATCGGATTCTCGAACTCAGCCTGCCCCAAACTTGTGCGAAAATTAAACATCAATTTGCTCCCCAGGTTCCCTCAGGGATTTGACGCTTTGAATTCCAGATCACGCTAGAACCATCAACAACAGGTCCATCGATGCATGAGCGCAACATTCTAATTTCGCCATCTTCACCTCTGATAGGCAAAACACAAGTCATGCAAACACCAATTCCACAGGCCATAGATTCCTCAACAGCACACTGGTGAACTACTCCCAAATCTGTTGCAATCTGATTTATCGCTTCCAGCATTCCCATCGGACCACAGGAATAAATTATGTCTATCTGATTTGTTTCGATAATTCCGGGAAGCACATCAGTCACTTTCCCGGTGATTCCAGTCGTTCCATCCTCAGTGGTGATCGTCAGGCTACTAACAGAGCGCTTCCCATCTAGCGGCGCGTAGATTTTCATCGCAGTACTTGCGCCCAAAACCATATCAACTCGACATCCTCGGTTCTTTAAAACTTCAGAGAGACCAAATAGCGGCGCGCTTCCATAACCACCACCGACAAGAAGTGCACGAATAGGTTCTGTTGGTATACCAAATGCGGTTCCAAGTGGTGCAATTAAATCAACCTTAAACCCAACACTTTGATTCGTGAGCCAGGTACTTCCAGCGCCATGTGGTGCAACAACAATCTCAAGAAGTCCACCATTGGTACCACGATCAAAAGCTCGATAAATGGCGAAAGCTCGGCGTAAAACCATCGAACTACTTTCGCCGCCCACTGCAATTGCAACAAAGTTTCCTGGCTTTGCAAATTTCGCCAACTCGCCTACTGCAAAAACAATATGGTGGTAGGCACCCACCTTCTTATTGCTGACAATTTCTGCCATGACCTGGCTCGCGTTCTTATTTATCCCCATCATTCGCTTGTTGCCAGCCATTCTTGGATGGAATTAATACCAAAACTCTTACCTTGTAAATCAGAAATTCCAGCAACTGCTGCTTTAAATCCCGCAATCGTCGTTATGCATGGAACTCCCCGTTGGATAGCAGCGGTTCGAATCATCCAACCATCGAATCTGGTCCCTCGACCTAGCGGCGTATTTATAACTAAACCAACCACGCCTTCGGTTATCAAATCGACCGCGGTTAATTCGCCATTTGCTCCACGCCCCTGTGAATGCTTGCGAACAAGTTCAGAGCTGACACCACTTTCCGAAAGATATTGATGTGTGCCTTGAGTCGTAAACAACTTGAAACCTAATTGCGAAAGTGTTCGCGCTGGTTCAAGGGCTGATTTTTTATCTCTCTCGGATAGCGAGAGGAATACTGAGCCTGATAACGGCAACGCCCCAAAGGCTGCAGTCTGACTTTTCGCATATGCCTCACCGAAAGTTTTGGCGATCCCCATCACTTCACCTGTTGACCGCATTTCTGGTCCTAGAACAGAATCAACTCCAGTTCCATCATTTCTTCGGAATCTATTCCACGGGAGAACTGCTTCTTTTACAGAAATACCTTTTGGTACACCATCGCCCGAAGCCGGCAATAACCCAAGCCCTCGGAGATCTGAAATCTTTTTCCCGGTAGCGATAAGTGCGGCGCACTTTGCCAGTGGATTTCCTGTTGCCTTACTTACAAATGGCACAGTTCTTGAAGCGCGTGGATTGGCCTCTAAGACGAACAACTTCTCAATATCGCTAGAATTATTGACAACTGCGAATTGAATATTAATAAGGCCACGAACGCCAATGCCACGGGCAAGTTTTTCAGTCGCACTGCGTATCTCTTGACGTAGCGCACTTCCGATTGAGTAGCTTGGTAAGACACACGCCGAATCACCTGAATGCACGCCTGCTTCTTCTATATGTTCCATAACTCCTGCAAGATACAACTCTTCGCCATCGAATAACGCGTCAACATCTATTTCAATTGCATCATCCAAAAACTTATCAATCAAAACTGGATGGTTCGGAGTTATCTCTGTTGCCTTCTGGATAAAGCCCGCTAGTGACTCATCGTCGTAGACGATTTCCATTCCACGACCACCTAGAACGAAAGAAGGTCTAACAAGTACTGGGTAAGTGATTCGATGAGCGATTGCAACTGCTTCTTCGAAAGTATCTGCCATCCCGAAAGTTGGTGCATCTAGCGAATTAACTTCTAATAGCTCACCGAATTGGCCGCGATCCTCCGCCAAATCAATAGCATCTGGTGAGGTTCCCAAAATGGTTACACCTGCATCTTGAAGACCACGTGCTAATCCAAGCGGAGTCTGCCCACCAAGCTGAGCAATAACGCCAATAACTGGGCCGGCAAGTTCTTCTGCATAAATAACCTCTAGAACATCTTCGAGAGTTAGCGGTTCGAAGTAAAGACGATCTGAAGTGTCGTAATCTGTTGAAACAGTTTCTGGATTGCAATTAATCATAATTGTTTCAAAACCGGCCTCTTTGAGGGCGAATGCTGCATGCACACACGAATAATCGAACTCAACGCCTTGACCAATGCGATTTGGCCCACTGCCTAAAATAATAACTGCTGGTTTCGTTCGAGGGATTACTTCGCTCTCTAAATCATAACTTGAATAGTGATATGGGGTATGAGCCTCAAATTCGGCGGCACATGTGTCAACCGTCTTAAAAACCGGGCGCAATCCAATTCGATGTCTCGTAGCTGTGATATCAATTCGGCTTTGACCAGTTAACTCAGAAATTTGGGTGTCGGAGAAACCATTGCTCTTTGCAATTCGAAGCAAATCATCGGGCAGCGAAGCCGCACTTTTAATCTGTTGCGCAATCTCATTGATGGCCACAATTTGCGCTAAGAACCAGGGATCAACTTTCGTCGCCGAAAATACTTCTTCAACACTGGCTCCAAGGTAAAGTCCAAGTTGGATCTGTTGTAACCGGTGCTCAGTTGGAATCGCCATTGCAGAAAGCAGATAATCTTTTGTTACGCCAGCTGTATTCCAATGAAAACTCGTTCCCTTTTTCTCTACCGACCTCAACGCTTTCTGTAAGGCTTCTGGGAATGAACGGCCAATTGCCATCGCTTCTCCGACGCTCTTCATGGTCGTGGTTAATTTAGTATCCGCTTCAGGGAATTTCTCAAATGCAAATCTAGGAACTTTCACAACAATGTAGTCCAATGTCGGTTCAAAAGAGGCAGGCGTCGATTTTGTAATATCGTTTTGGATCTCATCGAGCGCATAGCCGATCGCCAACTTTGTAGCAATCTTTGCGATTGGAAATCCTGTTGCCTTAGAAGCCAAGGCGGAAGATCTTGATACCCGTGGATTCATCTCAATTACAATGATTCGTCCATCCGCAGGGTTAACTGCGAATTGAATATTGCAACCACCTGTCGCAACACCAACCTCGCGAATAATTTTGATTGAAAGATCGCGAAGTTTTTGATACTCAACATCAGTCAAAGTAAGCGCTGGAGCAACGGTGATTGAGTCTCCCGTGTGAACTCCCATTGGGTCGATATTTTCAATACTGCAAACTATTACAACGTTGTCCTTATGATCGCGCATAACTTCTAATTCAAATTCTTTCCAACCAATGATGGACTCTTCAAGAAGCACTTCCGTAGTTGGGCTGTGCCGCAAGCCAGCGCCGGCAATTAGTTCTAAATCATTCTGATTGTATGCAATACCCGACCCAAGACCGCCCATAGTGAATGAAGGCCTAACGACTACTGGATAGTTTAAAATATGAGCACCGGCGATACATTCGCTCATGGCGTGACAAATAATGGACTTCGCGGATGAACCACCGATTTTTTCTACTATCGTCTTAAATACTTCACGGTCCTCTCCCCGCTTGATGGCAGGAATATCAGCACCAATTAATCTCACACCTAATCGTTCCAATGAACCGCGCTCGTAAAGTTCCATTGCTGCATTTAAGGCAGTCTGCCCGCCAAGGGTTGCAAGGATTGCATCTGGCTTCTCTTTGATAATAATCTGCTCAATGATCTCAGGAGTTATCGGTTCAATATAAGTCGCATCTGCAAACTCTGGATCTGTCATGATTGTTGCCGGATTCGAGTTAATCAAAATCACTCTGATCCCTTCACTTCGAAGAACGCGACAGGCCTGGGTGCCGGAATAGTCGAATTCACATGCCTGACCAATAACTATCGGCCCACTGCCAATTACAAGAACGCTCTTAATTGATTGATCTTTAGGCATTCGAAACCTTTGCATTCGTCATAAGAGTTACAAATTGATCAAAAAGATAATTTGCATCATGCGGTCCAGCCGCGGCTTCAGGGTGGTACTGAACGCTGAAGACCGGACTCTCCAATAGTTCGAGACCTTCAACTACCCCATCATTTAAACAGATATGCGAAACAAAACCAGCACCATAAATAGTGTTGAAATTTCCCTCAACTGGTGCCGCAACAGCAAACCCGTGATTGTGTGCAGTTATCTCAACAACTCCACTTCGGAGATTCTTAACTGGTTGATTAATTCCCCGATGACCGAAAGGTAATTTGTAGGTATCAAAACCGAGAGCGCGTCCGATTATTTGGTGTCCGAAACAAATCCCAAAGAGTGGGATATGAGCCGCCATAATTTCCCGCACTAATGCAATCGCATCAACCATTGTCGCTGGATCTCCAGGACCATTTGAAAGAAAGATCCCATCGGGCTTTAGCGCCATGATTTCTGTCATGCTTGAGGTCGCAGGCAAAACATGAACTTCGATAGCACGCTCTGACATCGACCTTGGGGTCGCCGCTTTAATTCCCAAATCCAAGGCAACGACAGTGAACTTCTTTTCACCAATCGCTGGGACTATATATTTTTCTAGCGTTGAGACGCTATCTGCTAGAAACGATCCGGCCATCTGCGGAGACTTACGCACTTTAATTATCATTTCTTCCCGGGTTAATTCGGTATTTGAGAAGATTCCTACTCGCATCGATCCTAAATCTCTTAAATGCCGGGTAATTGCTCGCGTATCTAAACCTTTAATTCCTACAACGTTATTCGCGATCAAATCATCTTCAAGGGTCCGCTCTGAACGCCAATTACTTACAACGGGTGAGGGATTTCTTACTACAAACCCACTTACCCAAATCTTCTTTGATTCCTCGTCACTCGAATTCATTCCTGTATTACCAATATGAGGAGCCGTCATGATGACTACCTGCTTGTGGTAGGAAGGATCAGTCAGTGTTTCTTGATAGCCCGTCATACCCGTTGAGAACACAGCCTCGCCGAAAGTTTCGCCCTCGCAAGCCCAACTTTCTCCCTCAAATACCGTTCCATCATCTAGAACGAGGAAAGCTTTGCTCAATTGCTTCCTCCATTCACAACTAGGCCATTGTTAAGTACTTGCTTACCGTTTAAGAAGGTGTGGATTACTTGGCTAGGTAATTTCATGCCTTCAAACGGGGTGTTCTTACTCTTAGAGCTGAGTCTATTGCGGTCAACAATCCACGTCTTATCCGTGTCAATGATTGTTAAATTCGCTTGTGCGCCCTTAATGATTTGATTTCCATGCTTGGAATAACCTGCGATTTTAGCCGGGGCAATAGACATCCGATCAACCAAATCAGACCAGTTCATCAAATTGCTCTCAACCATGGATTTAACCACGACCGAAAGTGCCGTTTCGAGTCCGACCATTCCAAAAGCTGCGCTCTGCCATTCACAATCTTTATCTTCAGTCGGATGAGGCGCGTGATCTGTGCCCACAATATCGATTGTCCCATCGGCTAAACCATTGCGTAACGCTAGGACATCCTTTTCGGTGCGCAATGGTGGGTTCACTTTGAAGATTGGATCATAATTTTGTACTAATTCATCAGTGAGGAGTAAGTGGTGTGGCGTAACTTCAGCGGTGACGTTAATCCCCCGTGATTTTGCAAAGCGTACTAAGTCAACGCCACCTGCTGTTGTTAAATGACAGATATGAAGGCGGCTTCCTACATGTTCCGCCAGAAGAATATCTCGAGCGATAATCGCCTCTTCCGCTACCGCAGGCCAACCTGTAAGGCCAAGGCGGGCAGAAACGATTCCCTCGTTCATCTGCGACCCAACAGTTAGCGCAGGATCTTGTGCGTGTTGGGCAATAATTCCATTAAAAGTTTTGACATATTCGAGTGCTCGGCGCATTAACAACGGATCCGAAACGCACTTTCCGTCATCACTAAAAATTCTCACCTTAGCTTTTGAATTTGCCATTGCCCCAAGTTCCGCAAGTGCTTCGCCTTTAAGACCTTGTGTCACGGCACCAATAGGGAAGACATCACATAAGCCTGCTTCTTGACCCAACCTATAAACCTGTTCAACTACTCCCGCTGTATCTGCAACTGGGAAAGTATTCGCCATTGCAGAGATTGCGGTGTAACCACCCTTTGCTGCTGCCGCACTTCCCGTGGCCACGGTCTCAGAATCTTCTCGACCAGGTTCGCGCAAATGAGTATGCAAATCAACCAACCCAGGAATAAGCAAATTCTTTTTGGCATCGATAAATTCACCAACTTTTAACCCACTACCGATTTCGGAAATCACATCACCGTTAATAACTACATCAACGATATTTCCATCCAACATTCGGGCATTTCCAATTGTGAAATGCATTTACGCACTCACCTCTCCGGCAAGTGCTGCCCCTCCAAGTAATTGATAAAGAACTGCCATCCGTACGAGAACACCATTCGAAACCTGTGCAAGTACCACTGACTGATGAGAGTCCGCGCTCTCTGCAGAAATTTCTAACCCACGATTCATCGGACCGGGGTGCATAACTATTGCCTTGGACTTCAAAGAATTTAACCTAGCCAAATCTAAACCGTAACCTCGCGAATATTCTCGTTCCGATGGGAAGAATGAATCGGCCATGCGTTCTGATTGCACCCGAAGAACCATAAGTACATCTACTTTATTAATTACCGAATCGAGGTCATAACTAACATCTACTTTCCAATCTGTAACACCTACTGGGATCAAAGTTGGTGGTGCGATAAGTGTTACGTGGGCTCCAAGTTTAGTTAGCAACAAGACGTTGCTACGGGCGACCCGAGAATGGAGAATATCGCCAACAATTCCAACCTTTAAGCCGGCAAAACTCTCGCGAAACTCCGGAAACTTACTGCGGATTGTGTAGGCATCTAAAAGCGCTTGGGTCGGATGTTCATGGGTTCCATCACCCGCGTTGATTACCGACGCGCTTATCCAACCTGAATCTGCTAATCGTTGAGCAGCGCCCGAGGCACCATGTCGAATGACTACTGCATCCGCGCCCATGGCTTGGAGAGTTTGCGCCGTGTCCTTAAGAGATTCACCCTTGCTAACGCTCGAACCTTTTGCTGAAAAATTTATAACATCAGCAGATAACCGCTTTGCCGCGGATTCAAAGGAGATCCTTGTTCTAGTCGAATCTTCAAAGAAAAGATTTACAACTGTTCGCCCACGCAAGGTAGGGAGCTTCTTCATTGGTCCATCGGAAATCTTCGCTAATTCACTCGCGGTGTTCAATATCTCAAGCGCATCCGAAGCACTTAAATCGTTTATCGAGAGCAGATGTTTTTTCATTTACGCACCTGCCATTATCTCAACGCTATCTTCGCCGTCGATCTCGCTAAGGCGAACCTTTACGGATTCTGTGGCGGCCGTTGGAATATTCTTGCCTACGTAATCAGCTCGAATCGGTAGCTCGCGGTGACCGCGATCTACTAAAACTGCCAACTGCACAGTTCTCGGTCGACCGATTTCACCAAGTGCATCTAAGGCGGCACGAATAGTTCGACCAGAAAATAGAACATCATCTACAAGAACAACATCTTTTCCTTCAATTCCACCACTTGGAATTAGCGTTGGCAACAAAGGTCGAGGTGGACGCAGTCTAAGGTCATCTCTATGGAGCGTTATATCTAACGTTCCAACAGGAACTGGAGACTGTATTTCTCCTAAAAATTGTGCAATACGCTCCCCAAGGAATGCGCCTCGGGTTGGTATTCCAAGTAGAACAACGTTATCTAAACCGCGATTATGTTCAATGATTTCATGTGCAATGCGCTTTAGTGCTCGGCCAATTTCGCCGGCGTCCAGGACTGTAGCCATTTTTTCTCCTTCGCCGCCTCTCTGGACGGATCGTTAAAGGACCTTATTGCCTCTCGGGCGGGGAAAAGATACCACCTGTGGACAGGCAAATCCATCTGCGACTCCCCGTGCCTATTCTCGGGCAATGATAATAATTCCAGAACTTTCAATAGAAGAGATTGCCGTATCGATTAAGGCAGTACGTAAAGCTAAAGGTCTAACGCTGCGCCAGGTGGAGGAGAAATCTGGCGGGCTGTGGAAGGCGGTAGTCATAGGTTCATATGAAAGATGCGACCGCGCGCTATCTGTAAAGAAGGCAATAACTCTTGCAAATTTTTACCAAGTTCCCCTAGATGAACTATTAGGACTTCACAAAGATGTAAAGGCCACTCCAAGAGAGAAGATAACTCTAGATATCCGAGCGACAAATAATCTGAGTCCAAGTGATAACGAGAGCGCAAATATCAGAAATTTCGCCACATTAATCTGCGCAAAACGACGAGATTGGAATGGCGAGGTACTGTCTATTCGTAACTCTGATTTAACAACTATTGCTCTACTGCTAAATAAGGATGAGGCAACTTCATACGATTGGCTTTTGAACCGCGGATTACTCTTAGCAAAACCCTAATTAAATTAAAGCGCGAATGATGGTTTGAGAATTATGATTCGACCCAAGACGCCATTAATATATTTTGCAGAGTCATCAGTCGAAAGTTCAGTAGCGATTTCTACCGCTTCAGAGACCGCGATTTGATCATCTAAGCCATCTACCCAGAGCAGTTCAAATAGTGCAATCCGCAAAATATTACGATCTATTGCAGGCATCCGATCCATATCCCAGCCTTGGGCGTAAGTCGTAATCAATTCATCGATCTTGCTTCGATGTTCTGCAACCCCAACCAGCAACTCGGCTACATATTCACCTTGTGATAGTTCTTCAGCTGGTCGCAGCGCTAGAAGATCAAGGGCACTTGCACCACGAATATCAGCCTCGTAAAGGAAATCTAAAGCACGCTTGCGCGCCTTTCGGCGTGCGCTCACTAGTTTGCTCGACCTAGATATGCACCTGTGCGGGTATCAACTAAAACTTTCTCATCTTGCTTTATAAACAATGGCACTTGAACAGTTATGCCTGTCTCTAGTGTGGCTGGCTTTGTTCCACCAGAAGAGCGGTCGCCCTGCAACCCAGGTTCGGTATAAGTGATAGTTAATTCAACCGAAGCTGGAAGATCAATATAAAGTGGATTGCCTTCATGGATGGCAACATTCGCTTCACAGTTTTCAAGCATGTAATCTGCAGAATCACCCACCACGGTCGCAGAAATATTCATCTGATCAAAGGTCTTCTGATCCATGAAAACAAAATCATCACCATCTCGATAAAGGAAAGTCATATCGCGCTTTTCAAGAATCGCAACATCTACTTTTACGCCGGCATTTAGCGTGCGATCGATTACTTTTCCAGTAGTCACTGATTTCAATTTGGTCCGAACGAAGGCTGGCCCTTTGCCCGGTTTGACGTGTTGGAACTCAACAACATTCCAGAGCTGACCTTCGATCTCTAAACACATGCCGTTCTTTAAATCATTTGTTGTTGCCATTATCGAATTTCCGTTTCCAAGAAGCTTTGGCTGCGATTTGCGCCCGATGCAATGCCTTAAGAATACCTGAAGAGTTTGGTTGGATTTACTTACTGCGGCTACTTAGCCATGCGAGAAATTGCGAGCAGCGCGAGGCGATACGAATCTGGGCCAAAACCAGCGATCGTTCCGTTGGCAACTCCTGAGATAACGGAGGTATGGCGGAACTCCTCGCGAGACATCGGATTAGATAGATGAACTTCGATTAATGGCGCCTTCACCATATCTGCGGCATCGCGAATTGCATACGAATAATGAGTAAATGCTGCTGGGTTAATGACCACGGGGATGTTTTTGTCAGCCGCTTCATGCAACCAAGAAATTATTTCTACTTCGCTATCGCTTTGCCTGACATCACATTCGATATTCAATTCCTTGCCCGCAGAAATAATGAGCTCGGTTAACGAAGGGAAATCGATATCACCATATACCTTTGAATCACGCAGATCTAAGCGACCTAGATTTGGCCCATTTAAAACTAAAATTTTCATGAGCTAATTCTCTCATAAGCGCTTGCTAATTGGTCGTTAGTTACATTTTCTAACCAGATGGGTTTAGCAACCCCTTCCAAACCGATAAATCTCAAGCTCGCTCCTCGAGCCTTCTTATCACTCGACATTAAACTCAAGAGCTTCGGGAATTCACCACTCTTGTAAGATACGGGCAGTTCGTATTTCTGAAGAAGTTCGCGATGTTGAACAACAATTTCACTGGCAATTTTTCCAAGTTGATTACTCAATTCTGCGGCAAAAACTAACCCGATCGAAACCGCTTCGCCATGACGAAGTTTGTAACCTTCCAACTTCTCAACCGCATGCCCAAGGGTGTGACCATAGTTGAGAATTTCACGAAGACGGTTCTCCTTGAAATCAGAGCTGACAATTTTCGCTTTCACATCGATACTGCGCCAGATCAACTCAGAAATATTTTTCTTTCCATCATTCGCTAAATCCAAAATAACTGTGTCGGCAATAAAACCAGCCTTAATGACTTCAGCCATTCCGGCGTTGAAGTCTCTAGCAGGTAGCGATTGCAGAAAACTTTCGTCAATTGTTACAGAAACTGGTGAATGAAATGATCCAATTAAATTCTTTCCATGCTCGCTATTTATTCCAGTCTTTCCACCAATCGCTGCATCAACCATGCCAGCTAGTGAAGTTGGAATTGCATGCCAGGCGATACCACGGAGCCAAGTCGCGGCCACAAACCCAGCTAAATCAGTTGTTGCTCCCCCACCGATGCCCACTATGCAATCGCTCCGGGTCAAACCGAATTCACCACAAACCTCCCACATCTCCAGTAGGAAATCGGGTGATTTTGCAGCTTCACCACTTGGCGTACTAACTAGCTGAACCTGCGAATCTAAGCTCTTCGCGATGTTGTCAATTTTCAAAAGAGTTACCAGTTCAACTGGAGCAACTATCAATATTTTCTCGTAACTTTTAGAAATTTCGACCAGGGCATCGCGCCATTTGCGATCAAAATTTATCGAATACTCTCTCTCGGCTGAAATAGAAATAGATCTCATATTTTGATTCCCAACGCTGAAATAATCTCTTGCGCCACCTCAATTGGCTTTCGGTTGTCCGTCGCTATCTGCATTGTTGAAAGCGATTCATAAATAGGTCTCCGAACCTCCATCAAAGCCATCCACTGCTGACGCGGATTGATTGTTAAGAGCGGACGCTCCTTATTGAACCCAACTCTCGGTGCAGCTTGTGAAATAGAAACCTGTAAGTAGGCGACAGGTAAGCCACTCTTCTTTAGCAACTCAGAAACATCTGAATCCAAAACTGATCCGCCACCAAGTGCGACCACGCCGCTTGCCTGCGTCAAGGCTTCAATCACTACCTCTTTTTCCATTGCACGGAATACAGGCTCACCATCTTCGGTAAAAATCTCTGAGATCTTCTTGCCGCATCGCTTTTCGATTTCCAAATCTGTATCCAAAATTTCACATTGCAACAACTTCGCGAGCTGTCTTCCTACTGAGGATTTACCCGCTCCTGGCGGACCGATTAGAACCGCCTTTGGCATTATGCGATTCCGAGGTTCTCGATGAAATTCTTATAGTTGCGTGCTACTTCGCCAACGCTATCGCCACCAAATTTTTCAAGAACTGCATCCGCTAAAACAAGTGCGACCATCGCCTCGGCAACAATTCCTGCTGCTGGAACCGCGCAGACATCAGAACGTTGATTGATGGCCTTTGCTGCTTCACCAGTTGCAGTATCGATTGTGTCTAGGGCTTTAGGTACTGTTGATATAGGTTTCATGGCAGCGCGAACACGTAAAATTTCTCCGTTAGTTATTCCACCCTCTGTTCCACCAGCGCGATCCGTGCGTCTAACAATTTTCCCAGCTGCGTTCTTCTCAATTTCATCATGTGCTGATGATCCGCGTCGCCTGGCAGATTCAAATCCATCGCCAAGTTCTACGCCTTTGATTGCCTGAATTCCCATTAATGCACCTGCCAGTTTTGAATCCAGTCGGCGGTCCCAATGAGTGTGCGATCCAAGTCCTACTGGAACATTAAAAGCTAAAACCTCTACAACTCCACCCAATGTGTCGCCATCTTTATGGGCGCTTTCGATCTCTTTCACCATCTCTGCACTGAGCGATGTATCAGCGGCTCTAACGGGATCTTCATCAACAGCAAGACGATCCGCATAAGTTGGCAATTTATAACCAGCTTTCGCGACAGCACCGCCTATTGAGATAACGTGGCTCATAATTTTTATACCAATTGCTTGATCTAGGAATGCTCTGGCTACAGCGCCAAGTGCAACACGAGCGGCAGTTTCACGTGCGCTAGCTCTCTCTAAAATTGGGCGGGCATCATCAAAGTCGTACTTCTGCATTCCAACTAAATCTGCATGTCCTGGTCTAGGTCGAGTCAGCGGCGCATTTCTAGCTAATTCACTTAACTCATTTGGATCTACTACTTCTGGGGCCATTACCTTCGACCATTTTGGCCATTCTGAATTACCAATCTGAAGGGCAATGGGACCACCTTGTGATTTCCCATGTCGAACTCCACCAAGAATTGAAACCACATCTGCCTCAAAAGTTTGTCTCGCCCCTCGACCAAAACCTAATCGACGGCGTTGCAGGTCCGCATCGATCATCTCTTTAGTGATTTCAATATGTGCGGGCATTCCTTCGAGGATTGCACTGAGTGCAGGTCCATGAGATTCACCAGCGGTTAACCAACGAATCACAGCGACTCCCTCTAATCTCTCCAAAATAATCCGCCAAAGCGGATTGCAGGCTCCTATTGTGTCAGAAGTTTGATGCTCCGCGCTTGAAATAGCGCTATACCGAAGCGAGAAAAGCCAGAAAAATAAAAGGTGCAAATGGAATGCTGCCACTGAATTTTCGCGAATATAGGGACGAAGCGATGCTAAATAATCCTCCCAATATCCAACTCCATGAAAAATACACTAACCAACCAGTGAAAACTGGGGCCCAAATCGTCATAACCCAGAAGAGCTTTAAATCCCCTGGACCTATCCGTCCGTTGAAAATTATATGGGCGGCGATCATCAGGAAAGTTGTGAGGCCTACGCAAATTAGAGCACCTGAATCGAAGGATTTTAGATTGGCAAGAATCGAGAATATCGCGAAGAAAGCAAGACTTCTATTTCTAATAATTCGATTTTTAATATCACTCCATGAAATTAGGAGTGCGGAAATGAGATAACCACCGAGTGCAAATAATTCAAACACTCTGGAAATTTAGCTTAGAAAGCTTCCCCGTTTCTGAAGGCTGTGGATATCGCTAATCCTTCGAAACGTGCGACAGCAATTGTGTGCGCATTGAATCGAAGCTGAAAGTTTTACCTGTGAATATTTCTATTTGGAAAAGCGCCTGTTCCACGAGCAAATCACGCCCACTAATTACCTTACCTCCCAGCTCGGAGTATCGCTTAGCGAAATCGGTCGGCCAAGGTTTATAGAGACATTCGACCAAAGTGCCTTGCGCATTTTTCAAGTTGTTTACATAACTGTCGTACACATTTACTGGAGTGCTTTGAATTATCAAATCATATGAATCCAAGTTTGCAGACATCTCTAGGTGAGTTAACGAAACCTCAGGCGCTGCTTTTGCCATACCTATTAAGCGATCTGGCGAACGAAGCAATACATCTATCTTGCCCACCTTAGAGTTGAGTGCGCCGGCAGCGGCTCGAGCCGTTCCTCCGCCACCAATGATGGCAACTTTCGAATCTTGCGAAACCTTAAGAAGATTTGCGAAGGCTAGGTAATCAGTTGATGTAGCGTGCCATTCACTTTCCAACCTATACAGAGTGTTCGCTGAATTAATACGAAGAGCAGTTTCGCTTACCGAGTCGCAATATCCAATTGCAATTTCCTTAAGTGGCATCGTCAAAGAGAATCCAGTCCAACCATTCTTCGCGCTTTCTGAAAAGAAGCTCGGAAAAATTTTTTCATCAACCTCAATAGCGGTGTATTCACCAACAGAACCGAGTATCTCGTAGGCTTTCTTGTGAATTTTTGGTGAGAGCGAATGTGTTATCGGTGAACCCAAAACCGCGGCTTTAATCATTTGAATTTACCTGCCGCAACATTCTTATTGAACTCCGTATTCCAATTTGAGAATTCTGCGAAATCCTTGGTGAATCGAGTATCACCTGGAGCAACAGTAATGAAATACAGCCAATCCCCGCTTGCAGGTTTCAGGCTTGCAGTTATGGCATCGAGGCTAGGGTTAGAGATCGGTGTAGGCGGTAGACCGACATGCTTATAAGTGTTGTAGGGCGAATTTATTTTGGTCGCATTATTTGAGAGGGTAATTTTACCTCGTAAATTTGCCGCGTATTGAACCGTAGAATTCAATTGCAGTGCCATTCCAATTTTAAGTCGGTTATAAATCACTCTTGCAACTTTAGAGAAATCCTTAGCATCACCTTCAACTTGGACCATCGATGCAATCGTTAGGACATCGAAGGGTTTGTATTTGTCGAAACCAGTATTTATCCCTGTTCCAAAGCTTTCAACTTTTGCCTTTTTTACCATAGTCTCTAGCGCATCAGAAAGAGATGTACCGGGTGCGAAAGAATAATGTGCCGGGAAGAGTGAGCCTTCCAATGATTTTGTGTTAGCGGGAAAGAGCGATTTAACAGTTGAGTAACCTGAATTGCTCTTTGAGATATGGTCATTTCTCATTAAAAGATTCATCACATCAGCGAAGGTAGATCCCTCTTTAACTACCAGTAAGTTATTTAGCCGTTTTGAATCTAGGAGTTGCGAAATTGCAACACTGGCTGGAATATGAAGTTCGATCGAATGCGATCCTGCACTTATCCCCTGAGCCTTTGGATCTCTTGTGAACTCTTCTACAAAACGTGATGCGCTCTTGATAACACCGAGTTTCTCCAAATTAGTCGCGATAGAACTTCCGAGTTCCCCGTCTGCGACTACAAAATCAATGAGCTCGCCAGGTTTGTTATCTGGAAAATCATTCTGTGGTCGAAATTGAAAAAGTCCAACGACTATTAATAGTCCAACTAGACCCATAGCTAAGAATTTAATTCTCGTATTCATGCTTCAAAACTCTTGATTGGCGCGCCCTGAATACGTTCTTGATTTAGCGCGGACTCAAGAATTGCGACCGCCGCCATCGAATCAATCTCCCCTTTGGCCGATTTAGAATTCAAACCAGCTTCACGAAGGGTACGGCTGGCAGAAACCGTGGTCATTCGTTCATCTATCAAGTAGATCGGGTTTCGCGTGATCTCGCTAATTAACGAAGCGAATTGAGTAACGCTCTCACTTTTAACACTCTCACTACCTGATAAATGCAGTGGAAATCCAATGGCAGAGTAAATTGGATCATATTGTTCAAAAAGTTCAACCAAATCAGTACGCAACTTGTCTGCAGAATTAGTAATGAAATCTAGTGGTGAGGCAAGTATTCCTGACGAGTCAGTAATAGCTACACCGATACGAACATCACCGAAATCGAAGGCAATTCGTCGTCCCGGTCTCATTTACTTACCCGCTGTTTGGCCTATTGACTTACTAATTGCGCTCAATGCGTTAGCAATCTCGGAATGGTTTGCGCCGCCGCCTTGTGCAAAATCATCTTTCCCGCCGCCGCCACCGCCAAGTATCTCTGAGCCCAACTTAACAAGCGCACCAGCTTTTATTCCCAACTTTATAGCGCTCGGAGAAACTGCAACAACAAGTGTTGATCTGTCGGATCCCTTAGATGCAAGAACCACAATTCCATCGGAAATTCGATTGCGTAAGTCTAGTGAGATAGTCCGGAGATCGTCACCGGAAATATTTGGTTCTAATTCTGCGCTGAGGACTTCAAAACCTCCAACTTTCGATGTGGATTTTAAGAGTTCCGAAGCTGTGGCCAGTATCTGTGCTGTCTTAAAAGTTGCCAGCTCTTTCTCGACACTCTTCAATCTATCTATTAAATCTGAAATCCTTGCGGGTAACTCTTCAATCCGCGCGCCCTTAATTATTTCGGTAAGTGAATTTAATAATAAGTGTTCGCGGGCTAGAAATCCGTAAGCGTCCCGACCAACTAAAGCTTCGACGCGACGAACTCCTGCGCCAATAGATGCTTCAGAGAGCAATTTCACTACTCCTAATTCACCAGATGATTTAACGTGCGTGCCGCCGCAAAGTTCATGGGCCCAATCACCAACGCTTACAACCCGAACTTGATCGCCATATTTTTCTCCGAAAAGCGCCATTGCGCCCATTGCCTTAGCTTCAGGCTGCGTCATTACCTTCGCTGTAACGCTTAAGTTATCCAACAATAAATTATTCACTCGTCCTTCTACCTCTTCTAAGACGCTCGCCGGTACTGCTCCCGTTGAAGGAAAATCAAATCTAAATCTCCCAGGTGAATTCTCTGAACCTGCTTGTGTTGCAGTCTCCCCAAGAATCTCACGGAAGGCTTTATGCACCATATGCGTTGCGGTATGAGCTCTAGAAATTGCTAAGCGTCTTTCGATATCAATTGTTGCGATGGCACCGCTCTTGGTATCAATCGCCCCAGAAATCACTTGTCCTCTGTGAATATATAAACCAGGTACAGGTGTTTGAACATCATCAATTTCGACAACTGCACCATTGGAAAGTGTTATCAAACCACCGTCCGGTAATTGTCCGCCACCTTCTGCATAAAACGGAGTGCGATCCAAAATAAGCTCAACATCGGTATTTATGTCAGCTTCCTGTACGGACTTACCGTCGACCATTATTGCTGCAATTTTTGACTCGCTGCTCGTCTCGGTATATCCCGTGAACTTCGTAGCACCACTCGCATCAAGAATTTTTCGATATTCACTGACATCGGTGTGGCCAGTTTTCTTTGTACGCGCATCAGCTTTCGCGCGATCTTTCTGTTCCTTCATCAATTTCCGGAAACCTTCTTCATCTACAGAAAGGCCGGCTTCACTTGCCATCTCTAAGGTGAGATCAAATGGGAAGCCATAGGTATCGTGCAATTTAAACACCGTATCGCCATCCAACTTTGTAGATTTTGACTTCTTTACACTTCCTGCAGCAACATCAAATATTTGGGTACCACTTTTGAGAGTCGTAAGGAAAGATTCTTCTTCGTTAACCGTAACGGCAGTGATACGTTCTTTACTCTCAACCAATTCTGGATATTGCGTTCCCATTGCCCCAATCGCAGCTGCAACCAATTCACGAGAGGTTGGGTCGCCTGCGCCAAGAATTCGCATATTTCTTATTATGCGACGCATCATGCGACGGAGAACATATCCTCGCCCTTCATTCCCCGGTAGAACGCCATCACCAATCAACATCATTGAAGTTCGCGCATGGTCGGCAATAACTCGAAGTGCGACATCGCTCTTCTCATTTGCCCCATATTTAACGCCCGTTAATTCGGATGCGACGCTCAAAATCTGCATCGTGGTATCGATTTCATAAATATTTTCCACGCCCTGAAGCAGCGCAGCCATTCGCTCTAAGCCCAACCCGGTATCAATGCTTTTTGCAGGAAGTTCACCGAGAATGGGGAAATCATCTTTACCAGAACCAGGACCACGCATATTCTGCATGAAAACTAAATTCCAAACCTCTAAGTATCGATCTTCATCTGCAATTGGTCCGCCATCGCGACCATATTCTGGACCCCGGTCATAATAAATTTCGGAGCAAGGCCCGCAAGGTCCTGGAACTCCCATTGACCAAAAATTATCTTCCATTCCGCGACGTTGAATGCGTTCTTTTGGAATACCAATCTTCTTATGCCAAATATCAGCAGCTTCATCATCGTTTTGAAACACGGTAACCCAGAGTTTCTCTTCCGGAAATCCATATCCACCATCGGCTACCGGTTTAGTTAACAACTCCCAGGCAAGAGCGATTGCTCCCTCTTTAAAGTAATCGCCAAAGGAGAAATTTCCACACATTTGGAAGAAAGAGGCATGTCTAGTTGTTTTTCCTACTTCATCGATATCTAAAGTTCGAACACACTTTTGGACCGAGGTTGCCCTCGCATATGGCGGCGTAATCTCGCCGAGAAAAAATGGTTTAAATGGCACCATTCCCGCATTAACTAGAAGAAGGTTTGGATCGTCTGCAATTAAAGAGGCCGATGGCACAACTGTGTGTTTTAGACCTTGGCTATTTCCAGATTCGAAAAAATTGAGCCAACGAGTTCTTATCTCAGCGGAATTCACGCGACTACTCAAACTCCTCGTCGGGCGCGTTCTGTTTGCTCTTCTTTTTCTTCTTAGCTCCTGAATCCTTTTTCAACTTAGAGACCGCAAGCAGAGCCCCCGCTGCGTTCATTGCCATTTTATTCTTATCCAAGAAACCTTCAGTTGTATCTGAAATCTTCGTTGTAAGACCTTCGACAGTCTTCGTAACCTTATTAATACTTTGGAGAGGTCCATTAATTAATTCAACGGTTAACGTCACCTCTTCTAAAAGAGGTGTGACTTCTGCGGTTAAATCAGTTATCGCGGCTCCGGCTTGATCTACTAACTTACCGACACGAATAACGGCATAACCGAGTGCCAGCGCAATCACGAGAAGCGAAATCGCTGCGATTATTGTTGCAATTCCACCTGGACCCATGGTTCAAGCCTACCCGATGGCGGACTTAAGAGGCTTCAAATACTGGGATAGGAAGATCAGGGCGTTCGTGTTTTTGATGAGCGACAACGGCCGCTAAATGATAATTCCAAATCAAATCTAGATTTCCTTGAACTGCGTAAGGTCGACCATCTACAAGCGGCCCCTTCTCGCCGTTCATCACGGCAATAACATCATCACCGGAAATAGTTTTATAAGTTTCTAGGGCATGCGCTAGCGCAAGTACTTTGAACTTATTCTCACTCAAAATTTCTTCAGCGCGAATCAGCAAGGATGAAAGGTTGTTTTCAATTCGATCCCCAAGAGCCATTCTTAAATCTTTTGTAGTGTCATCTTTACCGCGGTTTCCTCCTGGGGCGCCTACCTCGTTACGACGATTGGAAGCGTGTGACGAAATTGTGGAACCCATCCCCCAATGACCTTCCATAAAACTAGCAATAGTAGTTGCGCTCTCTAGATCTCCTGAAACTCCTGAAGAGTTATCTCCAGCGAAGAACATCCGTTCACCAGCAAGTGAGGCGACTGAAACTAAAATATCGGCTTCATATTCCGTACGCCATCTCGTGAATTGATCATCCGGCGGGATGCTTGCAACCATGCCGAGATAATCCGAACCTTTTTCAATAGTGGCTAGGTCGATTGCCATATGTTGTCTAACTAAATGCGCCATCACTCCGTGACACGCTTCATGGACAGCAACGGCATGACGTTCACGTTCAATATATTCAACATCTTCCGCCGGCCCTAAATCCTTCAACTGCTTAGCTTTGATTACATCGCTCAAAGTAATAGAGGTTCGATCATTTCTAATTGCCATGATTAGCGCTTCATTAATTGTGTCTTTGATGATTGCGCCCGTTGCATATGGTGTGATGATCGCCAATTTATCAATCTCTTCAGCAGTCAAGGAATGCGAAACTTTTGCTAAATAACCCTCGTAAGTTCTAATTCTTCCAGCCTTGCTTGGATAACCGACTCGATACATTCGATCTATTCGACCAGGACGCAAGAGCGCTTCGTCGAGAGCTTCGGGCATGTTTGTAGCCATCACAACCAGAATTCGATACTTCGGTGGATTCTTAGGTCGCATTCCGAGTGCTCGACGAACTACCCGATTAATAAATCCTCTAGGTTTCTTCAACCCGGAAAGTTCGGTCAAGAGTGCTTGTAGCGTTCCACTTCCCCCACCGCCACCACCTGCGCCGCCCATGACAAATTGATTGCTTGTTAATGCAGCGTTAGTTACAAGTGATTTACCTGGATCAGATAAATAGTTTCCACCATTACATGGCGTACCAAAAATGCTCTTACTATTTTCATTTGTATACATCTGAGGTCGACTAATGCCTCGGTTGCCCAAAGAATCCGCCTCGTCGAAAAAGACGACAACACCGCCGTATCGCAACGCAAGCTTTCGTAATTTTCTAAACAGACTCTTCACTTTAAGAATGCCAACACCCATAAACATATTTGTGAAGGCGCCTGGGTCAACAAAAACAAAGGGCTTTCCGGTTTCACCAGCCATTGATTCGGCCATAAGTGTTTTTCCAGTGCCTGGAGGTCCCCAGAGGAGGATTCCACCCGGAACATATCCACCATGCTTTTCAATTAGTTCAGGAGTTTCAAGGAAGAGAAGATTCTCGCGAATTCGATTAAGAACGTGATCTTGTCCCCAAACATCAGAGAATCTGGTGCGAATGTCATCCGGGAAGTAAGTATCAACTCCACCTCGACTCAAGAACCAGAAGATCGCGCCAAATTGAATAATTACGAAGAAAACCGCGAAGAGAAGTTGTCCAAGCATTGGAAGCGCAGACCATAAAGCTTTGGGAGCGAAAAACAGGGCGCGAACTGGAGTCTCTTTATAAATAGCCCCGAGAACCACTGATAGCAAGGCGACGAAAATTAGCCACTTAATTACTCTTCCTAATCTGAAGCGGTTCCAGTCACTTAGCTTATGGAGAATTCGATCTACAAAGGCAAAGTATTTAACCCAAATACCGTGATACGGCGCAAGTAATTCAGCAAGCGCAAAGTGAATCTGCCTAACAACTTCAACAGCAACAAGAACTAAAAGCCAAGACTTGGTATTAGCCGTTCTTGAAAGCGCATCACTAAAAGAGAGAAGTGGGTTGTCTGCCATATTGGCCCAAGCTAAAACAAAAAAGACAATCGCAAAGAGCATTAAGAACTTAGCCCGGTCGTAAATTGATAGATGGATTCGAGTGCTTCTATCCGTGTCTCGGGGCCGGCTTTGTACGCTCATTTATTGCCTCTCACTGTAAACGAATCACCAATTGCTTGAAGTTCTGGGCCATGCTTCTTGTAGTACTCCGTCGGAGCGCGAATTAAAAGAACATATATTCGTGACCGATCATCAGAAACTAGCGCAGTTTGATCTACGGTTTCAGAGATGCCTGATGGATCCCCAAAGGTAAAAATGGTCCGAACTCCCCTAGCAATTTTCTCAACTCGTTCATAATCGTCGTGTAAAACGAATTTAGTATTTGCTTTCTCTGGGTCTTTAAGCCACGTCGTAATAGGAAGAATTAGGTTTCGCAGCGAATTGTAAGAAATCGAATTTAAATCATCATAATTTAGATCGCGCACACGAACATAAACGACTGCGCCTTTTGGGGCCTCTAGACTAAAAATAGATGAAGGAATCGTTTCAGGGTATGTTGTATATGCTTCCTGCCAAATCACGCTAGCAAGTCTCTCAGCAGCACCTTCGGCAGTTGATTTAGCCTCGGCGCTATTTAGTTGCTTTGTAGAAATCTTATGCCAGCCATTTGGTACGGCTACATAGACGCCGCTGGATTTATCAGCTGCATAAATCTGCGATTGCGAGCAGCTAGTGAGACCAAAAAGTGAAATTGCCATCAGCGTTCCGAGAGCGAATCGCTTCGACAATTTTTGCATACGGCACTCTATCCCTGAGGCTTCTTTTCTGCCACGTGATCTACGCCGGCCTCTTTACGCTGTGGGGCCGTAATGGGTGTTGGCGCACCAGTGAGTGGATCTCCACCACTTGCGGTTTTAGGAAAGGCGATTACTTCACGAATAGATTCCGCGCCAACCAATAGCGCACAAAGACGATCAAGTCCTAGCGCGATTCCACCGTGTGGAGGTGGGCCGTAATTAAAAGCTTCTAGTAAGAAACCAAATTTGCTTTCAGCTTCCTCTTTCGAAAGACCTATTGTTTCGAATACACGCGCTTGCATCTTTCGGTCATGGATACGAATTGAACCGCCACCAATTTCATTTCCATTCAAGACTATGTCGTAAGCATAAGCAAGTGCGTTCGCTGGATCTTTATCAAAGGTATCTGCAAATTCTGGCTTCGGTCCAGTAAATGGATGATGTACCGCGGTCCAACCACTATTTGAATCGGCGCTATCAATTTGCTCAAACATAGGTGCATCAACAATCCACAAGAAATTCCAAGATTTTTCATTGATCAAGTTGCAACGTTTGCCGATTTCGAGTCGCACAGCACCGAGCAAGTTAAGAGATGAAATTCGGTCGCCAGCAGCAAAAAATATGGCATCTCCTGGCTTCGCCCCAACATGTCCAACAATTCCTGCAGCTTCCTTTTCTGAAAGATTTTTTGCTACGGGACCGCCAAGCACACCATCAGTACCGACCAAGATATACGCGAGACCTTTTGCGCCGCGAGCTTTTGCCCAATCTTGCCACGCATCTAATTCGCGTCTTGGAGAATCGGCGCCACCAGGCATGACAACGGCTCCTACATAAGGAGACTGGAAAACTCTAAATGTTGTGTCTGCATAGAAATCAGTGCAGTCAATTAGTTCATTTGCAAAACGTAAATCTGGTTTGTCAGAACCATATCGACGCATAGCTTCCCAATAGGTCATTCTCGGGATCGGTAACGGAATATCGAAATCAACAACCTTCTTAAATACTCTAGATAAAATCTCCTCCGCTACTTGCAGAATGTCCTCTTGGTCAACAAATGACATTTCAATATCCAATTGCGTGAATTCAGGTTGACGATCTGCTCGAAAATCCTCATCACGGAAACAGCGTGCGATTTGGTAATAGCGTTCCATGCCTGCAACCATCAACAATTGTTTGAAGAGTTGTGGAGATTGAGGAAGTGCATACCAAGAGCCAGGTTGAAGTCGAACCGGGACTAAGAAATCGCGCGCACCTTCAGGGGTAGAGCGCGTTAAATATGGAGTTTCTATCTCTAAGAAATTTTCATCATCCATAACGGTTCTAATTACCGATGTCACCTTCGAACGGATTCGAAGGTTCTTTGCTGGGCCTTCTCTACGTAGATCCAAATATCGATACTTCAAACGTACTTCTTCGCTGATTGTGTTTAGGTCTCCACTATCAACTGGAAACGGAAGAGCGGCCGCTTCGCTAAGAACTTCGAGCTCCTCGCAAACAACTTCAATTTCGCCAGTTGGAATATTTGCATTTTCATTACCGGCGGGACGGATTCGAACTGTGCCCGTAATCAAAACACACCACTCAGCGCGTAAAGAACCTGCTAAAGCTTCATCGTTAATCACAACTTGCGATGCACCGGATGAATCACGGAGATCGATAAAAGCTACACCACCATGATCCCGGCGTCTTGCTACCCAACCAGCGAGAACAACTTTCGATCCCACATCGCTCTTTCGCAATGAACCTGCAGTGTGCGTTCTTATCATCTTAAATGCGCTCCGATAATTGCTTAGTTGGATTTAAATTCAGTAGCCAAGGAGTTGATTCTAACTTCTTTTGACTCCCCTGAATCCATGTTTTTAATTGCTACCGACCCCGATTTGATTTCATCAGAACCAATTACCGCACTGAATTTGGCACCACTCTTATCAGCCGATTTCATAGCCCCCTTTAGGGCACGATCGCCATAGGCCATGTCGCAGGAAATACCAGAATTACGAAGTTCATTAACAAGGTTTGAAACGTAGCCCTTTTCTTCCGCAGTTAATGCGATTATGAAAAGGTCCAATTGTGGGTTGTTTACTGACGAATCAAATATTCCCTCAGCCTCACATGCAAGCAGAATCCGATCAACGCCAAGTCCAAACCCGATTCCAGATAAATCATTGCCGCCAAGCTCTGCCATTAATCCGTCGTATCGCCCACCTCCACCGATTCCGGATTGCGCGCCCAACTTATCGCTAACAAATTCGAAGGTAGTTCCGGTGTAGTAATCAAGCCCACGAACCATTCTTGGGTTAATTGTGAATTCGATCTTTGCGTCTTGCAATAACTCTTGCACTCTTTGGAAATTAACTCTACTTTCTTCCGATAAATAATCCAGTAGAAGCGGCGCCTTAGCCATCGCCTCTTGTACTTCAGGCCGCTTATCATCGAATAGGCGCAGCGGATTTAGCCCAGCTTTTTTGACAGTCGCCTCATCCAAATTCAATTTCGAAATGTAGGCGACTAAATCTTTCCGATGACTGGCTCGACTCTTTGCATCACCTAATGACGTAATATCTAACCGATAAGATTTCAGCCCTAACTTCTTAAATGCCCGATCCGCTACAGCGATCACTTCGAAATCAATTTCTGGATCGTTCAATCCAATAGCTTCAATTCCAACTTGATAGAACTGACGGTATCTACCAGCTTGTGGCCGTTCGGCACGGAAGTAAGCACCGGAATACCAAACCTTTAGCGGAAGAGTTAATTTATCTAAGTTATGTTCTATGACGCTGCGCATAACGCCAGCGGTTCCTTCTGGGCGAAGCGTTATTGAGCGACCACCGCGATCTTCAAAGGTATACATCTCTTTTGAAACCACATCGGTAGATTCGCCAACACCACGTATAAATAATTCAGTATCTTCAAATACGGGTAACTCCATAAGTTGATAGCCAGATATCTTCGCTGATTCAATCAATGTCTCGCGTACAAATTCGAAATACTGGGAGCGCGGAGGAAAATATTCACTCACGCCTTTAGGGGCCTGTAACTCTCGCATCACTCCCCCCGTCCTGGCTTTGAATGCAGAAATTCTTCCTGCAAGTAAGGATTGCTCGATAGTTCACGCCCAATTGTAGTTTGTGGACCATGTCCTGGAAGGACTATTAATTCGCTATTCAGGGGCAATATTTTCGAGATTAGCGAATTACGCATTGCGCTAGGCGAGCCAGTTGGTAAATCTGTTCTCCCGATTGCGCCAGCAAATAAGAGATCACCAGAAATCAAGAACTCGTCGTTTACTGTGAAAATTGCCGAGCCCGCGGTGTGCCCTGGTGCATGGCCAACTTCAATATCAAAACCTGCGAGTTGAAACTTCTCGCCATCAACAACTTCACGAACGATTTCTGGCTCTTCGAATTTCGTCACACCCAAGGCGGCCATTATTTGCTGACTCTCACCACCTGCATTTAAGGCTCGATATGGATCGGCTAACAATTTTCTATCTGCGGTATGAATGAGGGTTGGAACGCCATATTCATTTGCGAATGCTCGCACCGAAAATGTGTGATCCAAATGCCCGTGAGTTACAAGCGTTGCTATCGGCTTTAAATTATGTTTATTTAGAACACTCTTAATTGCAGAGAGGAGGTTCGGATTAGCCATTCCTGGATCCACGATGAAACATTCGGAATTCTTAGTCGGGGCAAGAATCCAACAGTTTGTTGCGAAATATGGAGCCGCAATCACCTCAAGAATCAAAGGTTCACCCCTATCCATCACGCGTAAGCGGCCCATATTGGGGCTACTTGCGATCGACCACTTTTGCCATCGCAACGGTTAAGGGTATCTTTAGCCCGCACGCATAACTAATCAGATAAGTCATAACGAATGGTTTGCAACCCCGTGAACCTAACGCGCAACGAAAGCGAGTATCACCATGATGGACATCAACCCAACCGAAGTAGCTCAAGCCTCAACACCTGGCGATTCAAATTTAAGTGCCGCATCCGCGCTAATCGGAGATCCTTCGAAATTTGGCCGCGTTGATCAAGATGGCACTGTTTATGTTTTAACTCCATCCGGTGAAAAAGCAGTTGGCTCATATCCAGGCAAGAGCCCGGAAGAAGCGCTCGCATATTTCGTCCGCAAATTTGAAGCAGTCGCATCTGAAGTAGCACTTCTTGCTGCCCGCATCAAGAGTGGCGCAATGGTTCCATCCGACGCCTCCGAGGCTGTCCTGAAATTGCGCGAAACAGTTGCAAATCTAAATGGCGTTGGGGATCTAGCAACTCTCGCCGCATCTGTAGACCAGATACCAAATTTAATTGAAGATCACCGTGCTGCTTATCAAGAGCGCAAAGATATTGAATCAGCCGTGCGTGAGGCCAAGCGAGCAGCATCTTTAATTGTTAAAGAGAAGTTAGTTACTGAAGCCGAATCACTTGCACTGTCAGAGAGTTGGAAGGCTACAAGTGAGCGACTGAAAGTTCTCTTGGATGAATGGAAGGCCGCGCCTCGTCTAGACAAGACAACGGACACTGAACTATGGAAGCGCTTCTCATCATCCCGCAATAAATTCGATAAGCGTCGACGTACTCATTTCGCTGCACTTGAATCAGTTCAACACGAAGTTGCAGCCAAGAAAGAAGAGATTGTTAAGCAAGCAGAAGCGCTCGCTACTTCAAAGGAATGGCTGCCAACTGCTCATAAATTTAAAGAACTTATGGATGCTTGGAAAGCATCTGGCAGAGGCAAGCAGAGCGTTGATGCAAAACTTTGGAGTCGATTTAAAGCGGCGCAAGATCAATTCTTCGCAGCCAAAAATAGTGATCTCGATAAGCGCCAAGTAACAATGGCAGCGAATCTTGCAAAGCGTGAAGAGTTAATTGTAAAGATTGAAGAGATTCTTCCAATTACTGATTTACAGAGCGCAAAGAAGAATTTCCGCGCTCTTATGGAGCAATGGCAGAAGATTGGTATGACCGAGCGAAGCAAGAAAGCTGCTCTTGATACCCGTCTCTCACGAGTTGAGGATGAGATTCATTCGCTTACTGAAGAGCAAAATCGTCGTACTGATCCAACCGCTATCGCACGCGCGAATGATGTTGTTCAAGGTCTGGTTGATGCAATCGCGGGTTACGAAGCACAAGCTACTAAGGCTGAAGCTGCAGGTAACGCAGCTAAGGCAAAGACAGCGCGCGAAGCAGCAGAAGCTCGCAAAGTTTGGTTAGCTGAAGCTCAAAAGGGTTTGGCAGATTTCAAAAGTAATTAACAACTAATTGTTGGTGACCCGATAAACATCGTAAACACCCTCAACTGACCTAACGCTGGCTAGTACTGCATCCAAGTGTGATGCGTCTGCCATCTCAAAAGTGAACCTCGAAATCGCTGTCCGATCTTTCGATGTGCTTACTGCAGCATTCAAGATGTTCACATGCTGATCCGAAAGGGTGCGAGTTACATCAGAGAGTAAACGCGCTCTATCTAAGGCCTCAACTTGGATATTGACTAAGAATGAAGTCTTCGCCGAGTTGTTCCACCGCACGGAAACTATGCGATCTCCTTGATGTTCACGCAAATCTGTGACATTTATACAATCTTTTCGATGTACCGATACGCCACTGCCTCTAGTAATAAATCCAACGATGTCATCACCTGGAACCGGTGTGCAGCACCGAGCTAACTTAACTAAAACATCATCCGCGCCTTCAACATCAATGCCAGATGAGTTACGCCTAACATGTTCGAAGGAATGAGTGGGATTTGTATGGCTTTCGACTTCAGTATCAGGCTCATGCAAATCTGTATTTGCCACTAACTTCTCAATAACAAATTGTGCGCTTATGTGCCCATTTCCGACAGCCGCATACATGCTTTCAATATCTGGATAGTGAAGATCGTGTGAAAGTTCTAAGAATGCTTGACCTGCAAAAATTTTCTGAAGCGGTAGACCAACTTTTCTCATCTGCCGCGCAATTGATTCCCGGCCAGCATCGATTGCTTCTTCTTTACGCTCTTTTGAAAACCAGGCCTTAATTTTCGATCGGGCTCTTGGTGATGAAACAAAGTTAAGCCAATCTCTACTTGGCGCCGCATTTGGACTCTTGTTGGTAACAACTTCAACAACATCGCCATTTGTCAGAATTGACTCCAAAGGAACCAATTTTCCATTTACCTTTGCACCAACACACCTATCCCCTACTTCGGTATGAACTGAATACGCGAAGTCAACTGGAGTGGAACCTGATGGAAGAGCAACAACGCTCCCCTTCGGAGTGAAGACAAATACCTCAGGCGTTCTAAGGTCGTAACGGAGGGTGTCTAAGAATTCACCAACGTCCTCAGTTTCCTGTTGCCATTCATGCAACTGCTTTAACCAAATCATTTCTGGTTTGTTTGTAGCTCCTTCGCCTACGGAGGCTAACTTGTACTTCCAATGAGCAGCAATTCCATATTCTGCGCGCGCATGCATATCGAAAGTTCGAATTTGAATTTCGACTGCCCGCCCATTAGGTCCGATTACGGTTGTGTGTAGAGATTGATAAAGATTAAATTTGGGCATCGCGATGTAATCTTTAAAGCGACCTGGAATTGGACTCCATCTTGCATGAATTGCTCCTAATACCGCATAGCAATCTCGAACACTCTCGACCAAGACTCGAATACCAACTAAGTCATAAATCTCATTGAAATCGCGACCTCGGATAACCATTTTTTGGTACACGCTATAAAGGTGCTTCTGTCGCCCTAAAACTTTTGCCGTGATCCCATCAGCGTTCAAATCTTTGGCAACGAGTTGCAGAACCTCACCGGTCATAGCTTCCCTGGCGGGATTACGTTCCTGGACTAACCTTTCAATTTCATCATAAATTTTTGGTTCCAAGAATTTAAAGGATAAATCTTCCAACTCCCACTTAATGGCGCTCATACCCAATCGATTTGCTAGCGGTGCATAAATATCCAAAGTTTCACGTGCCTTGCGTTGGGCAGATTCTATTTCTACGAACTGCCAGGTTCTCGCATTGTGCAATCGATCCGCTAGTTTAATTACGAGTACACGAATATCACGGGACATTGCGATAACCATCTTGCGAAGCGTTTCAGCCTCTGCGGTTGGTCCATAATTCAATTTATCTAACTTCGTAACACCATCAACCAGATTGGCAACATCTTTTCCGAAATCCTTCTTAAGCGCGGCAAGCGAATACTTTGTATCTTCTACAGTGTCATGCAATAGAGCAGCGATTATTGTTTCAAGATCTAGACCAATCTCCGCCAAAATTTCGGAGACTGCAAGCGGGTGCGTAATATATTTCTCACCAGATTTCCGCATTTGGCCTTCATGAGCATCCGCTGCAATATCGTATGCGCGTTCTAGTTCAACTAAAGAGGCGTCGGGATGATGTGAAATCAACGCCTTAGCTAGAACGTCTAGAACTGGATTCATAGTTCTATCTTAACTAACCACAAAGAACTAACCCGAAATTAAAAGATTAGCGACCTTTGCGTTTAGGTTGATTACGAGGACCTCTAGACCATGAAGTCTTAGCTTCAGAACCAGAATTAGCAGAGTTCAATCCGCCCTTTGCTTCAAGAGTTACTGCTCCAGGGGCATGCTGAGCAACACGCTTAGTTAGCGCACGCATGGCTGGTTCGCGTTCTCTTAGTTGAGCCAAGATTGGAGTAGCTATAAAGATTGATGAATAGGTTCCTGTCGCAAGACCCACGAATAGCGCAAGCGATAAATCTTTAAGAGTTCCAGCGCCCAATAATCCTGCACCCACGAATAAAATCGAGCCAACAGGAAGTAGCGCGATGAGTGAGGTATTGAAAGAACGTACCAAGGTTTGATTGACAGCTAGATTTGCAGCAGCAGAGTAAGTGATCTTGCCGGTGCTAGTGATCGATTTGGTATTTTCGCGAACTTTATCAAACACAACAACAGTGTCATAAAGTGAGTATCCAAGAATCGTTAGGAATCCGATAACCGTCGCTGGCGTCACATCAAAACCTACTAAGGCATAAATCCCAACGGTAATAAATACGTCGTGGATAGTCGCGATAATCGCAGCAATCGCCATTTTTGATTCAAATGCAACAGTTAGAAAAAGCATTACAACCAAGATGAACCCGATTAATCCATAGAGCGCCTTCTTGGTAATTTCCTTACCCCAAGATGGACCAATAATTTGAGTATCAATATCATCGACATTCACTCCGAAACTCTCCGCGAGTGAAGCCTTAACTGTTTCAAAGGAGGCTAACGCACCAGTTTGAATTCTTAGGCGATCATTCCCAACTTTTTGAACAACGCTTTCGCCTGTAACTCCTGCCTTGGAGATTGCAGCACGACCTTCTTCTACAGTTGAACCAACTTTTGTTATAGAGAATTCAGACCCGCCTTTAAATTCAATTCCTAAGTGCAGGCCCTGAGTTCCGAGAACCACCGCCGAAATAATTATGATAATTCCCGAGAAGGCATACCAGCGACGTCGCAACCCTATGAAATCAATTGAGGTTTCGCCGCGATATAAACGTCCGCCAATGCCTGAAAGTGAACTCATGTGTTTAACCCTTCAACTCTGCTGAACCATCTGTTTTGATTTTCATACCTAAACTCTTGGCTGAAAATCCTGACAACTTATGACCACTAGCGAAGAATGAAGTTCTTGCAAGAAGTGCGACAAGTGGATGTGTGAAAGCGAATACGACAAGAAGATCGATAAGTGTTGTCAATCCAAGAGTGAATGCAAATCCACGAACTCCACCCACCGCAAAGAAGTAAAGAAGCACTGCAGCGATCATCGAAACCATGTCAGCAATAATGATTGTGTGTCGGGCCTTCACCCAGCCACTTTCTACAGCTGATCTAAGTGAACGACCTTCGCGTACTTCATCACGTAGACGTTCAAAGAAGACAACGAATGAGTCGGCAGTAATACCAATGGCAACGATTGCACCAGCGATACCCGCCAGTGTGAGAGTGAAACCAATCCACTCGCCGAGAAGCAGGAATGAAAGATACGCAATAGCTGCCGCTACTAAGAGCGAAGCAACAGTGACGAGTCCAAGACCCTTGTAGTACATAAATGAATACAAGAAAATCAATACAAATCCAAGTAACCCGGCGAGCAACCCTGCATGTAGTTGATCAGCGCCTAGAGTTGGAGAAACTTGTAGTACTTCACCCTGGTCAAAAGCTAAAGGTAGCGCGCCATACTTCAAGACATTCGCCAAGTTCGAAGCCTCTTCTTGGCTAAAGCTTCCAGTAATTTGAGCACTTCCACCATTAATTGCTTCATTGATTCTTGGCGCCGAAACGACTAAACCATCAAGAACTATTGCTACTTGATTCTGTGGTGTAGCTAAAGTTGTGACCGATGTAGTTAACGCACCAAACTTTTTCGTACCTTCACCATTGAATGACAGCATTACGTACCAACCAGCAGCTCCTTGTTGATCAATTGCTGCGCTTGCTTTCGAAACCATGCTACCCACAACTTGTGCAGGGGCAAGAATAAATTTTTGACTTCCAGTTCGGTCGCAACCTACTACGGCAATATCTGGTGATTCAGTCGAACCACCTTGCAAACTCTCCGGCTTAGTACAATCTAAAGCGGCATATGCAGCGTTTAGTTCTGGAGTTACTCCAGCTGGAAGGGTTGCAGTAGTTGTATCACCAGCAGCAGTGATTGCATTCGGTGCACCTTCAACCAAGACCTGACGGAAACGAAGTTCGGCGGTCTGCCCAACTAGTTGAACAATCTTTTCACCAGTTTGTCCCGGGACTGAAATAACAATCTGGCGATTTGTTCCAGAACCTTGTGCAGCAACTTCACTTTCTGCAACACCCAAAGAGTTAACGCGTTGTCTAATAATCTCAACTGCTTGATCGATAGCTTCAGTCGTGACTTTAGTTCCTTCACTTGGGCGAGGAGTAAGCGTGACGCTCGTGCCACCTCGAAGATCCAAACCTAATTTAATTTTGGTCGCGCCTTGTATTACGGCGACCGCGCTGAAGACAATTAACCCAATCGCAAGGATTGCTATCGACTTCGCTGATTTGGCTGAACTCTTTACAGCCTTTGGACTCTGGGAATTATTAAGGGCAGACATGAGACGCAAGTCTAGGCATCTGAGGCTGGTGTGTCGAAAAGACCAATCTGATTTTGAGCGAGATTTGGCGCACCTATTGGGGCTTTCATGCCTAAATGCTCAAATCCTGCAGGCGTAGCAATTCTTCCCCGCGGGGTTCTTGAGATAAAGCCCATTCGAACTAAGAATGGTTCAGCTAGCGATTCGATTGTTTCTGACTCTTCGCCTATAGCCATCGCCAAAGTCGAAATACCAACCGGTCCCCCATTAAATCTTTTCACCAGGGCTTCTAGCACCCCTAGATCCAGGCGATCCAATCCAATTGCATCCACCTCATACATCTCAAGGGCCGCCTTCGCCTCCTTTGCGCCAACTTTTCCATCCGAATGAACCTGCGCGTAGTCTCTTACGCGGCGCAATAATCTATTTGCAACTCTAGGAGTTCCACGAGAACGAGAACCGAGTTCTTCAATTGCCGCTTTATCAATTTGAATACCCATCAAATCGGCGCTTCGTTTAACGATGACAGAAATCTCTGAATCTTCATAAAAATCTAACTGCGCTGTAAATCCAAAGCGGTCTCGTAGTGGACTTGGGAGAAGTCCAGCGCGAGTTGTAGCACCAACTAACGTGAAGTGCGGCAGTTCTAGCGGAATTGCTGTTGCACCTGCACCCTTCCCTACAATCACATCAACTCTAAAATCTTCCATCGCTAAATACAAAAGTTCTTCTGCCGGCCGAGACATCCGATGGATTTCATCCAGAAATAAAATCTCACCCTCCACAAGTGAGGAGAGAATCGAAGCTAAATCTCCGGCATGTTGTATTGCTGGTCCGCTAGTAATTCGGATTGGTGCGCTCATCTCGGATGCAATAATCATTGCAAGAGTGGTCTTTCCTAAACCGGGTGGACCAGAAAGCAGGACGTGGTCTGCTGGTGCGTTTCGGTTTCGAGCCGCGGACAATAAGAGATCTAGTTGATCTGCAACTCGTTTTTGACCTACAAATTCTCCGAGAGTTTTTGGGCGAAGGGCTAACTCTTGCGATCTCTCAAAATCATCCGAATTTGAATCAATTACTCTCATGTCATCACTCACTTTTAACCACGACCCCGATTTTGTAACGCCAATTTTAGAAGTTGGGCAATATCAGTCTCATCAATTTTTGCACCGAGATCGCTAGCAACGCTATCTATTGTCGCCTCAGCATCCCGCGCGGTAAAGCCAAGCCCAATCAATGCGCTCTGCAATTGAGTCCGCCAATGTGACTTTGAAGCATTTGTACTCTTCGTTGAAAGCGCTAAATCTTTTACCTTATCTTTAAGTTCAAGAACGGCTCGTTGCGCGCCTTTCTTACCTAAGCCCGGAATACGCTCGAGAGCCGCAGAATTTTCTCCCGCAATTGCACTTGCGATTTCTTCAGGTTCATACATCGATAGCGCTGATTGTGCGACCTTAGGTCCAATTCCGCTCACAGTTTGCAGCAATTCAAAGAAATCACGCGCACTAGCGCGATCAAAACCAAAAAGCGTAAGTGAATCTTCACGGACAACCAAGGTAGTAAAGAATTCGGCATGCGTTCCAACATTGAGTGAGGCGGCATATCTAGCCGGTAGTGAAACCTGCAGGCCAACTCCCCCAACTTCGATGACGGCAGAATTCAGCGTTGTTGCTTTCACAACACCTGAAATCGAGGCAATCATTTCTTGACCACTTTCTTTAGGCGCGCCCGCTCTTTCGACAGCGCTGCTTCTATTCGTGCATTTCCAGAACCTCGCCAATGATGACAGATGGCTAAGGCAAGTGCGTCGGTGCTGTCAACGGGTTTCGGGATTTCTTTTAGCAAAAGTAATTTTTGAACCATCAGAGCAACTTGTTTCTTATCTGCCCGACCGGATCCTGTGACTGCTGCCTTAACTTCGGTTGGTGTGTGCATCGCAACTGGAATTCCAGATCTGGCCGCAATTAGCAGTGCAACGCCGGCAGCTTGACCTGTCGACATTGCGGTCCGAATATTCAATTGGGAGAAAACTCGCTCGACCGCAATTACATCTGGCTTAAATTCCTTTATCCAAACTATTAATTCAGTTTCAAGTGCCAGCAATCTCTGGGAGAGTTCGAGGTCAGCAGATGTTTGAATAACACCAACACCAACCATTACCAATTTCTGAGCAGTGCCATTTTCAACAATTCCGAGACCGCATCTTGTTAAACCTGGATCGACCCCAAGAACGCGCATGTTAAAGGGTAGCCATAACCTCATCAGATACATCAAAGTTACCGAAGACGTTCTGAACGTCATCTAGCTCTTCGATCGCATCAATCAGTGCGAAAACTTTTGTAGCACCCTCTGCGTCAAGTGGAACTGAAACTGAAGGTAAGAATGAGGTATCAGCAGATTCGTAATCTATCCCCGCGCTTTGAAGCGCAGTTCTGACTGCAACCAAATCACTAGGTTCACTTACGATTTCAAATGACTCTCCGAGATCAGTTACATCTTCAGCACCTGCATCTAGAACATGTTCAAGAATTTTATCCTCAGTTATTCCATCAACTTTTGCGACGATAATTACGCCTTTGCGATTGAACATATATGAAACCGATCCTGGATCGGCCATGTTTCCACCATTGCGAGTTACCGCAACGCGTACTTCAGATGCAGCGCGATTTCGATTATCAGATAAGCACTCAATTAAAAGCGCAACACCATTTGGCCCATATCCCTCATACATAATTGTCTGCCAATCAGCGCCACCAGACTCAAGGCCAGCGCCACGTTTAACAGCGCGATCAATATTGTCAGCAGGCATCGAGTTTTTCTTGGCTTTAGCAATTGCGTCAAAGAGAGTTGGATTTCCAGAAATATCGGCACCACCATTACGTGCCGCAACTTCAATACCCTTAATTAACTTTGCAAAATTCTTTGCACGACGCGAATCAATGACCGCCTTCTTGTGCTTGGTCGTTGCCCATTTGGAATGGCCTGACACGATGAAACCCCCTATGAATTCCCTAAAACTATGGCTGTACTTTATCTTGAATTACTTATTACAAACCTCTTCTAGGAAATATCGATGCACCCGATTATCTCCCGTTAGCTCTGGGTGAAACGCGGTGGCTAAGACCCGACCCTGCGCAACGGCGACTGGGTGGCTCTTGCCATCAACTTCAAGGCTGCCAAGTACATCAACGCCAGATCCACAACTTTCAACCCAAGGCGCGCGAATAAATATGCTACGAATTGGCGCTCCCGAAATTCCAGCGAACGCGAGATCAACTTCAAAAGATTCTGTCTGTCTACCAAATGCATTACGTCGAACCTGCATATCAATTCCACCGAAAGTTTCTTGACCCGATGCAGGATCGAGAATCGATTTCGCAACGAGAATCATTCCAGCACAAGAACCGTAAGTTGGCATGCCATCTGCAATTCGTTTCGAGATTAGATCAAAGAGGCCGAAGGATTTTGCTAATTTACTAATTGTCGTAGATTCGCCCCCCGGAATGATGAGGGCATCAACCTCCGAAACTTCCGAAGGCGTTTTAACTAATTTACCTGTAACACCGCATTCACCAAGAGCAGAAAGATGTTCGCGGAAATCACCTTGGAGCGCTAATACTCCAACTTTCATTCTTACCAGCCCCGCTCGGCCAATCGATGAGGAACAGGGATGTCTGCAACATTTATACCAACCATTGCTTCGCCAAGTCCGCGAGACGCATCGGCAACAATCTTTGGATCAGTGAAATATGTTGTTGCTTTTACACAAGCTGCTGCACGCTTTGCGGCATCTCCTGATTTGAAAATACCAGAACCAATAAATACGCCATCAGCACCAAGTTGCATCATCATTGCTGCATCTGCAGGAGTTGCTATTCCGCCAGCAGTGAAAAGAACAACTGGAAGTTTTCCAGTTTCAGCAACTTCTTTCACCAAGGCATAAGGCGCTTGAAGTTCCTTTGCCGCGACATAAAGTTCATCTTCGCGCATCGAGGTTAAGCGACGAATTTCGCCACCAATCTTGCGCATATGTGTTGTTGCATTCGATACATCGCCAGTTCCCGCTTCACCCTTTGAACGGATCATCGCAGCGCCTTCGCTAATGCGACGAAGAGCTTCACCAAGATTTGTAGCGCCGCAGACAAAGGGAATTGTGAAATTCCACTTATTAATATGGTGTTCGTAATCTGCTGGTGTTAAAACTTCAGATTCATCAATGTAATCAACGTTCAAAGTTTGCAGGATTTGTGCTTCCGCAAAGTGACCGATTCGAACTTTCGCCATTACTGGAATAGAAACGGCCGCTTGAATCTTTTCGATCATATCTGGATCAGACATTCGAGATACGCCACCTTGTGCACGAATATCCGCAGGGACACGTTCAAGTGCCATAACCGCTACAGCTCCGGCATCTTCTGCGATCTTTGCTTGTTCGACATTTACAACGTCCATGATGACGCCGCCCTTAAGCATTTCGGCCATGCCGCGTTTAACTCTCGCGCCGCCTACTTCTGTTTCATTCGCTTTGGACATCATCTGCTCCCATAACTAATCTCGTGAAAATCTCTCAACGTAAGGAGAGGAGTCTACTTTGACTTTACTGGGCTCGCACTCGCAGCGGGAGCTGGGTATGTGAACGCGGGTTCATTGTCGGTCAATGCGATCCAGACTTGGCCATCGGCAAAATTAGCCACTTTGCCATCAGAAAGCGTCCAGATCGTTCCCACTTCTGCGCTTGGCCGCTGCCAATTTATTGGGACCACTTTTCCATCGCGGAGTAAGTACCCAGTTCCAGAACCCACAGTATTGCTCATTGGTGTTATGCCACCAACCTTGTCGTGATAAATCGAGTTAGTGATTGAAACTTTTTGAATCACAAAATTTGCAGATCCTAGTTGTCGACCAGTTGAATCAAGATTCGGAATACCGTTATACGAAAGCAACCACCGCTTCTCCGCCTTTGACCAAGTAGCGCTGTATCTAGAGGCCGGCCATTTGATTGAAAAACTTGTAATCTTTTTGCCTAACTCGGAGCCATCTCCAAATTGCCAACCAACTGACTTAACTGTGTCAATCTTCCTGCCTTCTACTTCAATGGTTTTCTTTAGTAGCGCAGCAGCATCGACCATCATATTTGTCGGAGAAAATCTTGTTGTGTCGGTCTGATAAATAGATGGTGGGTTTCGTTCCGCACTCATATTCTCCAAATTTGCAGCGGTAAGGACTGGACGCATTTTGCTCTGGGCACCGCTGTAAGCAAAACCGACTCGACCATATTGCGCAAGTATTTCGATGTCACTAATTCTTGCAGATCTAACTGGCCCAATTAGAGCGGGTACTTTGCTAGTGAAAATAGCGGCCAATCTAGTTAATCCACCTTCGACTTGTTCGATGTATATGACATCCGCAGATCCCAAACCAACTTGTGGATGGGCGGCGCTCGTGTCATCAATTTTCACTGCAAGTAGGGGGCCATTCTTTCCAGGGAGGTTTGTAAGAATATTCTTTTCAACGCTTTTGCCTGAAACATTCTTCACAATATTTGAAGGTGAAGAACATGAACTCAGAACTATCAAAATTGAAAGAGCTGCTAATAACTTTTTCATAAAATATCATCCTCAAATGAATATCGCATTGGTAAGGGAGCATGTCCAGCTAGTCGGAAAAATTTGAAAAGAATCTTGTTACGCAGAAATTGCGCGCTTTGTACTGCTTCGGTATGTATCGTTATTCCCACCGAAATCTTTTCCGTAATCACTTCCAAAGCAGATAGCAGTTCAACTTCAATTCCACTTGGCGCAGATAATTCATCGCTGAGAATTAACTTCAGACTCTGCGAAAGTGCTATTTCAGCCTCACTTCGCTCAACAATGTTCGCCTCTCTTGCTTGGTATGCAGCGGCAGTTAATACCAAACTTGTTGCCGCATCAACACTCGGTGAATGCGCGATTTCTAGTGATATCGAAGCTCTTTTTTGAAGAAGCGCATCTAAATGTGCCCACGAAGTTTCAACCCGATGATGTAGCGAATCGAGTCTCGAAGCCAGATAAGAGAGATACCAACCTGCGAGTAGCAGAAAAAAGACTACAGCGACAATTGTTTTAACCATTAGAACGTAATCTATTCCAGAATCGGTTTTCTGAAGCAAGGCTCACTTTAGAGTTCCCAACTAAAACCATTTCATAAACTGACAAGATCTGTTCACCGACCGCATTCCAATCGAAGATTTTTGCCTTTTCATAACCGGCACCCGCTATCTTTTTTCGAGCAGTTTCATCCCCTAGTAAATTAAGCACAGCAGATGCTAGAGCGCTGGAATCTCCAGTCACAAATAATTGACCTGATTTTCCATTATCTAAAAGGCTCTCAAAAGCTGGTAAGTCACTTGCAATAATTGGTGTTCTGGATGCCATCGCCTCAGCCAGAATTATTCCGAAAGATTCGCCACCCGTATTTGGGGCGATGTATAACGAAATAGATTTGAAGAATTGAGCCTTCTCTAACTCTGAAATTCGACCGAGAAAAGTGATTCGGTCTCGGAGATGTGCCGGTACTTGTTTCTGAAAATCTTCCGTTTCACCTGGCCCCGCAACTAATACCCGCAAATTTGGAACTTGCGAAACTATTTTAGGAATCGCATCAAGTAGCACTGATAGACCTTTGCGTGGTTCATCAAACCTGCCGATAAAACCTATTGTGTTTGGCAACGCCCATTCAGCACGCGTTCCAATCCCCTCGAATTTACTCATACTTATGCCATTAGGTATAACAACCGCTTCGGTATTGAATCGATCTTTAAGAGTTTGTCTAGCAATTTCACTCACCGCGATCTTTGCAGTGATTCGTTCTATTAATGGATCTAGCATCGTGCCGATTGCATTAGCGATCTTTTGGGAGTTTGTTGCAGCATGGAAGGTTGCAACCATAGGTCCATCACCCGCCCACCCAGCTAATAAAGAGAGAGATGGGATTGCTGGTTCGTGCAAATGCAACAGATCGAATTCGCCACTTGATATCCACTGCTTGACTCTCGACGATGCGAGCGGACCGAAAATCACTTTCGCAACCGCCCCGTTGTATGGAATTGAAATCGGACGACCTGCAGAAACTACCCAAGGTTCAATATTTCCATCTTCATCTGTCACTGGCGCAAGTACAGAAACTTCGTGGCCTTTGGAAAGCAACCACTCCGCTTGTTCTTTGATGTGAATCTGAACGCCACCGGGCGTATCCCAACCATAGGGACAGACGATTCCAATTCGCAGCTTACGCATTTGAATCAACCCAAATGCGTTGCAACATATGCCAATCCACTGTGTTCGCTGCGATCTGCTTAGCGAATCGATCAGCCATGATTTGCGTCATTGCGGCGGCCTTCTCATTCACGCTACCTGTCTCAGGAACTTTTATTGCCGCTTCAAAAATTATATGAATCCCAGATTTTTCATACTTAACATAAGCGGTTATCAAATCTGCTCCAGTTTGAATAGCAAGCAACGCTGGTCCGCCAGGCATCTGTGCACCGTCACCAAAAAACTTAACTGGAATTCCATTCTTAGAAAGATCCCGGTCCGCAACAAGTGCGACCAGTTTTCCAGAACGTAGCCTCTGCGAAAGTGTTGCGATGCTTCTTGAATTAAGGTCAAGAACTTCCATGCCGATTTTTGTTCGATACTCTAAAAATTTACGGAACAACTTCTCCGGCTTTAAATGTTCTGCCACAGTCGTGAATTGAATACCTGTTGCACAGAAATATGCGCCTGCGTGATCCCAATTTCCTGCATGAGGCAGCGCAACAATGCAACCCCTCTTAGCCGCTATTGGCTCACGGAGAAAATCTTCATTAGTACAGGTGGTGCTTGAAATTAAGTCCTCTTTGCTCCAACTGGGAAAGCGAAAAGTGTCACACCAATAGCGCAGATAAGAACGCATTCCTGCACTAACTAAAAACTCTATTTCGTCCGCATCTAATTCGGGGCGCACGCGTTGGTAATTCGAACGGAGACGAACTATTCCCTTACCATTTCGACCGTAGAGATAATCAGCAAATCGATCGGCAAGACCATAAGCAGTCTTAGCTGGAAGTAAACGCACAATTTTCCAGGCGGCGTTATAGCCGAAATAAATCAGCGCTTCATTAATCTTTTTCAATGTGAACCTTTGTAAACGATTACCAAGCGCTGGAAAACCGTAACCAAACTTGCAATAGCCAATACCCAAAATCCGACTGCAAGAGCATGAGGAACTCCTAGACCAGCAAAACCAGTTGTGGTAACTAAGATGATTAACCGCTCGCTTCGTTCAGCAAAGCCACCATTACATTCGATTCCTAAAGATTCTGACCGGGCCTTTATGTATGAGATGAGGAATCCAAGAACCGCCGTGACTAGAACGAGTGGAACCAAGGCATCATCTATATCAATCAAATGCCAAAGTACCGAGCCAATAATCACTGCGTCAGTTAGGCGATCTAGCGTCGAATCAAGGAGAGCGCCCCAAGCGCTAGAACCTTTTGGTGATAAGCGCGCAATAGTTCCATCAAGCAAATCAAAGAGCACAAAAAATATTATGAACATTGTGCCAGCAAAGAATCGTCCATTTGGAAAAGTAAACAGCGCCGCCAAAATCGTAAACAGCGCTCCGACTGCCGTCACCATATTGGCGCTCACACCGGCCCGGATTAAGCCACGACAGATTGGAGTAATTAATCTGGTGACTGGGGCGCGTAAGGTTTCTTGTAACATCTTTCCCATCGTAGGCTTCGTGGTTGTGAGCAACCAAATCTTCCCACTAATTACGCCCAATCTACAGGTCTGTGTAATTGGTAAATCGGGTGTTGAAATTGCTAAGTATTTTGGAGTTAGCCCTTCACCCCTAGAGGCTAGCGATGCCGCAATATTTGAAGTCAGCGCTATCGATGGCATATCCCCAGCCGATGTCGAAAAATGGAATACCGCCCGGGAGCTATATATCCCTTCGCTAATCGTAATTACTGATTTAAGTAATGGTGAAATAGATTTCGATGACATGAGTGCAATTGCAGGAAAACTATTGGATCCCGTTTTGACTCCCTATTTAGTTCTTCATGATGATTCTGGAAATCCAACAGCGCTTATAGATCTTAATTCATTGAAAATTTCCGACTACTCAACAGGAGAGCGCGAAGAACGAGAGAGCGATTCGGAACACAAGGTTCTAGTGTTTGAATTTCGCAAGGAGTATTTAGAAGCGCTTGAAGAATTTGGCCCAACTGGTTTTATTGATGCCCTTAATTTTCCTGCAATTCCATTTATAGAAAGCAACAACCTTGGAAGTTTTGAGATTGCGACTCTTTTAAATACGTTACCAAGCAGCCGCTAGTTGGGCGCGCGTCTCACTTAGCAATTGCGGAAGAACTTTGGTTTGGCCAATTAACGGCATAAAATTCGAATCTCCCGCCCATCTTGGAATGACATGTTGATGAATATGGTCAGCAACGCCAGCACCTGAGACCGCACCCTGATTCATCCCGAGATTAAAGCCAGCAGCTCCACTTACCTTTCGCAACGTCTCCATCGCGTGCGCTGAAAGTTCCAAAATTTCATTTCGTTCGCTCGTTGTTAAGTCTGTTAAATCTGCAACATGACGATTCGAACAAATTAAGAGGTGTCCGGCGTTGTATGGATACAAATTCATTACAACATAGGCCTCACGTCCTCTTGCAACGACTAAGCCATCTTCATCACTCAACTTCAATATCCGGCAGAACGGACATTCAATTTCATTTCCTGGGAGTGGTCGATTCTCGCCTTCTAGATAAGACATGCGATGAGGTGCCCACAAGCGTTGCCAACGATCGGGCATTCCAGCTCCGCCGTGCATCTCTTCTTCGCTCATGAAAATTCCTAAATTTGAATTCGATTTGCTACAGCAGCAAGAACTTCGGCGATTGCGTCATCAATTGAAATCCCATTCTTTTGTTCACCGTTCCGGTACCTAAATGAGACCCCACCAGCTTTTTGATCTTCTTCTCCTGCAATCATCATGAAGGGAATTTTCTCAAGTTGAGCGGTACGAACTTTCTTCTGCATGCGATCGTCAGATGCATCAATATCAACTCGAATACCCGCCTTACGCATCTTGGCAATTACCTCTTCGAGATAAGGAGTGAAGGAATCGGCAACTGGAATTCCGCGTACCTGTACCGGTGCCAGCCATGGAGGGAATGCACCTGCATAATGTTCAGTTAAAACACCGAAGAATCTCTCGATCGAACCGAATAGGGCACGGTGAATCATTACAGGTTGTTGTCTTGTTCCATCTGATGCCTGATATTCCAAATCAAATCTCTGCGGCAATTGGAAATCAACTTGAATCGTAGACATCTGCCAGGTGCGACCGATTGCATCTTTCGCTTGCACGGAAATCTTTGGACCATAGAACGCAGCGCCTTCTGGATCTAATACAAGTTCTAGATTCTGTTTTGTTGCTGCGATCCGAAGTGCTTCGGTTGCGGACTCCCAATCCGCATCACTTCCAACAGATTTCTCGGGATTGCGTGTCGATAGCTCTAGATAAAAATCCTCTAAGCCGTAATCGCGAAGCAAATTCAGTACGAATGTCAGCAGGCTATCAAGTTCTCCGAGCATCTGATCCTTGGTGCAATAAATATGCGCATCATCTTGAGTGAATCCGCGGGCTCGAGTTAAACCATGGATTACTCCGGATTTCTCATAGCGATAAACGGTTCCAAATTCAAAGAGTCGAAGTGGAAGTTCGCGATAGGAACGTGAAGATGATTTATAAATTAAATTATGGAACGGACAGTTCATTGGCTTCATGTAGTACTTCTGCCCCGCACGTTTTATTGTGCCATCAGCATGCAACTCTTCATCCATAATCATTGGTGGATACATGCCTTCGGAATACCATTGCAAATGTCCGGAGGTTTCAAATAAAGCGGCCTTGGTTAAATGAGGTGAATAAACAAATTGATAATCCTCTTCTTCGTGACGCTTACGTGAATAATCTTCCATCGCTCGACGAATGATTCCGCCCTTTGGATGAAACACCGCCAGCCCAGAACCAACTTCTTCTGGAAATGAGAAGAGATCTAACTCAGTACCTAAGCGACGGTGGTCTCGCTTCTCTGCTTCAGCCAATAAATTCAGATACGCATCGAGTTTCTCTTGTGATGGCCAAGCAGTTCCATAAATTCGCTGCAACATTGGATTCTTCTCTGAGCCTCGCCAGTAGGCAGCTGCAGTACGCATTAATTTAAATGCTGGGATGTGTTTCGTGGATGGTAGGTGTGGACCTCGGCACAGATCGCTCCACGCTGGCTGACCATCACGCCCTAAATTGTCATAAATTGTTAACTCACCGGCACCAACTTCAACACTTGCTTCATCATCAACGCTGCCGGACTTGAGCCCAATTAATTCGCACTTATATGGTTCGTTCGCAAGTTCAGCCAAAGCTTCTTTCTCAGTTACAACACGTCTGCGAAATCTTTGGCCTGCTTTTATAATTTTGCGCATTGCAGATTCAAGCTTCTCTAAATCATCCGGATTAAATGGTCTCTGCGAATCGAAGTCGTAATAAAACCCATCAGTGATCGGTGGTCCGATACCCAACTTCGTGTCAGCGAAAACTTCTTGAACAGCCTGTGCCATTACATGTGCTGTTGAGTGGCGCAAAACCGATAGGCCCTCCGCGGAATCAATGCTGACGCCTTCAATTACATCGCCCTCTTTAAGTTCCGTCCAAAGATCTTTCAGTTGACCATTCACTTTGCACACAACAATTTGAGTATTCTCGGCAAAAATTTGGGTTGGGCGAATCTCCGACTCAATCGATTGCTTAATTCCATCAACGGAAATTGAAATGCTCGCCATGTTCTTAGCCTACCGAATGGGCTAGGCGAATTTCGCGCAATTTATCGCTCCACTGCTTACTAATCTCATCTTCCATCAATTTTCGTCCAGAGATTTCTATAACAGGTTGCGCAATTCTTAGGGCAGATAGCGCAAAGGCGTGAGTCGCTCTATCCAATTCTGCAGCATCAATTTCTGCCTCAATCGCCAATCCTGATGAGACAACTAAGCCTCGAATAATTCCAGGAAGTACTCCAGAATCAAGGCTTGAGGTAACCCACAAACCATCTATTCTAAATACGAAATTTGAAACCGCGCCTTCGCAAACCTTGCCATTCTGATTCACAACAATGATTTCATCAAACCCATCAACTCTCGCTTCAGTCAACATCGCAAGATTTGAAGTGTACGGAAATGTTTTATGGAGCTTTGCTTGCGTATCGATTTCCAGATTTCGTATTCCGATACGAGCGCCGTGAGTGGTGTCTACATATGGATCTACCGAGACTTGGAAGGTTTCGCCAAAAGTTAGCCGCATTCTGCCAAGTTCTACGCGATCTAGTGAACCAAGTTTTTGGAATATCTCCGCATCCGAAGGTATTTCATATCCAAGTATCGCCGCGCTCTTTCGCGCCCTCGCTAGGTGTTCTCGAAGAAGTTGGGGGGTCCCGTTTTCAATGCGAACTGTTTCGAATAATCCAGAACCAAAAGGCCAGCGATCGCTTCTAAATCCACCTGCAATTGCAAGAAGTTTCGCTGCCTTTAATTCGGTCTCTTCCCATTCCTTTGTTGGATCACTCGACCAAGTTATTCCAGCACCAGTCCCAAATTTAAGTTTGTTACCAACTTTCCAAAATATTCGAATCGCGACGCTAAGAACTGCGTTATCGCCTTCTATCCAACCGAGTGCGCCACAATAAGGACCACGCTGCGTTGGTTCGATCTCCGATATCAAATTAACCGCAGAGAACTTTGGTGCTCCACTAACCGAACCAGGCGGAAGTATTTCGCGGAAGATTTCAGCCCAGCCTAATTCCTCGCGAACTTCACCAACGACATCAGACACCAAATGTTCTAGTCCTGGATGTAACTCGCTTCGAAAGAGTTCAGAAACTTTCACAGTTCCGGTAGAACAGATTCGCGCGAAATCGTTGCGCATTAGATCAACAATCATCACATTCTCTGCTCGATCTTTCTCCGAGAAAAGCGAACCCGTCTCCGATAACTTTCGCGTCCCCTTTATGGGGCTCGTTTTTAGCTGTGAGCCTTCGCGCAGAAGAAAAAGCTCCGGTGAAGCCGAGGCTATTTCAAAATCAGGTAGCTTTAAATAGGAAGCACTTGGCGCAGGATTCTTTGCCAAGATCTTTGCAAAGAGCGGAGCAAGTGAACGCTCCTTCTCAATTTGAGTTCCAAGTACTCGGCATGCATTTACCTGATAGACATTTCCTAATTCAATTTGGGTTCTAATCTCTGAGACATAACTCTCGAAATCGCTCTTTGATATCGAACTCTCCCAAACTTCATTTAGGCCGGTCCATTGATTCATCTCTGGGAAAGCCACACCTCGTGAAACTTTTCTAAATTTTGCGAAGGTGTATTTACCTTCAAATGTTGTTGAGACCGCCCAAAACCCGCCATCGTTTAAGGATTCGGGATCGCTGCTTATTTCGATTAAGTCAGTCGCGAGAACCCCATTCATCCAGAAAAAGGGCTGATTAATATCCACGACCTAACGCTAGATGAAGCCCTGCCCATTAATCTCTTTGGCACACGCTTTGGCGCTTGTCCGTTTGGTGCGCTAGATTTGCCCTCTTGATTCCGCCGAAAGGCAGATGAATAGAAATGCGGACGTAGCGCAGTTGGTAGCGCGGAACCTTGCCAAGGTTCAGGTCGCCGGTTCGAACCCGGTCGTCCGCTCTGGTGAACTTTCTTCATTGCATCATGCAGGAAAAGATGGTCGGATGGCCGAGAGGCGAGGCTCAGGACTGCAAATCCTGCTACACGGGTTCAAATCCCGTTCCGACCTCCATAATTATCTAATACATAAATACTAGGTAAGGGTGTTGCATGAGTGAGTTAGAGAAATCGGAACGACCATGGGGTCGATATGAAGTTCTCCAGGAATCAGAAACTCATAAAGTTAAATGCATCTGGATGAAACCAGGATCAAGACTTTCCTATCAACGTCATAAACATCGCTCTGAACATTGGTTTATCGTGCAAGGCACAGGCGAAGTTACGATTGATGGAAAAATTTCTCATGTTAAGCCCGGCGACACTGTTGAATTCGAGGTTGGCGTTCTTCACAGACTCGCAAACACCGGCAAGAACGAAATAATCTTTGTAGAAGTACAGACCGGAACCTACTTCGGTGAAGACGATATCGAACGTTTAGAAGATGACTTCGGCCGCGCTTAAAGCGGTGCAAACTCAGCAGTGAAATGGCGCAACGCCGGCGGTTCTTGGACGATCTTGTAACCACCAAGTTTCGGAGCGCGCTTCAAGACTTCCGCACAAACTTCGATTACATAATCGATATGGCTCTGGGTGTATGTGCGCCTAGGAATAGCAAGACGAACTAGCTCCATAGCAGCCGGTACCTCACTTCCATCTGGCTTACGCCCAAACATCACAGTTCCAATTTCACAGCCGCGAATTCCACCAACTTTATAGAGCTCGACTGCAAGTGCCTGCCCTGGATATTGCAGCGCAGGAATTTGTGGCAATAAAGCTTTCGCATCAATATAAACCGCATGCCCACCAATCGGAAGAACAACAGGTATCCCCATCTTCGAAAGAGCATTGCCAAGATATGCCGTTGACTGAATCCGATACTTTAAATAATCATGTGAAACAACTTCAGTTAACCCGACCGCTAGTGCTTCCAAATCTCGACCGGCAAGACCACCATAAGTTGGGAAACCCTCGGTAAGAATTAATAGGTTTCGACAAACTCCAGCGAGTGCATCATCATTTAGCGCAAGCCAACCACCGATATTTCCAAGTGGATCTTTCTTCGCACTCATAGTCATTCCATCAGCAAGTCCCGCAATTTCACGAATAATGTCAACGACATCTCGATCACCTTGTCCCGCTTCACGCTCTCGAATAAACCAAGCGTTCTCTGCGAAACGGCAGGCATCTAAGAAGAATGGAATTCCATACTTCTTACAGATCGCACTTACGCCCTTTAAATTTTCTAGCGATACTGGCTGTCCCCCACCAGAATTATTAGTAATCGTCATCATCACAACAGGAATTTTCGCAACACCCGTATCGTTGATGAATTTTTCCAACGCTTCCAAATCCATATTTCCCTTGAAGGGATGCAAGCTTGAAGGATCACGCCCTTCGGCTATAACTAAATCAACGGCCTCCGCTTTTGAATATTCGATATTTGCTCGAGTTGTATCGAAGTGCGTATTGCTTGGGATCAATTTTCCTTCACCGCCCATTGCAGTGAAGAGAATCTTCTCGGCCGCACGACCTTGGTGAGTTGGTATTACATGCTTATACGGAAATAGATTCTGTACCGCCGCTCTAAACAACAACCAAGATGGTGAGCCCGCATAAGACTCATCTCCGTGTTGTATCGCAGCCCATTGATTTCGACTCATTGCGCCAGTACCAGAATCCGTAAGGAGATCAATTAATACATTGTCGGATTCAAGAGAGAAGAGGTTGTATCCAACATCGGCTATAAATTTTTCGCGCTGTGCCTCTGTCGTCATAGCTATAGGTGCAACAGAGTGAATCTTGAAGGGCTCGATAATCGTTTTGAATTCCATGAATCGAGGCTAGCCCTAACTAACAGATAGCACTACTCTCCTCGCAAGTTTCACCCCTCAAAACATTTAAGGTAACATTCCACACCTTAGGTTTACTTAAGGATCGTTGGCTCAGCGGTAGAGCACCACATTGACATTGTGGGGGTCACTGGTTCGATCCCAGTACGGTCCACGTTTAATAGATCATTAATTTGGAGGCTTCTAAAATGGGTCCGCGGATACAAGAAGCGACTATTGCTGAACAACGCAAGATGCGTCAGCGCCAATTAATGGATGCCGCTCTTAGTCTTGCGATCGATGGTGGGATTGATTCAGTAACTGTTTCTGCGGTTGCCAAGAAGGCTGGGTTATCAAGATCTTCTATCTATGAATATTTCTTGTCATCTGCGGATTTAATTGCAGACTTGATTATGGAAGAGATGGCTTACTACAACCATCTCCTTCTAAAGGCTGTTACTGATGTTGAAGACCCATACACATATATCGAATTATGGATTGCCGAAACTTTGCAATATGTCGTCGATGGCCGACATTTATTGGTTAAAAGTTTGAATTCAGCTTCGACCCCGAATTTTCGTAAATCCGATATCGCCCAGGGTCATAAGCAACTTATGGCAACTATTACTAAGCCATTGCGCAGTATCGGCTTGGATGATTTAGCTCTCGGCCTTACATATCTGCAGAACACAATTGATGCAGCTTCGGTAAGAATTGAATCTGGTAATGACGCACAACTCGAAATCCTTTATGCACAAAAATACGCACTTGCCGGACTGAAGGCACTCGTTAAACTGTCAAAATAAATTAGAAATTATTTGAGCATTTCGATTGCTTGGGCGATAATTTCAGTTCTATAACTTTCACCAAGTGAGATGTGTCCGTGACCTGGAAGAAAATTCAATTTTGCAGTCGTAATATGTTTCGCAAGCCATTCACTATGCGCTCTGGGAACCATAAAGTCGTCATCGCCCTGCCAGACATATACCGGCTTAGAAATTTCTGAGAGCTTAAATCCAAACGGTTTCACAAATGCCAAATCGTCATCTAGCCAGCCAAAATAACTTACGGATAGAGCTCTGCGGTAAGAAGCGGCATCAAGGTCTGCAACTTGCGGAGTAAGCGCTTTTTTATCTGCGTCGCCAATTAGCCCACCAAAAGATTCGATTAAGTCGGAACCTTGTACGTTCTTAAATGCACCAGCATTAATTTTCATCCAGCTTTCAATGCTCTCTTCACCTTGTAAGGCGGCGCCAAACTCTTCATGATTCTCTGGTCCCATTCCATTTAAGAAATCAAGATCTGGATTCCCCCACTCACCAACTCCGGCAAGAGTGATTGCTCCCTTACAACGAGAATCTCTTGTCATATTTATTGCATGTGGTCCGCCACCAGACCAACCGATAGACACAAAACTTTCGATTCCCAGGTGATCTAAAAGTTCACGTTGATCGTCGATATCACTTGCAACGCTTCGGCTTCTTCGGCGATCACTTAACCCATAACCTGGGCGACTTGCGGCAATTGCCGCTACCTCCGAAATATCGCCAAACCATTTCAACCAACCAGTGCACTCTCCTGGGGTGCCATGATGAAAGAGAATTGCACTCTTGCTTGTCGAGTCATTAAAGACAAAGTCAAGGCTTCTGTCATCGCGTAGCTTCAATAAACTCATTTGAATTTAATCTCCTTTAACCAGCGGGATTCGATACTGGACTTTCCCTGATTCCAATTCATACGAATCATAAAGTTTTCGGGCTGTTTCATTTGTTGAATCTGTATTCCAGTACAACCTAGAGGAACCCGCGCGTTCTGCGATTTCTCGTACCGCGTCAATCAGTGAACGCCCAACTCCCCCACCTCGTAGCGTAGGCTCAACATATAAATCTTCAAGGTAGCAATAACTCTTTGCCGCCCAAGTTGAGTTCTGAAACGAATAATGAGTAATTCCTTTTATTGCTCCGTCAACTTCCGCAACTAAACAGAATAGATTGAAATCTGGATCCAATAACCGTTGCCAAGTTAATTCACTCTGCTCATCACTTAACTCAGTTTTGTAGAACTTGAGATATCCCTGCCACAGCGGATCCCATGCGGGTTTATCACTGGCTGCTAGAGGTCGAATAGATTTCATGGCTAGATAGTAGAAGGTCGGAATCACTTCCCCAAGTATCATTCTCGAATGTTCGCTTTCATTCCTGGACTTCTAGCCGGCCTCTCATTAATAATCGCAATTGGTGCCCAGAACGCATTTGTAATCCGCCAAGGTCTAACCAAGAAGTATGTTTTTCTAACCGTTGCTATCTGTTCGGTCTCGGATGCCTTGTTAATTGCTCTAGGTGCAAGCGGACTTGGCGCTTTAATCAAATCAAATACTCCTGTACTAGAAATAGTCAGATGGTTTGGTGTTAGCTACCTAATTTGGTTTGGAATAAAGAGCGTTCGCTCTGCTCTTAAAATTCAGGTCTTAACCGCTGCTGGCGAAGCTTCCGGAAGTCGCAAGAACGTAATCACCACAGTCCTTGCTTTAACTTTTTTAAACCCACATGTTTACTTAGATACCGTTATTTTGCTCGGAAGTATTTCAAATCAATTCGGCGACAATAAATGGTCTTTCGCTGCCGGCGCCGCACTGGGAAGTATTCTCTGGTTTACAGCGATTGGCTATGGCGCAAAGTCAGCATCTCGCTTCATGTCAAAGCCAATTTTCTGGAAGATACTTGATTCGCTAATTGCAGTAATTATGTTCTCAATCGCTGCGTTCTTAGCGCTTTACAATTTCAACTAGAGCTTTATTCGCCAATACATAATCTCACCTTTGCCATGCTGTGGCGGAAGTGGGACCTGCTTCAGAAATTCTCCACCGTTTTTCTTGATAACACCTTGGGATGAAATATTTTCTGGATCAGTTGTAAGGTCTACAAAAGGAAGTCCGACTTTTCTTGCCTCATCAAGCATTAGATTCAAAGCTTTTGATGCATATCCTTTACGACGCTTATGCGGAAGTATCCAATATCCAATGTGCCCTAAACAAGTTGGTGGCAAGTTAGTTGTCCCGGGGCTCCAACGAAATCCAATTCGTCCGCAAATTTCACCATCCCACATGTGTCGAACGATGCTCGGAAGTCTCTTTACGAAAGTTCCATCTGGCATCTCTATATCCGCACCAAGACCCAGCGGGTCATCTTGTTCTCTAATAAATCGTTCCGGATCGCTGACAGCTTCTTCGTATAGCTTGTCTACGTCCATATGCAACATATCTGCATCAGCCATTACTAACTTAATTGCAGCAAGAAATTCCGGAAGATGCTTCTCTTCTAGTCGAATTAACTCCATAAAGATTTAGTCGTTTTGCGGAAAGCCTAAGTTAATTCCGCCATGGCTTGGATCTAACCAGCGACTAGTAACAACTTTGCCACGAGTGAAGAAGTGAACGCCTTCAGTACCGTGCGCATGACTGTCGCCGAACAGAGAATTCTTCCAACCACCGAATGAGAAGTAAGCCATTGGAACTGGGATCGGAACGTTAATTCCAACCATTCCAACTTCAACTTCATTTTGGAATCTACGTGCCGCGCCACCATCGTTAGTGAAAATTGCTGTTCCATTTCCGTATGGATGGCTGTTTACAAGAGCTAAGGCTTCGTCATAAGTATTAACACGAAGCACACTTAGAACTGGTCCAAAAATCTCTTCCTTATAAATGCTCATTTCAGGAGTTACATTGTCGAAAAGTGTTGGTCCAAGGAAGAAGCCATCTCCGTCAAACTTCACATTACGGCCATCTTCAACAAGAGTGGCCCCAGCCTTCTCGCCAGCTTCAATATATGAAGCGACTTTATCGCGATGAACTTTTGTAACTAATGGACCCATGTCTGAACCTTGGGTTCCATCGCCGGTTTTAATATTCGCCATGCGAGATTTAATTCGTGCAACTAGCGCACTTGCAATTGGTTCGACAGCAACAATTGCTGAGATTGCCATGCAACGTTCTCCTGCTGAACCAAAACCAGCATTAATCGCAGCATCTGCGGCAAGTTCAAGATCTGAATCTGGAAGTACGACCATATGGTTCTTTGCGCCACCAAGTGCCTGTACCCGTTTTCCCGCTTTAGTTCCAGTTTCATAAACATATCTAGCGATTGGTGTTGAACCGACGAAGGAAACTGATTTAACTCCTGGATGATTTAGTAAAGCATCAACAGCTTCTTTATCGCCGTGAACAATATTGAATACACCATCTGGTAATCCAGCTTGCTTCCATAGTTCGGCAAGCAACATTGCAGCACTCGGATCTTTTTCAGATGGTTTCAAAACAACGGTATTTCCGCAAGCGATTGCGATTGGGAAGAACCACATCGGAACCATTGCAGGAAAATTGAAGGGAGAAATAATTGCTACAGGTCCAAGTGGCTGGCGAATTGAATAAACATCTACGCCAGTTGAAACTTCCTCAGAAAAACCACCTTTGAGTAAATGCGGAATTCCACAGGCGAATTCAACAACTTCGAGTCCGCGCGTTACTTCACCAGCGGCATCACTTAAAACTTTTCCATGTTCTGCGGTAATTAACGCAGCAATTTTCTCTTTGTTCTGAAGAACCAATTCACGGAATGCAAATAAAACTTGGGTGCGCTTTGTTAGCGAACTATGTCGCCATTCGGCGAAGGCTTCAGTTGCTACGTTGACAGCTCGATCTACTGTGGCCGTGCTAGCTAGCGCAACGTTGCCCGATACTTTTCCAGTCGCCGGGTTGAAAACCTCGCTAGTGCGTTCTGGTTTTTGGGTATCAAGGGCGCCGTTTATCCAATGTGAAATAGGAGTTATCTGATTCATAGTCGCAATGTACGCCAGTCGAATATGATGGCGCCAATTAGTTGCGACACCATGGGTGTCCAAAACGTCCAACCGCAAGGGGCTTAGGCATGAGTGCAGAGAAGAAGACCAACGCGCAAGTTAGCGCCGCTGACCACCAATTCGTATTCCACTCATGGTCTGCGCAAGGAGCCATCTCCCCTATCCCGGTTGCCAAGAGTTCAGGTTCTAGATTTTGGGACCACGATGGAAAAGAATTTCTAGACTTCTCATCACAGTTAGTTTTTACAAATATTGGTCACCAACATCCAAAGGTCGTAGCCGCTATCCAGGAACAAGCTGGAACATTGACCGCTCTTGCGCCACAACATGCAAGTGATGTTAGAAATGAAGCCGCTGAAAGAATTGTTGGTGTTGCGGGTTCAAAGTTTGCGAAGGTTTTCTTTACTAATGGTGGCGCTGATGCGATAGAAAATGCGATCCGTATGGCGCGAATACATACAAGAAAGCATAAAGTTCTGTCGACCTACCGTTCATATCACGGCAATACTGGTTCAGCAATAAATGCAACAGGCGATCCACGCAGATTCCCAAATGAGTTTGCCTTTGGCCACGTACATTTCTGGGGTCCATATCTTTATCGCACACCATTTTGGGCGACAACCGAAGTCGAAGAATGTGCTCGTGCGCTCGAGCATTTAGAGCAGACAATTATCTTTGAAGGTCCAAATACGATTGCCGCAATTTTGCTTGAAACCGTTCCAGGTACTGCGGGCGTATTAATACCACCAGCTGGATATCTTGAGGGTATCCGTGCGCTGTGCGACAAGTACAAGATTATGTGGATTGCAGATGAAGTAATGGCTGGTTTCGGCCGAACCGGAAAATGGTTTGCATTTCAAAGCACAAATGTAGTTCCAGATTTAATTACCTTTGCAAAGGGAGTGACATCTGGTTACGTACCACTTGGCGGCGTTGTTATTAGCGAAGAGATCTCAAAAACTTTCGATGAAACCGTATTCCCTGGTGGACTTACCTACATGGGCCATCCACTCGCAGCCGCTGCCGCTGTTGCCACAATTGATGTTATGAAGGAAGAGAAGATGTTAGAGAACGCGGCATCAATTGGCGAAAAGATATTCGCTCCAGGTCTCGCGGAATTGGCTAAGAAACATAATGTAATTGGTGATATTCGGGGCGCCGGTGTTTTCTGGGGAATTGATTTAGTAAGCGATCGCAAAACACATGCCCCACTTGCACCTTATGGTGGTTCAAGTCCAGCGATGAACGAGCTAGTTGCGGCTTGTAAAGCAAACGGCATGATGCCATTCACGAACTTCAATCGAATTCATCTCTGCCCACCTTGCAATATCTCGGAAGCAGATGCCAAGTTGGGACTTGAAATTCTTGATAAATCATTGGGTGAGATTGCAAAGTATTACACCGGTGAGTAATTTGAAATGGGGAACGCCAGATATGGTCTCCCCACTCACAAGAGTTCTTGTGCGCACGCCAACCACGGTTGGAAAATTTGTCGAAGAAGGATCTTGGCGCGAGCCAGATACTGTCGCACTAGTTGCGGAGCACCAATCTTTCGTTGAGCTTCTTCAATCACTAGGCGCAGTCGTAGATGTCGCCGAAAGCATCGATGGTCTTGTCGATTCGGTATATATGCATGATCCAATGATCATGACACCGCATGGAGCGATCCTGCTTCGAATGGCCAAACCGATCCGTAGCGATGAGCCAAATCATTTTCGTAAAACGCTTGATGGGATAGGCGTTCCAATTCTTGGTGAGTTAACAGCGCCAGGATTTGCAGATGGCGGCGATAAAGTTTGGTTAGATGAGAAAACTCTTTTAATTGGTCACAGTTATCGCACCAATGAAGAAGGCATCGGACAGATTCGTGAATTGTTAGCGCCTTTTGGTGTTGAGGTTATCTCCTTTGATTTACCGCACTATGAGGGCCCTGGCGCAGTCCTACATTTAATGAGCGTCCTATCTCCTATCTCCTACGATAAAGCGGTGGTTTATGAACCGCTTGCACCTGTGCGTTTATTGGAGTTCTTGAAATCACGAGGAATATCTTGGTTCACAGTGAGTGAAAAAGAGATGCTGACACAAGGTTCTAACATCTTGGCGATCGCACCAAACGTTGTTGTTTTGGCTGCGGGAAATCCAGAGATTGAAAGTAAATTGCGTAGCGCCGGAATTTCTGTGCACTTATTCAGTGGTGAAAATGTTGCAGTTAAAGGTGATGGCGGACCAACGTGCCTTACCGCTCCGTTATCGCGGATCAAATAACTTCAATTGACTCCTTGAGTGCCACCCCTCGAAAAATTGAGGAGCGCTTCAATACTCACATTTAGACTCGCAACATGTCGGAGACTCAAATAGCCGCATTGCCAGATGTAATTCAAGGTGGCATGGGTATTGCAGTTTCAACTTGGCTACTTGCAAGAGAGGTTTCAAAAACAGGTGGACTTGGAGTCGTTTCTGCAACCGCCATCGATTCAGTTGTCGCACGCAGATTGCAAGATGGGGATCCAGCGGAAGATATTCGCCGAGCATTTGCTCATTTCCCAAACCCTGATATCGCTGAAGAAGTTCTGCACTTCTATTTTAAAGAGGGTGGTCGAACTACTGGAGCCCCATATTTAGATGTTCCAAAGTTGAGTTTGAAACCCTCGAAGCTTACAAATAATCTCTTAGTCATTAGCGCCTTCACCGAGGTTTGGTTAGCGAAGGAGAATAACTCTGGACTAATTGGTATTAATCTTTTGGAAAAAATTCAATTGGCTACGCCAGCAACTCTTTATGGTGCGATGTTGGCAGGCGTCGATTACGTACTCATGGGTGCTGGAATACCAACAGAGATTCCAGAACTTCTTAGACAACTATCCGACAATAATGGAGTAAAAATTGCAGTTGATGTAAGCGAAGCAAAGAGCAAACATTTCTTGGCTTTTGATCCTAAACAAATTTCACAGAAAGTTCCTAAGTTAAATAGGCCCCAATTCCTAGCAATAATTTCATCTCACGCTCTCGCCGCCTATCTGGCGAAAGATGATAAGACTCGACCAGATGGCTTCATTGTCGAAGGCGCAACTGCAGGTGGGCATAACGCTCCCCCTCGAAGTAAGGATGCGATAGGTGAAGATGGGCAGAGCAAATTTACTGCCCTCGATGAAGCAGATCTAACGAAAGTTGCTAAAACCCAATTACCTTTCTGGTTGGCCGGTGGATATGGCACTCCAGAAAACCTTGCAAACGCGAAGGCCCTTGGCGCAATTGGAATTCAAGTTGGTTCACTATTCGCACTTGCTAACGAATCCGGATTCACCAGGGAAATAAAAGATGAGTTACTTGACCAACTCTCAACTGACACTCTTAATGTGAAGACTGATCCCTTCGCATCACCAACTGGCTTTCCATTTAAAGTTGTTGAAATTGAGGGAACTCTCTCGGGCGCATCTGCATTCGATGAACGAGCACGTAATTGTGATCTCGGCTATCTACGTGTTCCATTCGAACGTCCACAAGGTGGTATTGGCTACCGATGTCCGGCAGAGCCGTTAAAAACATTCGAATTCAAAGGTGGAACGTCTCAACACAATTCAAGGTCTAAATGTTTATGCAATGCCTTAATGGCTGATATCGGGCTTGGTCAATTGCGGGTTGATGGCAAGGTGGAATTGCCACTGGTTACATTTGGATCAGATCTTGCAGGAGCTAAAGAGCTATCGAAAATTCATCCAGATGGCTGGAGCGCAATCCAAGTTATGGACTTTTTACATAAAACAAATTAAATATCGCGCAGATATGACAAACTGCCGCCATGGCCCAACTTATTTATTACTGCGGAACGATGGATAGCGGAAAATCGACTCTTGCACTTCAGACCGCTCATAACTACGAAAGTCGTGGCCGTCATGGTCTCGTTTTCACTAACCAGGATCGAGCGGGAGCTGGAATAATTTCTTCAAGGTTAGGTTTACAAAGTCCAGCAATCGAAGTTGGCAGTGGAATGGATATCTTTGCCTTCGTTGAGAACCACCAGAAAACAAATGGAAAATTGGATTATCTAATCTTCGACGAAGCTCAGTTTTACGAGAGTGAACAGATAGATCAACTCGCACGGATTGTGGATATTTTGGAAGTTGATGTATTCGCATTTGGAATTCTTAGTGATTTTAGAACTTCACTCTTTCCAGGCTCTATGCGCTTAATTGAATTGGCGGATCGAGTAAATCCACTACAAGTTGAAGCCTTGTGTTGGTGTGGAGTTAGGGCAACACATAATGCCCGAATTGTCGGTGGTCGCATGACACGTGAAGGCGACCAACTACTTCCAGGAGATACTGCGCCTGATGCAACTGTTTTATATGAGGTGCTCTGCCGTAAACACCATATGGCCAATATGAGCTCTAAAGATCACGACAAGAACGGGTAAGTTAAAGCCATGAGTGATTTATATTCAGATCCAATCGCCACTGCTGTTCTAGCCGCTGCGCGGATATCAGAGCTAACTGGAAAACCAAAACATGATGTTGCACTTGTCATGGGATCTGGTTGGACGCCTGCAACCGATGCACTTGGTAAACCAACTCACGAATTTGCTGTAACCGAAGTTCCCGGATTTCCTGCGCCCACAGTGGTCGGCCATGGTGGACTTATCCGTTCCTATGAAATTGACGGAGCGAATGGAAAATTACAAGCTCTCGTATTTCTGGGGCGCACTCATTTGTATGAGGGCAAAGGCCTCGAACCAGTTGTTCATGGGGTTCGAACTGCGGTTAAAGCCGGTTGCAAAGTAGTTGTTCTTACAAATGCCTGTGGGGGAATTAATCGAGATTACAAAGTTGGGCAACCTGTTTTGATTCGAGATCACATTTCAATGACTGCAACTAGCCCATTGATTGGCGCAGATTTTGTTGACCTAACAGATTTATATAGCAAGCGAGTTCGCGAACTTGTAAAACGTGAAGACCCATCACTTGCTGAAGGTGTTTATGTGCATTGGCGCGGGCCAGCTTATGAGACTCCGGCCGAGATAAATATGTTACGAATAATGGGCGCAGATTTAGTTGGTATGTCTACCGTCCCAGAAGCAATTGCCGCGCACGCACTAGGTGCTGAGATCTTAGGAATCTCACTAGTCACAAATGCTGCTGCCGGAGTTACAGGTGAAAAACTTAGCCATACTGAAGTTATGGAAGCTGGAAAAGCTGCCGCGGGACGCATGGGTGAATTGCTTGCGAAAGTTTTAAAACAACTGTGATCGAGGAGCAATTCCGATTAGAAGTATTGGATTGGATAGCGCAAGATCCTGATCCTAAAACGGCAGAGCTTTTAACCAAATGGTTAGATGATGACAATGAGATAGAACTTCGGAAATCTTTTAACGGATTCCTAGAATTTGGAACAGCGGGTCTGCGTGGGCCAGTACGTCCAGGGCCTTCAGGAATGAATCGCGCAGTCGTCGGTCGAACAGCCGCCGGAATCGCTTCGTACTTAAGCTCACGTGGGCTTTCTAAAATAGTTATTGGACGCGATGCAAGATACGGCTCAGTCGAATTTATGGAGGAGAGTGCCGAAATTTTTTCTGGTGCTGGGATGGAAGTGCACTTACTCCCCCGCGAACTACCGACACCGATATTGGCATTTGCCGTTAATCACTTGGGTTTTGATTGTGGAGTAATGGTTACGGCAAGCCACAATCCTGCAATTGATAATGGCTACAAGGTTTATCTTGGAAAAAGCGTTGATGGCGTCGAATATCGCGGCAGTCAAATAATTTCACCTGCGGATGCCCAAATATCTGCAGAAATAGCGAAGGTACAACTTCCTAGCCCAAAAAGTGATACTTGGAGCATTGTCAGTGAAGATTTAATTGAAAGCTACATAACAATGGCGGCAGAAAGCGCCAGGGAAAAATCACCGCAGAAAATTATTTACACGGCAATGCATGGCGTCGGAACAGAAACGCTGCTGTCACTCTTTGCCCTAGCGAATTTTTCCGAGCCACTTCTTGTGAATGAGCAATCTAAACCCGATCCAGATTTTCCAACTGTTGCCTTTCCTAACCCTGAAGAAGCTGGAGCGATGGATTTAGCATTCGCACTTGCGATGAAAGAAGACGCTGACTTAATTATTGCAAACGATCCAGACGCCGATAGATGCGCTGTTGCCGCCAAAGATAAAAAGGGTGATTGGAGAACACTTCGCGGTGATGAACTTGGCACGCTCTTAGGACATTACATTTCCAAATCGTCCGATCTATCAGGAAAAACATTTGCGACAACGATTGTTTCATCTAGTGCACTTAGCAAAATTGCAGCAAAAAGTGGAGTTGAATACAGCGAAACTTTAACTGGATTCAAATGGATTTCGAAGGAAGCGAATTTAGTTTTTGGCTATGAAGAAGCGATCGGATATTGCGTAGACCCTGAAAATGTCAATGATAAAGATGGGTTATCTGCAGCGCTTAAGGTTGCCCAAATAAATTCCGAGTTGAAGGCTAAGGGGTCAAGTATCCTCGAGTATTTAGATGAGATCTGGAGTGAAATCGGTTATCACCGCACGCAACAGATATCTATTCGGGTCAATGATCTTGCAACAATTAAAAAAATTCTCTCCGATTTAGGTGGTACTCCCCCTAAAACTATCTCAGGCCTTTCTGTCACCAAGTTTGAGGATTTAAGTAAGAGCAAATTACCTACCGAGGGATTCCGTTTCTACTGCGGAGACAACGTTCGAATAATTATCCGCCCAAGTGGGACCGAACCTAAGCTCAAAACCTATATCGAAGTCGTCGGTGAGAGAGATTTTGCCGACACGAAAGTTTCAGAGATAGTTGAAGAATTTACGAAGTTATTCGCCAGATATAGCTAAATATCCAGGCTTCACTATTTCTTCGATGATTGCTAGTCGCTCTTCAAAGGGAATGAAAGAACTTTTTAGCGCATTAATCGTGACGCGTTGCAGGTCCTGAAAGTTCCAATTAAATGCCTTAACAACTTCCACCATCTCATTTGTCATCGATGTTCGACTCATTAACCGGTTATCTGTATTAATTGTGACTCGAAAACGTAACTTTGCGAGAGCACCAATCGGATGTGAAGCGATATCTTTTGCCGCACCGGTTTGTAAATTCGACGTTGGGCAGAGTTCCAGTGGAATACGGCGATCTCTTACATATGCTGATAGGCGACCAAGTTTTGGTTTTGATCCAGTGAAATCAATATCCTCGATGATGCGCACGCCATGACCTAAGCGTTCAGCGCCACACATTTGAATTGCCTGCCAGATTGATGGCAGACCATAAGCCTCGCCTGCGTGGATTGTGAAGTGAGCATCTTCTTGCCTCAAATAATTAAAGGTATCTAATTGATTTGTCGGAGGGAAACCATCTTCCGGTCCAGCGATATCGAATCCAACTACGCCAAGGTCGCGATACTTCACAACCTTTTCAGCAATCTCTTGTGCATGTGAATTTTGTCTAAGCGCACACAAAAGAGATTCAACTCTGATCGTAAATCCTTCGGCTTTCGCTTCTACTTCACCAAGTCGATATCCGACAATTGTTGCTTCAATAACTTCGTCTAGCGTTAATCCCTTTCGAGTAAACAACTCTGGAGCGCCACGTACTTCGGCATAGACCACACCATCTCTTGCTAAATCAAGTGCGCACTCTTTTGCCACACGAATTATTGCCTCTTTTGTTTGCATCACAGCAATTGTGTGTTCGAAAGTTTCGATATAGCGGACCAATGAACCAGAATTGCAAGCTTCGTAGAACCAATCGCCAAGAGCTTCTGGATCGCTAGCAGGAAGTTTGTAATTAATTTCCGCTGCTAATTCAATAATTGTTTGCGGTCTGAGGCCGCCATCTAAGTGGTCATGAATTACCGCTTTTGGCAATCGTTTAATTTGTTCGGCCGTTGGAATACTTGTAAGTGTCATCTCATCCCTCTATTTTCTCAATTATAAGAGGTAAGCGATCAGCAACCGAACCATCTTGACTAATTGTAAAAGATCCATCTAGCGCACGTAGGGCGCGTTCAAAGCGAGCAGGTTCATCTGCATGCAAGGTATAAATCACTTCACCTTTCTTTATTTGCGCGCCAGGTTTTGCATGAATTTCAATTCCAGCACCTAGTGAAACGCTCTCACCCTGCTTTGAACGGCCGGCACCTAAACGCCAAGCCGCAATTCCAACTCCCATAGCATCCATTGAAGAAAGGGTGCCATCCGAAGTTGCGGTAACTTCAATTTTCTCTTTTGCTGTTGGCAGCTTTGCATCAGGATCTCCGCCTTGTGCACGAATCATTGCTTTCCAACTATCCATCGCCGCACCGTTCTTAAGCGCATCTGCTGGGTCCATCAATTGTTTGATTCCTGCAGCATCTAACATTTCACCCGCTAGCACCAAAGTAAGTTCAACAACATCTCTTGGTCCACCACCCGCTAAAACTTCAACTGATTCCCGAACTTCGAGGGCATTGCCAGCTGTTAAACCAAGTGGAACATCCATTGCAGTAACCAACGCTCTGGTTTTTACGCCAGCACGCTTTCCAAGTTCAACCATAACTCTTGCAAGCTCGCCCGCTTTTTTTGGATCAGACATGAATGCACCTGATCCTGTTTTTACATCTAAGACAAGCGCGCTTGTACCTTCAGCAATTTTTTTACTCATGATGCTTGAGGCGATTAATGGAATTGCTTGTACCGTTCCAGTTACGTCACGGAGTGCATAAAGCTTCTTATCAGCAGGTGCCAGGCCAGCACCTGCCGCACAAATTACCGCGCCACAGCTCTTAATAACTTCTAACATCTCTGCATTTGTAAGTGAAGCGCGCCAACCCGGTATCGATTCCAATTTATCTAAGGTGCCACCCGTATGACCAAGACCTCGTCCAGAAAGTTGGGGAACAGCACCACCACAAGCAGCAACTAACGGTGCTAGTGGCAAAGTTATCTTGTCGCCAACACCACCAGTTGAATGTTTATCAACGGTTTTGCGATCTAACATCGACCACTCCATGCGCTCACCGCTATTTATCATCGCATCGGTCCATCGTGAAATTTCGCGAGAATTCATGCCATTTAACAGAATTGCCATAAGCAAAGAAGACATCTGCTCATCAGCAACTTTGCCCTTCGTATAAGCGTCAATGATCCAATCAATTTGCAGATCCGAAAGTTCATTTCGATCTCGTTTTGCGCAGATTATTTCAACAGCATCAAAGGCTTCGCTCATTTTAATAAATCATCCGGACCAAATGCCCAAGGTAAAAGCGTCGACATAAGGGCTGGACCATCAGGGGTCATAAATAATAAATCGCTTCCGCCATGCTCAAAAAGTAATTGGCGACAACGCCCGCATGGTGAGAGGAAGTTCCCATCTGCATCAACACAAACAGCGGCAACTAACCTGCCACCGCCACTTGCAATCAAATTTGATACCAAACCACATTCGGCGCACAGTCCGAGTCCATAACTCGCATTCTCAACATTGCAACCAGAAATAATTCGACCATCATCTACTAGCGCAGCAACTCCCACAGGAAACTTTGAGTAAGGGGCGTAGGCCTTCTTCATAATATTTTTTGCCTCTAAATGAAGTTGATCCCAATTAATCTCCATAATTAGTGCGATCCTCCACGTAGATAAGGAATTCCGTCAGCAGCTGGCGCCCTAACTCGTCCTACTAATCCGGTAACGGCGATAATCGTGGCGATGTAGGGAACCATCAACATGAATTCAGATGGAATCGAAACCCCAATAATTGTTAGTGTGCTCTGCAAGTTATCCGCGAAACCGAAAAGTAATGCTGCGAAAACTGCACCAATCGGGCTCCACTTACCGAAAATTAACGCTGCTAGTGCGATGAATCCTGCACCAGCAGTCATCTCTTTCCCAAAGGCGCCTACAGAACCAACTGTGTAATAAGCACCTCCTACACCTGCAACCAAACCGGCAATCATCACATTTTTGAATCGGAGTTTATTTACATCAATCCCGACGGTATCAGCTGCAGTTGGGTGTTCACCGATTGCTCTAGTGCGCAACCCCCATTTGGTTTTGAATAGTGCGTAAGTAATTGAAGCAACAATTGCGAACATTATGTAAACAACAATTGATTGACTGAAGAAAATGGGTCCTAAAATAGGAATTTTTGAAAGTATTGGCAATTCAATCTTATTGAAAGTAGGAGCAGTGTTCCAAGTGTTTTGATATGGAACCAACAATTTCTTATACAAGAAATCAGTAAGTCCAATAACTAGAACATTTAGTACAAATCCAAGAATTACCTGATCCACCGAGAACTTAATTGCAAATGTTGCAAGAAGAAATGAAATCGCCGCTCCCGCTATCGGAGCCGCTATAAGTCCCCAGACAGTTTTGTGGGTAAGGCTTGCTACTACCCCAGATACGAAGGCGCTAGCTAATAGTTGGCCTTCGATTGCAATATTTATTACTCCTGAACGCTCACAAATAAGTCCAGACATCGATCCAAAAATAAGCGGGACAGCAAGAAGCAGCGCACCTTGAAGTAAACCTGTCAATGGAATGAATTTCCCAGAAGCCGCCCAAGTAATAAATGACATCAAAATTCCAAATGAAGCTACCCCAACTGGAACTATTACTTGAATCCGCTTTCGGTAGGCAAGAATCGCAAGCAAGCTAGCAACCAAGGAAATACCAGAGAAAATTTTTGATCCAGTTGCTGACGCAATTATCCATTCCTTAATGAGAACCCACTCATTATTTAACACAAAACCAAATGTGGTTTTCGCTTTTCCGGGACTTAGAAACCCGAAATAAAGCAGGGAGAAAAGAGAAAGGCCTGTAATAACTATTACTCCACGAAATCTACGTTTCTCGACATTGGATCTAATCTCGCTCATCCGTTCCAGCCCTTCGAAGTTAGTCCTGCGGATGAATTGATCTTCTTCAATCTAAACACGAAGCGAACAAATGTAGGTGCCGCAATAAATAGCACAATTAAAGCTTGGGTAACAAGAACGATATCTAATGGAACTCCCGTGCTTGATTGCATTGTTCGGCCTCCCGCATGAAGCGCACCGAAAAGAAGTGCCGCAAAAACTGTTCCAAGAGGTTGTGCTCGACCCAGAAGAGCGACAGTAATTGCATCAAAACCAAATGAACCAGCGATATCTGCATTTAGCGCATGTTCACTTCCAAGTACTTGAACTGCGCCACCCAATCCTGCGAGAGCGCCACAAATCGCCATTGTTGCTGTCAGAACAAACGGTACTGAAATTCCCGCAGTCTTAGATGCGGCACTATTTGCACCAACTGAACGAAACTTATAGCCGATTGTCGTCTTTGTTAGTAGCCACCAAACAAAGACTGCAGCAGCAAGCGCAATAAATATTCCTGCATGAATTCGCAAATTAGCACCTGCAAGGAGCGGCAATCGAGCGCTCTGATTTACTTCAGGGGCAATTGGATCGATTCGGCCAGGTCGCAAGAATTGACTTGTTTTTAGAGTCCATAAAATAAAATAGCCAGCAATGTAATTCATCATAATCGTCAAAATAACTTCATGGGCTCCTGTTTTCGCCTTCAATAATCCCACTGCTCCACCCCAGATTGCCGCTAACACCATTCCCGCTAAAGCTGCCGCTATTACGTGAATAACAATAGGGAGGTGGAAATGAAAACCCACATATGAAGCACCAATCGCGCCAAAAATAAATTGCCCCTGGGCGCCGATATTGAAGAGGCCAGATTTAAATGCCAGTGCAACTGAAAGACCAGTCAAAATTAATGGGGTCGAAATAACAATAGTTTCAGATAACGGGTAGAAGCCCTGGAAGAAGTTATGGCCCTTAGTTAAATTGATATCGAAAATCGAACCTTGAAAGAGAGCGAGATAGGCATTTCCTGCGGTAGCAACCGCGCTCTTAATAAAGGTTAAAGGTGATCCAATTTTGCTTAGAACTTTGGCATCTGAGAAAGCAATAATGAGACCTGTTAAAGTGAAAGCTAATCCGAAAGATAGCCCTGGCAATTTAATTGCTTGTCCGAATTTGACGAGTGAATTACGCATTACGCACTTGCCTTCTTTGCAGCGACGCCTGCCATCAAAAGTCCTAGCTCTTCACGAGTAACATTCGAATCTACAATGTCGAGAATTTCCCCGCGATACATAACCGCTATTCGATCAGCAAGAGCCATAACTTCATCAAGTTCGGTACTAAAAAGGATTACACCTCGACCCGCATCACGTTCGGCAAGTATTCGCTCATGTACGAATTCAATAGAACCAACATCTAGACCACGAGTTGGTTGAGAGGCTACTAAAACTTTGACAGGTCTAGATAACTCCCGAGCAATAACAACCTTCTGCTTATTTCCGCCAGATAGTGTTGAAACGGCATCTGATACGGATTGCGCCCTGATGTCGAATTCTTTTGCTCTCTTCTCCGCCTCCGCCATAACAACTCCTGCTGAAAGCATAATTCCATTTGCATAAGGGGCTTGATCATGTAAATCAAGAATCAAATTCTCGGCTATTGAAAAGCTACCGACTAAACCATCCAACTCGCGGGATTCTGGGATAAAAGCAATACCTGCATGCAACGAGTCGTAAATACTTGCTCCACTTATCTCTTTGTCATCCAGCAGAATCGATCCCTCAATGTGATCTTCTAAGTTGATAAGTGCTCGGGCTAGTTCGGACTGACCATTTCCTTGAACCCCCGCGACAGCTAAAACCTCACCGGCACTAACGTGAAAGTTAACTTTGTTTACAACAGCCGCACCTAAAGTATTCCGAACTGTTAAATCTTTTGCCACCAGAATTGGGCTGCCAATTTCATGTTTAACCTTCTCAGGCGCTAGATCAACAGCCCTGCCCACCATTAGTGAGGCAAGTTCACCCTCGGACGTTTGCGGCGATACCGCCCCGACAACTTTGCCGCGTCTAATAATTGTGATTTGATCCGCAACTTCTCTAACCTCACGCAACTTATGAGTAATAAAAATAATTGAGGTGCCCTTAGCTTTTAGTTCGCGCATTGTTTTCAGTAGCTCATCAGTTTCTTGCGGTGTCAAGACTGCTGTCGGTTCATCGAGGATTAGAACTTTTGCCTCATAGATAAGTGCCCTAATAATCTCCACTTTTTGTTGAATGCCAACCGGAAGAGTTTCAACAATGGCATCCGGGTTAACTTCAAAGCCGAAATCTTTTGATACTTCTTTGATTGCCAGCCTCGCTGTTTCTATATCTAAAGCACCAAACTTTCCGCTTTTCTCATGTCCGAGCACAATATTTTCTGCAACAGTGAAAACTGGAATCAGCATGAAATGTTGATGAACCATTCCGATACCCGCACTTAGCGCGTCACTTGGTTCCGTAATGTTAACTGCTTTTTCATCAACTAAAATTTCGCCTGAATCCGCTTTGAGCAATCCGTAGACAATATTCATTAAGGTGGATTTGCCGGCGCCATTTTCGCCGAGAATCGCATGGATTTGTCCAGTTTCGACACGTAAATTTATTGCATCATTGGCGGTAAAGGAACCAAAGGTTTTTGTAATTCCACGAAGTTCTAATGACACCGTGGAATCTTAGCGAATTAATGTGCAAAAAAATAGGAGGCCCGATTGCTCGGTGCCTCCTATTTTTAAAGTTAATTAATGATTAATTAACCTTTAGTGTTCCAGCGATGATTGCACCACGAATGGTACGTACTTCAGTTTTCAGACTTCCTGGCACACGAGCTGATAGATCGTGGTACTCAGCAATTGAAACACCCTTGTTCTTTAGTGTTCCAACATACTTGTCACCAGTGAACTTCTTAGAAGCCACATCTTTTGCTACGGACTTGATTGAAGCACCGATCTCTTTTACAACTGTTGTAAGGAGAATTGACTTACCAGCTGTTAGAAGGCCGTAACCATCTGAGTCAACCCAGATAGTTAGTGACTTCTTGCTCTTTTCAGATTCTGCAGCGTATGGCGCTCCAAGGCTTCCACCTACAGGAAGGATTACATCCGCACCCTGTTGTTCGAATCCCTTAGAAATTGTTAGCGCTTTGGCTTGATCAGAGAAGTTACCTACGAATGTTCCAGACTTTGGATTTGCTGGATCCCAACCAAGAACCTGCACGTTCTTGCCCTTTTGCTTGTTGTAATAAGCAACACCACGAGCATATCCATCCATGAAAATTGTAACTGTTGGATATGGAGCTCCACCGTATGTCGCGACCTTGCCGGTCTTTGACATTCCTGCTGCCAAGTAACCTGCCATGAAAGCGGCTTCGTCAGTTTGGAATGTAAGTCCCTTTACGTTTGGAACATTCTTGCAGTTCCAGTTTGCATCGCAATCTTGACCAGCATCGTCAACTACTGCGTACTTAATCTTTGGATTTGCCTTTGCAGACTTAACAATTTCTGCTGAAATCGCGAAACCAACACCAACGATTAAATCGCAACCCTTGTCAACAAACTTCTTGATATTTGGTGCGAAGTCTGCTGAAGAAGTAGCAGGTAGATATTCAGCAGTTGAGACAGTTGATGCTTGTGCACCTTTCCAGGCGCCTTCGTTAAATGAACGATCGTCTACGCCACCAGTATCTAGTGCAAGACAGAGTTTAATTTTTGCTGCTTGTGAAGCGGGAGCAACTGCAACACCTGTAATAAGTGTCAAAGATGCAACAACCGCCATGAGCTTTAATGACTTTTTCAAAGCGCCTCCTGATTTAACCCTTGTGAAAGGGATTGATGTGCGCGCAACCCTATCGCCCACCAAATTTCAATCAAGTTTCAAAGTGTCATGGCGCGGCAAGAAACTCTCAACCTAAACTCTAAAGTTCTGGGTTGCTTGCGACTACTGAACCTAAAAAGTGCCGGAAATGACAGTGCTTTGCTTTAACCTTCACACATGTCGCCCTCAACGCCAAAAATCTCGCGGTCGAATTTCGATCCACCCGCAGATAATTGGCAACCGGGGTTTAGTGAACTTGGGCTACCGCTGAAGGATGTCACTTTCATTGTCCTAGATCTAGAAACTACTGGTGCCTCCCCGGCTCAAGGTTGCGCAATAACCGAGATTGGCGCTGTTGCTGTCCGCGGCGGTGAAATACTTGCGGAATTTTCCACCTTTGTGAATCCCAAAGTTCCACTCCCGGAATACATAACAAATCTAACTGGCATCACCGATGAGATGTTGAGCGATGCACCACAAATTGCTGAAGCGTATGAAAATTTTATAAAATTCATTAGCGCCCATAGTGAAAATGGTGCTCCATATTTTGTAGCGCACAATGCGCCCTTCGACCTTGGTTTTTTGAAAGCTGCTGCCCGCTCACTCTCCGAGCCCTGGCCAAAGCATGAAGTACTCGACACTGTGAGGTTTGCACGACTTGTTGTTGAACGTTCAGAAATCCTAAATTACAAACTTGGCACTTTGGCAGAATTTTTCCAAACGGCTGCTCTTCCGACTCACAGGGCGCTCGATGACGTTAAAACTACAGTCGAAGTTCTGCACCGTTTAATTGAACGGGCGGCAGGATTTGAAGTATTTACTATTCAGGATTTACTGCAATTTATGAAGCGACTTCCAGAGAAGAAATTCAAACCTTAATTAACGATTGGCTACAGTTCTAGATTGAAGTAAACCCGCAACCTTTGAAGCCAAGTTAAAGGGATCGATTGGATGAATCACAACATCATCGGCCTTCGACCAGGAAGCAAGCCAATTATCTTGAACCCGTCCTGTGATGACTAATACGGGTGGGCAGTTGAACACTTCATCTTTCAATTGTCGAGCTAGACCTAAGCCACCTTCAGGAACCGCCTCACCATCAAGAATGAAAAGATCAACCGCCCCTTTTGAATCTAGGTAAAGGCGAAGGGCCGGGCCTGTGGCGAACTCAATAATTTGATGCTCTGGAATCTCTGCTGAAACTCTGCGACCCAACGCTGTTATAACCGAGGACCTGACAGATGAATCATCTGAGTAGAGCGCAATTTTTAGGTTCTTTTCCGCAGCCATGGCCGAAAGTCTAGCCGCCAGTGACGCCAATTAATCGCGATATTTGCTCGGAAAATTCGTGATGAGTTTCACCCAAAGTAGCAGCCGTCTCAAGGGTAAAACATCTCATTTGGTCCAGGAATCGTGAATAATCCCCCTATGACAACCAGTCCAGCAGCCATGCAAACATCGGCCCCTCAAAAGGTTAACCGTCCAAATATCGTTGCAGTTGGAACAATCGTCTGGCTGGCAAGTGAGTTGATGTTTTTTGCGGCGCTCTTTGCAATGTACTTCACTACTCGCGCTGTGCAAGGACCAGATGTTTGGCTGGAGTCAACGGGGCTATTAGATATTCCCTTTGCAGCAACCAACACAACAGTCCTAGTTCTTTCTTCCGTAACCTGTCAATTCGGTGTTTTCGCAGCAGAGCGTTTTCAAGCTAAGCGCTTAGGTTCGATCTGGCAATTTAATAAATGGGGAATGCGCGAATGGTTTGCTCTTACTTTTCTGATGGGCGCCTTCTTCATCGGTGGCCAAGTTTATGAATATGCAAATTTAGTAAGCGAAAGCCTGACGCTCTCTTCAAATGCTTACGGTTCAGTTTTCTATATGACAACTGGCTTCCACGGTATGCACGTTACCGGTGGCTTAATCGCATTCTTAATTGTGATGATTCGAGTGTTCCGTGCCCAGAAATTCGGCCACAAACAAGCCCAAACTGCAATTGTTGTTTCTTACTACTGGCACTTCGTTGACATTGTTTGGATCGCGCTTTTTTCTGCAATCTATTTAATAAAATAATGGAGATGGTGAATAATTGAAAAAGGTAAGAATTAATTCAGGGATCAAGAAGATCTCTCGCTATCGCCGCCATAGCTTTGCTGGCCCCGCGCTATTAGTTGTTGCGCTGATTTCACTAGGTGCCACATTTCAGGTTGCAAGTGCGCTTCCAAGCACAACCAAGATGGAGACAACTGTTAAGTCAACGCAAATTGAAGAGGGTAAGCGAATATTTGCTCTTGGTTGTTCTTCATGTCACGGACTTAATGCAGAAGGCGGTTCGATAGCGCCTTCTCTA
>WLJX01000010.1 GCA_009701575.1 Actinomycetota bacterium
CAAGTGTCTTTGCATCGAAAATATCAGAAGCCTTATATAGAAGATCTGCTGCTGCATAATCTGAGAATGTGTTTAGGTTCATGATGTCTGGTGTTGAGTTTGTTGCCACCAAAGTACGACCCTTAACAAGAATGTCATCCCATGAAAGGTTTGTGTGTTCAACCTTGATTGTAGGATTTGCAGCTTCGAAGCGAGCATTTAGATCTGCGTAATATGCAGGCATCGCATCTGTGTAGTTAGGTGTAATGATCTTGATTGTTGTTGCTGCTTGCGCAGGCATAACAGACAAGACTGTTGCTGAAAGCGATACTGCTGCGATCGCGCTTAGGCGACGTAGGCCGATCTTCTTCATTTATATATCTCCTTGCTCAGGGCGAACCCCAAGTTCTAGTAGTTAGATGAACCCGGCAGGAGGGTGCCCACCGGGTTCAGTGGGATAACTCCACCACTCGCCGATGGCTAAATCAAGGCAGGGATATAACGAATTGATAACGGATTCCCACGAATCCGCTGCCGCCCACCATACTTATGCGCATGAATAATCTGCCAAATAGAGGTGACGCGGGTGATAGCGATATCGCACGTAAGAATGAGGAAATCCGCCAAATAGCGAAAGATTTTTTCGAAGAGATCTGGAACAAGGGCGATGAAAGCGCAATCGATAAATTTATTTCCGTCAATACATTTGGAAACGATCCGCAATTTGGAACTGGTCGCGAAAGTTTTCGTGCGAAGTGGCGCGAATGGCAAATTGCATTTCCCGATATTCATTTCCGTATCGATGATGTAATCGTTGAGGGCAATCAGGTTGTAACTAAGTGGCATTTAACTGGAACGCAGACTGGACCACTTGAAGGCCAACCACCTTCCAATAAGAAGGTATCGGTTGATGGCGTAAGCATCGATAAAGTTGAAGGCGGACTTGTTGTTTCAGGTTTCGACGCCTGGGATTCCCTTAACTTTCGCAAACAGCTCGGCCTACCGCTTTGATGCAAAACTAATTACATGGGCTTCTTTAATGACCTCTTTGGTAATCCAAAGGGAAAGAAAGCACAACGCGAAGTTGACCGCTTGCATGAAGAATGGTCCGAAGATGTCGCAACACTTGCAAAGTTAAAAGAGGCATTCATCGCCGTGCAAGATGGCGAGGACGCTGAAAGCCACAACATGATTACCAAGCAAGGTGAATATGTAATCTGGGCAGGCATTGGTCAATTTCACGAGGCTGGTCGCACCGCCGGACAATATGTTGGTTCAAGCCAGGGCTTTAGCATTCCGGTTGTTGCCGGCATTCGTTATCGAGTCGGCGCACAACGTGGAACTTTTATTCCCGGTGAAGAAATTCAAGTTTACAAAGACACAGGGCAGGTTTATTTAACGACCGATCGCCTAGTTTTTAATGGCTTGACCAATACTGCTGAATGGAAATTCGATAAGTGGATAGGCGCTGGAGCAAGCCCCGACGGTGGCGATTTCATCTTCCATGTTTCTAATCGCAAAAAATCTTCTGGAATCTTATTTGAAAAAGATGTTGGCGAAGAGTTTAATCGTTTTCTTGCATTCGCTTTAATACATGTCTCTGATGGACTAGAGCGCGTAATGAAGGAGATCAAAGGTTTAGAAGAGCGCATCCCAACTGAGGAACCTAAGTTGCAGAACCAAATCGAAGCGCCAAAAGCTAGTTAAGTAACTTAAAGTAGTTTGCGATTTCGTAATATTTTCTTACATTTCAAACTCACCTTGCTATAAGATTTCGCCAGATGGTCCGGGAATTTCTTCCCGAAGCCACCTACCCTTCGTTAGAGGGATTTTGGATTGCGGCCTACCTGTTCACGCTAGTAGGCCGATCGCCATTTCATGATAGCTAGTATCAAGTTGGCGATGATTGCAATAAATGCAATCCATTTTCCCTTTTCCATAACGTCCTCCCTTCTCGAAATCCTCTGCGATTAGCAGAGAAAGCAAGTGAGTGAACGCTGGCGGCGTGCTCAACTTGCTTCGAGAAAGAAACGGGCAGGGTGAAAGTAACTAGATTGAACGTATGGCCTTTAGCTTGAGAAAAATAATGTGAATAATTTATTTCTGTGAATAAATATTGCCGAAACATAGACGCGGAAGACACGGCTAATTAACATTGAACAATGAGAACCAAGCGGCTAACAATCAAGACTGTTGTTCTGGCTCTAGGATTTTCAATGATTCCGCTAACAACAAGTTTGCAGAGTGCTTGGGCGTGCAGCGCTGCGCCCGGTGCCCCAATCGTGAAAACTATTTGGGGAACAACGGGCGGTCCATCATTCACAGTCACACCAGCAAAGACTGACGAACTTCCAACCACTATTTATTATGCATATGCAGTTAAAAAAGTCAGCAAAGATTCTTGGGAGCCTTGGGCAGCCTGGGTGCCAACACAAGTTACTTCGGCAGGCGAAAGTGCAACATTTACAGCACCAATGGCAGAAGGAAACGATCTAATTACTTTTTCGGCCTACGCCTATAACGTTTGTGGATCATCTGGTCAAAATCAGATTTATCGAAAACTGGTCACAAACGATTCACTGATGATTCCTAACTTAACTATCGCGGAAGATCTACCTTTGAGCGTTGGCACGATTCCAACTTATTTCTTTTCACCAATGGCATATGAGTTACCTCAGACTTTAACTTCTAAGAATCCAGCTATTTGTGCCTTTGATGAGAGCGCGAAAGTATTGAAACTTATATCAGCAGGGGAATGCGAAATTACAATCTCGCAGAACAATGAACTCCTTGCAACACCAAACCCAGATGTAACCCAAACAATTAATATTCTTCCCACACCAAAGATTCTTCCGGTCACCGGGAAAGATCGCCCTGATGAAATAGATGGTTTCCAGATCCATGTGGTCTATGTGAAGGTTAACGGCACAACTCCTCATGAATACTATGAAAAGGGAGATGTTAATAACTGGCTTGATCTTGCCAATGCATGGATGAAGAGAAAACTAGGAAAAGAATTTAAATTTGACACTTTCGAAGGTACTTACGATATCTCGACGATGTTCTCTCAATACACGGCGGGTCAACTAGAAAAAGATGGAGCTAAATCTTCAGAGTCTTCATCTAATACCCAGCCCACCCTATTTAAATTACAAAGCGAATTTAGTAAGCAAAATGGCTTAGAACTTATCGGTAAGAATTTGCTATTCATTATTGATGCGAATCTTTCTGAAAAATATTGTGGTTTTGCAAATCAACCTGGAATTTCTGCTCTCATCACGCCGGTAAGTTCCGGATGCTGGAGCCCTGAATTCGGTTATCTCGCCCAGACTCTTAAGTTGAATTATCCATCAAAAAGTCTAATTCACGAGTTAGTTCATAACTTAGGAGTAGGTCATCCTTGTGAGGATCTCTCTGACCTAATGATTGGCGGAACATGTGCGATGTCAAAGGAACAGACAGAAATAACTTTGGATTCCGCAAAGAAGTTATATATAGGAACTTCAAAAGCTGGCGCGAATATTCTTGATTTCAAGGTTTGGAAAGATGGCTCTGGTTCAAAATATCCGACTTCAAGAGGTTTGTGTTATGTAAATACTCCATGTTTAGTTTCAGACTGGTTTTGGAGAACACCCCAGGGCGATCTACAGATACAAGAGAAAATTGCTGGCAAATGGAAGACCCTTCAAACTTTCAAGATCAAAAAAATTGCAACAAATAAATATGCCTTCAACGCTTCGATAATTCCAACTTCCAAGGGGATTCACACATACCGTGAATACATACCAGGCACCAAGAAATACGGCGCTTACACGGGCAGACAAATCACAAAGACCGTCCCTTACTAATCATTTATTCTTAACCATGGCCAAAATCAAGAGCTATCTAACCGCATCGCACTTCGGCCCAACCCTGCTTGTAACAATTGTTACTTTCTTGCTCGCCACTGAACTTTGGTGGGAAGGCCCTGCCTATTTAATTGCTTTTGGTATTTTCCTCGGCCAATTAATCGTTGGCTGGACCAATGATCTCTATGATTTCCGGGATGATCTAAAACATAATCGCGTTAACAAGCCGCTCGTCGCCGGCGCTATAAAACCATCAGAATTAAAGCGCGCAATATTTATAGTTCTACCAATTGCGATAATCATAAATATCGCGGGCCCACTCGGATTTAAAGCTGGTGCAATATCTATTCTCGGTATCGGTTTAGGTGTCTCCTATAACTTCTATTTAAAACCAACTGCGTTTTCACCAATCCCATACACACTTGCCTTCGCACTGCTTCCGACGGCGCTCGTAATCTCTATCGATCGCACACCACCTCTTTGGCTCTTCTGGGCCGGTGGGCTGCTTGGAATGTCTGCGCACTTCGCCAACGTTCTAAAGGATTTTAAAGAAGATAAGGCAAGTGGCATAAATAGTCTGCCGATATCTCTAGGTCGCATTCCATCTCGATTAATTACATCAGCGCTTCTTATCGCCGCCACCATAATCTTGCATAGCGCTAAACCAAACACCACAATTCTGGTAATCGGAATAATCACGGCAACCCTAAGCATCTTCGCACCAAGGTTTATTCTCTTCAAATTACTAATGCTGGTCGCACTTCTAGATGTCGCACTTCTTGTTAGTGCTGCGGGTGATTTAATTGGCTCAAAGACTGTTTAGTCTGAGCGTGAGCAATCTGTATACACATTGAATTAACTATAAATACCTAGAAAGGGTTATGGACTCTCATAGAGCGCTGCGCTACATTTCTCAAGTATCGGAAGTTTGAAGTAGGGGAAATCTAATCAATCTATTGGAGGAAGCAATGAGAAGGATTATTGGTTTTAAAGGAAAGTCGAAGTCGCGAATTGTGGCAACCGCTGCTGTAACAGTAGCCGCGCTAGTAGCAACTATCGGGCTTGGAACTTCAACATCATCAGCTGCATTCAAGACTGCTGATGCAAATACCGGCAAACTTGTTTATTGGTTCTGGGGTGAATCAGATATTCCTGGTTCTACCGCATGGATGCAAGATGCAATCAAAAGATATCAAGCAATCCATAAGGGACTAACAATTGAATTAGTTCCACAAAACAGCGATACCTTACAAGGCGCATTCGAAACAACTGCACAATCAAAATCTGGTCCAGACATTGCAATGCAATGGGCGACACTTCCAGTTTTGACTCCAGTATGGCGTGGTCAAGTTGCTTCACTTAAGGGACTTGTTCCTCCAGCTGAAATGGCTAACTGGTTAAACACATCTGAGAATGTTTCTGGTGGCGAATCATGGGCGATGCCTTTGTATCTACTAGGACAACCATTCGTTTGGAACAAGGCACTGTTCAAGAAAGCTGGACTTGATCCAAATAAGGGTCCAAAGACTTGGAAAGAATTCCTTGCAACTTGTGCAGCACTAAAGAAGGCCGGAATTACTCCAGTAGTAGTTGGAGATAAAGATGGATTCTTCGGAAGCTGGTTCCAAGGAACAATCGGCACCCAGAATCTAAACTCTGTTAAAGAACTTCAAGATGTTTATGCCGGAAAGGCAAAGTTCACAGATTCTAAGTATTCAGATTACTTAACGAAGCTAGCTGAGTTGAAGGCAAAGGGATACATCAATAGCGATGTAACTTCAATTGACTTAACTCAAGGGTGGCAAGCATTTGCGCAGAAGAAGGGCGCAATGACTTGGACAACTGACGGAAACGTCGCAACTTGGATTAAGGCTGGAATGGGCGCTGACCTAGGCGTGCAATCAGTTCCTAAGGTTGGAACTGGAAAACTTGCATCGTTCTATACAGCAACTCAATCTATTTCTGCATACATAACTTCATGGTCAAAGAACAAGCAAGCTGCAGCAAACTTCCTAGTTTGGTTGCACCAACCAGAGAACGTTAAGAGTTGGTACACCACAACAGGATCATTCCCTGCTGACAAGCGCTTCTCTGCCTCACTTATTAAAGATCCTGTAATGAAGGCGCTTTACAAATTGAATACTCAACCAAATCAACTTTGGGCACAAAACTATGCGCCACCACAAGTTGACTCCCAAGGATTGCAACCAGCAGCCCAAGGAGTTCTTGCGGGAACAAGCACAGCAAAGCAAGCCGCTGCTGCTATCCAAAAGGCAATTGATGCATGGCGTACTCAACAACCTAAGGACCTAGCCGCTTACAAGAAGTGGGCTGGCGTCTGATCAGTAACAAGTAATAAGTAATTGAAATCTGATCAATTAATTAGCGTAGGAACGGCGACAAATAGTCGCCGTTCCGAACGCTGGCCATACCTATTTATAGTCCCGATGGTCTTAATAATTTTATTGGTCTTTGTTTATCCCTTAATAGCAGTCGTTCGAAATAGTTTTTACAGCGGAAGCATAAGTAATTTATCTTTCATCGGAACCGCCAATTACGTTAATTTACTTCGAGACGATGTCTTTGTTCACGCAATTGTAAATAACATAAAACTCCTATTAACCGTCCCTATAACGACGCTTATCTCCCTAGCCGCAGCCCTGATTCTTTATGAAAACATCCGGGGTTGGAAGCTTTATCGAGTCATACTATTTCTGCCATACATCATTCCAGCGGCAGTTGTTGGTTTGAGCTTCTCATATCTTCTACAAGGTAATGGAATATTAAATACCGCGCTTAGAAACGTAAATTTGGATTTTGCCGCCCTCGATTGGATTGGAAGCACCACTCTTTCGATCTATTCCATCGGCGCCGTAATTATTTGGTCGCAATTTGGATTTGGTGTTGTAGTACTTACCGCTTCACTTCTATCTCTTCCCACAGAAGTATCTGAAGCCGCGCTTGTAGATGGTGCCTCAAGATGGCAACGCCAACGCTTTGTGATCATTCCTCAGATAAAAGAGACCGTTCAATTTCTTATGGTGCTTCAAGCGATTACGGCACTGGCCTGGGTATTTCCATATATTTACACAATTACAAAAGGTGGCCCAGCTAATTCATCTATGGTGATGGATCTTTATATTTGGCAATATGGATTTAGCCTCGGCGCCGTAGGAATGGCATCAGCCGCAGCGGTATATCTACTTGCACTTTCAGGTGTTTTGATTTTGATTTATTCCAGAATGCGCAAGCGACAGAGTGAGCGGCGATGAGAAATTTATTTGGATCTTCCTATCGCCACGCATTTCTAATTTTCCTCTCACTCGCCTCGATATATCCTGTTTGGTTTATTTTCCAGACATCGCTAAAAACAAATAACGAATATCTGCTAAATCCATTGGCTTTGCCACTTCATCCCGTATTAAGTAATTTCAGAGAGACGTTCACATCTTTCCCGGTTGCTCACTGGGCTCTTAACAGCGTAATCATCGCGATCTTCTCAGTGTCTGGCGCGATGTTCATTGCCTTGCTAGCCAGTTATGCGATGGTGTTCAGCAAGATGCGTGGCGTGAATTTCTTACTAAATACAAATATTGCGCTTATGGTGATTCCACCAGTAACTCTGGTAATTCCTATGTTTATGTTGATGGTAAATCTGCACCTGATAAATACTCTTGCATCAGTAATTATTTTTTATATTGGACTTTTTGTTCCCTTTTCTGTCTTCTTTCTTACAAACTTTATGAAATCAGTCCCATACGAGCTGATTGAAGCAGCGAAGATTGATGGCCTCACACCTTTTGCGATCTTGCGACGAATTGTTGTCCCACTCTCATCCGCGGCTCTATTTACCTTGATGTTGGTCAACATTATTTATGCCTGGAACGAACTCCTGATAGCACTCGTATTTCTTCAACAGCAAGAATCTAGAACTCTGATGTCAGGGCTGTCCCTTTTCCAAGGTCGTTACTCGATTAATCAACCACTTGTAATGGCCGGGGCATTTGTTTCAGTATTACCGATTTTGCTTATGTATATCTTTGGTCAGAGATTCTTCGTTAAAGGGATGATGGCCGGAATTGGGAAGTAAATTACATCAGCGCTTTCTTTAAAGCAGCAATCACTAATTTAACTTCGCCCTTCTTCAACATGTCAGGGCTAATGAAGAGCGGACCATCTAAGTCCAGAACAACTGCTGGGTTTTGAGCTAAAAGGTTTTCATAAACTCTATTTGCGGTCTCACTTGGCAACTTTGCGTCGAATTTAATCTCCACACGTGGAATTGGTTGTCCAGCTTGATTGAATTCGTGAATTACTCCAGATAGGCCAGAAATCTTAGAAAGTTTTGCTGAAATCTTCTCGCAACTCTTCTGCCACATCCTTAAATCTTTCTCATGATCGCGCTCAAGATAATTCTCAATTGCTTGGGTTATTCCAAAGATTTCTTCTTTTCCTACTTTAAATGCGCGAGCAATTCCTTGGTTAGGTGCTGCAAGCTTTGCCGCGGCTTCAATTATTCGAGAACTCCCAAGCATTAGACCTGTTGATTGCGGTCCGCATAAAGCTTTTCCACCACTAAACAAAACAAGATCGGCGCCTGCTTTAACGGTAAAGAATGAAAGATTAGAAACTGGAGGCAATTGCGCCGCCGCATCAACAATTACTGAGATGCCGCGCTTCTTTGCGATTCGCACTGTAGTTTCAATACTCAACGCATTATCTCCGACATATTTGCCAGCAATCCAGAAGATCGCCAAGGTCTTATCTGAAATCGCGCTCTCTAAATCAGCTTCGCTGCGCTTTCCAGCCCCACCGAATTCAACTAACTTCTTTCCGGCAAAAGTTACTGCCTTGTCATAAGGAATTCTGTGGCTTACATCGATTAGTACCTCTGTGCGCTCTTTGCTTTCATCAAGTTCACCGAGAGCCAGCGCTGTTAAAACTATCGCTGATGCACAACCTGGAGTTATATAAGCCGCTTCATTTCCAGTTAAAGCGGCAATCCGCTTGCCACTTGCGGCCAATAATTGGTACATATCCGTAAATGATTTAGCACCACGGGCCATCGCATCAATTACCGTGGGATCCATCAACGATCCGCCTATGCGGGTATATGTCGTCGAGGCATTAATAATTCGCTTAACACCAAGAGATTTATGAGTAATCTTCACAGCCCCTGCTTTCGCTTAGAAATTACGTCGCCGATAAATCTTTCTGTGCGCTAAATCCACCATCAACCAAGAGCGAAGCCCCTGAAATAAATGAAGCCTTATCTGAAGCCAAGAAGCAGACGGCCTCACCAACTTCCTCTGGAAGTCCCATACGGTGCATTGCATTTCCCCGAATTGCTTCATCAAAGTTTTTATCAGTAGCGGTATCCCAAACCCGAGTCATGATTGGTCCAGGCAGTACAGCATTTACCCGAACTTTTGGTCCGTACTCAACTGCAAGCTGGTTACTTAACGAAACTATTCCACCCTTAGTTGCCGCATACACACCGCTTCCCAAGAAACCGAAGTGGGCATGTACTGAAGCGGTATTAACCATCGCTCCATTTGTGTCCTGCAAGTCTTGGATAAAAGTGATTACTGACTTATGAATTCCACCGAAATTCACGTCGATTTGCTTGTCCCACTCTTCAACGCTCGTTAAATGCGCGGGTTTAACTATCTTTAAATAGGCGTTGTTAAAAACTACATTTACTTTTCCATAGGCGGCATGAATCTTGGTGGCCGCATCGTTCCAATCTTCGATCTTGGTGATATCTAGCTTTAGCCCAAGTGCTATTCCGCCACTACCTACAATCTCTTTTGCCACAGAGTCTGCAGCTGCGCCATCTAAATCAGTAACGATTACGTTCGCGCCATATCCAGCAAACTTCTTGGCTGTCGCAGCACCAATTCCATTGCCGCCGCCAGTTATAAGAACATTTCTACCTTTAAAGTCCATACGAAATTATAGTTCGCGATCTAGGAAAATAGAGATTTTCCACTGGACTATCTCTTCTGGTGCAAGAATTGGAATTCGCCCAGCACTCTCTGCACTTCGCTCACTCACTTTGTAGGCAATTGCAGGTTGTGGCGAGATTACCTGTGCTGGGCAATACTCGTGATTGTCTACGAAAATACCGAAGTAGGGAATCTCTGACTTATCCCACTCAAAAGTTAGAAGCTCACCGCTATCTCGAAGAATTTCTACCTTCTCGATCTCATCATCTGTTTCACACCAATACTCAATTGATTTCCCATGAGCAAGATCCGAAGGCAAGAAAGTTTGGGCCACAGCGGGGGATAGCGGAGCAGTTTGAATTAGTGGTTTATTACTTGCAACCTGAACGCTTTTCACGCCTTCGCCTCTAAACATTGGATGGCATGACCAAAATGCTGGTGTCGCGACTGGCCCAATATTCTCGAGCGAATAAACCAAATCAATTCGATATCGATTATTTGGTAATTCAAATAACGAAATACTTCGAGAAAACTTTAAAGTTCGCACATTTAGTTCAACGCTCAACAAAGCGCTATCTGATGATTCGGCTAAAACATCCCACGACCGGGCCCAAACTTCACCGTGATCAGGAAGTTCCTTAGAATCATTTAAAGATGTGCAGGCATCTGTTGTCGGAACCATCTCGTCCCAGCCTGAGATTTCCGGTCTAATGAAATTATCACCAGGTGACCGAGGAACTAATCCACTCTGTGGTTGCGTTATCCATTCCTCGCAACCAGCAATCTTTATCGAGGAGATTCGCCCACCAAATTCAGGTAAGAGTTCTACCGTTAAATCACCTTTTGAAAGTCTGATATTAGATTTTGCCATACGGTAAATATTGTCCTTCACTCTTAAATCGTTTAATTCCCGATTCAAGTGCGCTCTGATCTATTTCAAAACCAAGTCCAACACCTTCTGGGAGCCCCCACTTAGGTGAGGTCGCAGTAGGTATCTGCTTCTTCAAAATGTCGCCTTCCATGTGGGCGGCGGTTTGTTGATTCCCCATTACTAAATTTGGAATCGTCAAACTTGCATGGTGGAATGCTGTTGCCGCAATTCCCATTTCACCGTGCGTATGGCGACAAACCTTGCTTCCCATAACATTTGCTACGTTGGAAACTTGTCTAAATTTCTCTAACGTTCCAACCCAATAAGGTGAGAAGGTATAAACATCAGCAACGCGGTTCATAATTAAACGGTTTGCATCATCTTCACTCCACAACCCTTCATTTGCCGCAAGGGGGACTGGAGTCTTGGTTCGAAGATCAATCATCAAAGACATTGGGTGCTCGCGTACCGGTTGTTCAATAAAATCAATATCGTATTTCTCAAATTTCGCTAAGTAGCGAGGTGCATCTTGAAGTGACCAAGCCCCATTTGAATCCAAGCGAATCCGGTTCTTAGGACCAATAGATTTTCTAATCGTGGCAACCATCTCTAATTCATGGTCAAGATCAATTCCAGTTTTTAAATAGTAAGTCTCATACCCGAGGGCCATTCCTTCGGCGCACTGTTCTGCAATATCGGCAACCGTTCCATGCCCAAGATAGAAGAAATAATCAACATCAGATCGAATTGCACCACCAAGTAATTTATAAACCGGCAATCCCGCACTCTTTCCACATAAATCCCAGAGCGCCATATCAATCGCGGCCCAAGCAAAATTTCCAGTCGATACTCGCATCGCCCACAACCCACGAAGAAAGGCATCTTCTCTAAGGACTGCAGATTCCCATGGCGATCTATCTTTAACAAATGGGAACATCGCTTTGATTGCGGCCTCGATTGAATAAACATCAGCGCCAGAACACGCCTCGCCCCAACCAACAAGGCCATCATCTGTCGTTAGTTTTATTACAACTGAAGTGACACCGCTTCTAGTAACGACGGAGCTAATTTCAGTTCGCTTATAAGGGATGTTTACGAGGTATGTCTCAAGACTAACTACCTTCACGGGGAGCGCTCCAAATCAAATAAGTAAATCAAAAAAGACTCTTTATTAATTATGCGTTGAAGATTACACTGAAACCACGTCTATGTGAGGGGTTCCATGAAAGTATTTTCTGCAGAGTGCATCCCAAATACCAAGGGAGATCTTGGCGAGGGCCTCTTGTGGGACGAGCGCAACGAAACAATCATGTGGGTCGATGCCTTCGTTAAAATAATTAATACCTATAACCCAGCAACAAAAACCCTTATCGAAAGAAAATACGATTCACTCGTAACCTCAATCGCTAAGCGCGAATCCGGGGGCTATGTCGTAGCCGCTGGCTTAAAGTTAATCGTGCTAAATGAAAACTTAGATGTAATTGGCACATCCCCACTTGAGATGCCTAATGAGAACGTTCGCACCAACGATGGCAACGTCGATATAAATGGCAACTACTGGGTTGGATGTTTCGCAAATGATGCCAAGCCAAAGCAAGGTAATTTAAGAAGGATCTCGCCAAACCTTGAATCCAAGGTTTTCCTAAAAGATATATCCATCGCAAATGGCATGGACTGGTCTCCTGATAACAAGATCTGCTATTACATCGACACCCCCACAAAGAAAGTAAGTCGCTTCAATTTCAATACTGAAACTTCTGAATTCGAAGGCGAACTCGAAGCCATTGATGTAAGTCAATATTCCGGGGCGCCAGATGGAATGTGTGTAGATGCAGCAGGCAATCTTTGGGTCGCCTTCTGGGGCGGTGGCTGCGTTAGAAGTTTCTCACCAACCGGCGAACTCCTTGCACAAGTTGATGTTGCCGCAACTCTCGTAACAAATTGCGCATTTGGTGGTCCTGATCTTTCAACTCTTTACATAACTTGTGCCATACCAAGTTATGAAGATTTTGTTAAAGGCGAAGAACCACTTGCTGGCTCTTTATTTAAAGTAGATGTCGGCGCAAAGGGCCGATTGCAAAATAATTTTCTGGGCTAAAGAAAGTAACTCAAAGTAGTTTTCAATTTCGCAATATTTCCATACATTTCAAACTCAACTTGCTATACGCTTTCGCCAGATGGTCCGGGAATTTCTTCCCGAAGCCACCTACCCTTTGTCAGAGGGATTTATGGTGATTGTGGCTCACTCGTCTTTTGGGTGAGCCTTTCGCCATTTAATAATCGAAATCATTAAATTAGCGAATATCGCCAACAAGGCGATCCAGTTTCCATAATCCATAACATCCTTAAGCAATTGATTTACACTCAATCATGCTCTCCATCTTCACCTTCACCATCCGAGTCCGAGCCAACGCAACTAACAACAAAGTTGGCGGCACCGCAGGAGACCCACCTCGCCTCGTAGTTGCAGTCCAAGCCCCTGCTGTAGATGGCAAAGCTAATAGCGCAATCCTTAAGGAACTCGCTAAAGCATTTGGTCTTAGATCAAGAGACTTCACAATTCTTTCTGGAGAGACCTCTAGAGATAAGCGCATCCAAGTAACGGGAGACAGCGAAGTAGTAAGTAAGAGGTATGGGGAGTTGTGTAGTGGCTAGATTATTCTTTATGTTCGGCGCCATAATCGGAGCCTCCCTTGGATGGGCCCTCCCAGATGGGAATCTTCTCGTGACAGTGTTCCTAGCTTTTTTCTGTGGATCTATAACGCTTGGTTGTTGGTTGGGAGTTAAGAAAATAAGGGAACTCGCTGAGAGAAAATAAAAATCCGACAATTAAGAGTTAACGGAAGTAAGGTCTTACGCACTACTATTCACGCACACTACCGCATGTAATAAGCCTAGTAAACGCTCAATCATCGAATTAGATACCCAAATGACTATCCGCGTTGCTACCTCGTTGCTACTCTCGGACATGCAGCACTTCAATTGAGCCTTTTGGCTTGGGGGATTTTTATGAAACGAAAGCTGTCTTCACTAATTCTGGTACTTGCCTTGTCCCCGTTCGTAACCTCTCCCGCTGTCGCAGCAATTGATTTACAGGCTGACCTGAATCGCATAGTCGCAGGAATAAAAAAGTTTGATGCAAATTCTGCGACCGCTTCTTCGGTCAGCACGATGACGGATGTTAAACGAATATTCTCGAATAATGCAGCCATTTTACGAGAAATAGGAGATGCTAATGCTGCATTCAAGCGAGACCTTAATAGTGCCAAGAGACAGATTCCATCAAAAGATACCAAGGACTCTCCAGCATTTAATACGCTAATGAATCTAACTAAGGGTTATGAAGGATGGCTTAAGTATCAAAATATGGACCAAGCAGCATCCCAAAAATGTATTAATAGTGCCGGAAGTTCTTATAGTACTTTCACTCTTTGCTCCATCACACTTCTTCCAAATACTATGGAGCATGAAAGAATCGGTAGACAAAAAATCCTAACGGCTTGGGCTGCCTGGAAGAAATGGCAAGTGAAATATGGATATGCATAAGTACTGTAACTTGCAGAGTCTGCGAATGAAACTTAATGCTTAAGAAATTAGCAGCTCTACTTGGATTGATACCAGGTGCACTCTTGCTTCTCGTTGGTGGATATAACGCTGCACTCACATTACTTGCACAATTCTTCTCAGATTTCATAGATTTCTCTAATTTTTCGTTAGTTTATCTATTTACTCCTTACACAAGCGCAGGAGGAAGTGGAACATTCTTGGATTCGATAGTTGCGGGACCAGGGGCATCAGGAGGCTCAGCAGTTCGATATTGGACTTATATGATTTATGGACTAATGGCCGCCGTTGGCTATACAACAATCAAAACTTGCTGGGGAATTATTACTGAACGGAGTAATTGATATGGGTTTGTTTAGCAAGAGCACAAGTAAGCCTTCGTTTACATCTTTTTCTGAACAGCATTTCAAGATTGGTGTTCAGCGAATTCTTTGGCACGGTGAACAGGTTTTTGCTGACGGTTTCTTTGAAGACGGCCCAGACCCAATGGGTGAGGAAGATGAATTGAAGGGAATATTTGGGGGAAATTCCCACACATATCTTGCGGCAACAAACTGGCGAATTATTTTGGGCTATTTGGCTAACGGAAATTTTGTCTCCTATGAGTTTAAAACTACTGAACCTCAGGTTCGCAGAAGTGGTTCCAAGTTTTATTTCACTTATTCGAATCCAGATTTAAAAACAAGTGGCCATTCAACATTTAGAAGTACATATAGCATTTCTAAGGAATTGACTGAAGCAATTGAGCTAAATATTGTTGGTGAAAGACCCAGCAAAAAAGAAGAAACCAAGATTCACCTATCGAGAAAAAGTTGGGGTGAAGGACCAATGGCTGAGCTTGCAAAAACTTACTCTGGGCGTGAATATATGCTTGTAGAAGTTTGTACGGCATGTACGGCAACATCGCTAGCTCCAGATGATATTGAAACTTCGCCTGAAAAAGGAATTTCTGAATGTCGCACTTGTTTAAGAGTTAAAGTTAATAGCTAACCTATTCGTAAGAGTAATTACAGAACCTACATTTCTTTGCCGCAACCTTAATAGTCTCAGCACAGTCAGGACAAACTTTGGTCTCTTCTGGAGAATCTTCTAAATCACTTTCAATCGCAGCAGGAAATACAGCTTCAAGTGATTCACTTTCAGATTTAACCCTAGCTTTCTCAGCATTCGCTACGGCGTCAGCCATTTCAATATTATTAAAAACAAAGCGAGCAACATCCGAGACATAGGTCATTATATTTAACGTATTTGGATTGTCGGCGGCAATTCTACGACCTATGCCTTGCGCAGTTACAAATTGTTCTGGACGTTCAAGAAGAATAGCTCGGTCACATTTCTGACAGACAAGAAAATGTTTTGCTTTATATTTTGCGATTCTTATTCCATAAACTTGTCCGTATTTATAATTCTCAGTCACAGCGAAGGCAGAGAACCCGTCGCATATTGAGCAGTAGTAAGGAACCCAGAGCCCATCGTAGTTCTTAGACTTTGAACCCATTCCCCAGAAAATAGCCATTCCGCCTCCAAGCACTTTTCCTCGGAATATTTTAGCTATGGATTGCACAAATACAATGCAAATTGATCATTCAAAACGGAGTTGGTCAAAAAATCACCGACCCATTGCGCTCTTACTATCTACGTGCTTAGACTTAAGGTATGCGAGGTCGTGCTCTTGGAATCGGTGTAATAGTTGTCATAGCTTTATTAATCAGTCACTTTACAAGCGCGGGAAGAGATGACTCAGGCGAGATAACTAAGTCTGGTGATGTAAGTGCGTCAGAAGTGCAGGTTGGAGATTGTTTTGATGATTTACCGCAACTTAGTACAGAAGGTAGCACTTTTTCATCAGTACATGCAGTCCCCTGCAACGAGGGTCACCACTGGCAGGCATTTCATCAGGAAGGTTCTTCATTAGAGTCTTATTCTGAAACGGATATTAAATCTGAAGCAGGTGCAATATGTAACTCGGTAGCGCAAACATTGATTAACAACATGTCACCAATTAAGTATGATGCATTTCAAAATGTGCAACTAACGTATTTTGCTCCAACTTATAAATCCTGGTCTACTCATGGAGACCGTTTGGTCCAGTGCTTAATTGGAAGTGATACGGAATCATATTTCACTTCAGTTCTCGAATGACAATTGCTAAATAGAATTTTCGAAATTATGAATCTAGTACCCATCGGAATAAAGAGAAAAGTAATAACGGGCTTTGCATTACTTATAGTTATCCCATTGAGCGCATGTGGCTCTTCATCATTGCCTGTTACAGAATCTCAGCAAACTACTAATTTTGTCGGGACAGAGGGTGAATTAATCCCAATTCAATCTGACAACGTGCGCGCCGCAGGGTACGACGAAGCTTCCATGGTCATGACTGTGCAATTCGATAATGGAGCGCTATATGAGTACTACGGCGTACCAGCTGACCTATGGACATCATTTGTTGCTGCTCAGCCCCACCCCTGGAGTCAAGTGGGATACCCGCGACTCGTAAAGGGGGGCATTCCATATAAGCGAATTGGGTGATTCACTTACTCCATTGAGGAGGCTCAAAGATGCGCGATAAGTTCGCAACCGTGGCCGCTGTATTTATACCACTTGGTTTTTTGGGTGGCATTTTCCAAGGAAGTATCGGCTTAGCAATTGGTAGCGCTATCACGTGGGCAATCATCTTCTTAATTGTCAGACCTAAGTAATAAGTTAATACCAACCTAGAGGAGGAATGCAATGTTCTGGTCTGTGTTAGGTCTTATCGGTGGTGGTTCGTTTATTGTGAATGGTTTTAGTGTTTTAACCGACCCAAATTGTGACACTGTAGGTTTTGGTGGTGGACGAGTAGTTCAAACAACTTGCTATCAAGCTGGAGCAGGAATGAGCGGTGAGTTTCCAGGAACTGTTGCTGGTTTAGGGATGCTAATAGTCGGGGGCTTGATTCTCTATTTCGCTTGGCGAAACTTTAAGAGAAGCTGATTCGATTATGGCAATGTCACTTGACGATATTCGCTACAGAGATTCACGCGCGAATCAAATTTTGGGAATAGTGCTCGGTCATTCCGCAGTGGGTCTTATCCGTGCGGAAATTAGAAAAGTTTATGATGGATGGCTGTACTGGGGAATCGACAGCTTTGTCTTCTTTGCCAATGAACAAATCTTTAATGGTTCTCGTGAATTACACCTGGACTATGATTTCGTCAAAATTCCAAAATCAAAATACCTCCTATACAACGGTGAGCTGGTATTTGAAAGTATTAAACCGCCATTGGTTTTCCATTCATCACGGGGGAGAATCAAATTGATAGAAAAAGCTATTAATGACCACTTCAATCGGATTTAAATTGGGATTAATTATCAATGATGCTTTACTAGTCCCTAAATTTGTATTTCTATCCTTTTGACGACTGGAGTGCAAATCTTGGTTCATACTAATCCCTTTGTTAAGTCCCGCATTGCCCTGGCAGCCTCATTGCTCCTTCTTTCTGCATCCCTGTCTTCATGTGGTGTGCAGATAGATAACGGTTGTATTCTTATTAAGAAACAATCCGAGGAAAGAAGACAACTAGGCGCATCACTCTTGGAAATGGCGGATGCTGGAAAAGTTGACGAAGGCCTCACAGTGGAAGACGTTCAGGCCCAAGGTTATAAGTACATTATTGAGGGAACTCAGTGGGTCGTAGACAACCCTCAATGTTTTACCGAAGATGAAGTACGAATAGCTAAGAATCTATTGGGACAGTAGAGGAAATGAAATGAACAAAACTCGAATTGCTCTCTTGGTTCTTACATTCATATCAGCGATGGCCTACCAACCAAACTGGGTATATGAAAACTTCTGGAGCAAAGCGGACTTCTATGACTCGATTCCATTCACAGTACCATTTTTGGTTTTCTTAATTATTTACTCTTCGATTACGACTGGCCTTGTCGAACTTGGCATTAGGTTGATTAAGAAGCATGCATAACGATACTCAAAATGGCTAGGAGTAATAATCGCTTTTTTGGGCTGTCTAAGCCCACAAAACTATGGGCGGAAATTTATTGGTCTAAAGCTGGTCAAATGACAATCTTATAAGTAACTTTGGTAATGCACTCAGCGTAACTTTTAAACGATTTTGGAGCTATTTTGAAATATATAACAACTGACCACAACAATGGATTAGATATCGTGAAATCGAATCCAGAACTTGGCAGCTTATGGAGTGAAATCGAATCCGCCTTATCGTCAATCACCGATGAACGCATAAAGGCACAAGTGCCATTAAGCAATAACAAGATGAGTCTAAGCTCCGCAATTAACGACTTAATTGATGTGGAGCTTAAGAAGCGAGGTTGGACAGCGCAGAGTGCGATTTTTCAGGGGGACCAATACAAAGATAAAAATTGGCGGTTGGACTTTTCAAAGAGAGTTGAGAATCCCAAAAAAGATATAACAGGAATGGCCGTAGAAGTTGCGTTCAATCACGGCGAAGCAATTGCATGGAATCTGATGAAACCGAATTTAGCGGCTGAAATAAATCATGTAGGGACTCAGACAAATATAGGTGCGGGTGTTGGAATATATATTTGCGCTACTAAATCCCTCAAAAAGGCGGGTGGTTTTGACGGAGCAGTAGGTGAATACGAAAAAGTTTTGCGCTATCTGCTTCCAATGGCCCAAAAGTTAACGCGCCCTTTAATTATCGTTGGCCTCGAAGCACCTGAAACCTTCAAGATAGTAAAGAGAAAAGATCCTGTTACTAAAAAGAATTCAGGCGAACTACAGCCAATCTAAGAATTTTTTCCTAAGTCGTTTGCAATAATTTTTCCAACTTTCTCAATCAATCCGATAACCAATGCATTCCCCATAAAGAATGCACGTTTGGCATCTGTTATAGATTTTCCAGAAGAATCTGCTTGAGTCCAGTTATCTGGAAATCCATTCAGCCGTTCAAGTTCCATGGGAGTCAGCCTTCTATAACCATTCTTTGTCTTTATAATATGTTTAAAGCGTGACGGCGTTGTTCCGCCTTCTCCAGTGAGAATCGTCCTACTTGGGTTCGACAACAAATCGGGGAAAGCCATTTTTCCTTCGGCATAGTTATAAACCGTTCCACTTCCCTTATGCGTGCGTTCAATACTCTTTGCACCCTTCAGATATTTCCATTCTTTAAGCCTTTTATCTTCTACCCAATATGAATCTGGAACTTTGGAATCTGGTTCAAGAATGTCGCCCAACACCAGACTTGTTTTTGAAAGAATTGCGTCGGATTTCACTGAATAGGCAACACCATCGGCAAAATATCCAGCAGACAAGAACGGACTTTTCGCTCCACCCTTATTAAAATTTGAGCTAATCTGTTCGGCTTCACCGGACAAATCAATTTCACTAATTGTTCCATTTAGCTTTTCAATTGGTAATGCTCGAGCCAGGGTTCCTGTCTTAGAGATAATTGACTCCGGATTCAATTTCTTGGCTCCCGGTTTCTTTTTTGTTGCAACTATGAATACTCGAATCCGACGTTGCGGGAAGCCATACTCGGCGGCATTAACAACACGCCATTCGATTGTGTAGCCCTCATCACCGAGGGTTTTGAGCATTACTGCAAAGTCACGGCCACGTTGATTAGAAGGTGATTTAAGTAAGCGATCAACATTTTCGAGAAAGATAAATTTAGGTTTTTGTTGATGAACAAGTCGTAAAATTTCCCACCAAAGAACACCTTTTTTCCCTTTTAAGCCTTTAGAACTATTTAAAGTTTTCGCAACTGAATAATCTTGGCAAGGGAATCCTCCTACTAGTAAATCTATATTCCTAGGCAGGGATTCGATATTAGCGATATCTTCATTAGTGTGACCATCCTCGCCAAATCTTGCAACATAAACTTCAGAGGCGTGTTGAACTTTTGTTGCAGGTTCCCACTGATTTGAGAAAACAGTTTTCCAGCCAGCACGAGCGAGGCCTATGCGAAAGCCGCCAACGCCTGCGAATAATTCTGCAACGTTGCCAACCGGGTTAGTCGGTTCTTTATAACCCTTTGATTTATAAGCCACTTGTTACCTCCGACGAGAAGCATAGGAAGTAGCACTGACAATAGGTGGGATCGACTCGCCGATTATGAATTAACCTAAGTTACTTCCACTTCCCCACCAAATTCACCGTGTAAGAAATCCCAAAGCCAAAGCCGACTGCGGCATATGCATAGGTGAACCAGGTTAGTTCTGCTGGGATCATAAGAGTTAGAACACCGAGTGCTGTGGCGCTGATACACATTACTTTTGCCACATTTCCAACACGTGCATCGCTGCTCTGGGATGCGTTGTTCCACATGTTTCCGGAGAGAGCAAAGACTGTTATGCCAATCATGCGCATAGACCAGATTAAGTCATCGCTGGTGTCGAGGGCTAAGAGATCGAGAAATAGTTTTGGCAGAACGAGAAGGAAGAGAGCTGATGCGCCAAAGACAAGGGATCCGGCTTGCAGGGTTTTGCGGAGTGCTCGGTAATTCATAAGAAGAGATTACAACCTTCTAATTACTGAAGTGCTTCGCAAGCCTCAGCTGCTTTTCCATTGGCGAATTCCAAGTTCGAACCTGTCTCATCCAAGAACTTCGCTGCTTCAGTTTCAATACATTTTTTGTATGCAGCTGGATCATTGGTCTTTTCAACTTTGTCGCCACCGCAACCGGTTAGGACAAATGAGGATGCAAGGGCTAGGGCTGTCAGGGTTGCTTTCTTCATGGGCCAAGAATAACTAATGGGAAAATTTGGTCAAGGAAATTCGGAAGGCTCTTTTTCTACAGTTCCTATAAGGTTTGCTTTAACTTACTTAAGAAAGCAGGAAATTATGGGTGCTTGTCAGTGTGGTTACACCAGAGATGAAGAGAAGAACTGCGATGGAACACATAAGGTTGTTAAGGCAGTGAAGGCTGATCTTGCAGAGAAGCTCGAGGCAAATGGTTTTCCACATGCATCTGAATATGTGAAGAACAACTAAGTTTCTTTAGGAACTTCCAAGGATGAATTTGCTTCGAAGAGTTCCGCAGATTGTTTTAGGTCTCGCCCTTGCTTATGCAGGGGTGGGGCATCTGACTACAAGCCGTGTTGAGTTTCAAGCACAGGTCCCGACGCTCCTTAAAGATTATGCAGATTTTGTTGTGTTGGCATCTGGGGTAGTAGAGATAGTTCTGGGTCTTGGTTTGGTTGCGCTTTGGAAATATCGGGTGCGGATCGGTTGGTTAGTTGGGATCTTCTTTGTTGCGGTGTTCTGGGGGAATATTTCCCAGTATTTAAATCATGTCGATGCCTTTGGATTAAATAGCGATAAAGCCCGGTTCATACGATTGTTGTTTCAGCCCTTGCTTGTGGCATGGGCGCTCGGGAGTACTGGGGCGTGGAGAAAAATTAAGTTTCTTCGATGACAATTAAGATCAACGAGCGAACCAAGTTTTATGAGCCATTTGGTGGAGTTAATTACTTATACCTTGCACGATATAAAGGGGTTGCAGAATCCGGTGAATATAGTTTTGTAATTACCGCAAAAGGTAAGGCAGCGGTCACTATCGCGGTTGGTGAGAAGGAGATAAGAGGCGAAGTTCTTCGCGGTGCAAAGCCAACGCCGACGCCAGCCCAGAATTAATCAAAACGCCCCCGTTTCAGGTCGCGCTGTCAATACTTTGAATTTATCCTTAGGCGCGGCCTAGATTAGGCCAGAAGAAAAGATGAGATGGGTGTTTGAAATGGATGAAAAAGGGCTACTAGACCTTTGGAACACAAAGCGCACACAAGTAATTAACGCTCAAATTGCGCCAACTCTGATGTTGATTGGTGTTTTTGTTGTGGCAGCATTTGGAAAGTTTGAGAACGCAACAGATGGTGCCAAGTATTTAACAATTGGTGTTGCTGCAGCGACTGGAATTCTGGCAATAATTTCACAATATGCAACTATCCGTGAAGCGGAAGTATTAGTTGTAGATCTAAAGAGAATTGAAAAGCCATCTGAACTATCAAAGAGAATTGCAGACTCACGCCATCTTCTTTCGCTATCTGCGATTGCAATGGTTGGTTTAGGACTTGCCGTCTTTGCTCTTGTTGTTTGGGCCGTACTCGGATAAATCCGTGGAAAATTTATAATAATTGGCGCCTTTGCCGTGGCTCTTATTGCCTTTCTCATCGCATATGAACGTCCTGCGCGAAACAGAAATAAGATCACGGGCCGAGGTGGAGATTTCGAGAGTTAGCCCCAACCTCTCTTAAATAGTTCCTTCTTCTAAGCCGCTAAGAACTTCCTGGGCTCGCAACTTCAACTCAGGAAGATCACTTAAGCGGTTTAGGCCGAAGACTTGTTGGCTCATGCGATGGTTCTTAACAAATGTTTCTTTGTGGCGGTCTAGAAAATCCCAGTACAAAGTTGTAAACGGACAGGCAGTTTCACCAACGCGAAGCTTCGGGTTATAGACACAAGGTTTGCAGTAGTTAGACATTCGTGAAATGTAAGCACCGCCCGCGGCATAAGGTTTTGTCATCATCTTGCCGCCATCGGCGTGAACTCCCATACCGATCACATTTGGAACCATTACCCATTCGGTCGCATCGATAAATACTTCGCGCATCCAATCAAGAAATTGTTGCGGGTTGGTGCCTGTTGCAAGCGCAAGATTTGAAAGCAGCATAAGGCGGGGAATGTGGTGCACCCAAGCGCGGTTGTCGATATCAGTAACGGTTTCTTTGATGCAGTTCATCTGGGTTTTGTTGGGGTCGGTAAATAGCGGCAGCAGGTTTCTGTTTGCATTTAGCTGATTGTTCTCGCGGTAGGTAGGGCCAAGAAACCAATACATACCATTTACATATTCGCGCCAGCCAATTACTTGGCGGATAAATCCTTCGGCAGATTCAATTGGAATATCACCAGTTTTAAAAGCCTTCAGTGCGGCATCAATAACTTCACTCGGGTGCAACAACCCGTTATTTAGATAGGGCGAAAGTAGCGAATGGTGAAGCGCCCAGTTATCGGTAGTCATCGCATCTTCGAGCGGACCAAATTCAGCGAAGTGGTTATCGATAAAGTTTTTTAATTGGGCAAGTGCGCCTTTGCGAGTAGTCGCCCAAGTTGTCGTGGGAGTGTGACCAAGTTCCTCGGCAACTTCAACATCGATTACATCTCGCTTATTCTCTAAATAAGGCGGGCCATCATATTTTTTGGGAGGTGGCAATCGATTCTCTTTATCAAAGTTCCAAGCACCACCGGTTGGTTTATTGCCTTCAACGAGAATTCCTAAGCGAATACGTTGGGCGCGGTAGAAACTTTCCATCAAATAACTCTTCTGATCACTCGCCCATGCGCTAAATAGCGGGCGGGGTGTTAGGAAGAAATCATTTTCAACGAAGCTAACTCCGTGGTTTTTTAGCGCTTCGAATTGTCGGAATGAAGATGGTTCTGCGCAAGTGATCAGAAGGTTTTTGTGCTTCTCTGTTATTTTGTTTAGCCCATCAATTGTTGTTGCGGCCTTTACATACTCAACAGTGAAGCCTTCGTCTTCTAGAGATTTTGCGAAGTGGCGAGCACTAGAGATTAAAAAGAAGAGCCGCTCTTTATGCCAGTTGCGCCCCGTGGTCATGCGCGCGCTTTCAACGAGTGCGATTACATCCTCTTTTGGATTGGCTCCTTTGAGTGCGCCAAAATTACGATGAAGATGATCAAATGGAATATAGATAATGCGCTTCATTTATTCTCACGACATCGATCGCTGCAGTACTTCACTTCGTTCCAGTTCTTGGCCCACTTCTTGCGCCATTCGAACTCAAGCCCACAGCGCACGCAGACTTTCGGAGCGAATCCATTCTTAACTTTTGCGACGCGTGGCATTGCGCAATATTAGGTCAGCGGGCGGGAGTTCTCAGCGCGAAATACAAAGTATTATCTGGTTATGACGGAGCGACAAGAATTTAGAGTCCTGCAAACTTTTAGTGATTTCGAAGTTCGAGAATATCAACCGTGCGTCCTAGCGGAAGTAAAAGTATCAGCCCATTACTCGACCGCTTCGAGTGTTGCATTTTCCTCGCTCTTTAAATACATATCTAAGGGGAACAAAACTTCACAGGCGATTGCAATGACCGCTCCTGTTATCGCAGCCCAACGAGCAGACAACATGGAATCCGATGAATGGTTTGTCTCCTTCGTTATGCCTTCGGGCAGTACCTTTGGTCACCTGCCGCATCCAAATGATCCGCGAGTTGTATTGCGTGAGTTAGATAGCGAGACCTGTATTGCTACTTCATTTCGGGGAAGAGCAACAGCTGAATTATCAGAAAGAAAGGCTAAGCAACTTCGAGCAGCAGCCCTTAGAGAGAACATTGCGGTCTCTAAGGAAACTCGAATTTGTCGTTTTGATCCGCCGTTCAAACCAGGTTTTATGCACTACAACGAAATCGTAATCCCGGTTTATTTAGGAGATTAAAGTGTTGGCAAAAATTTGCCAAGCTAAAAGCGATTTAGCCACTAGCGAGAGCGTGATGTATGTGCGTTCACCGCGGAGGTAGTCGCTCCACTTTCCGACCTTCTTGTATTGCAACCATTGCACAAGTGCGAATGAGTTAAAGAAGATAAATATGGTCAAGACGATTCCGTAGACAAAGGCTGGGGCAGAAGTATCGCCAACGCCGCCAATTGAGAACACATAAAAGAGAACCGCAATCCAAGGAACGATTCCAGTTATGCAACCGAAGATAAATGGCAGCCAACCACCATTGCCTGGATTCTCATACTTCTCTTGCAGCCAACCAAATAAAATCATTGAAGCATTAACGCCAAAGATTGAAACTAGTGCTGAAACTTCAGCGACGCCAGTAACTTGGGCGATTAAAACAATCATTACTGAAGAGCTGATGGAATATTCAACCCATCGGAAGTAATTTCGCTTTGCGGTGAGGCCTGCGCTATAACGTGGGAAGAATTGTGGGCTTGCAACGATGAAATGGGCGAGTGCAGATAAGCCAAGGAAGATTGCGACAGTTAAACCAACTGGTGTACTAAATAGTGTTACTGGTTCGGCAAATGTGGATCCCGGAGGGCCAGCCATATATGTCGCGGTGACTGGAAGTGCGAAGTCGTTACTTAGGGCGAGGACCGCGGCCATTTGGGCCAGGTGAAGAATTCCAGCGAAGATGTTTACTTTACGAAGACTTTGCGCGCTTATCTCTTTGCTCATAAGTAAGAGGGTAGCCGAGGGTTTAAAGATTGGTGTGGACATTGTTCGGTGTCGGCGGCGGAGCGTAGGTTAATGGCAGTCGACCCGAACGGAGTAAGCCATGTTTGAGTTTCTTTTTGTCGCAGTGTTGGTCTATTTATATCTGGAGCGCAGGGCGCGAAAGCGACGTGACGGTAAGAAGCTACACGGCTTGGATGCCGAACTAAAGGCAATCATTAAAGATGATGGCGATAAAACTGGGATTGCATTTGAGATTAAGCAATATTTATTGGCGATGATTGAAGATGATAAGAACGATGTTGAGAAGTTCTCTGATGCACGAATCCAACAAGCAGAACGAATCTTGGATCGCGCGGGACCAAATGCCATGTATTGGATGACGGATATTGCAGCGCAACTAGCATTTTTGGCTGCGGCGCAGATAAATGGAATCGCGACAAATATCGATGCGAAAGTAGGGGAGAGCGCAACGCCAGAGGCGATTGTTAACGCAGTTGTGAAGGGCTAAGTAGTTATTAAGAATCTTGTCGCATGGACCACATTTTCCATACATGCGTGCGAACCGTACGTGGTTGGCTCATGATGGTTGTGATTTGGAAAGCTACATCTTCGGGGCGGAGATAATTTTTTAATTTATCTTCACCAGCAGTGCGACCAACGCCAAGTGCAAACTCTGTTTCTGTTCCTGCTGGACAGACAAGTGCAACACGTACACCCTTTGCGCGAAGTTCGCGATCGAGTGAACCTGCAAAACCAACTTGGGCATGTTTTGTTCCGGCATAGATTGCTTCGATATCGCCGCCACGGAATCCTGCGACAGATGCAACGATAATTACATCGCCCTCTTTCTTCTCCAACATTGTTGGAAGTGCGGCGCGAATAATATGAACTGTGCCTTCGTAGTTTGTGCGCATCATGCGGTTAACATCTTCATCGCTGTGATCAAGGATTGAACCGTAGAAACCAATTCCAGCATTTGGAACGATGGTGTCAATGGTGCCGAATTTATCAAGGGCAGCCTTTGCAACTGCGCGAGAAACATCAGGTTCTGAACAATCGCCAGCGACATAAATTGCATTCTCACCAAGGGAGGCAACCATATCTTTGAGGCGGGTTTCGTTTCGGGCATTTAGGACGACTTTGCAGCCCATCTCAACTAAAGCTTTTGCGGCAGCGGCTCCGATACCTGCGGTAGCGCCAGTGATGATTACAACTTTTCCAGTTAGGTCACGCAATTGATATGTCATGGCGGAAGGCTAACCGAGGGTTAGTGGTTTTTCTATCTAAATTTGAATACAGTCAGTAATCTTTCACTATGCGAGACACCAAGAGGTTAATCCTTGGAATAGCAACTGCGCTACTACTCACATCCAATATTGCACCGATATCGGCCGCTGAAAAAATCACACTCGTGACAGCCGATGATCATGATTTTGGTTATGTGCGAACTTTGTTCAAGCATTGGATTGATGCGGATAAAGATAGATGTAATACTCGTTATGAAGTTCTGATAGCAGAGGCAATTGTTAAGCCGGTGGTTGGTACAGGATGTTATTTATCGGGCGGCAAGTGGAAGAGCCCTTATGATGGCAAAGTTTTCACAAATCCAACTGGTTTAGATATCGATCATATGGTTCCGTTAGCAGAAGCTTGGCGATCTGGGGCGTGGGCTTGGACTGCGGCGCAGCGAATGGAATTTGCAAATGATTTAGATGATTCGCGGACGTTGTTGGCGGTAACGGCAAGTTTAAATCGCTCGAAAAGTGATAAGGATGTGGCGCAGTGGTTACCACCAAAAGCGCAGTGCACCTATATATCTAATTGGATTGCGGTCAAATCGCGCTTTGATTTAAAGGTGGATTCCATCGAGGCAGAGTTCTTGCGTACGAAAATTGTGTCCTGCAATATTACGAATGTGGTGATTCAGTAAGTTTCCAATAAGAGTTTCTGTTAGCTAAGCGGTTTCTTGCAAGATAGAAATAAGTGTGGCACGGTCAACGTTTTCGATACCACGGCGAAGTGCGCCATAAGCCGTTGCTAAGTCCTTTAATTCAGAGATAACTATCTTTGGTGCAATCAAGGTTATTTTCTGGACCATTTTCGAAATGGTCTTTAGATGTGGTTCAAGTGCGGGAGCCAGGCCACCTTCAAGGATAAAAACCTCAGGGTTTGTAATACAACATACTGAGGCGATCCCGCGCGAAAGTAGTTCTAATTGTTGATTAACGAGCTCAGTGGCTAACTTATTCCCCTTTGCCGCGGCAGCGTAAATAGTCTTTGCCGAAACTGGGCTAGTACCAGCTAATTTAATTATCTCTTTCGCGCCCTCTTTGTTTTTGACTGCCTCAAAGTTTCGCTCTAAACCAACTGCGCTTGCATGGAACTCGAAGTTTGCATTCACTGGAGATTTAGCTTCATCTGCAATCTGAAGAGGGAGGTTTCCAACTTCGCCAGCAATCCCGTTGAAGCCACGATATACCTGGCCGTTAATTAATAAACCAAGACCGATACCAACGCCGACAGACATCGCGGCCGCATTTGCTAAATCTTTTGCACCACCGCGCCAATGTTCGCCATAGATTGCAAGGTGGGCTTCATTCTCAACATTTACTTGCTTCTTCAATACTTTCGAGAGTTCATCGCTGAGTGAAAAATTCTCCCAATCTGGCAGGTTATATGAACGAGTGATTTCTCCAGTAGCCGGGTCGATAGTTCCAGGAGATCCAGCAACGATTGAACCGATATCTGAAACCTTAATTTTATTCTCAGTCAAAGCAGTGTCGTAGAGTTCTTTAACTTTTGCAAGAATTGCTTTACGGCCGTTCTTGAGTGGCGTGCTTTGCATCAAAGTTGCGATGATATTTCCATCGAGATCTGAAACTAAGAGACGAATATTGGAACCACCAATATCTATTGCGACTATTTTTTTACGATCTTTATTAAATGTTATCTGCTGCGCTTTTGGCCCCGGGCGACCGGTCGTGGATTTTGTCTTCGCCTCGTTCAAGGAGATTAGCTTCTCGTTGTTCAAAATTTCTAGCGCTTCATTGACCGTTGGCTTTGATAGCCCAGATATCTCTCCTATTGATTGGCGGGTGATAGGGCCATTCAAGCGGACGGTTTCGAAAACTCGGGCGACATTCAAGCGTCGCAAACCGGCCGGTGAGCCTGAGGAAGACCTCGTAAAAGCTGCCGGCAGAAACTCGGAGAAAGTGCTTGACAGAATAGGAAGACTCCTTGTTCTATTAACCCTAAGTAAACCACGGATATGGCGCACAGGAGAAGGGCAGTTTAAAAGCAATCTCGGAGCAGGGCAAAGTTGGCAAAAGCAAACAAATAAAAGGAGAGTTTTAGTGGCGCAAGCAACACGGATCCAAATCACAGATGTTTCGAAGATCTACCAAACTGAGACAAAGACAGTAGAAGCTGTTAAGAACTTCACTGAAAGTGTTAAAGATGGTGAGTTTGTCTGTGTGGTTGGCGCAAGTGGATGTGGCAAGACCACGCTTTTGTGGTGCCTATCTGGACTTCATCCAGCAACATCAGGAACTGTGCATATAGATGGTGAACTATTAACTAAGCCGCTACCAGATCGCATTGGAATGGTTTTCCAAGATTCAAACCTTCTTCCTTGGCGGACTTTGATCGAGAACATTGAACTTCCTTTTCAAATTAAAAAGAAAGCTGTCAATCGGAAATTAGTTGATGAGCTACTGGATGTTGCTGGGCTTAAAGGTTTTGAAAACTCATACCCTGGCGAATTATCAGGCGGAATGAAGCAACGCGGCTCAATCGTTCGTGCGCTCGCTCAAGATCCTGAAGTTCTTTTGATGGATGAACCATTTGGCGCACTTGATGCATTTACTCGTGAAGAGATGAACTTATTCTTATTGAAAGTTTGGGAGCGAACTAGAAAGACAATTGTTTTCGTGACGCACTCAATTTCAGAAGCAATTTTTCTAGCAGATCGGGTTTGGGTTATGTCTCCTCGACCAGGAAGACTTTCGCGAATAGTTGATGTTGATTTTCCAAGACCTCGCGATATTGATCTGCAATTTGAACCTAAATTTATCGAAATTCTGAAATCAATTCGCGAAGATGTTGAAGGCTCTAAATCTGGAAAGGGGCAATAAAAATGGCTACCGATAATCTTGCAGATAAGATTCCAGATTTTAATTCAGCTACGGTAAATCAAGGCGGAAATGGCCCAGTTGATGTTTCCGCAATTGCTGGTATCCGCCGTGCAAAAGGTCTTAAGGAGATTGCATCTGTAATTGCCCTAGCAATTGTTGTCGTAACTCTTCTTGAATTCATTCTGATTTGGACTCACACCGAGGCTTATGTCTTCCCAAAGCCAACTGCAATTATTCGGAGCCTATTTACTGACTTTCCAACTCTCTACTGGAAGCCACTAACGCAGACGGTACAGACCTTCTTTCTTGGCCTGATAATTGGCTCGACGATAGGTCTCTCCCTTGCCGTACTCGTAACCCTCAAACCGGGATTAGATATTTTCATCTCGCCTTACATCATCATTCTTGTAACAACTCCAATGGTTGCTTTGATTCCATTCTTGATGCTTAAGTTTGGATTTGGAATGACACCACGCGTCATTGCAATTTCACTTGCAACCGGTCCGATGGTGATGATCAACTCGGCTACTGGTTTTAGGCGAACAAATGCTGAACTAATTGCACTTGGCAAGTCATATGGTGCAACAGAATTTCAATTATTTCGAAAGATTCGTTTTCCCTTTGCACTCCCTATGATCATCGTAGGTTTCATGGTTGGTTCAATCTTTGGATTGTTGACAGCAGTGGGCGCTGAAATGGTTGGCGGTGGGATGGGACTTGGAAATCGCTTGATTTATTTCTCTTCCCTTGTTCAGATGTCGCAATTTGGTGCGGTACTCGTAATCGTTGCGACCTTCGGCGTTGGAATTTACTCCTTCTTCACTTTCATAAATCGAAAGTGGGCAAGTTGGGATGCATAAAAAAAGAATTGCGTTCTATTCCGAAACAGGGGCGCAACTAGTAAAGAAGCAAGTCCGCTAACAACAGAAACAGAAAGAGGTAGAGATATGAAGAACAGAAAGCTATGGCTAGCGGGGGTATCGGCGTTAGCCGCGCTCTCTCTAGTTGTTGGACCGACTGTTTCAAATGCAGCTCCTAAGCTCCAAACAATCACTTGGATGTCTCCTCGTGGTTCACTAGATGTAATGGATGACTACATGCTTCACGTAGCCATCAACCGTGGTTACTTCAAGGCGCAAGGCATTAACGTAAAACTTATTGCTGGCCCATCTGATGGAACTGCAGCAACAAAGTTCGTTGCTCAAAAGCAAGTTGACGTTTCTTATCCAAGCCCAGGAATTTTGTTATCTTCAATTGCAGCAGGCGTACCTGTTATTTCTGCTTTCAACATGATTCCAGGACAGGTATTCAACTTCGCAACTCCTAAGGGAAGTTCACTAAAGAAGATCTCTGAATTCACAGGCAAGAAGATCTGCGTTGGTTCACCAGCATGGGCTGCAATTATTAACCCAATGCTTGTTGAAGCTGGCGTTGACTATAAGTCAGTGGAAATCATCGATGCTGGTTGGCCAACATGGTCACAAGCAATTGCATCAGGTAAGTGCGATGCAGGACTTGCATGGGATGGACTAATCGCACAATGGGCAGCAACAGGCATCAACGTTGACTGGATCATCGGTAAGGAAACATCAAAGCAACCATCAAATGGTTATGACATCCGCGCTTCTGAATTAAAGTCAAAGGCCGGAAAAGATCTATACACACGCTTCATGCGTGCAGTAGCGATGGGTATGGAGTTCGCAAAGGAAAATCCTCGCGCAGCTGCTGAAATTACCTACAACGCACTTCCAGCACTTGGTGCGACCTTGTCACCACAAATTGCAGTTGATTCAATGCGTGAAGAGCAAGTAGGTCACATGATCTCTCGCGTTGATGGCAAGGGTTGGGGTTACCACTACCCAGATGCTTGGGCTGATTATCTAAAGGTTGTTGCAGACATGGAACAAACCCCACGTCTTCTTTCACCTGCAGAGACTTACTCAAATGCACTTATCAAGGGCGCAAACACCTTTGATCACAAAGCAGTTGCAAAAGATGCCAAGGCTTACAAGTTAAGTGGCGTTTTCGCAAAGGTTGCAATCAAGTAAGTAATTAGTTAAGCGAGGTCGCCCTCGTTAATTCGGGGGCGACTTCTTTATTTCTAGATTTTCAAATTCATCAGACAATTATTAGAATGGGGGAAACATGAGCAAACTATCAATGTTTTCCTATTCGTGGGACCTCGCAGAAAACAGCGTAGCCAAATCTGTTGATGAATTTAAAAGAATCGGAATTAATTCCGTAACGTTAGCCAGCAGTTATCACGCCGGCAAATTTCTTCGCCCAAAGAGTGCGACTAACAAAGTTTATTTCCCGGAAGATGGCACGGTTTACTTTAAATCCGATGCATCGAAGTATGGCGATATCAGGCCAATTCCAAATTCAATTTATGGTAACGGAGAAGTTCTACGTGAGCTGACCGAAACTAAAGGGTTATCTGTAAGCGCCTGGCTAGTACTTCTGCACAACACCCCACTTGGAACAAAGCATCAAGACAGTGCGGTACAGAATGCCTTCGGGGATCCTTATATTTATGCGCTCTGCCCATCTGCGCCAGCGGCTCGTGCTTATGCACTTGGGTTATGTAAAGATGTAACTGAAAGTTATAAAGTAGATGGGATATCAATCGAATCAATTGGATTCCCACCTTACGAACATGGATATCACCATGAGATGAGCTTTGTTAAACCAAATAAGTGGCTCTCACAAAACTTAGGGTTATGTTTCTGTAAATATTGTGTAGCAGGTGCTGAAAAGGCCGGTATCGATGCAAAAGCGTTAAAGGCACGGGTAGCGAATAAAATTCACGGCTACCTAGAGGGCGACATCGATTATCAGAACGATATGGCAGAAGCGCTCTGGCTTGCAGATATCGCAAGCGACCCTGAACTACGTAAGTTCTTAGATTTCAGAAGTACTGTTGTGACTTCACTTGCAAAAGAGATTCGCGAGAGTGTTCGCAAAGATGTTGAGGTTGCAATTATCCCTTCAGTTGCACGGCCTACAGGTGGGGCTTGGTATGAGGGCACTGATTTGAAAGCGATAGCCGAAACTACTGGTGTAATCGAAGCGTGCTTCTATGAACCAGCAACTGATCGCATAAAAGCTGATCTTGTCGATATTAAATTGCGCACAAATAATGTGGGAAAGATAAAGGGAGTTTTGCGCCCGGCATTTCCTGATTTAACGAGTGAGGCTGCAGTAATTGATGCTGTGTCTGCACTTTGGGATGGCGGCGTTAAAGATATTGGGTTTTACAACTATGGCCACATTCGTAGCCAAAGCCTTAACTGGATCGAGAGAGCGTTGGCAACGGTGACTAAAAAATGAGCAAATTATTCGACAAGAAGATAGTTGCAATCACAGGCGCTGCTGGTGGAATCGGCCAGGAACTTTCTCGACACTTTGGTCGTGAAGGCGCAATCATCTTTGCAATAGATAAAAAAGATACCGTTAATACCTTTGCTATTGAACTTGCAGCTGAAGGAATTACCGCCCACCCCATGACTTGCGATATTGGTGATGCGAGCGCAGTTGCATCGGGCCTTGGAAAATTAATGAAAGATTTTGGCGATGTAGATATCTTGGTAAATAATGCCGGATTTTCAGATCATCCAACAATTGAAAAGACAACGCCGTCGGACTGGGCATTTGATATTAATGGCAATCTAAATGGCGCTTACAACTGTGTTCATGCAGTTCTGCCGGGAATGAAGAAGAAGGGCAAAGCTGCAATTGTCACCGTTGGTTCTGTGAATGGTCTTGCTGCACTCGGAGATCCTGCCTACAGCGCAGCTAAGGCCGCGTTGATAAGTATGACAAAAGCTATTGCAATGGAGAACGGTCGCTACGGAATTCGCGCAAATATCGTGCTCCCAGGAACTGTTAGAACACCGATCTGGAATGCACGGGCCGCTAAGGATCCGCAGGTTCTAAAGACTTTAATGCGCTGGTATCCGCTGGCTCGAATTGCTGAACCTAGTGATGTGGCAAATGCAGTTGCGTTCCTTGCCTCAGATTCGGCATCAGCAATTACTGGAATCGAACTTCCCGTTGACTGTGGACTTACTGCAGGCAACATAGTTATGTCTCGCGAACTTACTTTGGAGAATTTCTAACCTAAAAAAAGGAGAAGGAAATGGATAGATTAAGAATCGGCGTCATAGGGCTTGGCTGGTTTGGTGAAATTCATTGCGATGCGATCATCGGAACTCCGAGTTTAGAACTTGCTTCGCTCTGTACTAGAACTGAAAGCCGACTAAACGAACTCGGCAAGAAGTATGGCGTAAAGAAGTTACATAAAGATTATAAAGATATGTTGGCAGATCCTGATATTGATGCGGTTTCAATAACAACTATGTGGGATCAACATACCGACATCACAATTGAAGCTTTAAAAGCAGGAAAGCATGTCTTTCTGGAAAAGCCAATGGCATCAACAGTTGCTGATTGCGAAAAGATTATTGCTGCTTCCAAGGGCGCAAAAGGAATCCTACAAATTGGTCATATTGTTCGCTTCAACCCACGCTATCGCGCAGCCAAGAAGGCAATTAGCGAAGGTGCGATCGGAAAAATTCTCTCACTTAGTTCTCGCAGAAATATTCCGGCAGCATGGACACCTGAAATCTTAAATAAGATCGGACCTATTGTTGGCGATGCAATTCACGATACCGACATAATGCTGTGGTTGACTGGCGACACAATTGTTAGTGCATATGCCCAGACCACAGATATGCGTGGCCTTAAATATCCAGATATCGGACAGACTATGTACCGCTTCAAGAGTGGCGCTACCGCGATTCTGGAAACTGTTTGGTGCATGCCAGAACACACCCCATTTGATATCGATGAACGTATGACCGTAATTGGTACCGAAGGTCTAATTCATATTCAAGATACTTTTCCAAATCTTGGAATTGTTACCAAGACAACTGGAGTTCGCAGCCCCGATACAACGTACTGGCCAGAGTTTGATGGCTATCGTGGCGGCGCTCTTCGTGAAGAGTTCTTGTACTTTGCAGATTGCGCACTAAGAGGGATTCAACCAACAGTTAGCACCCCGGTTGATGCAATGCGCGCACTAGAAGCAACCTTGGCCGCCGAAGAATCTGCTCGCACTGGTCAGGTAGTTAAGTTCTAATTAGTTAAATCTAGGCAATTGAAACTGGGCGTCCCTCTTTGAGGGATGCCTTTGCTGCAAGACAGACCTGTAAAGCACTAATTGCTGCAGGAGTTGGCGATAGATCATATTTACCACCAGAGCTTGCTTGATCAAAGAAGTATTTAACTTGGCGGCCATATGGATCATCTGTAGCAATATGTTCAACAGTATTTCCTTTTGAAGAAAATACATGCCAGCTATTAACCCCAGCGTTATTTCCGGAGGATGACTCTTCGGTCGCAGAAATTGCGGAGAATTCATAATGTGCAATCCCAGCAGTACCAAGTAAATCAATCGTGCTAGTGAAGGGAACGCCTTCTGCCGCATTCATAAAACTTTGAACTTGGCCGACGCCACCACCTTCATACTTAACAGTGATTTCTGCCGGACCTGTTGGTGAAGTTTGTGCGGCAAATACTTCAATTGGCTTTCCAAGATACATATTTAATTGATCAAAATCATGAATAGAAAAATCAACTAACATACCGCCGGATTGACTCTCATCACCAAGCCAGGTAGCCCAAGTTGGTTTAGGGGAGAAGCGACGTGCATGTACTGAGAGCAAGTTACCGAGTTCACCACTTTCATGTATTTCACGTAACTTCTGATAGCCAAGAAAGAAGCGAACTACGTGGGCAACCATAAGAGAACCAGAACTTTTCGCAGCGGCATCAGCTACAACTTTCGCATCAGCAACAGTTAGCGCAACCGGCTTCTCTAAGAGCACGTGCTTACCAGCGGCTAGAAGTGCAACTGCAATATCTTTATGTGTTGGAGTTGGCGTGCAAACTGAAACGTATTTAACATCTGGATCCTTTAAAATTACATCAAGGTCAGTTACATATTTTGCGTTCTTTGCTGCAGGAACCGAGCCTTCTTTTGGACGTGGCGTGCAGATGTATTTAATGGAATCTGCCTGTCCCGCACTTGCCCAAGCCCCAGCATGGGCATTGCCCATATATCCCTGTCCGATAATTGCAATTGAAGCCATGTTTAGATCCTAAACTTAAGCAGATAACCGTTTGATTGTGTCTACTGAATAAGCAAGTGATTCATGAACATCTTCCACACCATTTGGACCAGCAGGAGTGAATTCAATTTCAATGCTTAGTGCAGCAGTACAGCCATTCTTCTTAAGGGTTTTGAGAATACGATCAAAGTCGAGATCACCACGTCCAATTGCTGGGAAATTCCATTCATTCTGAGCGCCAGCCTTCTCCTTCAAGTGAATGCCTGTGATGGAACCAGTAGATGCTTCAAGATCTTCATAAGGCATGATCGCACCGTAAAACACTACATTTCCAGTGTCATAGTTCAGGCGAACATTTGGCATATTCACTTTCTTCAAAAGCGCGATGATGCTCTGCCCAGTCGCGTAGTTATTTCCATGGGTTTCAATTGCCATAACTAAACCTAAATCTTTTGCTACTGATGCAAGGTCACGGATGATATTTACTAGTTCAGTATCATCGCCAATAACCGATTCATCGCCGTGAGTCTCACCAGTTGAAAGAGTTACATATCCAACGCCAAGCTTTTTAGCTAGCTGAAGATTCTTTTTGAAAGTCTCTTGACCCTCTTTTGTCTGAATGTTTGTGTGACCACACATGCCAATTGCCTTTATGTCATTGTCAGCCAATAATTTCAGGACCTTTGCTATTTGCTCATCAGAATAATTATTATGAACATGCTCAGTCCAACCAATCACTCCAGCGAGTTCAATGAGTTTAATCCCGGCGCGCTTGGCCCCGGTAACTGCCTCTTCAAGTGTGAAGCCGTGGTAGGAATTGCTGTTCAGACAGATTGGATTGTTCATTTTCTCTCCTTGGTTGCTAATCGATTATTAATTAAAACCAGCCGGTTTCATTTGGATTTCGGTATTGCATAAATTCAACGACTGCGCCTTCAACTAGAACAAATGCGACGCGAACAAAACCGTCAGCGACATCCCATGGTTCAAGAAGAATTTCATGGCCTTTAATGGCTTCATCAACGCTATCGACGCGATAAGCAACGTGCGGTAGATGGCGGATTGGTCCCGTTACTGGTGTGTCATGTTCGTAACGAAGGTATTCAACATTGGCTGGATGCTGCCTTGGATTAGTTACCCAGACTCGAGTCGCATCAACGAAGTTCTCTTCACCATGTTTATCTTCGGTGATGACCCCGATATGGTCGAAGCGCGTTCTATCGAATTGCTCTGAACTCAAAATTGGATCCCTTCCTGCATTGAATAGGAATTCTCCTTTCGAGCATCGAATATGTCAATACCTCTTCCTATTCGATTCCTATTCGATTCCGAGCGCTAACTTGAAGCGCAGATAGCCTGCGGCAAGGGTTTCAACCTCTTCCTGCGCAGGTAGATAAGTCTCACCAGCTGGCAATTTGATTGCGCTGATTCCAGCCGCAATATCAATTGGGCTTGTTATAGATGCAATTGCGATTAGAGCGGCACCAAGATCGGATCCAGAGCCTTTCTGTGCAATTACGGGGTGGTTTAAAACAGTGGCACGAATTTTGCACCAGATTGGTGATTTGGCCCCACCACCTGCAGTTCGTAATTCACCGGTCAGTGGCGCTCCTGCCTTGGCCAAGATTTCGTAGGAGAGTTTTTCAGCGAATGCAATGCCTTCGAGGATTGCGCGGTAATTATCTATTTCATTAGTTGGGTTACCGGATGAGATTTTTACTAAATCCTTATTAGCAATCGGGAATCTCTCTCCCTTTGAAATTAGGGGATAGGTTACAAATGATGCTGGGCCGTGTGCTTCTGCCTTTATATCCCAAGCCTTTATGTCACTTGCAAATTCTTTAAATGAGATGCCGCCAAGATTTGAGGCCCCACCAACTAGCCAATTAGTTTTAGGAAGTAGATGGCTATAGAAACCTGGACCAGATACATCTTTATTACTAACTAATTTAATTACCATCGTTGTGCCTAGCGTTGTTACAGCAGAACCAAGATCTGCGCCGCCTGCGGAAATTTGTGCAGTACATCCATCTGTCATACCAGCATAAATATTTAGATTTCCGATTGCACCAAGATTTGCTCCGGGCGCAACAACATTTGGGAGCGAAATCTTTTCAGCACTTGCTTGGGTGAGAATTTCTGGCTTCCAATTTTGGGAGTGTAGATCAACCCCAGTTTTTAGTGCGTGGCTCCAGTCCGCAGGAATCTCTTGTGGCTTTAGCTTCAATAGGGATGCAATAACAAATTCTGGGGTGTGAACTAAGTGCAGCTTTCCTTCAAGTTTTTCTGTTTTGCGAATAAATATTGCACGATCAAGTGGGCTCGATGCACGACCATCGTTATACATAGCCGCTGGAATTACTGCCTGACCTTCGTCATTTACCAGAGTGAAAGTGCCAGATGTTGCAGAAATAACGAGCGAAATTGGCTCTACTTGCGCCGCCGCAGCTATGGCTTGTATTTCTTTAAGGAGTGAGGCGACAGCGACAACCCAGCTCTTTGGGTCTTGAGTAACTGAACCATCTGCGCCACGAATGACTGGGGCAAGTTTTGTTTTGGCAGTTCCTATGATCTTCGCATTTTCATTAACAAGTAGCGCCCTGGTTGATTCGGTGGCGATATCAATACCGATAAATGCGGGCTTCATTTACAACTTTGCAATTTTTTCTGCAAGATTAATTAAATCCGTTGCAACGATATTCGGAACTTTCAGATCCGCTTCTGAAGGAGTTGTATTAGCCTCACCGCGAAGAATCCAGACTGTTTTGAAACCCAGTGATTTGGCATGGATTACATCGGTATCTAAGCGATTTCCGATATGAATAGTCTCGGGACCAGTTGTTCCTAGTTCGGTAAGTGCTAATTCAAAGATTCTCGGATCTGGTTTCTCTAAACCAACTACTGCCGAGATTCCAAGAAAATCAACTAAATCAAAGATGCCATCTCGCTTTAGGGAATCGACCGCAGATTTTGGTTGATTGGCTACAAGTCCAATCTTTATGCCAGATGCTTTCAACTCTTCAATTGTAGCCTTGGCATCGCCATAGATATCACTTGGCTCAAAGTTCCAACGCGCGGTTGCAAACTTCATAATTTCTGCCTTTAAATCAAGGGAGCCGAAGAATTCCATACATAACTTGCTGCGCAGCGAACCGGAGTGCGACTTTAAATGTTCGTCATAAACTTTTTCAAATCGGGCTGAGTCAATCGGGCCAGCGAAGTTTTCAATTGCGGCATAAATCGCTCTCTTGAAGACATCGTCAGAGTAAATAATCCCGCCAACATCAAAAGTTGCAGCCGCTAATTTCATAAATTCTTACTTGCTTAAAGCTTCACGGGCGAGCAGGCGCTTTCGCAAGATTTCATCTGGGCGAAAGGCAATTGCTTCAGCCGCATCGTTTGGAACAAATGAAATTCCACCAGCGCTAAGTGCGCCCAATCGAATTCTCGCTGCTTTAACTGCAATTTCAGTTGCACCAAGTGCATCACGTGCACCAACACCAAAGGTGCAGAGCCCATGATTTCCAAGAATTATCTGGCCAGGATTGCGACCATGCTTCTGTTGGTATTCCAAAACGCCAAGATAAACGCCAAGTCCAAGATCTAAACCAGGATTAGCAAATGGTAAGAACAATGGAACTGGGCCGCACATAACTGCTTCATCAGGGAAAACTGTTCCGCTGTAATGCTTTGCACCATCTTTGCTTGCGGCTAACGCAACAACAGGAGTTGGGTGAGTGTGAAGTGACCAATCAACCTCCATTGCATGGAATGCAACAACGTGGACCAGAGTTTCAATACTTGCCTTGCGAACTTGACCATCTGCGTTCTTCGAGGTTGCAAGGATTGCATTTAGCGCGGCCGTTAATTTTTCACTTGAACCATTTTTGCGAGCATCCTCAAGTATTTCAACACAGTCTCCGAGTTCAAGCCAGACCCAATCCTCATCTTTGGCATTGCCCATGATTACGCCGCTTGCTTTAACTAGAAACTTATTTTTTTTGCGATCGAAAACCGCGGCATTTCCCTCGGCCTGAATCGTTAAATCTGCTGCTGGCTCACCAGCTTTGCGGGAGAGATTGGTTAACTCCTTGGCTAATTTAGACATCTTTTCTCTCCCTAGTTAATTAATGACTCGTATCTTATTTGAAGTTGCACAATCTCACTACGGATTTCACTGCCTTGGTCCGGCAGGTAGCTCTTTATTTTCAAATCACTGGCCCTCACGATTTTTCGTCCATCTTCCAACGACGAAATTTCACCGAGTGCAATCGCTTGAACAATTGCATTGCCCATCGCTGTGGCCTCGATTGGACCGGCAATTACTTCAAGGCCTGAGATGTCTGCGGTTAATTGGGAGAGAGGAGCGTTCTGTGAGCCACCACCAATAATCTGGATCGCGGGCATCGGCAAGCCACTGCATTCATGGAGAACCTTTGCGATTCGGGCATATTGAAAAGCCAGTGAAGCGAAGATGCATTGGGCCAATTGACCAGGCGTATTTGGGATTGGCTGGCCGGTCTTTTGCGCAAATTTTTGAATGCGCGCAATCATCTCACCTGCATGGATAAAGACTGGATCATCAACAAAAATGAGAGTGCGCCATCTATCGGGCTCAGCTTCAGCAAGTTCAACAAGTTGGGCATAAGTTAAATCAATCCCTTGCAATTTAAGATCGCGCCGAACTTCTTGAATCAACCACAGGCCTGCAATATTGCAGAGCAACCTAGTGTTGCGACCAAAGCCACCTTCATTTGTTAGGCGGTATTTAAGAGTTAAGTCATTTATAACAGAGTTATTCAACTCAACTCCAAGAAGTGACCAGGTGCCTGAAGAGATATAAGCATTACCGGGCGCTGTGAATGGCGTTGAAACAACGGCTGATGCGGTGTCATGGCTTGCAGTTGCGATGCAGGGGATTGGGCCAATTCCAGTTAACTCTTGCAACTCTTTACTTAAAGTTCCACGAATTGTTCCGGCATCTTGAACTTCGCCAAAGAGCTTAGTTGGGATACCTAAATCATCGGCCAACTTTGTGGCCCACTTATTATTTGGAACATCATAAAGACCAGTTGTCGAAGCAATTGTGTATTCGGTTCCTACTACTCCGGTAAGTGCATGCAACACGAGATCTGGCATCAGCAATAGATATTGGGCATCAATTAATTCATCTGGTGTCTGCTCGGTAATTGCAAGTAATTGATAAATAGAGTTAACTTCCAAAAGTTGCGAACCAGTATCGCCATGCAATCTATCCTTACCGACCATTGCAGCAGCTTTTTCCAAATAGCCATCAGTGCGATGATCGCGATGACTTACCGGTAAACCAATTAATTTTTTATCTTTATCAAGCAAACCAAAATCTAAACCCCAAGTATCAACTGCAATTGAAAGATAAGGACCATCAGGTGCTGCAATTTTTAGCGCGGTAATTACTTCTGTCATTATTTTTGGGAAATCCCAACAGCGACGACCGCGCTCATCGTTAATAACGGGAGTTGCAAAGCGGTAAATTTCCCGAGTATTTATCGAATTACCGATCTCAACGGCCATCAAACGCCCTGATTCCGCCCCCATATCGAGTGCGAGATAAGTGCCCATATATTGAGACGACCCTTCTACTTCGATGTAAGTCTTCCGCTGTAACAATTTGTTACCGAAATTTTATTGCTAATCGAAACCTTTTTCCATCTTTTTCCTAAAACAGTATAGATTGAATTTGAAAGTGTGAATAAGATTCTAATTATCGTTCCAACAGAAAATTAAAAAATTTAAGTTAAGAGTGGAGTTCAAGTGGCACAAAAGGGCGACCTTCTTCTTCAGATGAAAGGTGTTCAAAAGCGATTCGGCGGCGCCATTGCACTTCGTGGTACTGATCTTTCGATTCGCGCCGGAGAAATTCATGCACTGCTCGGTGAAAACGGTGCCGGAAAATCTACGATGTTAAAAATTCTTGCAGGTGTTCACGTCAATGATGGCGGAACAATTTCACTTGGTGACAAGCCATTCACAACTGGTTCACCACAAGCATCAATCGAACAAGGCATCGCAGTTATCTATCAAGAGCCTTCACTATTTTTGGATTTAACTTTGGCAGAGAATGTGTTTATTGGTCGCCAACCAATGAAGGGTGTTGCTATTGATTGGGCCCAAGCGCAGAACGAAGCCGCCCGGTTATTTGCTGAACTTGGAGTTCCATTAGATCCAAAGCGTCAAGCACGTGGACTCTCAATCGCGGATCAGCAAGTAGTTGAAATTGCGAAGGCACTTTCAATGAATGCAAATATTATTTTGATGGACGAACCAACTGCGGCGCTTTCAGCTTCAGAGGTAGAACGTTTGATGACTGTTATGAAGAGTTTGAAGGCTGCAAATAAGGCAGTTATCTTCGTAAGTCACCGACTTGATGAAGTCTTTGCAATTTCAGATTACATAACTGTTATGCGCGATGGTGCGACAGTTAGCGAGAATCCAGTAGGTGGAACTGATTTGCAGAAGGTCATCAAGGAGATGGTTGGTCGCGAATTGACCGAGCTCTTCCCAAAGACTGAGAATAAAATTGGGGATGTTGCCCTTGAAATTAAGGACCTTACGAACCCTGCATATTTCCGTAATATCTCATTCACAGTTCGCCATGGCGAGATTGTTGCCCTAGCCGGACTCGTCGGATCAGGTCGCTCTGAAGTTGCTCGCGCTATTTTTGGTATTGATAAATACACAACAGGTTCAGTAAAGGTAAATGGCAAGGATCTTGCAAAGGGTTCACCGGTTGCGGCAATGGCAGAGAAGATTGCACTTGTGCCAGAAGATCGCCGCCAACAAGGCCTCTTTATGATTGCCGGAGTTGATCGCAATATTTCAATGGAATCTTTCGATCGCATTAAGGGAAAGATCTTTTTGAACTTTAAGAAAGAGCGAGCTCTTACCGAAACCTGGCGTGAAAAGTTAAGCATTAAATATGCCGCCCCATCAAACCCAGTCGAGTCTTTATCTGGTGGAAATCAGCAGAAGACAGTTCTTGCTAAGTGGCTTGCAACTGATCCAGATATTCTGATTGTTGATGAGCCGACTCGTGGAATCGATGTTGGAACAAAGGCCGAAGTTCATAAATTAATTAATGCCGCTGCTGGAGAAGGAAAAGCAGTTTTGATGATCTCATCTGAACTTCCAGAAGTATTGGGTATGGCAGATCGAATTATCGTAATGCGTGAGGGTCATCAAGTTGCTGAACTTTCTCGCAAGGAAGCAACTCAAGAAAAAGTTATTGCTGCAGCAACTACCGGAAGCAAGGGTGCATAACCGTGAATTTTCTATCTCGTCTTAAGCCAAGTGGTCGCGAAGGCAGTCTTGGATTAATTCTTATCGTGACAATTGCGATAACCGGAATTATTAATCCGCGCTTCTTAACTGGCGATGGAACTCGTGATTTATTCACATCAACCGCCGTTGTTGCCTTACTTGCAATCGGCATGGCTCCAATCATCATTATGCGCCACATTGATCTTTCGGTCGCTTCAACTGTTGGATTAACCGCATGGTTTATCGCTGATCTTTGTGCAAAGCATCCAGAATTTACTTGGGTTCAATGCTTCATCATCGGACCAATTATTGGAATGGTTGTTGGAGTTCTAAACGGACTTCTAGTCGCTGGTCTAAGGCTTCCATCCCTGGTTGTAACACTGGGCACGCTTTACATCGTCCGTGGCGCCGTTTATGTAATCTCAAACTCTGTTGACTACAACGCTCAAGAAATGCCACCAAGTCTTCTAGATCTCGGTCAGAAGGTTTACTTCGGCATTATGCCTTTCACTTTCTTATTAGTTATTTTTGCGATGCTTATCACCGCATGGTTTATGAAGTATCGCAAAGCAGGTCGCGATTGTTATGCAATTGGATCAAATCCACATGCAGCAGATCTTGTTGGAATTAAAGTTTTCCGCCGTACCTTCCTCGCATTTGTTTTCTCAGGTGCGATGTCAGGGTTAGCCGGAGTTTTCTACTTAATGCGCTTCGCTCAAGTTGACTCAACAGCTTTCTACGGTCAAGAACTTGCAGTTGTTGCAGCCGCAGTTATTGGTGGCGTAACAATCGCTGGTGGTTCTGGAACAACAGTTGGCGCAACAATCGGTGCGCTACTTGTACAAACAATTCAGGGTGGCCTTGCGGCGATTGGCGTAGATGCATTTTGGAAATCAGCGATTAACGGTCTGCTATTAATTGTTGCAATTTATGCTGACCGAACTCTGGCGCGAAAGAGTGAAAACGCCTTACTGGCTCAGCGAATAAAGGAAAGGGCGTAGCCACGATGAAACTTAAATTACGTTTTTCTTGGGATACCTCAATTCTAATAATCTTGGCCGTTGTCTGGGTTGCTGCCTCTTTAACTACAGACAATTTCTTAAGCAGCATTAACGTTTCACAGATCTTCTCGAACACAAGTGAAATTACAATCATGGCTTTCGGCGTAATCTTTCTAATTATTCTCGGCGAGATTGATCTATCGGTCGCCTCGATTTTGGCACTTGGCTCATCAATGCTTGGTTGGTCATATGCACATGGGGCCCCAATTTGGCTCGCAATACTTATCTGTATCGCAGTTGGAACTCTCTGCGGCTTTATTAATGGCTGGCTGGTAACGAAGGTTGGACTGGGCTCTTTAGCTGTAACCATTGGAACACTTGCGTTATATCGCGGTATCGCCAATGGAATTTTGGGCACAAATACGATTAACGAATTCCCAGAATTTTGGACCGGCTTTGGCTTCGACACGATCGGAACTTCATTTATTCCACAGAGCTTGCCAATCATTATTCTCTTCGGAATTGGCTTTGGTTTACTTCTTCACAACACGCCATTTGGTCGTCGTACACTCGCAATAGGCCAGAGCCCAGAAGCAGCTCGCTTCGCCGGTGTAAATGTCATCAAACATAAAATTATTGTATTTACATTCACTGGTTTTATGTCCGGAGTTGCTGGCGTTATCTACACATTTAGATTCTCAACTGCGCAAGCAGATAATGGAATTGGGCTTGAATTATTAGTGATTTCTGCCTGTTTATTGGGTGGTGTCTCAATATTTGGTGGCATTGGAACTATGTGGGGCGTTATCGCTGGTGTTCTACTCGCAGGAAGCGTTGAATCATGGTTAACACTTCGTGAAATTAATGCACAGTGGCGAACAATCGTTACCGGAATTTTGCTTCTCATCTCAGTTGCAGCGCCTGTTTTAATTAACAAAGCGAAAGCAGCAAAAGTGCGAGCGGGGAATAAAAGTTAAGAAAACGTTATAAAAGAGACCTTGCAGGTCGGGCTGAATCCCCAATAGATTCACAGAGTTGTTCTAGGAGACGTAGCTACATTCCTAGTTCGATTGACAGAACCAAAGGTTGAGTCTGTTATAGCTAAGTAAGAGAGGAACCACTTTGAAAAAAGTACTTGCAGCAATTGCAACAGGTGCATTGATCGCAACAGCGTTCGTAGCACCATCTTCAGCAGCAACAAAGTTAAAGGTTGCACACATTCCTAAGTTAGGAACAATCGGCTACTTCCAAGCAGCTGATAAGGGTGTACAACGTGCATGTAAGGAACTGAAGGCTACTTGTGCATACAAGGGACCAACAGAAATCACTGCAGCAGCACAAGTTAAGGAAATCAACGCAGCAGTTCAAGGCGGATACAACGTTTTGATCATCGCAGCTAACGATAAGGATGCACTTGTTCCAGCACTAAAGGCAGCACAGAAGAAGGGTGTAACAGTTGTTACATACGATTCAGATGTTGCTCAAGCTGGTCGCTCAGTATTCGTTAACCAGGCTTCATCAGAAGGTATCGGTAACGCACTTGCAGATTCAGCAGCTGAACTAGC
>WLJX01000011.1 GCA_009701575.1 Actinomycetota bacterium
TTAAACCTAAATTCCACTACATCGCCATCGGACATTACATATTCCTTGCCTTCCATTCGAACCTTGCCACGGGCCTTGGCTTCCGCCATAGAACCAGCGCCAATTAAATCGTTAAATGCAACGATTTCGGCCTTAATGAAACCTTTTTGGAAATCGGTGTGTATTACACCGGCCGCTACTGGTGCGGTATCTCCTTTGTGAATAGTCCAAGCACGTGTTTCTTTTGGACCCGCAGTTAAATAAGTTTGCAAACCTAAAGTATTAAATCCAATTCGAGCCAAGGTTGCAAGACCTGGCTCTTCTAAACCAATTGCAGATAATAACTCCATTGCATCGGCATCATCTAATTCAGCAAGTTCGGCCTCAGTTTTAGCATCCAAGAAGATTGCTTCTGATGGCGCAACCATTGCGGATAACTTCTTGCGAAGTTCAACATCGGCTAGTTCTGCAGCATCAACATTGAAAACATATAAGAATGGTTTTGCTGTCATCAAATGAAGATCAGCGATTAAAGTTAAATCAACCTTTGAGCCGTAAAGTAATTTGCCGGAATTTAAGATTTCCTGTGCTTGCTTTACCGCTTCAAGAACTGGCGCAACTTCCTTCTTAATGCGCACTTCTTTCTCTAATCGGGGAACTGCTTTCTCAATTGTCTGTAAATCTGCAAGTCCGAGTTCGGTATTAATTACTTCGATGTCAGAAGCTGGATCAACAAATGCGGCGGCTCGTTCACCTTCGCGCATTACATTCTCGTCGTTGAAAACTCGGATGACCTGACAGATTGCATCGGTCTCGCGAATGTTTGCAAGAAATTTATTCCCAAGTCCAGCGCCTTCGGATGCACCCTTAACAATTCCGGCGATATCAACAAAGGAGACAACGGCTGGCAGGATTTTTTCTGAGCCGAAGATTTCGGCAAGTTTAGGAAGGCGGGCATCTGGAACGCCGACCATTCCAACATTTGGCTCGATAGTTGCGAAGGGGTAGTTCGCCGCTAGAACGTTGTTCTTGGTCAGAGCGTTAAAAAGGGTCGATTTGCCCACATTTGGCAGTCCGACAATTCCAATAGAGAGGCTCACAAGGAGTAGAGCCTACGGGGGTTTGTCAGTGCTTCCTGCCACGATACGGGCATGGATGTAATTTTGGGCGTAATAATCGGGCTGGCTGTCGGCGCTCTCATTGGATTTCTCGTCAAAAGTGGGAGATCTAATACGGATTCGGCTGATAATCCACTAATTAAAGATCTTAAATCAGAGTTAGAACGCGAGCGAAATTCGACTGCCGCCGCAACAAAACTAACTGATGAGTTAGAGACGATGAAGAAGACCGTTGAAAAGTTAACTGAGGCCGCTGGTGCCGCAGATCTGCGCCGAGTTCGCGCCGAAACTGAGATTACCGAGCAAGTTAAATCAATGGCTTCACATAATGAAAATTTAGTTAAGCAAACCCGCGCGATTGCCGGCGCTCTTGCAAGCTCTCAAACCCGAGGAAAATTTGGCGAAGCCCATCTTGAAAAATTATTGGAGAGCGCTGGTCTAATTGAGAATGAACATTTCACTAGACAATCTGCATCTGAAAAAATTGGTGACTCTGGCGCTATTCCGGATGTAACAATAAATATGCCTGGTGGCAGCGTTATTTATATTGACTCCAAATTTCCCTTCCAGAGATTTTACGAGGCCTTTGAAACTGAAGATGATGTTCTGCGCAAAGAATTATTGGTTGAACATTCAAAAGATTTGTTGGCCCATATCCAAGCGCTCTCAAAGCGCAATTATGCCGAGCGCGGACCATCACCAGATTTCGTAATACTTTACGCACCAATCGATGCAATCTTCATTGAAGCGGTCAAAGCGATTCCTGACTTCCTTGAAACCTCATTCCGTCTAGGTGTAACAATTGCTACGCCAACATCAATGATGGCGCTACTTCGCACCGTCGGTTATTTGTTTAGTCGAAATCGCGTTGCCGCAAATGCTGAAGAGATTCAGAGTCTGGCAGTTAAGTTCTTGCGCGATGTCTCATCGCTGCACGACAAGATTGTGACTGTTGGCGATCGGTTAAAGAGCACGCTTAAGGCTTACAACGACATGATTCCTACCGCCGAAACTACGGTACTTAGCGCAGCGAAGAAGATGAAGTCTCTCGATGTTTCTGGGAAACCGCTAAAGGCTTTCCCTGAGGTATCCGAAAACTTGCGAGTTCTTGAGAGTAAATTAGCCTTGGATGCGCCAGAAGATTTTATTGAGGTCGAAGAGATTTCAGATGAGGATGACGAGAAATGAGTAACTCCTTGGATGCAGTTAGATCAAAGGCGGTTAAAGGTCGAGGCCTTACCGTGCCCGGTGTGGTTATCCTGCAATCTCTACTTATCTTTATCTTTGAAGTACTTGAATACACAGTTACAAAAGTCGGTTTCTTTACTGGCCTTGCTATTTTAGTTTCATTTCTAGGTGGTCTATACCTTGGACGTCCTGGAACTTCTTTTGCAAACGCTGTAAATCCACCAATCGCCCTCTTATTTTCAACGCTATTTATTATGGCAACAATCGGCGGTACTGGCTTTGCACCTTCGAAGGTTGGGCTCGAACTAATTTCCACTCTATCGGCTGTAGCACCTTGGTTAATCACCGGAGCAGTTATTGCCTGGGCTGCGCACTTTGCACTTTTGCGCAAATATTCACGCCAATAATTACAGTTTTTGCGCTGCTTTTAAATCCTTGCGAAGCTCTGGTGGAATCGAAAACAAGAGATGCTCTTCCATTGCAGTAACAGTCTCAACATCACCATATCCACGCTTTGCTAACTCCTTCAACAAATCTTGAACTAAAATCTCTGGAACTGAAGCGCCACTAGATACGCCAATTACTTCAACTCCATCAAACCATTCATCTTTAACTTCCGCGGCATAATCAATTAGGTAAGCAGCTTTTGTGCCGTATTCAAGGGCAACTTCAACTAGGCGAACTGAGTTTGAAGAGTTCCTAGAACCAACGATTAAAACCAAATCTGCTTTAGGCGAAATCTCTTTTATTGCTACTTGGCGATTCTGAGTTGCATAGCAAATGTCATCACTCGGTGGATCAATCAAATTTGGAAAGCGCTTCTTAAGGGCTGCAACCGTAGTTAACGTTTCATCAACGCTTAGCGTGGTCTGAGAAAGCCAAGCCACTTTATTTTCATCTGGCACTTTTATTTCATCGATACCATCAACGCCATCAACCAAGATAATTCGATCTGGAGCTTCGCCAGCAGTTCCCTCAACTTCTTCGTGACCTTCATGGCCAATTAATAAAATAGTTAAATCGTCAGCTGCAAATCGTTTAACTTCATGATGAACCTTTGTTACAAGCGGACAAGTTGCATCAATAGTTTTTAAATTTCGTTGGGCGGCACTTTCATGAACCGCAGGTGAGACGCCGTGAGCCGAGAAAATAACGGTCTGGCCCTCTGGAACTTCATCATTTTCAGATACAAAAATTGCGCCGCGGGCTTCAAGAGTTGAGACCACATGCTTGTTATGGACGATCTCTTTACGGACATAGACCGGGGCGGCATATAGATCCAGCGCTTTCTCAACGGTGACAACCGCGCGATCAACACCTGCGCAATATCCACGAGGAGCCGCCAGTAAGACCCGTTTTCCCATTTCCCAATCCTAATTGGTAAGCCGATTACTATCGACTCGTGCCAGATCCTTCGCAATCTTCTTTTACTTCCGTGACGCCATTTAGCGTCCGTGCCATATCTGAACGCATCGGTGCCATCGTTGATTCCCTCGACGAGGTCTGGATCGAAGGCGAGCTCTCTGAAATAAATGTAAGGCCCGGTTCGCCAACAATTTTTATGCGCCTTCGAGACACCAGCGCAGATATGAGTATTTCAGTTCGTTGCTTCAAAAACGTATTTGATTCAATTGCACCGCTAGAGCAGAACGCCCGAGTTGTTATTCGCTCAAAGCCAACTTGGTGGACTAAAAATGGTTCGCTCTCATTTAATATTTCCGAGATTCGCCAAGTGGGCGTTGGTGAATTAATGGCACGCCTCGAGGCCCTTAAGAATTTATTAGCAGCGGAAGGTCTCTTTGATTTGGGGCGTAAGAAGCCACTGCCATTTTTACCAAATGTGGTCGGACTGATTTGTGGTCGCAATAGCGATGCCGGAAAAGATGTAGTTGAGAATGCAAAACGTCGTTGGCCAGGTGTGCAATTTGAAATACGTGAAGTCGCAGTTGCAAATGCAGCGGCGGTTTCTGAAGTGAGCGCAGCACTGCTTGATCTTGAAGCTAATCCAAACGTTGATGTAATTATCATTACCAGAGGCGGTGGCTCCTTTGAAGATCTACTTCCATTCTCGGATGAATCTCTTCTCCGCTTAGTCGCTAGTTGCAAAACTCCAATTATTAGTGCAATTGGTCATGAGAAAGATTCACCTCTTCTTGATTTAGTTGCAGATTGGCGCGCTTCTACGCCAACAGATGCCGGAAAACGAGTGGTCCCAGATATGGATGAAGAGTTAGCTCGAATTTCTAATCTACAAGATCGCACTAATCGATTTATCCAAAACCGAATTGATTTTGAAATTTCAAAGATTTCGGGCTTTATGGAGCGCCAAATAATGCGCGAACCCCAAACCATAATTACTACCCGCCTTGAAATCATTAAAGGCTTTGTTGCCCGTTCGCATCGCGCCATGAGCGGCGCACTTGCAATCGCCAAAGAAGAAATTAGCGGCCTTCGAACTCAAGTTCGCACCCTCTCGCCACAAGCAACCTTGGACCGTGGCTATTCGGTAGTCCAGAAGAGCGATGGCTCGGTTGTTCGCACTGCAAGTGAATTAAAGTCCGGCGACAAACTTCGATTGCGATTGGCGCATGGCGAAGTTAACGCAATTACGGAGTAGATTACGAATATGGCTGCAGCTAAAGACCCGAAAAAATTAAGCTATGAAGAAGCCCGCGATGAATTAGCCGAGGTGGTTTCTACCCTCGAGTCTGGCCAATCAACTCTTGAAGAATCGCTAGCGCTCTGGGAGCGCGGTGAAGAGCTTGCAAAGATTTGTCAGCGCTGGCTTGATGGCGCCAAAGCAAAACTTGCAGCAGCAAAGTCAGAATCTGAAAAGTAAATGCCAGAATTTAATTACAGCGATCTTTTGCCAATTGGGCCAGATAAAACTAAGTATCGCTTGGTTTCAACTGAAGGGGTATCAACTTTTTCTGCTGATGGTGCAGAATTCTTAAAAGTCACACCAGAAGCAATAGAGAAGTTAACTGCCGAAGCAATTCACGATATCAATCATTATCTGCGCGAAGAACACTTGGCCCAGCTTGCTTCGATTTTGAAGGATCCAGAGGCATCACCAAATGATCGCTTCGTAGCCCTAGATCTTTTAAAGAATGCGAATATTTCAGCAGGTGGAGTTCTGCCTATGTGTCAGGACACTGGAACTGCGCTAATTATGGGAAAGAAGGGTCAGCGCGTTCTAACTTCCGCCGACGATGCCGAATCAATTTCAAAAGGTGTGTATGACGCATATACAACGCTTAATCTTCGCTATTCACAGTTAGCTCCAATAAATACTTGGGAAGAGAAGAACACCGGAAACAATCTGCCAGCACAGGTAGAAATTTATTCAGATTTCCAGCACTCAGATGAATACAACTTCCTATTCATCGCCAAGGGTGGCGGTAGTGCAAATAAATCATTCCTATATCAAGAGACGAAAGCAGTTTTAAATCCAACTTCATTTATAAATTGGTTAGATGAAAAACTTCGCTCCATCGGCACCGCAGCTTGCCCGCCGTACCACTTAGCAATTGTTATTGGTGGAACCAGCGCAGAGCACACTGTTAAAACCGCAAAGCTTGCCAGCACGCATTACTTAGATGAACTACCTCGAAGTGGAGATGCTAAAACTGGCCATGGTTTTCGCGATGTTGAATTAGAAGCGAAGGTTCTCGAACTAACTCGCACCCTAGGAATTGGCGCTCAATTCGGTGGAAAATATTTCTGTCACGATGTTCGTGTAGTGCGGCTTCCGCGCCATGGCGCATCACTTCCAATTTCGATTGCGGTTTCATGTTCAGCAGATCGCCAGGCCAAGGCCAAGATCACTAAAGAGGGCATCTTCCTTGAGGTTTTAGAGCGCGATCCTGCGCACTTCCTGCCGGATACAACCGATGAACATCTCGACGATAACGTTGTAAATATAGATTTGAATCAGCCAATGGCAGAAGTTCTAAAAGAACTATCTAAGTACCCAATCAAGACTCGCCTCTCCTTAAATGGAACGCTGATTGTGGCTCGCGATTTGGCACATGCCAAGATAAAAGAGCTATTGGATTCCGGTAAAGAACTTCCACAATATTTAAAGGATCACGCCATCTATTACGCAGGTCCGGCCAAAACTCCTGCTGGCTATGCATCTGGTTCATTTGGACCAACAACCGCAGGACGTATGGATTCATATGTCGATCAATTCCAGAAGGCTGGCGCCTCAATGATTATGTTGGCAAAGGGAAATCGCTCTAAAGCGGTTACTGATGCCTGTAAAAATAATGGTGGCTTCTACCTTGGATCTATCGGTGGACCGGCCGCAAGACTTGCTCAAGATTGCATTACTAAGGTCGAGGTTTTGGATTATGAAGAGCTAGGAATGGAAGCGGTTTGGAAGATCGAAGTACGAGATTTTCCAGCATTTATTGTTGTCGACGATAAGGGAAATGATTTCTTTGCCGAGACCTCTAAACCAATAAGTATTGGTAGAGCACCTAATTAATTCTTAAGCCTTTTTTAGTAGTAATTGGAGCGCTGTTTTTTCCAGAGCGCATTACAAGGGGTCTGGTATCTGGCCTTGATATATGACAGCCCCCATTTAATCTGGGTGACCGGGTTGGTCCGCCAATCAGTTGAAATTATCTCCATCTTTATCGCCGGCAACGCTTGTGGAATTCCATGGGCGCCGCTTCGATAATTGTGGGCCCGGAAATTCCAGTGGCTCTCGCCATTCCATAGTTTGGTTAGGCAGGTAAATTGTCTGGTGTTATCCCACTTCTTATATTTAGAGGTCGAACTGGAAATCAATTCTTTGGCAACGCTCTTTGCGCCTTTAGGAGTCTTGGCCATTTCAACTTGGCGAGCGGCGAGCGAAACTAGCGCGATTGCACTGGCATCTACCGAGGCCACGCCATTTAGATCAAGAGTGATTCCATTTTCGGAAGGGGCTGGGTTTTCCGGAGCGACAGTCAGGGCCGGCAAGTTATCTGGAACTGAGACAAATTGGTCGAAATTACCTTGAGCGTACGTTGTATCTACAGACCCAATAAAGACAATAAAGAAGGCGGTGCTAAGAACCAGCCTGGTCGATCTAAAAATCTTGTTCATGTCACCCCTCCTTTCTCACCTATCAATTAAATTCCCGCCTTTTCGGGCAAGAAGCACCCGCCCGACATGGGCTAGTGACTTGGGGGAAGGACAAAACCATCGCATCCGAGAAGAGCTCGGGCAAATTTAAAGGCGTGTGAGTCGCAAAAAAGATAATAATCACAGTAAAGGGGCTATCTAAAAGTGCAGGTCAGATAGAGTGATGTCCGATATATCAGTTATGTCCGTTACCTAATTTTGCTGGCTTTTTACTGGCTGAAGTTGACTGGCTCCTCCAGCATTTCAGTCACCAAGGCGGCAATTGGCGAGCGCTCTGACCTGGTCAGAGTGATGTGGGCGAAGAGTGGATGACCTTTTAGGGACTCGACAACGGCGACGACACCGTCATGACGCCCAACTCGCAAGTTATCTCGCTGTGCGACATCGTGCGTCAGGATCACTCTGGAGTTTTGGCCGATTCGAGAGAGAACTGTTAACAGAACTCCTCGCTCTAGCGACTGGGCTTCATCAACAATGACGTAAGAGTCGTGAAGCGAGCGACCACGGATGTGGGTAAGGGGCAGAACTTCGATTAGTCCGCGATCAATAATTTCATCTATGACCTGTTGGCTGACCAGGGCGCCCAAAGTATCGAAGACTGCTTGGGCCCAAGGCGACATCTTCTCGTTCTCACTTCCTGGAAGGTAGCCAAGCTCTTGGCCGCCGACGGCATAAAGCGGGCGGAAGATTACAACTTTCTTATGTTGGCGCTTTTCTAGTACCGCTTCCAAGCCAGCGCTAAGTGCAAGCGCGCTCTTTCCGGTTCCAGCCCGACCGCCCAATGAAACTATTCCTACGTCATAATCTAAAAGTAGGTCTAGTGCGACTCGCTGTTCGGCGCTTCGGCCATGGAGACCAAAAGCGGAGCGATCCCCCCGAACTAGTTGCAGCGATTTATCTGGAGTTACTCTGGCAAGTGCACTTCCCTTATCGGAGTGAAGAACAATTCCGGTATGGCATGGAAACTCTTTCCCCAAATCATGAGCGACCTTGCCAACTTCATACAACGAATCAATAACGTTGCCGGCAACGCTTCCCTCAACCATTCCAGTCCAGCCACTTGTTAGCGCTAGTTCGGCCCGGTACTCCTCAGATTTAACGCCAACCGATGAGGCCTTAACTCGAAGCGGTAGATCCTTTGTAACTAGAACGACATCTCTTGATTCAGCCATCATATTTCTGGCGATCGAAAGGATTCGAGAGTCATTTGAGCCATCTCGCAAGAAGCCAGATGGCAGCGAAGAGGAATCAGAGTGATTTAATTCGACTCTAAGGGTGCCACCTAAATCATTTAACTTAATATCTTCATCTAGCCGCCCGTGATCAATCCGCAGATCATCAAGGGTGCGAAGAGCGGCGCGGGCAAAGTAACCAAGTTCAGGATGGTCGCGCTTTGTTTCTAACTCACCAATTACTGTGATTGGGATAATTACTTCATGTTCGGCAAATCTCGTAAGTGCCACGGGGTCTGCGAGCAAGACGCTGGTATCTAATACATAGGTCATGCGCGGATTACGTGCGGAATCGGCCAATTGGCGCTCGCATTCTGTTTAGTTTTTATTAGGGGTACTTATGGCTAAAAGGTAAAACCTTGCGCCTATAGAACCCTTGCGACACGCTTAATTAAAAATGAATTACTTACCAAATCTTCGGTTGCGTTGTGAAAAGGCGCGAAGGGCGCGAAGGAAATCAATTCGGCGAAAATCTGGCCAATAGGCCTCACAAAAATAGAACTCTGAGTGGGCGCTCTGCCAAAGCAAGAAGCCACCAAGGCGTTGTTCCCCAGAAGTACGGATTACTAGATCTGGATCAGGTAACCCTGCCGTATACAAATGGCGGCTTATTTCATCAACGTTGATTGAGTTAGCAATCTCAGATGCGCTCTTCCCGGAATTTGCAGGTGAGTTAATTAGAGATTTAACGGCATCTGCAATCTCACTTCGCCCGCCATATCCGATGGCCACATTTATGACGACGCCTTTAATTCCCTTGGTCTTGGCCGCAATATCGGTTAATTGCGCCGCTAGCTCTTTTGGCAGGAGCTCCATGGAACCTACTGGTCGGATTTCCCACCGTCTGCGATTAGCTAAATCATTAACGGTGTCACCGATTATTTTGAGAAGTGGTTCCAGTTCCTCGGCTGGCCTAGTTAGATTCTGATTCGATAAAAGCCAGATAGTTAAGACTTCAACCTTGCTCTCTTCACACCAATCAAGTAGATCAATAATTTTCTCGGCCCCAGCTTTATGGCCCCGGGAGCTTGAGATATCTCCATCGGTTGCCGGGTTCGCCTTTGACCATCTGCGATTGCCATCGAGAATAACTCCGATATGACGCGGGGTTTGTGCAAAGTCTAACTTAGAGAAAATCCGACGTTCATAGAGCGGATATAGGACCGATTTAATTACGGGCTTTATTAGCCCCTTAATTGAATTAGCCATGAAGTTAAATTATGGAACTTAATTAAGCGCTTTAAATTCTTTGACTGCGCGGCGTTCTGCAACAAAAGATGCGATGGGAAGCGTTCCGGCAAGTATCAAGAGGATGGTGCTAGCCAGCGATTTGCGAGCCTTTATGCAGTAATGGAAGGCCGCTAAAACATAAATCGGATAGGTAAATCCATGAAGGAGTGAGATCCAACTTAGGTATTGATATGCATCTTTGAAAATTAGGTAATGCGTAGGAACATTCACGAACCAGAGTAGTAGTGACATAACACCGGCATAAATAGCCATGATTCGAAAGCGGGTCATCGCTCCATTGAGTGCGGCCTGGCGTGGGTTTAATTGGTTCATGTCCGAACTTTACCGCCACTTTCTCGCTCTTTCATCGAATTATAGAAAGGCGCGAGCAGAACTAAGAGCGCCATTAACCACCAGACAAAGACATACGAGATGTGCTGCCAATAGTTTCCAGGAACTTTTGATTTAAGTTGTGGCGCTGGAACTCTGGTCGTCAATATCTCTTGCCCGAATTTCGTCGCTTCTGAGGTAGCGATTATGAAGCCATCGAAAAGCTCTAAATTACTTCTGCTAACAATTAATGCAGGATCAATCCTGGAGAGTTCGCCATTAATTGCTCGGGTTGCATCTGAAGTCTGTCTTGGATAAAGCCGACCGTTAACTTTTACTTCACCAATAATTTCTTGTTCTTCCAAACTTTCGATACCGCGCACAATCAATATTCCGCGATTGCTAGGAAGTTCCAGCAATCTAACTTCTAGATTTACAATTGACTTTTTATCCCCTGAAGTTATTGGCTGTTTCGGTGCGAGAAAAGTTTCTCGATATTTTCCAGAAACGCTAACTAAGCGATTGATTGCATCAGGGGTTAAATTTGAACCAGTCGCTGCTATTTTTTCTAGCGAAATTCGAGCGCTATCTGGAACAATTTGCTTTGCAATCTTTACATCATGGGCCCGGTTTAATTGCCAATTACCTAGCCCCATGAAAGTTATGGAAATTAAGAGGGCCGCAACAAGTTGGGCGATAAAACCTTTACTGATCTTCATTGCTGTCGGATGAGCGGTCGGACAATTTTTTAAATCTGCGATAGAAGTTCACGAGAAGTAAAGTAACCGCCGTTGCCAGAATTATCATTGTTATCGAGCCTGCAATTCCGACATCGATCGTTGTTCTACCGTTCATGTGCAGATTGTATTGAGAATACGTAGACTTGTACCTATGACCGAGCCGTTTCAAAGTGACCCATATTTAAGAAATCGTTATGGGATTGCCGAGCACCGTTCTCCTAAGTGGCTTCTCACCGCTATCGCCTTTGCAGTTATTGGTGGTGCTTGGTTGATTTGGACCGCAAACCATTTCTCTAATCCAGAGATTAAATCAACTCTTATCTCCTTTAGAGAAGTAGATGCAAAGAGCATTGAGATTCGCTACTCAGTCGAGATTAAGAACCCAAAGAGTGAAGTTATCTGCAGATTGAGCGCCCGAGATTATGGCTTAAATATTGTTGGCCAGATTGATGATCCAATCCCGAAAGGCGTCACGAATACGACGCGAATTGTTCAAATCCCTACGCGTCTTGCTGCAGTAAATGCCAAGGTCGAATCCTGCACGACTATCTAAATATGATTTAAGTTGTAAACTCCTCGCCTTATGGCTATTGAACCTACACAGACCTGGCTTACCCAAGAGGCTGCTGACCGCCTTGCTGCGGAATTAGCAGAACTTGAAGGGCCGCGTCGTGCTGACATTATTAAGAAGATTGAAGCTGCGCGCGCCGAGGGCGACCTGAAGGAAAATGGCGGATACCACGCAGCAAAAGATGAACAAGGAAAGACTGAAGCCAGAATTCGTCAACTAAAGCACATGTTAGAAAATGCACATATCGGAAATCCACCAGTTGGTGAATCAGGCGTTGTTGGACTTGGCATGTTGGTAACAGTTGATATTGCTGGCGATGAGATGAAATTCCTTCTTGGTTCACGAGAAATTGCTAGTGGCGATGTCGATGTTTATAGCGAAAAGTCACCACTTGGAGCCGCAGTCCTTGGCGCAAAGATTGGCGAAACGGTTACCTACACAGCGCCGAATGGCCGTGAGATAAGCGTTGCAGTTCTAGAAGCGCAGAACTTCTTTTAATCCGCTACTTACTTACTCTTACATATTTACGCACGCTAATCGGTGCAAAAATCGCAACAAGTAAGAACATGTAAATAAGCGACATCAAAATTGGATTCTGACTTGGCCAAGAATTAGCCGTCGCGCCAAAAACATTTTCAGTGCCAAAGAGTTCGCGACAAGCGGCTACCATCGTTGAGACCGGATTCCATTCGGCAAAATATTGCAAAATCTTTGGCATCCCTGTTGTTGGTGCGAAAGCATTTGATAAGAAGGTCAGTGGAAATACCGTCATAAAAACTAAATTTTGGGCAACGCGCTCTTCGCGAACCGAGAGTCCAATTATTACTCCGATCCAAGACATCGAATATCCAAAGGCGAGTAGGAATAAGAAGCCGAGGAAAATTTTTATAGGGCCACTGCTTGGACGCCAACCAACTAGAAAGCCAACTAAGCCCATAACAATTAGCGTTACAACATTCTGCAAGGTGTCGCCAACGGTGCGACCAATTACAACGGCAGAACGAGAGATAGGAAGAGATCTAAAGCGATCTATCAAACCTTTCTGCATATCTGCAGCGAGCCCAACTGCAGTAGCGGCAAGGGTAAATGCAACAGTTTGAACGAAGATTCCAGGCATTAAAAGTTGAACATAACCACCTTCAACACCAGAATCGATAGCACCACCAAATACATAGCGAAATAGAAGTACAAACATCGCTGGCTGGATGGTTGCAAAGATTAGAACTTCAGGGATTCGAATCATCTGAAGCAGTTGGCGCTTAGTTATAACAAGGAAATCACTTACGCTTTGCAGCATTTTTTCCTCCTACTTCAAGTCCAACAACTACTTCGGCAACATGCCCAGTCAGTGAAATAAATACATCATCTAGCGATGGTCGCTTAAGTCCAATATCGAGTGGATGAATCTTCGCTTCATCAAGCAGACGAAGAACTTGAATCAAAGATGCGCTGCCATTGCTCACTGGGGCTGAAATTTTTCGAATTCCATGATCAACGCTCGGCTTCACTCCCGTAACTTGTTCAACTAATCTTGTGGCATCAGCAATTTGATTTGCTTCAACAGTAATTTCTAGGCGCTCACCACCAACTTGGTTCTTCAATTCATCTGCAGATCCACGAGCAATAACTTTCCCAGAATCGATTACTGCAATTGAATCTGCGAGTTGGTCGGCTTCCTCTAAATATTGGGTCGTTAAAAGCAAAGTAACGCCGCCTTTAACAAGTTCATCAATGACGCCCCACATCTCCATGCGACCACGGGGATCGAGTCCTGTAGTCGGTTCGTCAAGAAAAAGTACTTTTGGTTTTACTATCAACGATGCGGCTAAATCCAAACGTCTGCGCATGCCACCAGAGTAAGTTCTAATTGGGCGACGAGCCGCATCGGTTAGTGAAAACTGTTCAAGTAACTCTTCTGCACGTTTTTTCGCGCCACTTGAATTCAAGTGATACAACCGGCCAAACATAGTTAAGTTATCCCAACCAGTTAACGTTTCATCTAGCGCCGCATATTGGCCTGATAGCCCAATAACTTTTCGAACTTCATCAGGGTGTTTTAAAACATCAATTCCTGCGACTGTTGCACTTCCAGAATCTGGTGTTAACAGCGTTGCAAGTACGCGAACAGTCGTCGTTTTTCCAGATCCATTTGGTCCAAGGAGGCCAAGAACTGTGCCCTCTTCGACATCAAGGCTTAGGCCATCGAGGGCCTTAACCCCGCCTTTTCCATATGATTTAACTAACTCTTGGGCAACAATGCTCTTCATATGCCTACCTTAATACTCTACTTATATTGATGCGTAGTAACCTTGCGCTCATGTCTAATGAATCTAAAAAAAATCACACTGCCCCGAAACCTCTAACGCATAAAGAAATTATGTTCGTCCTCAGCGGACTCATGGTCGGAATGTTGCTCGCCGCCCTTGACCAGACAATTGTGTCAACCGCACTAAAGCGCATCGTCGAAGATTTCGATGGCCTCGCCCATTACACCTGGGTTGTTACCGCCTATCTCTTAACTTCAACTGCATCGACTCCGCTATATGGAAAAATCTCAGATCTTTATGGTCGCCGCCCAGTATTCCAATTCGCAATCATTACCTTCCTTATTGGATCCTTTGCTGCAGGTGCTGCATCAAGCATGACTCAACTAATTGCCTTCCGTGCAATTCAAGGACTTGGCGCAGGTGGCTTAATGTCACTTACCTTCGTAATCATCGGGGATTTAGTTTCACCTCGCGAACGCGGAAAGTATCAAGGTTATTTCGGAGCAGTTTGGGGACTCTCATCTGTTGCTGGTCCACTTCTTGGTGGATATTTCTCAGATCATGCACAAATTCTCGGCGTTACAGGCTGGCGTTGGATTTTCTACATCAACTTACCTTTCGGAATTGCCGCACTAATTATTACCTCGATTTCACTTCATATTCCTAAGGTTAAACGTGAACATAAAATTGATTATCTTGGTGCGCTACTTCTAGTAACGGGCGTCTCTGCTCTTCTTCTAGGAATCTCGGTCTATGGGCCGCAAGATGGTTGGACAACATCGAAAACAATTACCTCACTATCAATTGCTCTGGTATTAGTTCTTCTTTTCCTATTCCAAGAGAGCCGTACTCAGGAGCCAATTTTGCCACTTACACTCTTCAAGAATCACACTTTCACCATTACCTCAATTCTTGGCTTCATTATCGGTGCCGGCATGTTCGGTGCAATCGTTATGTTGCCGCTCTATTTACAAGTTGTTAAGGGCGATTCCGCAACATCTGCTGGTTTGAAATTGATTCCATTTATGATTGGTATCGTTTCAATGTCTATTACAAGCGGAAAGTTGATTTCAAAACACGGGCACTACAAGCGCTATCCAATAATCGGACTTGCACTTATGACTGTTGGAATCACACTTCTCTCAACACTTACTGAAAACACACCTTTCTGGAAGCTATCAATCTATGCAGTCCTAATTGGTGCTGGACTCGGTTTCTCAATGCAGACCATTGTTATTGCGCTTCAAAACTCAGTTGAATTCAAGGATATGGGCGTTGCTACAAGTGCCAATACTTTCTTCCGTTCTATCGGTGCAACTATCGGAGTCGCGCTATTTGGAACGGTATATGCCAGCCAGTTAACTCATAACTTGCCAATTGAGATCGCAAAGCTAAAGGCCAGTAATCCTGCAGCCCTAGTTGGTGCTACACCTGAAAAATTTGCCGCACTCAAAGAGAACACGGCTGTTCTTCAAACCTTCACACCAGAACTACAAGCTGGAATTGTTCATGCATTTGTGAACTCTTTCCACACCGTCTTTTTAACGGCTGCACCTATCACCGCAGTTGGATTCTTAGTCGCCTTCTTACTCCGTGAAACTCCCCTTCGTACAGGTGCAGCGCACCATGCAGCGAAAGAAGAGGCCGCGGGCGAGGCAATTGCTTAATAAAAAAAGTTCTAAAGCGCTACTACCGAGAGAAGTTTATGTTCTCTCGGTAGTAGCTTTTTTTGTTGCACTTGGCTACGGAATGATCATTCCCGCGATTCCACTTTTTGCTAAAACCTTTGAGGTAAATAATGCCCAAATTGGTGCAATTATTTCTGCTTTTGCTCTGGCACGATTTGCGATGGGGCTGCCCGCTGGAAAGTTAATTGATTTATTTGGTGAGCGACGCGTTCAAACTACTGGACTACTAATTGTTGCTATTTCTACTTTCGCATCTGGCCTTGCTAATTCTTACTGGCAATTACTAACTTATCGCGCACTTGGTGGAATCGGCTCTGTAATGTTCTCGGTTTCAGCGAGCTCGCTTTTAATGAGATCCGTAGACGATTCAATTCGTGGACGTGCACAGTCCACATTTAACGGTGGATTTCTTATCGGAGGTATTGCCGGCCCCGCAGTTGGCGGAATCCTTTCAATTATTTCGCTACGTGTTCCATTCTTTGCCTACGCATTCACACTTATCTGCGCAGCTTTTGTTACATCATTCTTTTTGGCCGAGAACCAACTTGGTAAATCAATAACAAATAACCAAGATCCTTCTGACCGAATTCTTTTGAGAGATGCACTTAAGAGTTATCCGTATATCGCTGCGATGGCGATTTCTTTCTTATCTAATTGGGTTCTCTTCGGGCTTCGAAACTCCATTCTTCCGCTCTTTGCTAAAGAAAATCTTGGTGCATCAAACACAACCCTTGGCCTCGGTTTTACTATCGCTGCTGTCGTACAAGGTATTGCTCTTGTTTATGTTGGGAAGCTCTCAGATTTTCGAGGTCGCAAATTTGCTCTAATGCTTGGTTCATTCACACTTCTATCTGGTGTGGCAACAATAATTATTTCTTCGCACTGGTGGTATTACTTCCTTGCAATGGTCTTCTTCGGAATTGGTGGCGCCTTCGAGGGAACTGCTGCATCTGCAGTGGTTGGTGACTTATTCGGTGGCAAGGGTGGCCGCGTAATTGCGTTATTCCAGATGGCCGGAGATTTTGGAAATATCGTCAGCCCAGTTCTTCTTGGCTGGTTAGTAGATGCTCATTCTTATCGCCCAGCATTCATAGCAACAGCAGCAGTGTTTTCATTAACACTGCTGCTGTCAGCAAAGATGCCAGAGACTAGAAAGCTAAATAGCTAATTAGTCACGACGAAGAATTGAGATTAAACGCAATACTTCTAGGTAAAGCCAGACCACTGTAACCATTAGTGCAAAACCAGCGCGCCATGATTGTTCTTGTGGTGCGCCACTAGCGATCATCTTTTCGATCTGATCGAAATCTAGAACGAGGAAGAATGTTGCAAGTGCTACGCCGCCAACTGCAAGCAGTGGACCAAAGCCAGAAAGTCCGTAGAGGCCCATTCCATTACCAAGTCCGAAGAATGATCCAATGAAAGAACCAACAGCAAGAATCAAATAACCAAAAAGCGCGCCCATAAGTACACGAGTGAACTTAGGGGTTACACGAATTCTCTTGCTCTTGTATGCCCACAACACTCCAGCGATTGCAGCCATCGTTGCAACAAGCGCTTGTCCAACAATTCCGTCATAGGCCGCTTCATACATTTGGCTAAGTGTTCCGAGTGCTAAACCTTGAAGCGCAGCATAAGTGATTGTTAGAGCTGGCTTAACTTTCTGTGAAAACGAAAGATATAGACCAAGTCCCATTGCGCCGAGGAAACCAATTAGAAGTGCGCCGCCACCAAGTTTTAGCGTCCATGCAACACTTCCTACGCCAACTAGAACAGCAAATAGAAGTGCGGTACGAGCTACAACATCATCAATAGTCATACGTCCTGTGCGAATTGAAGAGGCAGCAGGTGCGTTATAAAGATCATTTAATTCTTCTGTTGATGGGGCAACAATTGTTCCGCCACGATTTTCGATAGCGGCATATCCGCGTTTGAAAACTGGGTTCGAACTCTGCATTATTTCTCCTGTTAGCTAGTCGGTCGGATTGGATAAATCCGTGCATTAAGAATAAACGGATTTTTAGAGTTGGCTATTCCAGCCGCCCGGAGCGGGGCGTAATTCCACGCTCACAAACTTAAAGTTCCCTTAAAGTTACTAAAGAGAGCGACTCTTAGTCAGCAATTGGTACGCCAGTTATCCGAACTCTTGGGTAATAGCCTGGGTCCCCGGTGATTCCTCCGTCAAAGAAATCGTAGGAATCACCAGTACCTTGATATGGAGTCCAGTTTCCCGTTGCATTGTCTACGCCACCAAATCTGTACCAGACGGTTGTTGGCGAACTCAAATTACCGAATTTGAACCAATATGTAGAAGCACTTGGGATTGAAACCGAGCCAGTGAAAGTTGCAACGTTATCAGATCCAGAACTCACAATGCTCGAGTATGTCAATGTGCCCAGTTTGCGCGAATCACTATTTGGTTCCAAAGATCCATCGCTGTAGAAATCAACTGTAGAACCAGAAAGATCCCCGCCCAACAGTGATCCCAATTGTAATTCAACCTTAGTAACAGTTGCCGGACTGCTAGATTGAACCTTGAAAGCAATCCATTGAGTTGCGCCACTTGTTAATTGCCAGTTATCAAACCAACCATTGTAATTTTCAACTGCGTTGTCCATTAACACGGTTGTAGAACTTGACGTTGGGAATACTCCAGAGTTTGGATTTACTGAACTCTCAATTGTTATGCGATCAACGCTTCCGGCAAATGCGGCATCGCTAGGCACGCAATCTGTCCAATCAATTGTTACTGAGTTGTTATTTGAAATACCTGTGACTTGATTATCTAAACGCATGCAACTATCAACAGATGTCCAATCACCATTGACAATAAATCCAAATTCGAAAGAGTCTTCGTTAGGGGCCGCTGGCCAATACAGCGGTTCATCGTTTCCATTCATATATGCGCGCACCTTGAAGGTAACGCCAGAACAGTTATCACTAACTCCAGAAACACTTAGGGATGAGAAATAGAAAGTTGACTCGGCGCCATAATATTCATAGCTTCCATTAAAGAAAGTCGAGGCAGGAGTCAACGTGATTCCATCACTGTCGCAAGCGGTTGTCTGAGCAACGCCTTGACCGAATTCAACAGGTGCACCACCGTTTAGATTTATGCTCGCAGCTAAGGTTGAACCGAGTGCGATTACACCGACAAGTGCTCCGATGCCAACGAGGATTGCGAGAGACTTCTTTTCTCCGCTGCGTTTAGGCTCAGATTTATTGAAATTCAAAAGTGACATAGTGGAAATTTTATAATCCGTAGTGACAAGTTTCAACTCAAACTTTCTCTATCGACCCCGATTTTGAGTAAAAACCGAACATCAATATCCGAATACGCCCTTTGTATTATCGAATAGGGCGCTGGCAGTGCTTTGGGAAATGGCTTTGTTATAGACCAAGAATCTGCTCCACCAGAAATCACTTAATTGTTCAATGTTGCCAATCGGGCTGGCAGATCCCCCGAGTCCATAATACAAATCATTCCCATATGACACGGAATCATTTTGATTAACTGCGGCAGTGCCAACAACGTTTCCATCTTGATACCCAGTTAGCGTAGTTCCGTCATAGGTAAATCCAACTAGATGCCAGTTGCCATCCAAAATATTGGTGCTTCCAATGACATCTGGAAAATGATCTTGTGAAAAATTCCAAAGCCTGAAGTTTATATATCCGTTAACAATTTCAATTTGTGAGTCATTCCACCCATGACTTGTGTCTCCGTACTCCACAACGACATTTCCATCAGAAATAGGTTTGATCCAAATAAAAAGTGATTTATCTAATCTGTATGGATTCAAGAAGAAACTACTTAGGTCCTCAGTTTCAGCAATATTGCCCGGGCCACCAGAATTCAAATGGAGTTGGCCGCCGTTCGCACTTGAAAATTCTGGCGTACCATTTTGGAGATTTAAGCGTGGGCCGCCTTGTGAATTGCTAATGAAAGTTGTGTACTGGTCAACAGAAACTGTAGCAAGATTGTAATCAGCGATTAATCCATCAGCAATTTGCCCAGTTGCAACACCGCTACTCTCAATTGTTATTTGATATACCGACTCGGCATCGATAGATGGTGAGTCAAAAGTTAACTTCACTGAACCATCGGATTCACCTTCTGTTCCATTTCCATCGGTATTTCCATCTGGACTTGAGAAGTTGCCACCCATATCTAGCACGATCGAATAGCTTGGAGTAAGTAGGTTTCCACCTGAGTCATAGGACTTTATGGTGAAGCTCTTTCCAGCACATCCTTTATCTGTTACATCTGTTTGAGTAGTTCCATCTAGATCAGAGAGCGTAATTGCAGTGAATTTAAAGCCACTCTCTTCATCATTAGAGAAAGAAGAAATGGGAGTCAGTTTGACTTGGTCGTCACAGGCCGTTGTTTGAGTTACACCTTGACCGAATTCAACTGGGCCACCACCATTTAAACTTATACTTGCGGCAAGAGTTGATCCGAGTGCGATTGTTGCAACGAGTGCGCCGATTCCTAAAACTAATTTAAAGGGCTTCTTTGAACCAGTGCGCGAAGAACCTGAGGGCTCAAAACCTAGAAGCGACATAGGTATAAGGTTAATGTGTATTTAAAGGTTATATAACTCTCTGAATCGATACTTTATGCACGAAGTTAAGTAGCAATTACTCAATTTGGTGCCCCCGGTCGGACTCGAACCGACACTGGAAGGATTTTAAGTCCTGGCTCGAATTTTTGAAATTTAAAAATATAATAGATGAATTGGTTAATAGACGAAGGGCTAAAAAGCCCGAACTGGCCGGACGTAGTAGGATTCGGTCTTACCGTAGTTGCCCGTGTAATGGCCACCATTAGGGAAGGACTGGAGCCACGCGAAGGTCGCACCGCTCTCAGACGAGGAGTAGTAGGTCCAAGCTATGAATCCTCCAAGATCATTTGCAGTTCCAGTTTTTAAGTTACCACTGCTATCACAAGCCACTTTTGGATCACCTGTTGTTTGGCCACTTGCATATTTACATAATTCGTTTAGTTCATTCATTGAAGGAATAAACCATTGGCCGGGGGCAGAGCCTCCTGCGTAGGCAAGCACTTTGGCTTGGGCGGCAGATGTAGCACCAGCAACTTTCATCACACTGGTGTTGTAAAAACCTTTGCCGATCTGCCAGTTGGCTTTTTGATCTGAAGAAAAACCTTCGTTATTTCCATTTTGTAAATCTTGCCCAGTGGCGACAGAATCATTGCTCGACCATTGATAATAAGTGTCAATTTCAACGATTGCTCCCGCACTTTGCCAGGTGGCAGGTGCAACCTCAAGATATTTGCATTGCGTATCGCAGGTAGAGCCAGTCGAGGTGAAGAAGTTGGCTGAGACATAGTAAACAATTCCCCCACCAGGTCCACGCTCACCGACTGAATAAGTTACTGGGGTTGATTCTGTTGAATCTTTGCTCTCAATTGTTATTCGATCAACATCTTGCGCTGATGCCAGTGCCGCACTTGCTGGTGGACCTGCGGTAACCATAGTTACTTTGAAACCAGTCGACACATCTTCAATATCGTCTGAAAGCAAGCCTGCCTCAACCAAGCTAAAGCTTCCTTCAGTATCTAGTACTTGGACTTCGCTAAATGGCTCAGATACTCCATCAGTTGCGTAGAGATCGAGTGGTGAATTATCGCTATTGCTATAGGCCTTAATTGTGAAGGTCTTGCCATAACAGGAAGCTGAAATACCAGTAACTGAGAATGAGGTAAATAGGAAATCAGCACTTTCCTCATCATTAACAAATGTTGAGAAAGGAGTAATAGTTACTTCATCATCACAGGAAGTTGTCTGGGTTACACCTTGACCAAATTCAACAGGCGCGCCAGAATTTAAATTAATGCTTGCGGCAAGAGTTGATCCGAGTGCGATTGATCCGACGAGGGCACCGATTCCTAAAACTAATTTCAGGCTCTTCTTTCCACCCTTTGGCTCACGGCCTGAGGGCTCAAAATTGAGAAGTGACATAGCGACAAGGTTAGAGTGTATTTAGGGATTACATAACTCCCGTGAGGTCTACTTACTGAACAAACAGTCGGATTTGAGTAAAAACCGATGATGACAATTCAGAATCAGGTGGTTTTAATTTGGTGCCCCCGGTCGGACTCGAACCGACACTGGAAGGATTTTAAGTCCTCTGTCTCTGCCATTGGACTACGGGGGCGAAGGTAGTGCGAGCAGTCTACTAGGCGTAAAAAGTAGATTTGCACACCCCTTCAAGCCTTGAATCCAACCATAGATTCAAAATGTGTATCCATTTTGTATCCACGCTAAAAGTCAACTTCATATCACTCTCCACAATGGCATTCGCCATTGGTATTTGAAATGGAATTGATATGGCAAAGAAAGCAAATGGTCAGGGTTATACATTTAAAGTAGGCAGTTCTTTCAGAACTGTTATTAAACATAATGGTTATGTTGTTACTGCAATGGCAAGAACTGCTCAAGAGTCTAGGCAATTGGCTAAAGCCAAACTCTCCCAACTACCGAGCATAAAGCGAACTCAAGATTCTGAAAGTCTTGAGAAATTAAAGTTGGCTGATTACTTATTAAATTGGTTAGATAACGAACACAAACACAACATTGCCCATTCAACCTACAAGCGCTACCGCTCCCTAACTATGAATCACATAAATCCGTCAATAGGCAATTATCAAATTGGAAAGTTGACTCCAAAAATAATCACTTGGTTTCTGTCCCAGATGAGAAATTCTGGGCAAAGTGTTCGCTCTCTACAACAGGCAAGAGCCCTGCTTTCAATTGCTTTAGGCGAAGCAGAGAACTTAGGTTCTATTCAGTCCAACCCAGTTAGAAAAGTTAAGAACCCTCAGGGCGCAGAGCGCCAAATTAGCCCACTAACTCTGGAAGAAGTAAAGAGATTACTTAAAACTTATGAAGGAACTTATCTATCTGCCCGATTACATCTGGCACTTATATGTGGTTTGAGGCAGGGAGAAGCGCTGGGTTTGCGTTGGCAAGATGTTGATTTAGAGACTGGGCTAATTCAAATTAGAACTCAGATTCAAATTATTGATGGGAAACAAGCATTTTCAAGTCTTAAGACAGAACGCTCTAGAAGAAGCCTGGTTCTTACCGAGTCAACTAGAAACGCATTGCTTGCCCATAAGAATCTTGTTGGAGAAATGTTTGTTAAGGCTGATGGTGGTTGGGAAGATTGGGATTTAGTTTTCCCTAGAAATAATGGAACACCACGTTCTGCCCAAACTGATTATGACGAGTGGCAGAAAGCGCTAAAACTCTGCGGGGTTGCCCCTAAAAGGCTTCACGATGCCCGCCATACCGCTGCAACTCTTATGTATTCCCAAGGAATAGGAATTGAAACTATCAGTAGGTCGCTTGGACATTCTTCAAGTGCCATTACTTCTCGTCTTTATGTCCATTCGGCAGAAGAACCGTTAAGAATAGCGGCGTCTGCCCTTGACGCAGTGCTTGATTAAAGTGCGAATAAGTTGACACGCCCTAGATGCTAAGTTTGCAAGTATCGAAAAGTAGGAATAAATTAGAACTCTAATGGCGAATGCGACAACTTTGCCCACTGTCGGAACTGGTCGTTCACAGACCCATCAGAAATGGTGAATCCATATTTTTGCAGTATTGAAACTGGAGAGGGTTCCTAGAAGTTCGTTCTTGAATGCGATTAAGTTCCATAAGTAATCATTCCTGGGTAGACTCAGTATCCTGGCAAAGCACCTTTTTGGTTGAGCCAGTTTTCGCACAGGTTGGTCCATTAATCACTTAAATCTTGAGTGCTCTTTTGCGACCCATATTCCAATTAATTATTGCTGAATTACTACTTCACGAAAAGGAGCATTTGTAATGCAAGAAAATTTAATTAAGTCTGTCTGGATTGATGAAAAAACTGATGAACCTACTCCCTGGATTATTGACGGACTGGTTTGTCCTTGGTTAACACTTTTGTCAGGACAACCTAAGCACGGTAAGACAACTTTGGCAGGACACATTGTGAACTCACTGTTAAACGGCACACCTCTATTCAATAAGGAGGTTAACCAGGGGGCTCACAAAGTAGCCTGGATGGGATATGACGGTGGTTGGAAAGAAGAATTAAGAGAAAGGCTAGAGACTTCGGCGAATCGGAACATCATTTTATATGACCCAATTCGCAGCCTTGATGATTCATTGTGGTGGCAACTTGCTTTGGATATGCAAGAGAAAGGCATAACCCTATTTGTCCTGGACCATCTATACGGTATGGCTGGAAATCTTGGACTAAATGATGCAAACAACTTCGCTTTGTTAGCAAACTTATTAAGACCAATCTATGAAGATTTTGGTATAGCAGTGCTTGTATTGGCGCAAGCAGGTAAGGGTGAAGGTAGTAGAGGTAGGGCAGCGCATTCAGTTGCCCTTGAAGGAGAAGCGAGGTGTCTGTTACGTCTTTACCAAAAAGGTGCCAACGGTTCACGCCGTTTAGACATATCTTCAAACTCAAGAGGCGATGAATCTCTCCGAATAGTTCTGACACCATTTGAAGTAGGGAGTAAAGAAATTCAAATTAAGGAGCAAGATAAAGCCACTGAGAGAAATAGTCCTGACCTGGTTAGGCAACTACTTCGTGATTGCAATCCAGAAGAAATGAAGAATTGGTCCAGTGTTGGTAGAGAACTCCATCGGTTAGGTTTTAGTGCGAATGCAAAAGCAGGACGTTCTATGGCTAAGCGATTTGGAATTCAAGGCTTACTTAAAACTCAAGGTAAGAAAATTGTGGCGGGAGATTCCTTAGTAATTAGAGAGGTTGCTTAAGGGTGTATTTAATGTACGGGTGTATTCCTACCCTCTTACTACGTAATTCACCCACCTGGAATACATCATTCCCCGTAGGGGAAGGATTGAGGATGGATATATAAATTAAACATCCGCCTACGCTTTTGGGCTTCGGCGAATCTAAATGAGCGGAAGTCCAAAAGCATAGTAATTTAACGATTTCACAATTAACTAACAATAGATTTAACAAGGCGCCTGGCTCCAAAGCCAGGTGAAAAGTGATTGATTTACATTGATTTTAAATGGAATCAAAGTGCCATTAACCTGAGTTAATCAGTTAACAGATAGGGGGCGGCAGACTGACTGCCTAGGATGAATTAAGCAATTGCCAATTACTTTGCCATCTACTGCCATCAGGTGCTTCTACCGTCCAGGCAATTGGATTAATCGGACCACCAACCGCCCCCACTCCCCACACTTCAGGAACACCACGATTTCCATAAGTTACAGACCAGAGTGCAGGATTTAGAGTGTAAGGACTGAGTTGAAGTGCATCTGCTGTTGGGTAACCCCAAACACCATTAGCCCTATTATTGACAGCGTCATCTGGTTTAAAACAAACAGCCATCTGAATATCACTGCCCCAATTAAAAGTTTCACCGACTCTAGATGCTGTGACACCAGCACGCAAACAATGTGTTGAGTTTGCTGGGAATGCTGAATCTGGAATTGCTTTCAAAATACGGTTGCTGCCAGAGGTTGAGATACTTAGATTGAAAGACGTTGTTTTTGGAGTCGGAGTCGGAGTCGGAGTTGGTGTTGGTGTGGCACTTGGTGTTGGTGTGGCACTTGGTGTTGGTGTGGCACTTGGTGTTGGTGTGGCACTTGGTGTTGGTGTTGGTGTCGGTGTTGGTGTTGGTGTTGGTGTTGGTGTTGGTGTCGGTGTTGGTGTTGGTGTTGCACCTGTAATTAATTTACTTGTATATCCACTTGAAGAACCTGCAATATTTGTAGCCGTTGCCTGACAAATCAAATACTTCCCATTTATAGCGTTTAGTATTGATTGGGAAATGGTCAGAGTAGAACCGCTACCTATGAAGTTAGTTAATGAATTAGTGTATGCAGTCCCATAGCCCCACTGGTAACTTACTGTATCGTCCATATTAAAAAGTGATGCACCGCATTCTGCCACCGTTCCAGCAGTTACTAATGTTGGATACCCCCCTATTCCAGATATATAGGGAGAAGGAGTAGAAGGCTTGGTTGGAACAGGAAGTTTTACATTCGCCATAACTACTGCAATTCCACCGCTATTTCTTGCAATAATAATGCAAGATAGAGTCTTGCCTGCATAGTTTAGAATAATCTCATTAGTGATTGGCAAAGTTTTATTAGTGGAAATAACTGGGTTTTTAGCGTCGTAAGTATCTCCACCAAACCATTTGATTTCTTCGGTATCAGGTTTCTTGTTCCAGGTTATTCCACCACAAGTTGCATCGGTTCCAGGTTTTGCCACTGAATAAGTACTCAAACCGCTAATTGATAGGTAGCCACTGTAAGTGGGCTTTCCTGGCAATAATACTGAAACCGTTTTTACAACTTCACCATTGTTGCTAGATGCGGTTATCGTGCAAGTCAATTGGGTATCTCGCTCTACTGAATCTCCTAAATTTAAGGCAGGATTAGTCACATCAGTAAATGTCCAATTCTGATTCGTGCTCCATTTAGTTTCAACTTTGATGGTATTACTTGACCAAGTTCCTGGGTCACATTGAACCTTGCTGTTGACTGCAGGCGTGCCAGTAATTTTAGGCTCTGTAAGGGCACTAGGCATTGCTCTATTTTGTTTAACTTCATTTTTAAAGAGCGTGTCCATACCTTCAGAATTAATTTTTGAAATGTAATAAGAAAGGCGCACGTAAATGCTAGGGAAACCTAACTCACAGTCCTCGGCTCCCCAACTTGTTACACCAACTAGAACAGTCTTAGAACCTAATTTCGCGAATAGTGGTCCACCTGAATCTCCATTGCAGGCACCCGCATAAACTCTCTCTTTGCTGTTGTATTTGCCGACTGCTATCCAAACGTCTTTTCTCCAACCCTTTATATTCTTCACCCTATTTATCTGGTCATCTACAAATGCACGCTTTATATATGTTGCTCGCTCTGAATTTTGGTCTTTGCCCCAACCTACAACTTCTAGTTTTACACCTTTTGCTGCAAGAATTTTCTTTATTGCCGCAGAACTAGGAAGTGCAGTAGTTATTGCACCGCTCAAAGGATTAGTTAGCAGCAATAGACCTATGTCATTTACGCCTTGTCTTTCGCTATATCGCGGGTCGCGCCAAGTGGATGCGACTTCCAGCAACGGTGCCTCTTCGTCTAATAAATCCGCACCATATTTTACGTAATAAAAATAAGATTTATCCAGAACGCAGTGAGCGGCTGTTAAAACAATTCTGTCTTCAATGAGAGTTCCAGAGCAAATGAATTGCGCTATGTCTTCTGCACTTTCCTTTATCCAAATAGAAATAACAGATGGATAAGAATCTGAAGCATTCGTTACTTCTTTGCCAAATGTGATTGCGTTACTTGGGGCAGTTATGGGTATTAGAGAAGCGATTGCCAAAGCCACTACAACCAATATCCGCCTCATAGGGCTAGGTTACTCAACACAACAACTTTTACCTACGCTTAGATTATTTCCATCTTGCCCTGACTCCATCTGAAGTGCACTTAAGTCCAGTGTGGTTATGACCGATAGCCGCTTTAGGGCAGAACTGACCACGCTTGGGAGTTTTGTGAATGACTCCGTTATGCGCAATGGCAGGTGTTGATACCAAAATCAAACTAGAAGCGAGAATTACTCCACATAATTTCTTCATCAGATTTCCTTTGCATTCTTGAGAAAATTGAATTTACAAGTTGGGCATACAGTTAGTCCTTTTTTAACTCTATTTCCACAACCAGGGCATTGTCGCTGTTTACTACCAGTAACTCTATAAATAACATAAAGAAATGTATTTAAAATCGCTAACCAAAAAATTAAAAACATAAAACTTAAACCAATTACAGTATCGCTATCATTTGAGTCGTAACTCATAAAGAAATTAATGAAGAAGTACGCATTTAAGACAATTATGACCCACCCCATAGGGCGTATATTTTTCATAATTTATTATAGAACTCTCAACCTGGAAGTAAATGGTCTATCTATTTTTTCTTTTTTATCCGCTCACTTACAGAGCCATCCCAATCATCTTGAGTCGCCACAACTACGTCATCTCCAGCCTGCCATTCAACTTTAAATCTATCGTCTGCCCAATTGTCCTTGTAGTTCCCTTTCAGCAAGACCCAGCCAACCTTTTCCCGAAGTGGGATATAGATTCCTTCCCATAATTGAACTCGGTCCATAAATTCAAGTCGGTTAGGAGCGATGTGAGCATACTCATTTGCGTATTCTTGGGCAGCAACTTTATTTTCAATAAATTCATTAAAACTCAAGAGTAACTTTCCAGCACTTTGCTTCAATACTTGAACCTTAGGTTCCTTTGCACCAAAAAATCCCATATCAAAAAATAGCACTAATGCGAATGTAGTTAGAGGAATATTGCAGAAAATCTGAACTTGATTTCACTGAATTAACCCAGGCTAAATATTAGTAACATCGGATTTCCGCAACATCAAGTCCGCCAAAACTTGTTTCTGCTGGTGTTGTAAACTGAAATGTTAATTTAGCAACTTGTAAAGGCTGCAAACTTGGCAAAGTTTCATTTGTATAGTCAACTACTGCCTCGGATTTATCCTTCCAATTGATTGCCGCATAGAATCCACTTGGGCAACCATTTTTACTAATGAAAGAATATTGAAAGCAATAAGTAAAACTAGGGGTGCAGGTTTGTTTAGGAAAACTCCAGGCAAGTGAATCTGAATATTGAATGTACTCATTTGGAATCCAAGAAGTATCTGCTTCTGCAGCAACACTAGGCGATGACGCTGAACCTGAATTATCGGGGGTGGTAGTTTCTGATTGCATCATAAAGAAACCAATTAATACGGTCACTACCAATGCTGCAATTAAGTTCTGCTTGGTTTTCCTATCAATTTTTTCCCAATAGTCTCTAGGATTCATTTAGACAGACTAGCCCTTGTTGGCAATAGAAGAAAGCCTTTATCCACGAACGTGCAAAACTTTATAACAGAAAATTTTTGTCTGACTGTATACATATAAGCCACGCTCAAATTAAATAACCCTGGGTCAAAACCTTCTAAACACTGCCTAATTAGCCTAGCCTTTCGGAATGAAAGATATAAAGAATTACCTAATCGCAATACTCGCGGGACTTCTAGTCCTCACGCTCTCAACACATTCAGCGCAAAGCGCTCCTAAACAATATGATGCTGTGAAACTTGCCGAATATTCCACCTGTTTAAACGGTATTTATGACTTAACCAACTTGCAAAAATCCGCCGATGGAAGACTCTCTCGTTCAGATATTGATACTGATGGTGCCATCTATCAATGCAGGTTACTAAGACCATAATTAACTTGCTGCTCTACTTAGTATCAAACACAAGCAGAGACAGAGGAATCAAAGTAGGAGCACTAGCGAATACTTGGATTTAGGCTATGAGGCTTAGACTATAGGGATAACCTCATAGCCAACTTTAAATCCACTTGGATTATGTATCCATTGTGTATCCACTGTAAAAGTGGTGGTTGTAATTAGCCTGATTTAGCGGGAGAATTTACGCACGAAAGTGTTTAAGAAGTTGACTCGAACCGACACTGGAAGGATTTTAAGTCCTCTGTCTCTGCCATTGGACTACGGGGGCCAATTAGGAAAGCGTCAGTCTAGTGCCCAAGCCATTCCATCCAAAATATCGGATTCAGATGCAACAAATTCAGTTGCTCCGGTCGCAATCATTACTCTGGATAAAACAAGTGATCCTGCTGTGATTACATCTACGCGGCCTGGATGCATATAACCAAGTGCTGCTATTTGTTCACGAGACATAAGCGAGAACATCTGTGCAATTTCAATAACTTTTGCCGCTGGGATACGCGATAGATGAATTGCATGTCTGTCGTATTCGCTAAGTCCAAGTGCGGCGGCTGCAACAGTTGTTGCGGTGCCTGCAACTGCAATTAAAGTTTTGGCTTCTTTAATTGGAACTATGTATGCTGCTTCAGCGATTGCATCATCAATATCTGCAATGGCCTTTTGAACTGCAAGTGGATCTTGTGGTGCTTTGTTCAAATGTCGTTCGGACATTCGGACGCAACCAATATTTACTGACTTTGCATATTCAACATCGGTTGTACCGAGAACAAACTCAGTTGAACCGCCGCCGATATCAACTACGAGGTACGGAGATTCGGTGTGAACTAAACCTTTTGTGGCGCCCATAAAAGATAGTGCGGCTTCTTCAGTTCCTGGAATAACTTCTGGTTCGATCCCAAGGATTTCACGAACACCGTCAATAAATAAATCGCGATTACTTGCATCTCGGGTGGCGGATGTCGCACAGAAGCGAATTTTTTCTACACCTTTGCTTGCAATTATTTCGGCATATTTTCTTGTGACTTCAAGTGTGCGTTCGATAGCTTCTGGATCGAATTTTCCAGTTGCATCAACGCCTTGGCCAAGTCGAACAATTTCCATCTCTCTGGTGATCTCCTGGAAATTATCGCCAGTGATATCTGCGATTAAGAGTCGGATTGAATTAGTTCCACAATCAATTGCGGCTACACGACTCATTTACTTTCCCCATCTGTTATCTGGCATGGATCACTTAGCCACCATTTAGGTAGCGCCGCTAAAGCTTCATCACCAAGTGGATTAACACCTGGACCAGCGCTTAATGAATGTGCAACAAGTGAGTGTAAACATTTAACGCGATCTGGCATACCACCGGCTGTTATTCCTTTTACTTCTGGAACATCCATTCCTAAATCATTACGGGCGGCTTCATATTGTTTGTGGGCGCTTTGATATGCGGCGGCCAAGTCTTTATCTGTGGCTAGTCGATCCTGCATTTCTGCCATCATGCCTGTTGTTTCAAGGGTTGAAATCGCACCAGTAAGTTTTGGACAAGTTGCGTAATAAAAAGTTGGAAAGGGTGTGCCATCAGAAAGTCTTGGTGGTGTTGCAACAACCGCTGGTTTTCCGCAAGGGCAACGATATGAAATCGCGTGAACATCTCTTGGTGTGCGACCAAGTTGAACTTGAATTACATCGAGATCCTCTTGAGTTGGCTTCTCGTTCATTTTGTTATATTTGTTGTTGTAATCGAAGCAATTAGCCGGCCATACCAAGGAAGTCCATTTGGTATTTGAGTTGAAATCGGTGCTGCTGGTCCAGCCTCTTCGGAATCTGACTTTGGAACATCTAAAACAACATATTGGCGTTCACCGGGAAATACGAAGTGCAATCTGGTTCTTGCTTGAGTTGCTACATATTCTGGATCGTTCCACTTTGCGAGTTCTTCGCGCGCTTTCTCAAGTGCGTTATTGCTGTCATTAACTTGGGCGCGCAAGGAATTAATTTGTGCGCGCTGGGCGAAGTAATGTTGAAGCGGTGGTGCAAGAGTTATGGCAAAGATAAATGCAAGAGTTACGACCGCTAACCAGCGGACCGATGTACTGCTCTTTCTTTTAGCCATTAAAACGTGGGAATGCAGCGCGGCCGGCATATTCCGCAGAATCGCTGAGTTCTTCCTCAATGCGTAGTAGTTGGTTGTACTTAGCAACTCGCTCGCTTCGAGCAGGTGCTCCCGTTTTAATCTGACCACACTCAAGTGCGACAGCAAGATCAGCAATCGTTGTGTCTTCAGTTTCACCAGAACGGTGGCTCATCATTGAACGATATCCACTGCGATGTGCAAGTGATACGGCATCAATTGTTTCAGTCAGAGTTCCGATTTGATTTACCTTAACTAGAAGTGCATTTGCAGTTCCAAGTTTGATTCCCTTTTCAAGGCGCTCTGGATTTGTTACGAAAAGATCATCGCCAACAATTTGAATCTTGGATCCAAGTTGTGCGGTCATCTTTGCCCAACCCTCCCAATCATCTTCATCAAGTGGATCCTCGATCGAAACGATTGGGTATGAAGCAACCAAGTCAGCGTAATAAGCGATCATTTCATCGGCAGAACGCTTATTGCCTTCGAAGGAATACTTGCCATCTTTATGGAATTCAGTTGCCGCAACATCCATTGCAAGTGCAATGTCTTTGCCTGGCTTAAAGCCGGCGGCAGTAACTGCTTCGAGAATTAAATCAAGTGCTGCACGGTTTGAATCGAGGTTTGGCGCAAAGCCACCTTCATCACCGATGCTTGTTGCAAGGCCACGTTGTTTTAAAACTGATTTGAGGCTGTGATAAATCTCGGCGCCCCAGCGAAGTGATTCTTTAAATGATTCGGCGCCAATTGGGGCAACCATAAATTCTTGAATATCAACGTTGGTATCTGCGTGCGCACCACCATTGAGAATGTTCATCATTGGTACTGGAAGTGTGTGTGCTGTTGGCCCACCGATGTAACGGAAGAAAGAGAGATCAGATGATTCGGCTGCGGCGCGAGCAACTGCGAGTGAAACACCTAAGATTGAATTTGCACCAAGGCGGCTCTTATTTTTTGTACCATCAAGATCAATCATCTCTTGATCAACTAAACGTTGGTCTTGTGCGTCGTAGCCAGAAACTGCTGGTGCGATTTCATCGTTAACAAATTCAACGGCCTTTTCAACACCCTTACCAAGGTAACGCTTGCCACCATCGCGAAGTTCTGCGGCTTCGAATGCTCCAGTAGATGCACCACTTGGTACGGCTGCGCGAGCACTTGAACCATCTTCGAGAACTACTTCAACTTCAACAGTTGGATTTCCGCGCGAATCTAAAATCTCGCGTGCGTGGACTGCCTCGATTAGCGCCATGGTGCTCCTTTATATTTATTGTTTTCTAGAGCTAATTCTAACGGGCTATTTGGACTCGTATTTCTTAATTTCGCTGATGTAACCCTTAATTGCCGAGCGCAGAGCGGCTTCGGGATCGATATCGAGGGCGAGTGCTTGGTCTAGAACTCCAAGTAGTACCTGACCCAATTCTTTTTCAGTTGTTCCAGGCGCCAATTTGAGTGGATGTTCAATCGCAATTTGATGGCCATATTTCTGGGCCCGATATATCAATTTTGTTGCAAGTGCTAAAGCGGGTTGGCCAAGTGGAACGCCTTCGGTTGCTGAAACGCGCCCCTTTTCAGCAGCTTTTTGAGCCTCCCAGTTTTCTAATACTTCAGCGCTGCCAGAAACTTTTACATCAGAGAAAACATGTGGATGTCTGCGCACTAATTTTTCGGCAACAACTTTGGCAACATCTTCAACGTTAAATGGATCGGTTGGATGTTCTTCAGCCATTCTCGCGTGGAAGAAAACTTGAAGCAAAACATCTCCAAGTTCTTCGCGCATTGCTTGGCGATCGCCCTCTTCTACCGCTTCAATAAATTCATATGACTCTTCCAATAAATATTTTAAAAGAGTTTCATGGCTCTGTTCGGCATCCCAAGGACATCCACCTGGTGAGCGAAGTTGATCCATAACCTCACGTAACGCCTCTAACTGTGAGGTTGGATCAGCCATCGTAATTATTTCTTTACAGTTGCGTTATCTGCTGCTGGAACGATATTCGCGTTGTCGTAATCCCAAGTACCATATCTTGGATTCAACTTAACTTTCTGTTCTTTGCCCATAGCAACTAATAACTTTGCGATTCCGCTGCCATCAGTGCTTGTATCGCCCTGGGCTTGCATAGCGTTTCCTAATTTTTCAGCAATCAAAATAGTGCGGATATATCTAGGGAAATCCTTCTGTGCAATCTGAGCATTTACTAAAGCCGTTGGAAGTTCTTTCTCGGAACCTATTTGTTCAAGGATAGTCTTGCGGCGGGCTGCAATTTCAGCATCTGTAACCTTCATCTTTATTTTTTCTGCAACATCATCAAATAGAACTGAAACTACGTGGAAGCGAATCGCATTTGTATTTAACTCAACACCAGTAACGAGGTTCATGCCTTTGGTATCGACTTTTGTGCGCTCTTTCAAAATATCATTAATTGTTCCCTGAACGGTTGCGGTTGGAATTTCAGTCTTGCCAATAGTCGCTGCCGAATTGGAGTTTGAACATCCAGTCAGGACGATAAGTAGTCCGGCACCAAGCAATGCAACAATCTTCTTTGTGTTATTCACAAAATCCCCATTCAGGTATCGTTAAATTGTTCTCTTAACCGGTCCAACGATTGAAGTTAGAACTTCTATCGTCCAAGGCAGTGCTGAAGTATCCCCTATTTCCCCGCCTTCAATCCAATTTGGGGAGCTCTTACGCGCAACCAATACGGTCGATGAGGCCGCTTTCACGATTGAACCAGGATAAATGCGGTTCAATCTCATCACTGCAGAATCTGGCAAATTCAGCGGCGCCAACCTTAAGAATTTTCCTTGTAAGACAACTTCAGTTAATCCAAAACTTTTTGCCATTGTTCGCAAATGTGCAACTTCCATTAAGTTCTCTGCTTCCTCCGGAAGTTGTCCAAAGCGATCAACAAGTTCGGCTCGAATAGCATCTAACTCTGTCGGATTTTGAGCATCCGCCATTCGGCGGTAAATATCTAGACGCAAACGTTCAGAAGTTAAGTATTCGACTGGGATGTGTGCCGTAACGGGTAATTCAACTTTGCACTCCTTGAATTTACTTTCATCTTCATTTGTCGGAACAAAACCAGTTTTATATTCCTCAACTGCTTCCCCAACCATTCGCATATACAAGTCGAAGCCAACTTCTGCGATATGTCCTGATTGTTCGCCACCCAATAAATTACCAGCACCTCGAATTTCTAAATCTTTAAGTGCAACCTGCATTCCAGAACCAAGATCGGTATTAGTGGCAATTGTCGTAAGTCGATCGTGTGCAATCTCTGTTAGAGGTTTATCTGCTGAATATAAGAAGTAGGCATAGGCACGTTCGCGGGAGCGCCCAACTCGTCCTCGAAGTTGGTGCAGTTGAGAGAGACCAAAGGAATCGGCGCGATCAACAATGAGTGTATTTGCATTTGGAATGTCAATACCACTCTCAATAATTGTTGTGCAGACTAAGATGTCGAAATCGCGTTCCCAAAATCCAAGAATTGCATCTTCGAGTTCGCGCTCTCCCATTTGTCCATGCGCTACTCGGATTCGGGCCTCTGGTACTAATTTCTTTAGTCGTTCAACTACCCCATCAATACTTTCAACGCGATTGTGAATATAGAAAATCTGACCATCTCGTAATAGTTCGCGGTGAATCGCGGCCGTAACTTGTTTGTCGTCATACGGTCCAACATAAGTTAGAACCGGATGTCGCTCTTCTGGTGGCGTCGTTATATTCGACATCTCGCGAATTCCAGTAATAGCCATTTCAAGAGTTCTCGGAATCGGCGTTGCTGACATTGAAAGCACATCAACATTTGTGCGGGTTTTCTTCAACTCTTCCTTATGTTCAACGCCAAAGCGCTGCTCCTCATCAACAATTACTAACCCGAGGTCTCGGAATTGCACATCCTTGGATAGCAATCGATGCGTACCGATTACAACATCAACCGATCCGGACTTAATTCCCTCAAGAATTTCGCGTCCCTCTTTTGGCGTATTGAATCTTGATAGCCCAGCAACTTTCACTGGGAAACCGGTATATCTATTATGGAAAGTAGTTAGGTGCTGTTGAACCAATAAAGTAGTCGGAACTAATACTGCAACTTGTTTGCCATCCTGTACTGCTTTAAATGCAGCACGAACTGCAATTTCTGTTTTGCCGTATCCCACATCGCCACAGACAACTCGATCCATAGGATGCGATTTCTCCATATCGGCTTTAACTTCTTCAATTGTTGCTAGTTGATCTGTTGTTTCAACATAAGCAAAAGCGGCTTCAAGTTCGCGTTGCCAAGCAGTGTCTTGTGAGAATGCATATCCCGGCGCGCTCATGCGTGCGGCATAAAGTTGAATTAACTCTGCAGCAATTTGTTTAACGGCCTTACGTGCACGACGCTTTGTGTTCTGCCAATCTGATCCACCAATTCGATTCACTGATGGCGCCTCACCACCAACATATCTCGTGATTTGTTCAAGAGTGTCAGTAGGAACGAATAGTCGATCAGCAGGTTGGCCACGTTTAGAGGCGGCATATTCAATTACCAAATATTCTCGGGAAACATTGGCGACGGTGCGATTAACTAATTCAATGTATTTTCCGACGCCATGTTGTTCGTGGACGACATAGTCGCCAGGTTTTAATTCAAGTGGGTCAATTGCTTTCTTGCGACGTGACGGCATCCGGGCCTGATCTTTACTTGAAGTACGTTGCCCTGAAATATCTTTCTCGGTTATCAGAGCAATCTTCGCCTCGTGGTTAATAAATCCATGTTCAATAGAGCTTGTTGTTAGGTGCACGCCTACTAAAGATGACTCTCGGAATAGAACTTGGTAGCGCTCTAGAATTCCGGCGCCACTCGCACTAAAGACCAACTTGTAACCATCGCTAAGCCACTTTGAAAAATCGGCAATCGCGCTCTCGACGTTGCCGTTATAGATCGGGATTGCTTGGAAATCCGCTAGTTCAGCCAACTTATCTAACTCATCTGCACTTTCGGTATATAAGTTGAGCGCCCACCAATTTAGATTTAACTTGCTAGCTAACTCTCGAAGTTCATCAAATGTCGAATAACCGCCACTTGAAATCACTCCAGTTAAATCGATAGGTGCGGCACCACCCAAAGCCGCATTAGACCACGATGCTTCTAGGAACTCTTCATTAGTAATTACTAAGTCGCCAGCACGAGATTTGATACGGGGTTGGTCAATGATTACAACTTGGAAATTATTAGGTAGAAAATCTAAGAGATTTTTGAACTTAGGTTTCAAGAGTGCAGAGATGGACTCCATTCCTTCAACACAAATTCCTTCACTTATTTTGCTAGCCATTTCGGCAAGCTGTGGAAATTCAGCAATTAAATCCTTAGCACGCTCTTTTACCTCATCTGAAATAAGTAGTTCACGCCCTGGATAAATAATTATCTCGTCTTCGATCGGCGCATAGGTTCTTTGGTCGGCGACTTGGAAATATTGAATATCTTCAATCTCATCACCGAAAAAATCAATGCGTATCGGATGTTCACGATCTGAGGGGAAGAGATCTAAAATTCCACCACGAACTGCAAAGTCTCCACGCTTTTCTACCAAGTCAGTTCTGGTGAAACCAAAGTAACTTAGCCGCTTTGTTAGCTCTGCCATCGATATTGTTTTCTTACTTGAAACTTTTAATAACTCTTCTTCTAAAATGTCACTAACAATTGGTTGTAAGGCGCCGCGGATCGATGTAATCACAATCTTCGGAGGGTTCTTAGAATTGATTTGGTGCATTGCTTTTATTCGAGTTGTGACGGTATCGCTCTTTGGACTTAACCGTTCATGTGGCAAGGTTTCCCAAGCCGGGAAATTACTTACAACATCACCGAGATATGAGCGAATCTCATCTGCTAATTCATCAGCAATTCGAGTAGATGGTGCGATAACAAGAAGTGGTGCTTGATTACTCAATTTCGAAATTACAAATGATCGCAATGAACTTATGCAGATTAGTTCGCCACCATCTTTTGGTGGTTCGATTGGGATATCGAGGAAGGTAGGCAGAAGGGTCATTTAATCTGCCTCCTAAATATTGGCCGAACAACGCCAAAAGCCCCACATCCAATATGGATGGGGGTGTTCTTCGGGAAATTATATTCAATACTGAAATTGGATTCGACCACACCCCAAGACCTGTAATGATTAGCCAGTGAGCGAGCAGACAACACAATTCCAGGCGGATGATGCCGGACTGAGAAGTGATGTCCGCAAGCTTGGGGAATTACTTGGTGAATCTCTTGTCCGCCAGGAAGGCGAAGAGCTTCTTGAATTAGTAGAGCAAGTTCGCAAGTCAGTCCGCGAAGGTGGCGGAGAAGAGATACTAGAAAATATTTCGGTAGACCAAAGCGTGCAATTAGTGCGCGCCTTTAGCAACTATTTCAACTTGGCAAATGTTGCAGAACAAGTTCACCGGGCACGAGTTCTTGCCGATGAACGAAACAGTGGTGGCTCTTGGTTAACCCGCGCAGTAGATCGCATTATTGAGGTACAGAATAAGAATAAGGAATTTACGACAGCAGATATTCAAGGTTGGATTGATAATTTCTCAGTCCGCCCAGTTTTTACTGCGCACCCAACTGAAGCTGCTCGGCGTTCAGTTCTTAGCAAGATGAATACGATCGCTGATTTGCTCGACCAACCAACATCGGCACGACGTGATCGCAGACTTGCTGAAACTATTGACTTGCTCTGGGAAACCGATGAGTTACGTTTAGGTCAGCCAGAACCACTCGATGAAGCAACAAATGCTCTTTATTATTTAGATGACCTATTCCGATTAACTATTCCAGAAGTTCTTGATGACTTTGCAACTGAACTTAAGCGCCTTGGTGTAACTGTTTCTCCAACTTCACGGCCGCTAAGTTTTGGAACTTGGATCGGTGGCGATCGTGATGGCAATCCAAATATCACCGCCAAAGTCACAACAGCTGCTATCACATTACAAACCGGACACTTTATTCGCGCGATGTCAGCCGCTCTAGATCAACTTCGTCAAGCGCTTTCGGTTTCAACCCGAATTTCTGGAACAACTCCAGAGTTAGATGCATCGGTTGCAAAAGATCTTGAACTTCTTCCAGAAATTGAAGCGCGCTTTCGCAGATTAAACGTTGAAGAGCCTTATCGATTGAAGGCAACTGCGATTCGTCATCGCTTAATTCTTACTCAACGCCGACATGCAGATGGCGGACCACATATTCCTGGGCGCGATTACGAGAGTACTGCGCAACTCTTGGCAGATTTGAACCTAATGCGGGATTCACTATTTTCACATCGCGGTGAACTTATTGCCACCGGATTATTAGAACGAATTATTAGAACCGTATCTAGTTTTGGCATAACCCACGCAACGATGGATATTCGTGAACATTCTGATGCTCATCATCATGCACTTGCTCAAATTGAAAGTGTTGGCCGAGAGAACTTAAAAGACCTTGATCCTGCTGCTCGAAATACTGTAGATACCTTTATTGCTATTCGTGATTTGATTGAAAGATTTGGCCCTGAAGTTATTGAAACGTACATAATTTCAATGACCAAGTCTCACAAGGATGTACTAGCCGCGGTAGAGATTGCCCGAATCACCGGACTATTCGGAAAAGTAGGATTCGCTCCGCTATTAGAAACTGTTGCTGAACTACAAGCGGCTGACACAATTTTAGATAATTTATTGAGTGATAAGAGCTACCGAGAGCTGGTAACAATCCGCGGCAATGTTCAAGAAGTAATGCTCGGTTATTCTGATTCAAATAAGGATGCGGGAATCGCAACTTCGCAGTGGGAAATTCATAAGGCTCAACGAAAACTTCGCGATGTCGCAATGAAGCATGGTGTAACCCTTCGCTTATTCCACGGTCGCGGTGGTTCTGTCGGTCGCGGTGGCGGGCCAACTTACGATGCGTTAATTGCTCTTCCTTGGGGTTCAATAGATGGTCAGATAAAGATGACCGAACAGGGCGAAGTTATTAGTGATAAATACGCACTCCCTTCACTTGCTCGGGAAAACGTTGAACTTGCGCTTGCTGCGGCGCTTGAAGCGACAGTTTTGAATCGTGCGCCAAGACAATCAAAAGAAGCACTTTCAAGTTGGGGTTCTTGCATGGACTCAATTAGCGAGAGCGCATTTAAAACTTATCGCCAATTAATTGATCACCCAGATTTACCTGCATATTTCTATGCATCAACTCCAGTTGAACAATTAGGTGAAATGTTCTTAGGTTCTCGTCCGGCCCGTCGTCCCGATGCATCAAGTGGCTTATCTTCACTTCGTGCGATTCCGTGGGTATTTGGGTGGACCCAATCTCGTCAGATCGTTCCAGGTTGGTTTGGTGTTGGATCTGGATTGAAGGCGGCTCGTGAGAGTGGAAGCTCCAAAGTACTTGCTGAGATGTTAAGTGATTGGCACTTCTTCCGTACCTTTATAAGCAATGTTGAGATGACACTCGCAAAGACTGATTTAACTATGGCCCGCAAATATGTGAAGACTCTGGTGGATCCTTCGTTGCATCATTTCTTAGACACAATCGAAGCCGAATTTGAATTAACTAAGGCTGAAATTCTTCTGCTTACTAAGAAGAGTGAACTACTTGGCGATCAACCAATATTGGGTCGCACTTTGCAAGTTCGCGATGCTTATCTTTCACCATTGCACCTTCTACAAATCACGCTTCTGCATAAAGTACGAACTGATAAAAACGTTGATCCGCTGATCAGACGAGCGCTCTTATTAACGATTAACGGTGTTGCTGCTGGTTTACGTAATACCGGCTGATTTACTTATTGAATTCCTGTTGGGCGTAATCCAAGCCCTTTTCGATTAACCGTTCAATCGCAAGCGCGCCTCTGGCAATAAAATCAGCGAGTTCAACCTTCTCGGGTTGGCTAAATGGTTTTAAGACAAAATCTGCTGGATCTATTGGCCCTGGTGGGCGACCGATTCCCATGCGTAAGCGAAAATAATCAGCGCTAGCAAAATGTGTTGTTAGTGATTTCAGACCATTGTGGCCATTGTCGCCGCCACCTTGTTTGATTCGAATTGTGTTGAAATCAATATCTAATTCATCATGGATCACAATTAAATTAGCTGGCGAAACCTTGTAGAAATCAGCAAGCGCTTTAGTTGGTGCGCCACTCTCATTCATGTAGCCAAGAGTTTTTGCGAGAACTACTGGGTGCCCAGCAACGCGAATGTCTGCAATCTGAGTCTTTGATTTATGGTTAGAGAATTTAACGTCAGAGGCCAGATAGTCGATAACCATCTGGCCTATGTTGTGACGTGTAGTTGCATATTGATCGCCCGAGTTCCCGAGTCCGAGAACTAACCAGCGGTCATCTGCCATTTATTGCTCTTTAATTACTCTTTTGCAGCGTCAGCAGCCGGTGCAGCTGCACCTTCTGCAGCAGCGCCTTCAGCAGCAACAACAGGAACTTCTTCAACTGCTGTTGAACGCTCTGAAAGGTGAATAACTGGCATGTGTGGATCTGAAATCAAAGTTACGCCAGCAGGAAGAACAACGTTCGATGCGTAAAGTGAATTACCGGCCATCAAGCCATCCATGTTCAATTCTAGGAATTGTGGAATAGATGTTGCTTCTGCTTCAACTTCAACTGTGTTGTTCATGTGTTCAAGAATTCCATCAACATCATGCTTTCCTGTTGTATGTACTGGAACTTCGACCTTAACGCGCTCTCCGCGACGAACAATTACTAAGTCGATGTGAGCAAGTATTCCGGTTAGTGGATTACGTGTTACTGACTTTGGAAGTGTTAGTTCAGTCTTTCCATCAAATACAACATCAAGCAGAACGTTTGCAGTCTTAAGGGCTGCGCCTAGTTCGCGTAGTGGAAGTGCCACGTGTTGTGGAGTTTCACCGTGACCGTAGATAACGGCTGGAACATTGCCTGCGCGGCGATCGCGACGTGATGCGCCTTTACCGAATTCAGTGCGCTTGGTTGCGTTAATTGTAATTTCAGCCATTTGCTTCTCTCTCAATCTAAATCGTCAATATTGCAACGTCCGAGGAGAGCCAAGCCGTCGATTACGGATTTTTAAATCCCTCGCCGGAACGAGTGGCTAGGTTATCTAATCAAAGCGGAAAAGCAAAATGCTTAAGAGAGGCCATCGAAGAGGCTTGTTACGGAGCCATCTTCAAAGACTTCGCGGATTGCCCGAGCCAAGAGTGGGGCAATTGGTAGAACTGTCAGATTATCGAAGCGGGAATCTTCGGGGATTGGCAAGGTATCTGTGACAACTACTTCGCTGACATTCGAGGCCTTAAGGCGTTCTACAGCAGGACCTGAAAATACTGCGTGGGTTGCGGCGATGATTACATCTTTCGCACCATCTGCATAAAGTGCGTCAACAGCTTTAGTAATTGTGCCAGCGGTATCGATCATGTCATCGATAACTACGCAGGTCTGGCCCTTAACATCACCAACAACTTTTCCAGTAACAGATTCATTTGGAATGCGTGGGTCGCGCATCTTGTGAATGAAAGCGATTGGGCAACCGCCAAGTAAATCTGACCAACGTTCAGCAACTCGAACTCGACCCGAGTCTGGTGAAACAATAGTTAACTTGCTGCGATCAACTTTGCTGCCAACATAATTTGTAAGTAGTGGCAGTGCGAAGAGATGATCAACTGGACCATCAAAGAATCCTTGAATTTGTGAGGTGTGTAGATCTACAACCATCAAACGATCTGCGCCAGCTGTTTTAAATAAATCAGCCATCAACCTTGCAGAGATTGGTTCCCGGCCGCGATGCTTCTTATCTTGACGGGCGTAACCATAGAACGGTGCGACAACAGTTATTCGTTTTGCTGATGCGCGCTTTAGGGCATCAACCATAATTAATTGCTCCATGATTTGTTTATTTACCGGAGCTGAATGCGATTGAATTACGAAGGCATCGCTTCCGCGAACACTCTCTTCGAAGCGAACAAATATTTCACCATTGGCAAAGTCATATGCTGACGTTGGTGTGATTGGAATACCAAGTTCGGCGGCGACACCTTCAGCTAACTCTGGATATCCACGACCAGTAAAAATACGCAGTCGTTTCTCCGAAGTGAGGCGAAGTTCGCTCATCTCTTAGCTCCCTTGTTCCGAGGATTCATTAGCGCCCGCAGCTTTTGCTGCCTGCGCAGATTTCGTGCCGGATCTCTTTCGAAGTACCCAGCCAAGAATATTGCGTTGCTTAGATCTTGCAACACCCATCGCTCCTGCTGGCACGTCGTCAGTAATTACCGACCCAGCCGCAGTGTAAGCGCCATCGCCGATCGAAACTGGGGCAACCAACATGGTGTCGCTTCCGATTCGGACTTCATTACCAATCTTTGTCTTATGTTTTTCAACACCGTCATAATTCACAAATACTGTGGCCGCTCCGATATTCGAACCAGAACCAATTTCAGCATCACCAACGTATGAAAGGTGTGGGACTTTCGATCCTTCACCAATTTTTGAATTCTTAATTTCAACATATGCGCCAGCCTTTGCACCTTCGCCAAGCTCGGTTCCTGCTCGAAGGTATGAATATGGGCCAACCTTTGCGCCCGCTCCAACTTCGCAATCGACACAGTTAGATTCAATGACCGAGGCTCCTGCTGCAACTTTCACATTCATAAGAGTTGTTCGAGGTCCGATTATTGAATTTGCTTCGATAGTTGTTGTTCCAGCAAGCCAACTCTCAGGAAATATTGTGGCATCTGCGGCAATTTTTACCGTTGAATCAATCCAAGTAGTTGTTGGGTCGATTATTTCTACTCCGTTTAACATATGTTCGTAATTAATTCGATCGCGCATAATCGCGGCACATTCTGCGAGTTGAGATCGATCATTGATACCAAGGGTTTCGCTGTAATCATTTGAGAGAATTGCCGAAGCCTTACCGCCCGCAGCTTTAACTTCCGCAATCACATCTGTTAAATAAAGTTCGCCTTGTGAGTTATGCGCTTTCAACTTTGCAACGCTGGAACGAAGTGAAGCGATATCAAATAGATAGACGCCAGTATTGATCTCATCAATTAATTTGATTTCTTCCGGCGCATCGCGCTCTTCAACTATTGCAACGATTTCGCCGCTTTCATCTCGAACAATTCGGCCATAGCCGGTTGGATCTGGTAGCTCTGCTGTTAACACAGAAGCAATATTCTTAGCCTCTTTATGTGCGATTATGAATTCGCCAAGTGTTTCACTTCTAAGAAGTGGAGTGTCTCCGGCACAAATTAAGACCGTTCCACTCACACTCAAATCTGCGAGCGCTAATTGAACTGCGTGGCCTGTCCCATTTCGTTCTGCTTGAAAGATTGGGATTGCTCTTGGCGCAATTTGCTTAACATGTGGCTCAACGGCTTCACGTCCTGCGCCTACAACTACGCGCAGCTCGCCTGGATTCAACTTATTTACTTGGGTTAATACGTGGTCAAGAATTGTCTTTCCGGAAATAAAATGTAGAACTTTTGGAGTTTGAGATTTCATGCGAGTTCCCTCGCCAGCTGCCAGCACGATTGCTACTTCAGGTGCACCGAGTGACTTGCTCAAGTTCCACTCCCGTCCTATTTATTAACTTTGGTGGCTCCGCCACCAGGTATCGATCCTGGACCCTGGGCTTCAA
>WLJX01000012.1 GCA_009701575.1 Actinomycetota bacterium
GATTTCGCTGCAGACGTTCGAAACGATCCGACAAAGGCCGGTCGATTACCAGAACTACCAGCGCAATTAGAAGCACCGATTCGTAAAGTTAAAGAGGCGTCAGCTGCAGTGGTTGCACTAATCAGCGCTGATTCGGATGTCATCAATCCAGATTCAATGGCCGAGCGCGCCCGAGTTAAAGGCGCAACAAATGAGGTGCAACAAACTGCAACCAAAATGTTGAAACCAAGTGGCCATCAAGTTATGTGGTTCGAGCCGACTTATTCCACACTTTATTTAGCGCCGCTATCGGTCTCACAAGTATTGCGGGCAAATCTGCTTACTGATACTCCAGTAATTGCTACAAGTGCGACGCTGACAGTTGGTAAATCATTCGATGCAATTGCAAAATCTATCGGCTTTGTTGTGGGCGGTTCCGAAGATGAAGATTCCGAGGATGAATTTGAAGCGGGCGAGATTGATCCCGCAAATGTTCAGATGCTAGATGTTGGTTCGCCCTTTGATTTTGCGAAACAAGGTGCGCTCTATCTTCCAAAACATATTCCAGAGCCAGGTCGAGATGGGCCAAGCAAGGAAGCGCTTACTGAACTCGCTGAATTAATTGATGCTGCTGGTGGCCGAACCCTCGCACTATTTTCATCTTGGCGCGGTGTTGAAATGGCCGATGAATATTTACGTAAAGTCCTAGCCGAGTTAGAGATTCCAATTATTACCCAAAAGCGCGGCGATAGCGTTGGAACTTTAGTAGAACGCTTTGCTAAAGATCCCAAATCAATTTTGCTCGGCACTATTTCCTTATGGCAAGGAATCGATGTTCCCGGACCTTCTTGCACACTTGTTGCGATCGACCGCATTCCATTTCCTAGACCCGATGAACCTGTAATGAGTGCGCGCGCTGCAGAAGCAGATGCCGCTGGTGGCAGTGGTTTCATGCAAGTTTCGCTGCCCCGTGCCGCACTTTTGTTAGCGCAAGGAACTGGGCGGTTAATCAGATCGATTGATGACCGGGGAGTTGTAGCAATTCTAGATTCGCGAATAGTTACAAAGCGCTACGGCTCAGTTCTTTTAAATTCAATGCCACCGTTCTGGCGAACAAGTGATGGGGCGGTAATTCGCGAATCGTTAAAGCGATTAAATAAAGATTATCTTGAGGCGGGCCAGTAAGGTCGGCCAAGTTTTTGCAAAGCTAGGATGTAAATTCTTCGCTACGACATCATCGAAGGCAACCCACTCGACTTGAAGTGATTCATCATTCTGTTCGTGGGCAATTAAATCTTTATGAGCAACTGAGATAACGGTGTCATAGGACCAGCCGTTGTGTTCGTCGATATAAGTTTCAATCGGATCAACTAAGTTAGTATGAATTCCAATTTCTTCTTCGGCTTCGCGCAGCGCCGCTTCAATTGCAGTTTCGTGTGAATCCCGAGCGCCACCAGGAATACCCCAAGTGTCTCCGTTGTGGACCCAAGGTGCGCGATGTTGCATCAAAATTGAGTTATCTCGAACTAGTAATAAACCTGCGGCGCCATTTAAACCCCAATGTCGGTTGCCACAGAGACATTCAACCCAACCATCACCATCTCTATGTGCCACGCCTCTAGGTTTACACAGGTTCGGCCTTTCCACAATTTAAAACCAAAGGCCACCGCGGTAATTCTCGCCGTTCTATCTTCCGTGGGTGCCGCTATTAATCGCCTTTCTCCTGCTCGCCGCCGCAAGTCCTGCAGTCGCAGCCCAAAATTGCACAACAAGTGTTTGTGTAAAGGTTTATACCGATCCCAAGACTGGAAAGTTAATAATTACTGCCAATAGAAATGGCAGTAGTTCCAGCCCTAAACCAGCGCCAACTCGAACCTGGAAACCACGGCCATATACGCCAAGACCCAAACCAACTTATACGCCACCACCAAAACCAAGAGTTATCGTCACAAAGAAGTTCACACCAAAACCAGTTGTGAAGTTATCGCTCTCAGATCAACTTGCACAATTAATTCCGGTTAAAGATATCTACCACCAACCAAGTGCTGGGGCACTGGTGCAAGTGCCGGTCAATTTTTGGACCACAACACCACCAACTTTTAAGACTTCAGTCGTGATGCTCGGTGTTCCAATCACTGTTTATCTAGCACCAACTTATCTCTGGGACTTTGGAGATGGCACAAAGTATTCAACAACTGCAAGAGGCGGGCCATATCCAGATCGCTCAATAATGCATATCTATAAGAAGGCTGGAAGCTATTTGGCTTCACTAACTATTTCTTGGAGTGGCAACTGGCAAGCATCGGGTGCAACAAGTGCGGTAAGTGGCGGAGCCATTATTCAAACTCTCTATACCAATGTTCAAATCGCAAGTGCCCCTTCGAAGTATCTGAATTAACCAATACCAAACCTAAAAGAATGGATGCCTAATGACCGAACTCCTAGATATCGAACTAACTCAACTTATTGAATTGGTTGAAGAGATAGATTACGAAGGATCTGATTACCTTTTCAAACAACGCGCAGGCGCCTTGGCCTTTAATGACTTAGTTGAAGCATTTGCCCGGGATGGAATTTGTAAGGATAAATCGCTAATCGCTTTGGTACTTGTGCGACTGCGAGATTTACAAGTTCGAGATTATGCAATGGGTATAACTAGCAATGAAAACATCGAAACTCTTTGGGAGATGTGGCGCTGGCTGCTTCAAATAACACCAGCAGGGTATGTAGCTCCTGCTGCCTCGCTATTTTCCGCAGTTAGTTATGAGAAAGGAGAACTAGCACTTGCATCAAAATCTTTAGATAAATCGCTTACCGATGATCCAAGATATCCACTCGCGCTCCTTTTACGCCGAGTTTATGCCGCAGGTTGGCCACCTGAGAGTTTCATGGCAATGCGCAAGGATCTACATCCAAAGGTATGTGCCGCACTTTTTAACGAGTAACCTAAATACATGATTATTGGCATACCTAAAGAGATAAAAAATAATGAATTCCGCGTATCAGCAACTCCTCCTGGAGTTCACGCACTTGTAAAGGCGGGACATCAAGTTCTGGTTGAAGCTGGCGCAGGTCTGGGATCAGCAATTACCGATGCTGATTATGTTGCCGCCGGTGCCTCAATAATTGAAAACGTTGACGAGGTTTGGGCCAAGGCCGATTTAATTCTTAAAGTTAAAGAGCCAATCGCACCCGAATATCCAAGAATGCGTAAAGGCCAGATTCTCTTCACCTACTTACACCTAGCCGCATCTCGCGAGTGCACAGACGCAATTATCAAATCTGGCACAACCGCAATTGCATTTGAGACTGTTGAATTAAATGGCCAACTTCCACTTCTTGCCCCAATGTCAGAAGTTGCTGGTCGCATGTCAATTCAGGTTGGCGCAGCATCGCTTCAGAAATCAGCAGGCGGACGTGGGGTATTGCTAGGAGGAGTTCCTGGTGTTGCACCCGCAAAGGTTGTTGTTCTAGGTGGTGGCGTTGTTGGAGTTTCTGCCGCAACCATCGCCCACGGAATGCGAGCCGATGTCACAATTTTAGATCTTGATTTAAATCGATTGCGTTACTTGGATGAACTATTCAATGGCCAGGTAAAAACAATTGCATCATCAGCTTACGCAATTGAAGAACAATGCATAGCGGCAGATTTAGTTATCGGTGCCGTTCTTGTACATGGCGCAAAGGCGCCAAAGTTAGTTAGCGATGCTCTTGTCGCAAAGATGAAACCAGGTTCAGTCTTGGTTGATGTTGCAATTGATCAAGGTGGTTGCTTCGAAGGATCAAAGGCGACAACGCACTCTGACCCAACATTTAAAGTTCACAATTCACTTTATTATTGCGTAGCAAATATGCCTGGAGCGGTCCCTGCTACATCTACTGCTGCCCTTGCTAATGCCACTATTAAATATGCCTTAGCCCTTGCAAATAAGGGTTGGGAGCAAGCATGCGCAGATGACCCAGCGCTTGGTAAGGGTTTGAACGTGCACGAGGGCAAAATAAAGTACCAAGCAGTCGCTACAGCGCACGGCTTGTAACAATCCCGTAACACGACTTTGGCAGTATCTGTCGCATGACTTCCCACGGCGATGAAATAAGCAAGCAAGAAGAGTTCGTAATGCGCACTCTCGAAGAGCGCGGTATTCGATTTGTCAGACTCTGGTTCACAGATGTACTTGGCTTTCTTAAATCAGTTGCTATTGCGCCAGCCGAATTAGAGAACGCCTTCCAAGAAGGTATTGGCTTTGATGGTTCTTCAATTGAAGGCTTCGCACGAATTACTGAATCCGATATGTTGGCAAAGCCAGATGCCGCAAGTTTCACGGTGCTTCCTTGGCGCACCGCAAATCCAGGCGCTGCAAAAATGTTCTGTGACATCACGATGCCAGATGGTTCAGCATCACCAGCAGATCCAAGAAATGTTTTGAAGCGAATTTTGCGCAAAGCCGCAGATATGGGTTACACCTGTTACACACATCCAGAAATGGAATTCTTTTTATTTAAAAACACACCAGAGGAGAACGTCCCGCCAATCCCAGTTGATTCAGCTGGATATTTCGATCAGACACCTTCTGCCGTCGGACATGATTTCCGTCGCCAGGCAATTACGATGCTTGAGGCAATGGGTGTTTCAGTTGAGTTTTCACATCACGAAGGTGCGCCGGGACAACAAGAAATTGATTTACGCGATGCCGACGCGCTTACAACCGCAGATAACATCATGACATTTCGACATGTCATTAAAGAGATTGCACTTGATCAAGGTTTCCATGCCTCATTTATGCCAAAACCATTTACTGATCACGCCGGTTCTGGAATGCACACGCACTTCTCGTTATTTAAAGGGGAAGCAAATGCATTTCACGAAGAGGGCGCAGATCTGCAACTTTCTGCAGATGGAAGATCATTTATCGCAGGCATCTTGAAGCACGCCCGGGAATTCACTGCGATTACAAATCAATGGGTCAATTCGTATAAGCGATTAAGTGGCGGCGGTGAAGCGCCAGCACTTGTTGATTGGGGCCATAACAACCGGAGCGCACTTGTTCGAATTCCGGCATACAAGCCAAAGAAAGAGAACAGCACTCGAGTTGAAGTTCGTTCTCCAGATTCAGCATGTAATCCATATTTAGCATTCGCAGTTATCTTGGCTGCAGGGCTTAAGGGAATTGAAGAGAAGTACGAACTTAAATCGACCAATAATCCAGAAACCCTTCCAACAAATCTTGAAGAAGCAATCGTGGCGATGGAATCAAGTTCATTGGTTCGTGAAGCTTTAGGCGCCGATGTCTTTGAATACGTTCTTCGCAATAAACGTGCTGAGTGGGCGGATTATCGTCGTCAAGTCAGCGCTTATGAGCTGAACCGATACCTGCCCGTCCTTTAACTTGCGGTAATCTTGGGGAGTTATGAACTTTCCAAAGCAAACTCCTTCGACAATGCCGATCCATCGGTATGCGCCATTTATCCCTGTCGATTTAACTGACCGGACTTGGCCGACGAAGCGGATAGAAGTTGCTCCGAAGTGGTGTTCTGTAGACCTTCGTGATGGAAACCAAGCGCTTATTGATCCTATGGATTCCACTCGCAAACTTGCGATGTTCAAGTTACTTGTTGAGATGGGTTACAAAGAGATTGAAGTTGGATTCCCAAGCGCTTCACAAACCGATTTTGATTTTGTTCGTAAGATTATCGAAGATGGCTTAATTCCTGATGATGTAATTATTCAGGTTTTGACCCAGGCACGCGAAACTTTAATTGCCCGCACCTTTGAATCAATCAAGGGCGCAAAGCAAGCAGTTGTGCATCTATATAACTCAACCTCAACGTTGCAACGTCGCGTAGTTTTTGGGTTGGATAAAGAGGGCATCAAGAAGATTGCAGTTGAGGGCGCCAAGCTTTGTAAGAAATATGAAGAAACCGTTCCTGGAACGATTGTCTCCTATGAATATTCACCAGAGTCATATACCGGTACCGAATTGGAATTTGCGGTTGAAGTTTGTGATGCGGTGAATGATGTTTGGAAGCCAACGCCTGCGCATAAGACAATCATTAACTTGCCAGCAACCGTTGAAATGGCAACCCCAAATGTTTACGCAGATTCAATTGAGTGGATGCACCGCAATCTAAAGTATCGTGATTCGATTGTTCTATCTCTTCATCCACACAACGATCGTGGAACAGGTGTTGCTGCCGCTGAACTTGGCTACATGGCAGGTGCGGATCGCATCGAAGGAACGCTCTTTGGAAATGGTGAGCGCACCGGAAATGTCTGCCTAGTAACTCTTGGTTTAAATTTATTTAGTTATGGCATTGATCCACATATTGATTTCTCTGACCTAGATGAAGTTCGTCGCACCGTTGAGTATTGCAATCAACTTCGCGTGCCAGAGCGCCATCCTTATGGTGGAGATTTAGTTTTCACCGCATTTTCTGGCTCACACCAAGATGCAATCAAGAAGGGTCTAGAACATCTTGAAAAGGATGCAAAGACTGCCGGTAAGCATGTACATGAAATTGCCTGGGCTGTTCCATATTTACCTATTGATCCTAAAGATATTGGTCGCTCATATGAAGCCGTTATTCGGGTTAATTCGCAATCCGGTAAGGGTGGAATCTCTTACTTGATGAAGAATGACTATCACCTTGATCTTCCGCGTCGCCTGCAAATTGAATTTAGCCAAGTTGTTCAAAACCACACTGATGAACAGGGCGGCGAATTTAGCGCAGCAGATTTATGGCGAATTTTTGAAGATGAATACCTTCCAGCAGAACAGAACAAGTGGGGCCGCTTTAAATTAAAGGCGCTTTCACAATCATCTAATCTTGATGAAGATGCACAGCTAACAGTTCAACTTCTCGAGAAGGATGTTGTTAAGGAACTTAGTGGTTCTGGAAATGGTCCAATTGCGGCATTTGTAAATATCATGAATGTGTATTTACCCGAAGCAAATGTTCGAGTTTTGGATTATTACGAGCACGCACTTTCTGCTGGCGGCGATGCAAAAGCAGCGGCATATCTTGAATGTGAAGTTGCGGGAAGAATTTATTGGGGAGTCGGCATCGACCCAAGTACTACAACCGCTTCACTAAAGGCCGTCGTGTCTGCCGTAAATCGAGGGTTTCGCTCCTAATTATCGCTACGGTATCGACCGTGGCCGTCTACCGTGATCAAGCAGTTGTTCTACGCACCCAGAAACTTGGGGAAGCAGATCGAATCATCACGCTCTTTACAAAAGATCATGGCCGGCTTCGCGCCGTAGCAAAGGGTGTTCGTCGAACTAAATCTAAATTTGGTGCGCGTTTAGAACCAACCTCATATGTTGATCTTCAACTTTATTCCGGAAAAACATTTGACATTGTCACCCAAGCCGAAGGAATTGAAAACTTTGGTGACGCACTTGCAATGGATTATAAAAATTGGACAACGGCGAATTCAATATTGGAGGCTGCCGAACGTTTCACTGAAAATGAACACGAGCCAGCGCTGCAACAATTCAATTTAGTAGTCGGGGCCCTGCGCGCTCTTGCACATGGAACATATGATTCCTCACTAATTCTCGATGCTTACCTACTTCGTTCACTTGGCGTCGCTGGCTTTGCGCCATCGATGACAACGTGTTCTAAGTGTGATGAACCTGGACCACATAAATATTTCTCACTTGTTGGCGGTGGCAGTGTCTGTGTCACTTGTAAACCATCTGCGGCTGCAACTCCAAGCCCTGAAACTTTGGAACTTATGGCTAACTTAATGACTGGTGATTGGAATAACGCAATTGAGAGCGATGCCAGATCTAGACGTGAAGCTTCGGGTTTGATTGCCGCATATTTGCAATGGCATATCGAGCGGGGTTTACGCAGCCTGCCATTAGTTGAGAGAATTTAGCCGTGGCAATACCAAAGTTAAAAGCAGAACAGATTCCAAACCACGTCGCTGTCGTTATGGATGGCAATGGTCGTTGGGCCAAGAAACGTGGGCTACCAAGAACTGCGGGACACGAAGCAGGCGAAGCGGCGCTCTTTGATGTTGTGCAGGGTGCAATCCAAATCGGAGTTAAAGAGCTAAGTGCTTACGCATTTTCTACCGAAAATTGGCGGCGCTCACCCGAAGAAGTGAAATTTTTAATGGGTTTTAATCGTGATGTCTTGCGTCGTCGCCGTGATGAAATGAATGATCTCGGTGTTCGAATTCGCTGGGTTGGACGGCCACAGAAATTATGGGGAAGTGTAATTAATGAACTTCAGGAGGCCGAGGAGCTAACAAAGCGGAACAAAGTTTTAACGCTAAATATGTGTGTTAATTATGGGGGGCGTTCTGAACTAGTTGATGCGGTTCAAGATATCGCAACTGAAGTTTCAAAACGTAAGTTAAAACCGGGGCAGATTACGGAGAAGCTAATCTCGAAACATTTATACAATCCAAAGATGAGTGATGTGGATTTATTCCTACGTTCATCCGGAGAACAACGCACTTCGAATTTCTTGCCTTGGCAATCGGTTTATGCCGAGATGGTATTTATGGATGTGCTCTGGCCAGATGTTGATAGAAGTACGCTCTGGAAGGCAATTGAAATTTACGCGGAACGCGATCGCAGGTTTGGTAAGGCTTAAATCAACATTTCGGACAGAGGCCATAAATTTCTGCGGAATGCCCAACATCTCTAAAACCATGCTCACTAGCCATCGTCTTGGCCCACTTCTCAATTGCACCGCCAGGGATTTCAATTGCATCCCCGCACCCTTTACAAACTAAATGGTGATGATGGGTACCACCGCAAAGACGGTAAATAGATTCGCCATCATCTCTGCGCAATACATCAACCATTTTGTCATCAGCTAGCGATTGCAGTGAGCGATAAACGGTAGTCAAACCAATGCTTTCGCCAGCACGTTGCATCAAGTGATATACCTCTTGCGCGCTAGCAAAACCACCAGCACGTTCGAGAGTGTTTAGTACCCGAGGATTAGAACGAGACATCTTTTGCTATTCGCCTATATTTCCAACGATGAGCCACATTGCAACTACACCAATTATTGTGGCTAGCATTGTTAATTTAGATGGATGGCGCGAATGGGCTTCTGGCAAAATATGCGAAGTTGCTAAGTAGATAACAAAGCCAGCAAAGGTTGCAAGATAGAGTCCAAGAATTGGATCGCTAATAGTTAAATAGGTTCCGAGGGCGGCACCAGAAATACGCATTACTGCATCTACACCAAGTAGAAGATATGCACGCTTGCTCCAGTGTCCACTCTTAATCAAAAGCGAAACCGTGTTGAGACCATCACTAAATGCATGTGCCAAAATTGCGATGAAAACTGCGAATCCCAGTGCATTGCTAACTTGAAAGGCGAGCCCAAGTGCGATGCCATCTAGAAATACATGGCCACCCATTGCAAGTGCGCCCATAGTTCCTGCGATATTTACCGAGTGTTTGTGCTCATGCCCATAATCAGATTCGGCTGGTTCATGTGAACCAAATAACTGCTCAGCAAAATGCAGAGCTAGGAATCCACCAACAAAGGCGAGTGATACAACTGGAACGCCACCAAAGGCGTTTGTGTTTAGCTCGAAAACTTCTGGGAGCAAATCAAATGCGACCAATCCCAGAAGTAAGCCAGCTGAAAGTCCCAGAATTAGATGGAGACGATCTCGAGAGCGAACGGCAAGAAATCCACCGGAGGTAGTGGCTACGGCTGTTAGTGCGGCAAGTGCGATGGCTATATTCATAGCGTTACCGTAACACAAATGAAAATGATTTTCATTTCCACAAGAAAGGCCAGATCTGGGCGTGTTGGGGCGTTAAACTTGGCCCACGATTGCAACGCTCGTTGCCTTTCGCCGACAGCCAGCCGGATGGAGAATTTAATGGCCGCAGATCGTCTAGAAACAATTGTTAGCCTCGCAAAACGCAGAGGTTTTGTTTATCCATCATCAGAAATTTATGGCGGACTTCGCGCCTCTTGGGATTACGGCCCACTCGGAGTTGAGCTAAAAAATAACGTTAAGCGTCAATGGTGGCGTGCAATGGTTCAAGGTCGTGAAGATGTTGTTGGTTTAGATTCATGCGTAATTTTGGCCCGTGAAGTTTGGGAAGCATCAGGTCACGTTGAAACATTTAGCGACCCGCTTACTGAATGTACTGAGTGCCATAAGCGATATCGCGCAGATCATTTAGAAGAAGCTTTCGAAGCCAAGAATAAGCGCAAGCCAGAATCTATGGCTGAAGTTAATTGCCCAAATTGTGGAAATAAGGGAAAGTTCACAGTGCCAAAGCAATTCTCTGGACTTCTAAAAACTTATCTTGGTGCCGTTGAAGATGAATCAGGTCTTGCTTATCTTCGCCCAGAAACTGCGCAAGGAATTTTTATTAATTTTGAGAACGTAGCAACAACTTCTCGTAAAAAACCACCATTTGGTATCGGCCAAATCGGTAAATCTTTTAGAAATGAAATCACACCTGGAAACTTTATTTTCCGTACTCGTGAATTCGAGCAGATGGAGATGGAATTCTTCGTTGTTCCAGGCACCGATGAAGATTGGCATCAATATTGGATTGATACCCGTCTCGAATGGTACAAAGGTTTAGGCATTAATCCAGATCGTTTACGTTTGTTTGAGCACCCTAAAGAGAAGCTCTCACATTATTCAAAGCGCACAGTTGATATTGAATATAAGTTTGAATTTAACGGCACTGAATGGGGCGAGCTTGAAGGTATTGCAAGCCGTACCGATTTCGATTTAAAGGCTCATAGCACCGCTTCTGGAAAAGATTTGTCATGGTTTGATCAAGAGAAGAATGAACGTTGGGTGCCATTTGTTATTGAACCAGCGGCTGGTGTTGATCGATGTGCACTTACCTTCATGATGGATGCATATACCGAGGACGAAGCTCCTAATGCTAAAGGCGAGATGGAGAAGCGCGCTGTTATGAAGCTTGATCATCGCTTAGCGCCGATAAAAGTTGCTGTGCTTCCGCTATCTCGTAACGCAGATCTATCACCTAAGGCTCGCGATCTTGCCGCACAACTTCGCCAGAACTGGTCTGTAGATTTTGATGATGCCGGTGCAATCGGTCGTCGCTATCGCAGACAAGATGAAATCGGAACCCCATTTTGTATCACGATTGATTTTGAAACTCTTGAAGATAACGCCGTAACTATTCGCGAACGCGACACTATGGCCCAAGAGCGAATCAGTATCGATCAAGTACAAAATTGGCTTGCGCCAAGGTTGCTGGGTTGCTAACCACAAATCACAAGCCACTTGTTCTTCCAATTGCCAATGGTCAATTTGCGAACAACGAGGTGGTTTTAACGACCCCAGTTGTTCTTGCGCCAATGGCTGGTATTACCAATTCCGCATTTCGTACGCTCTGTCGCGAACAAGGCGCTGGACTTTTTGTTTCTGAAATGGTTACCGCTCGCGCTTTAATTGAACGTCATCCTGAAACGATGCGTTTGATTACACCAGGCAAAGGTGAGACTCCAAGATCTGTCCAGTTATATGCAGTCGATCCACGTGTTACTGGTATGGCGGTAAAGATGTTGATGGAAGAGAATTTAGCGGACCACATTGATTTAAATTTTGGCTGCCCAGTTCCTAAAGTAACTAGACGAGGTGGGGGATCTGCGCTTCCTTATAAGCAGACTTTATTTTCACAAATAGTGTCCGCCGCGGTAGATGCTGCTAAGCCATTTGGTGTTCCGGTCACAGTAAAGATGCGAATCGGAATTGATCCGCAGAATGAAACTTATTTAACTGCGGCAAAAGCTGCAGCAGATGCTGGAGTTGCTTGGGTTGCACTTCATGGCCGCTTTGCTTCGCAGATGTATGAAGGTAAAGCCGATTGGTCAGCGATTTCACGACTGGTTGAACATCTAGCACCAACTGGAGTTCCGGTATTAGGTAATGGTGATATTTGGTCTGGCGAAGATGGCGTGCGCATGATGAATGAAACCGGGTGTGCTGGCGTTGTTGTAGGCCGTGGTTGTCTTGGACGACCATGGTTATTTGGCGACTTAGTTGCAGCATTTAACGGTTCAGAATCGCGAATTACACCAACTCTTTTCGAGGTGCGCGACATTATTTATCGCCATGGTGAATTACTTGTTGAATTTTTTGAGTCTGAAGGACGCGCAATGCGTGATCTGCGTAAACATATGGCCTGGTATTTAAAGGGCTTCCGTGTTCCTCGCGAACTCAGGAGTAAATTCGGAATGGTCTCATCACTCGGTGAGTTGGAATATCTTCTTGCCCAACTTGAAGATCAACCATACCCAGTTGAAGTTGGCGAATCTCCAAGAGGACGCACAAGTCATGGCCGACCAGTTCACTTACCAGAAGGTTGGTTAGATGATCCATTTGATATTCCAGAGATAACTATCGACGATTCAGTTTCGGGTGGTTGAAATTGTTCTTAATTTTTAAATTGATAAAGCGCACAATCGCTTTCATCCTCTTGCTAATAATCGTGCTGCCACTTTATGCTGGCGGCAGAGTTTGGTACACGGCAAATCACACAACACCAAAAGCAAGTGATGCAATTATTGTTTTAGGTGCAGCGCAATTCGATGGCGTACCAAGTCCAGTTTTAGAGGCAAGGTTGTTAGAAGCTAAGCGAATATTTAACGCAAAGCTTGCGCCAAGAATTCTTACTGTTGGATCCAGAGCGCCAGGTGATCGCACAACTGAAGCAGCAAGTGGTTTCTATTGGTTAGTAGACCACGGTGTTTCTAAAAAATTCGTGGATTCAATTCCATATGGTCGAGATACTTTGGCCAGCACAGAAAGCTACGTTGGAGTCATGAACAAATTGAATTTAAAGTCAGCAATAATTGTTACTGATCAATATCACTGCTTGCGTGCAATTACGATGGCCGAAAATCTTGGAATCACTGCAACATGCGCACCAACAAGAACTGGTCCTGCCTCAACCTCTAATTCGAGTTTTCGCTATCTAGTACGTGAAACGGGCGCATATTTGGCCTATGTCACCGTTGGACGGCATGGTATTCACCTGACCGATCAAGTTAAGAATTAGATCAGGAGTTAGGGTTACGACACTATGGTTCTAAAGGCAGCGGTCGAACATTCGGGCTACAACGATTTCGATCGTGCGCGCTTTTTAGATGAGCCAGCAAAGAGGTTAGGCCGTACTGAGTTTGCACGAGATCGCGCACGAATTATTCATTCATTTGCACTTCGTCGTTTAGCTGCGAAAACTCAAGTTGCGGTCCCATGGGCCACAGATTTTCCACGCACCAGACTTTCGCACTCACTTGAATGCGCCCAAGTAGGACGCGAACTTGGTGCTGCACTCGGCGCAGATCCAGATTTAATGGAGGGCGCTTGTCTTGCACATGACATAGGCCACCCGCCATTTGGTCACAACGGTGAAGATGCGTTAAATGAAACAGCGTTAAGTTGTGGTGGCTTTGAAGGAAATGCCCAGAGTTTTCGGTTATTAGTTCGCCTAGAAGCAAAGACTGTTGATGCAGAAGGTATCTCACTTGGCTTGAATTTAACCCGCGCAAGTTTGGATGCAGCAACTAAATATCCCTGGCCTCGTGCCGAAAATGCAAGCAAATTTGGTGTTTACGACGATGATTTAAAGATATTTAATTGGGTGCGTAAAGATGCACCAGTTGGAAGTCAATCCTTTGAAGCCCAAATTATGGATTGGTCAGATGATGTTGCCTATAGCGTTCATGATTTGGAAGATGCACTAGTTTCTGGTCAAGTGAAACTGCACGATCTAACTAATGATTTTGCAGATATTTACAAAGATGCACAATCAAATAATTTAGCTGATATCACAATCGATGAAGCGAAAGTTGCACTTGAGAATTTGCAGAAACTCTCGTGTTGGCCAAAAGAATATGATGGAAGTCATCGCGCACTTGCCAGATTAAAAGATTTAGCAAGCCAATTAGTTGGCCGATTCGCACGTGCCGCTGAAGAAGCCACGCGTGAACAATATGGTCCTGGTCAATTAACTAGATACAACGCTAATTTGGTGGTTCCTCGGGCTCAACATGTTGAAGTTGCTTTTCTAAAGTCGCTTGCAGGTTTCTACATTATCAACTCAGAACGCTCTGTAAAACGTTATGACAATGAGCAAACTTTGATTCACGAGCTAGTGGCAGCAGTTTTAAAGGGCGCCCCAAACACTTTGGAATCTTTCTTCCTCCAAGATTGGCAACGTGCAACATCAGATAGCGCAAGATTGCGCGTGGTTATAGATCAAGTGGCTTCACTGACCGACCCAGGGGCGATCGCGCTAGCTGCGCGATTAAGATAAGCGCCATGGCTTCCGGTCGAATTCGCGATGAAGATGTAACTTACGTTCGCGATAACAGCTCGATTGATGATGTTATTAGCGACTTCGTTCAATTAAAGGGCGCTGGTGGGGGACAGAAGAAAGGTCTCTGCCCATTTCATGACGAGAAGAGCCCTTCATTTCACGTAACTCCAAGTAAGGGTTACTTCCACTGTTTTGGTTGTGGTGTTGGCGGCGATGCAATCGCATTCTTGATGAAGATTGATCATCTATCTTTCTCGGAATCTGTTGAACGTCTCGCCGATCGCATGGGATATACCTTGCGATATGACGGAACAAACACGAATACCGGCCCAAGTATTAATCGCTCAAGGTTGGTTGCGGCAAATGTTGCTGCCATGAATTTTTATCGCGAACAGATTAACTTGCCGGGCACTGCCCAAGTTGGCCGTGATTTTTTGCAGAAGCGTGGCTTTGATAAGGCAGCAGCCGAATTGTTTAGCGTTGGCTATGCCCCAGATGAATGGGATGGCCTTTATAAACACCTTAAAACTCTGGGATTTACCGATAGCGAATTATCACTCGCTGGTCTTACTAAAGATGGAACAAAGGGACCAATCGATAGATATCGCAACCGTTTAGTCTGGCCAATAAAAGATATCTCTGGTGATGTTGTTGGCTTTGGTGCCCGAAAACTTGTAAGTGATGAAGTTGATCAAGGTCCTAAGTATTTAAATACTGCAGAAACCCCGCTATATAAGAAGAGTCAGATTCTTTACGGTCTTGATATGGCGAAGAAAGAGATTGCCAAGAAGCGCCAAGTTGTAATCGTTGAAGGCTATACCGATGTAATGGCTGCGCACTTAGCCGGAATTACAACGGCCGTTGCAACTTGTGGAACCGCGTTTGGTGATGAACATATTCGAGTTATTCGTAGGTTGCTTATGGATGATGACGCTTTTCGAGGTGAAGTTATCTTCACTTTCGATGGCGATGCAGCAGGCCAGAAAGCGGCGCTCCGAGCATTTGGTGATGATCAGAAATTCGTTGCCCAAACATTTGTTGCAGTCGAACCTTCGGGTATGGACCCTTGTGACCTTCGTATTGAATCTGGCGACGCCGCAGTTCGCGATTTAATCGCCCGTCGGGTTCCACTATTTGAATTTGCTATCAAGAGCGAGATTGCAAAGTACGATGTAAATGCCGCAGAAGGACGAGTCTCTGCGCTAAATCAAGTTGCACCACTAATAGGAAAAATTCGAGATGCTTCGCTTCGTCCAGAGTATGCGCGTTTAGTTGCCGGCTGGCTTGGACTTGAGGTAGATATCGTTACAAGCGCTATTAAGAAGAGCACGACTAGAAGTGTTCCATCACAAAATCTAGAGCCTGCGGTTCAATCTGAAGTTAATCTGCGCGATCCAATTTTGATGATGGAGCGTGAAGTATTGAAGATTAAATTGCAACATCCTGAGCTTGCCAAAGATTGGGCGCTACTCGAGAAGAATGCATTCACCTATTGGGCATATCACCAGCTTCGTACTCAACTAGATCAGATGCCTGAATTAAATATTCAGAAACTTTTAGAGACCAGTGAGAGTGAAGATATTCGCGCCCTTATTACTGAATTGACAGTCGAACCAATTCGAACCGATCGCGAAATTTCCGAGCGATATATTGCAGCAATATTTGCGCGCCTGCGCGAGGTAGCGTTAAGCAGATCGATTGCAGAAATTAAATCAACGTTGCAACGTCTTAATCCAACTGAGAATGAGGCCCAATACAATGAGGTTTTTGGCGCCCTGGTTGCGATGGAGGCCGAGCGCCGAGTGCAGAAAGATGCTGCATTGGGTGAGTTAGGTTGATTGGGATAAGCCCCAAGCGTCAGATATAGTTCGCTCGTTACAATCCCTCATAGCTCAATTGGCAGAGCAGCCGACTGTTAATCGGCAGGTTCTTGGTTCGAGTCCAAGTGAGGGAGCAATCGCAAAAGTAGAAGGGTCGTCATGATGGCAAATTACAGCCTTTCTAAATCATGGCAGAACACCCCAATCGGCGCCCGGATAATTCGCCTCTTTCTTGGTATCACTTTTATTTACGGTGGTTGGAATAAAGCTACTGATCCAGGTTTCTTAGATCCAAAGTCTGCGCATTACATCGGCGCACAAATTACGAGTTACCTTGATACCTCGCCACTTTCCTTCGCGCTAACTCATATGGTCGAACACGCAACAGTATTTGGCTGGCTTGTAATGCTCTCTGAATTCGCAATTGGAATTGCGACCCTTACAGGTATTGCTTTAGAACTTGCTGCACTTGGTGGCTTCTTCCTATCAATTACGCTCTGGTTAACCGCAACATGGACCGTCAAGCCATACTTTTTGGGAAGTGACACCGCATATGCGATTCTCTGGCTCGCGCTCTTCTTCTTAGTTCGCCAAAATACAAAGGGTCGACGAGTAACTTCACTTCTGCCTGACCTAGGAGATCGCCGCGAGGTAATTCGAATTCTCGGGATAGCAGTTGCATCAGTTGCCGCAGTCTTTGTTGGCGGGAAATTTAAAACTTCAAATCCAACCCCAGAGACTGGAACCGCAATCGCAAAGTTAGTCGATTTCCCTGTCGGGTCTACAAAATCTTTCACTGCAGCAGATGGAACTGCAGCCATGTTATTTAGAACTAAAGCTGGCGTATTTGCCTATTCAACAATTTGCACCCACCAAGGATGCAGCGTCAGTTACAACTCAAATTCTAATCACTTGATCTGCCCTTGCCATGGTGCGCAATTTGACCCAGCAAATGGCGGCGCAGTCATATCCGGTCCAACAAAGATTGCTCTACCTAAAATTAACGTTGCCGTTAAAGGCACAGATATCGTTCAGATTTAATTACTAATTAGAGTTTTACATCACGCATTTGTGCTGCAGATTGCTCAGGTTTCAAATCCATAATAAAGGCTTGCATCGCAGATTCCGATCCTGCTAAATATTTTAATTTCCCGGGTGCGCGTCGGATACTTGTGATCTGCATATGCAATCCAAGAACTTCACGCCCAACGTTTACGGGTGCTTGATGCCAAGATGCCATGTATGCCATCTCTATCCCAAAGACACCATCGAGTCGTTGTAGCGCTTCCTTCGCAACTTCGGCGAAAGCATCAGCGGCTTCATCGGATAAGGCGGCAAGATCTGGAACAAATTTCTTTGGGGCGATATGAATTTCGAAGGGATATCTCGATGCAAATGGCACATAAGCAATCCACTCACTATTTTGGGCCACGATGCGAACTTCATCTTTTAACTCGCGAGCAATAATGTCGGTGAGAAGCGGACGAGAGTGTTTTACAAAGTGCTCAGTTGCAACTTTTAACATCTTTTCGACCCGGGGCGGCAGGTATGAGTAAGAGTAAATCTGACCATGTGGATGCTGAAGAGTCACACCAATCTCAACGCCGCGATTTTCAAAGGGAAAGATATGCACAATATGTGGCAACTTTGCAATTTCGCGAGTGCGATCACGCCAAGCTTCCATAACAATTCGCATCTGCTCTAAAGAGAGTGAACCAAAGTTCGCTTCATGATCATCGGTATAACAAAGAACTTCGCAGAAACCAGCGGCATCAACAACTGGAGTATCAAGACCATCGTATGCTGGCAATTTCCAATCACTTCCTGCAGGCGCTAGAGATGGTGACAGATTTTCAAAGACTGCGACCCCATAACTACTTTCCGGAATTTCTGAAAGTAGACCTGGTTTTGTTGGACAGAGTGGACACAATTCCTTTGGCGGCAAGAAGGTTCGTGATTGGCGATGTGCCGCCATAACAACCCACTCATTTGTAAGAGCATCTAAGCGAAGTTCGCCGAGTCCCGGTCGCTTCTCAACCGGCCGAGTATCAATTGCATCGCGCACGGTTGGCTTTGAATCGTAATAAGAGATTGTGCGCCCATCAGAAAGCTTGCGGTCTTGGCGAGTTATGCCATGACTAAGCGAGATCAGTTTTTCGCTGCTCATAATAGGCAACTCTATCTTTTAGATTCTTTTAATTACGAATTTGCCCCGCGCACGCATCAACTGGTTGTGGGGCAGGCTTCTTAGTTGGCGATGGCTTAGGGGTTGGAGTTGGGCCTTGCGTAACCTCAAACATCACAGGTATCACAGAGCTTGCGTGAGTATTTGATTCATCAAAGTATTCGACAAAGCCCACGTAACTTCCGGCTTCAAGTCCGCTTATCTTCAGCGTCCATCGCCCAGATGCCGAACGAATTACATCTTGAACGCCGGTCTTTATTAAGGAATCAGCAGATAAAAATCGCACACTTCCAGTAACAACAGGTGTTCCATCTGGTCTCACTGCATCAACAACAAAATCTGCAGAATCATTGGTGGTTAACGTAGAAGCACCTGAAATGAGCGTGGCTGTCGTTGTTTCGTTAAATGGAAGTAGATCAACAGCATCTGGTTGCCAAACACCTTTTGTAAGTGCATAGAACTTCTCTTCGCTACCGCCAAAAACATTAAGATCAATCCGTGAACTAGCAACTCCATATTTAGATCCCTTGCCACAAGATGTGTACTGCCAGATTTGATAATCAGCGGTGCAATCTGCCTTTGTCCATGAATGCGCGTAGCATCCAACGCTCTTCATTCCAGGATGATTTGCAGGTTCGGCGGGATGCTTACCGTAAGCGGCAATCCAAAGTGGATACTGCGCTAACTCTTTGGAACGAGACATCGCACTCTGCAAGAAATTGGGATAGGAATAAATAAATGGTTTGCGATTAGTTTTCTCTGTAACAGTTGCTAACCAAGTCTTTGCCCAAAGTGAAACCTGGCTTCTGCTTGCATATTTCTTACATACCCCCGCGATTTTACGAACACAATTAGTTTCAAGATCTAGCGCTACCGGTAAATCTTGTTCGGTATACCCTCCAATTTCACCAAGTCGCCAGATAACTTTCTGGGCTTGTGCTTTCGCATCAGCAATTATTTCAGCCTTTACCGTTGTATCCGGTAAGTATGAAAAATAATAGAAGCCGGTATAAAGACCTGCAGCATGTGCGGCGTCACGATCAGCAATTAAGTGTTTCTTGGCTGTTGCATCGGCGAGTGGTTGTGAGTCAGCGCCCTTAATCATCACAAATCTGACACCAACTTTCGCCATCTTCTCGAAATTTATTGGCTTGTCATATGGATGTTGCCACTTACTTATATCAACACCATGAATTCTATTTCCGGGTCCAGCCGTAACTAATTGCAGTGGACCAGCAGCAATTACGTTATTTGAAACTAGTGAGAGGCAGAGTGTTATAAGCAAGAAGAGGCGCTTCACGATTCGACAACCTCCAATTTCTTTCCCGTAACCTTTAATATGGCAGAAGTAAGTTTGGCAGTTTGTTCTGGTTTACGTGCGCTTTTAAAGTTGTGGTCGCCACTAAATTTTTCACTATCGGCAAAGCTCACCTCCAAAATATCGCCCTCAAGTTTCACCAATCTGGCATCAAACCAGAGAAGCCAAGCGACGCGATCAACTTCTAAGACTGCATCCAGAATTTGATTCCAAGACAATTTTAGAGTTTCCAGTGAGAATTCTGAGTTCATTATTTTTGGGAGATTGCAACGAGTTCAGCTAAATGAATAACCTTAGTTTTAACTCGAGCCCTGCGAAGTTCGGTAACAAGTTGGCGGGTACATCCAGGATTTACAGTTGCGATGTAATCAAGATTTAGGGCTTCAATTTCAGATACTTTCTGACTGACTACCTTGCGACTATTTTTCTTCTGCAATAGCGCGTAACTTCCAGCAGCGCCACAACAATCAGCGGCCCCTGGAATTTCAACATAATCACCAAGTTGCTTCAATATTTCACGGGGCTCAGCGAAGACTCCCATTCCATTTCGCAGATGACAAGAATCTTGCAGTCCGACTCGGATTTTTCTATCCTTCTTAGAAATTGGTTTCAATTCAATTTCACGCTTTACCCACCACTGAGAAAACTCTTGAACTCGATCAGTTCCGATTACGGAAGATAGGTGTGCAGCACAACCGCCTGCGGTAGTAAGAATTGTTCCTGGTAACTTTTCACCGAGTTGGCGCGCCATCTCTTTACCTTTATCAAGCTCACCATTGTGGGCATGAAGAGCGCCACAACATCCCTGATCTGATGAGCAAGACACTTCCGGAGCAAGTTTTGCAACAGCGCGGCTTACAGATGGAAATAGTCGGCGTTCAAAGCAGCCATACATCAAATGTAAATCGCTCTGGGCGCTTCGACGCTTCGCCATCGGGGAAAATAAACCGAGAGCCCACATACCAATCTTTGAATCGACAATGAAAAATAGTCCGCGCACAATTAGTGGGCGATTCTTGCCCTGCCAAGTAATTTCGCGCATCTCTTCAAGTAGAACGCCATATTCAACGCCGGCGGGACAGACTGGTTCGCATGCGCGGCAACCAAGACAGAAGGAAGATTCCTGTAATAAATCTAGTGCGGGCAACTTGTCGTTCTGGACTGCGCGCATCAAAGTTATCCGACCGCGCGGTGATGACTCTTCATTTCCAGTTAATTTGTATGTGGGGCAAGCAGGCAAGCAGTATCCGCAGGATATACAGCGATCTAATTTGTTTTGGCTAAATTTCTCTCTCACGAGCCAATCCGTCCTGGATTTAAAATTCCAGCAGGATCAAATACTTTCTTAATATTTCGTTGCAATTGCATATTTGCAGTACCAATTTTTGCTTCTAGATATGGCAACTTTGCGGACCCAACCCCATGTTCTCCCGTAATGCTGCCACCAAATTCGAGCGGGAGCGCAAAGATTTCAGCAAGTGCTAATTCAGCGGCCGCAACCTCTTTAGGATTATCTTTATCTAAAACTATTGTTGGGTGCAGATTTCCATCACCAGCATGCCCAAAAGTTCCAATCCGAAGTCCATGTTTCTTGCCAATACCTTCGATTCGATTTACAACTTCTGCCATCGCATTTCTTGGCACTGCAATATCTTCGAGAATAGATAGCGAACTCAATCTGGCAAGCGCTGGAAGTGAACATCTACGCGCATATAACAGAGCATCGGCAGCAGCAACATCAGCAGCAAGCGTTGCACCGCGACATCCAGTTGATGACTTCGCAATTTCTGCCATTTTAGAAACGCTCTGTTCAATAGAGATTGCATCGCCATCATCACCAAACAACAAGAGCGCTCCTGCTTTGGTATCTAAACCAAGATGAGCAAAATCTTCGACCGCAACGACGCACGTGTTATCTAAGAATTCCAAGGTTGCCGGGAGAATTCCAGAAGTAATTATCTTTTCTACTGCCGCTGCAGCAGCCGCTAAATCTTCAAAGTAAGCGACACCATATTTAGATGCTTCGGGACGAGGTGCAAGTGCAACAATAATTTCAGTAAAGACCGCCAGTGTTCCTTCACTTCCAACCAATAATCGGGTTACGTCATAACCAGCTACATCTTTTACTAAGCGCCCTCCAGTTCGAACAACTTCACCGGTACCTAGAACCGCTTCTAACCCCAGGATGTAATTTCGAGTTGTTCCATATTTAAGGCCGCGAAGTCCGCCAGCACTCGTAGCGACATTTCCCCCAATAGTTGAAACATTTCGTGATCCAGGGTCTGGCACAAAACGCAGGCCCTCTTTTTCAACTAACTGATCTAAGACTAAATTTGTTACCCCTGGTTGCACTACAGCAATCATTTCGGACTTTGAAACTTCTAAAATTTGATTCATATTTGTCATGCTCATGACAATCCCACCATTTAGTGGAACTGTCGCCGCACATAAATTACTTCCGGCGCCTCTCGCAATAATTGGTGTCTTAGTATCGTGAGCAAACTTCACTATCTTTGCAACTTCTGCAGTATTTCTAGGAGCCACAATTACTTCGGGCAGACCATCAAACATTGGCGTTGCATCGCGGCTATAAGCCTGTAATGAAACCGCATCGCTGCGCACAACATCGCTGCCGACAAGGGCAGTTAATTTGGCGACTAAATCAGATACAGACACGAGGTAATTAAACCATCGCCACTAGGCAAGTACCTTGCGGATTGCCTCTGGAATGCAATCAATAATCATCGAAGCCGAGATTGGTCCACCTTTTGAGGCAAGACGAGCCGCGCGGTCATGAATAAAGGAGGCAGTCGCTGCTATCTCCGCAAATCTATTTGCTGAACTCAATATTTCAATCTCATTGGTTGCAGCAATAGCGCCGATAATTCCGGCGAGCACATCACCAGAACCTGCGGTTGCAAGCCATGGAGTTGATTCAGGAAGTTCAATAATAATTTCATTATTTGCTACAACCGTTTTTGATCCTTTAAGTAAAACTGTAACTCCCAAGATGTCGGCACATTCTTGGGCCCACCGTTTTGGATCATCTGAAATCTCATCAGCTGATACCGCAATTCCATACCTCCCAAGAAGTTTCGCTAACTCACCAGCATGTGGAGTTATCAAAGTTGGTTGCTCTAATTTATCTGCCAAATAAAGCGCGCCCGCATCCAAAATAGTTGGCACACTTTGTAAACCAATTACTTTAAACCAACGATGACGAAGCCAAGTTGTATAATCATCAAATTTGTCGCTAACAATTCCAGATCCCGCAACCCATGCCGTTACAGCGCCAGGTTGCACGACAACTTCTGGAGATGAATGCAGAACAAGATGAGCAAGTCCGGATGAACTATAGAAACGAACCATTCCAACACCTGTTGCAACAGCAGCGCTGGTCGATAGAACAGCAGCACCTGGATATTGCGCAGAACCAGTTATAACCCCGAGTACACCTCTGGAATATTTATGGTCATATACCTTTGGAATTGCCACACATTTTTTGCTTTTTGCTTCGCTCCAGATCATGCTTCAAACAGTAGTCCAATGTTCTAATCTCGCGTAGTGACCGCTGATATAGTTCACGCTTATATATTCTAAATTTTCAGGGGGAGATCACATAAATGCGCGTTAGAAAAAATTTGATTCCAGCGCTTCTACTTCCCTTAATTTTGGTGTTGACTCCCGGAATTTCGAATGCAGATACAACGGCACCAGCTCTTGCGTGTGTTCAACCAGCATCAACTCCAAATGAAGTTGGAACGTTAATCTTGGCCGCACAAGTTCAACAATTGACTTCCACGGAATGGGGAATCAGACAGGGTTGTTTCAAGAAGTATGGGCTAACCGTTAAGACAACTTCAACAACAAGTTCAACTATTGGAATCGCAGGCGTGATTAGTGGAACATATGACTTGGCAGCCACAAGTCCGGTCAATTTAATTCAAGCAAAAATAAATAGCGGATTCGCTGGAAAAATTATTGCTCCTAAACATGGATATTCGACTGAAGAACTTGCACGGGCTAAGCGAGAGCCATTTTTCCCAAATGAATTGCTACTTCAGACTGCACTAATCGTGCGATCAGATTCAAGAATCAAGAGTTGGAAAGACCTTGATAAGAAGAAAATCGCCACGCAAACTTTCCAGAGCGCAGATCATGCGGGTCTGCTTCTCGGCATGCGAAGTGAAGGGGTAAGGAATCCAAAGTCAGAAATTTTGTCCATGCCACCATCTCAAATGGTTGATGCATTAAAGCGCGGTGATGTTGATGCCGCTATCATGAATGATCCATTCGCAACACAGATGGTCTTAGATGGTGGCAGGATTATTGGGTACCCGCAAACTTTTTTTGCTGAACCCGGTTCCGCTGTTGTATTTTTTAGTTCGGCTGAAATTATTAAGAATAAGTCCAAAGAGATGCGAATCTTTAGAAAGGCAACTTTGGAAATTAATAAGTTGTTGAACAAGCCTGAAAATGAGGCTTCATTCCGTAAGGTCGTTGTTGATATTACGAAAGTTACCCCTGAAGTGGCAGCGAAGACCCGGATGCCACTTATGATGGAGAAAAACGTGACTATTCCTGAAATTGCATATATCCCAAGTAAACTTAAGAAAGTCGGCTTCTTGAAGGGGCGCTTTGACCTAGGGCCACTATTTTTTAACTAAGGAGATAGCTTGAAATGAGAAGATTTCGTGAGATTTGTGCCTCATTTGTAATTCTTGCGATAACAATTACAGCCACAAATACTGCGGTATCTGATACCCAAATCACTCTTGCTTGTGAATCGTCAGCTCCTGTAACTGAAATTGGTCGATTAACAATTGGTGCTTCGATCCAAAATTTGCCCTCGGTGGAATGGGGAATTCGACAGGGATGTTTCAAGAAGTATGGATTGACGGTTAAATCTGCTCCTGTTGCAACATTCCCTCTTGGGCTTGCCGGATTGATAAGCAAAAGTTATGACCTTTATGGAACAACTCCAGTTAATTTCCTAAAGGCTATTGCAGATGGCACATTTAAAGGAAAAATCGTTGCGTCTAAATATGGTTACACAGCTCCCGAACTCGAAAGAGTTAAGCAGGAACCCTTATACCCAGGCGAGCTTCTAATGGGAACGGCTCTTATAGTTAAGAAGAGTTCCAATATTTTTAGTTACAAAGATTTAGTGGGCAAGAAAATCGCGATTCTCTCCTTTCAGGGCGCGGATCACGCGGGGATTTTACTTGCGATGCGCGAGCTCGGCATAAGAAACCCAAAGATTGAATTTTTGGCGATGTCAAATACTCAAATGTCGGATGTGTTAAAGAATGGCGACGTGGATGCCGTTGTATCTGCTGATCCAATTGCCTCCCAAATAATTCATGATTTTGGAAGGTTAGTTGCCTATCCAGGTATATATATGCAGGAGATTGGAACTGCCTTTGTTTTTATTACCTCTGAGGAAACTTCAAAGGAAAAGACATTAGCCCTCAGAGCTTTTCAAAAAGCTAATCTTGAAATAAATAGATTATTGAACAAGCCTGAAAATGAAGCGAGTTATCGGAAGACGCTATCGGAAGTCTCAAAAGTAAGCCAAGAAGTCGCGAATAAAGTTCGAATCACAGTTTTTTCGGAGAACAACGTAACTATTTCACAACTAGCCTACTTGCCGAGCAGGCTCAAAAAAGTAGGGTTCTATAAAGGTAGATTTGAACTAGGGCCGGTCTTATTTAGGTGAAACTGCTTCCAGTTCAAAGAAAATTCGTGAATATTGGACAGAACTACGCTTTAACTTTTGGTATCACAGCTGCACTTTGGGAGTGCGCCGCTCTTACCGTAAATTCTAGAAGTTTCCCTCACCTGAACTCTGTCTTGTTGGATTTACTTAATCTCATAAAGAATATTGATTTCTGGAAGAGTCTGATCGTAACTTTCAACTTAACCATAATTGGTTTTGTGATCGGGGCGCTATTCGCATTTGCACTTGGTCTAGCTACTGCATTGAACAAAAGGCTAAATCTCTTGTTGTCTTCGTCCATTAACTTTTTGCGCTCTATCCCATCAGTGGTTTTTCTACCCTTGTTGGTCGCATCAATCGGAGCGTCTGCGAGGACGGCAATAATACTTACCGCACTAGTGGTTTCGCTAAAATTGGTAATCTTTGTGTCCAGAGGTGTCCTGGAAACCGAAATGGAACATATTGAATTTGCAAAGATCTATCACTTAAGTACTTTCTCTAAAATTTGTAACATTTATATACCGTCTTTATTTTCGGTGGTAAGCACAGGATTTCGACTTTCAGCGTCAAGAGCTTTTGGCACTGTAATTGCTTCGGGCATAATTATTGGTACGCCTGGCTTGGGCCGAGATTTACTTTTCGCCGAATCAAATGCGGAGTACGAAAGAGTGTTTTCTTACGTAATCATTTTGGGCATTGTCGGAACGTTGATTTATGCGACCTTTAACGTAATTGAACGCCAGTTTATACATTGGCGCGTGAATATATGAAGAAGAAGGTTAATAGTATTTTTTGGACGTTATTGCTGCCCTCTTTTATCTTAATTTTCTGGGAGATAGTCTCTGGGTTCAAGCCAAATCCTTTCTTCCCACCACCTTCTAGAATTGCCGGCGCGATTCAGGAAGTCATTTCTATTGAATGGATTTTATCTTCAGTAAAACCTAGTTTCATTGTGCTCTTTGTTGGTTATTTCGTTGGAGCTATTTTGGGTCTTGTAATTGGATCGCTCTTGGGCGAATTTGTGAAGATGCGAATTGTTTTCCTACCAATTTGCAATTTCATAAGAAGTATTCCAAGTGTTGCCAAGGTTCCTTTGATTTTATCTATTATGGGATTGGGATTATCGACTCGAATTTCAACGGTAGTAATTGCCGTTTTGTTCCCCGTTCTCATGTCCACCGTGCGTGCGATAGCGGCTACGAGAAATGAGCTCCTGGATCTCAACAGAACACTTAAATTTGGAAGAATTAGAGGGTTAGTTTCGATTCGAGTTCCTGCCGCGATTGGTGAAATTCTCACCGGACTACACGCTAGCGTCCAAGTTGCAGTATTGGCGATGATCGTAAGTGAAATGTTGGGCTCTGGAGTTGGAATTGGCGCTTTCATTATTCAATCTCAATCTACCTTTAGAATAGCCAACATGTGGGTCGGAGTATTTATTGTCGGTTTAATTGGCCTTGCTCTGAATTACCTATTTATGAAGATTGAACGAAAAGTGGCCCCTTGGTACTTCAAATCTAAGGGTTTAATTGCATGAAAGATAGAAGTAAACATATTGAAATCCTGAATCTCTCAAAGAGTTTTGAAAATAGTGGATCCGAGCTTAAGGTTTTAAAAAATATCTCACTGGATGTTAGTAGCGGTGAGTTCATCGCAATATGTGGGCGCTCAGGAGTTGGCAAATCGACGCTTATTAGAATGATTGCTGGACTAGTAAAACCAAGTTCTGGAACTGTTGCAATTGACGGTGATTTGGTAGTTAATCCGCCAAATTCGATGGGTTTTGTAACTCAAGATTATTCCCGTTCACTACTACCATGGTTTTCAGTTGAAAAGAATGTAGCCCTACCTTTTAAAGCAAAGAACTTTTCAAAGCTAGAGAAGAAAAGAAAAGTAGAGGAAGTCTTGGAAGCAGTAGGTTTGGCCGATTTCGCCAAATTCTATCCTTGGCAGCTTTCTGGTGGAATGCAACAACGAGTTGCAATTGCCCGCTCTCTCGTCTTAGATCCTAAGTTACTTCTTCTCGACGAACCATTTGCCTCTGTCGATGCCCAGATTCGGTTGGAGCTTGAAGACTTGATTGCAAATATTGTTTTACAGAAGAAAATAACAACGATAATAGTTACCCACGATATTGATGAAGCGATTTACTTAGCGGACCGAGTAATTCTCATATCTGACTCTCCAGCGTCAGTATCAAAAATAATTCAAGTAAAATTGGCGCGCCCAAGAAGCCAGACTGAAACTAGATCAGATCCAAAATTCGTCAAGATGCGCACCCAGCTTTATGCATCTTTGAGAGGCAAATAACTTGGATATATCTGGAATTCTTAATTTTTTTGCGAGTTTAAAACCTGACGCACTTGCACTTGTTGACGATTCAAGTGAGATAACTTTTTCGCAATTAGATACAAATGTACGTCGAATAGCTCAACTACTTCAGATAAATGAAATCGACACCAGTAGTTTGGTTTGTACGATGCTTCCATCGACCCTTGATTGGCAAGTAACTTTAGCTCTTCATATTCTTGGTGCTAGTTCATTCTCCAAGCCCGTAGGAAGCAGGCTCGATGAGGCCTTACGTCCAGATTGGCTAATTTCGACTCAATTAAATCCTGATTTTCCAGAAGATCGAACTTTCATAGTTGATTCGAATTTCGAAAAGGCAGTAAACCAAACGGATAAATTGAAGAGTGCTCCCGGATTCGCTTCACCCGATTTTCCAGCTAGGTATTTTTTCACAAGTGGGACTTCAGGTGCGGCAAAATATTTGGTGGTTACAGCAGAAAACCTGCTTGCAAAGATTAAGCATCAAGGAAGTAGCGAGTTAGTTGGAGATCGAGATGGCTTGAACTTATGGCAATTTGGTTCGACTCAAAGTTATCGAGTCGCACTCCGTTCTCTCAATGAAGGTAGAACTTTCTACACATCTGGGTACTACGACTACAGGTTGCCAAAGATTCTGAATAAATATCCCATCAGAACTATTTCTGGTTCCCCGATTCAAATAGGTTCAATGATTGATTCTTTGATTCAGACTGGAACAAAGGTACCTAGGGTGCGAAACGTGATTATGGGTGGAAGCGCCCCAACGCAACTTCAGATTAATCGAATTCGCCAGCACATGGATGCTCGAATTTATAACTCATATGGTTCAACGGAATTAGGTTTCGTTTCTATGCATGAAATTGTTGAGGGTAAAACCCTTGGTGGGATTATCAGTCCTGAAGTGAAACTTGAAATCGTAGATGAAAAAAATAGCGTGTTACCTAAAGGCGAAGTGGGAATCATCCGATACGCCAAGGCTAAAATGCCAAGGAGTTACTTCAATTCCGAAGCCGCCACTAACGAATATTTTCAGGACGATTTTTTCTACCCAGGTGATTTGGGTTTTCTGGATCAACTCGGTCACTTGCACATCTCTGGCAGGACCAACGAAGTTATGAATCTTGGAGGGGTGAAGATAAGCCCAGAAAAAATCGAAAATATCGCACTTGGAACTCCAGGAGTTTTAGATGCCGCAGCTTTCCCGATGATCGATAACAAAGGTGTCATTAGGCTGGCGCTTGCATACGTTAAAGATTCCGTATTCATTAAAGAGGACTTGCAAGCCAGATACCAGAAAGAATTAACTGGAATTAACATTTCAAAATTTGTGGAAGTCGAAGAAATCCCACGTAATGAAAATGGCAAAATACCGCGAGCAAATTTGGCCGAGATAATTTTCGGAAGCGGTCCAAGAAATGATTAGCGTTCATAAAAGATTGGAATTTTGGGCTGGTTTAAAGCCTAATGAACTTGCCTTTGTTGATGGCAAAAAAGAGATCACTTTTGCAGAGTTGCATATTCACACACTTCAGGTTGCAACTATTTTGAATGAACTCGGCATTAGAAGGGGGGATTTAGTTTGCACGATGCTTCCTGCCTATTTAGACTGGCCAATAGTTCTTGCCCTTCAAATACTTGGTGCAACAAGCTTCGCAAAACCCACCACAGCGAACTTCGATTCCTATGCCGAACCAAGGTGGTTAATTGCCTCTAAAGAGCATTCACAATTTTCAACTCAAAATACGATAGTGCTGAACGAGAAAGTTGCAGAAAAAGTTAATGATGCCAAACTCTTCGTTCCAGAAGTCGAACCACATAATTTCACCCAACCAATTAGGTTGAGTTCCACGAGTGGTACTACTGGTGAGTCCAAATACCTCAGATATTCTGCCGCGGAGATGCATCCAAGATTGGTAACGCCCAGTGGCGTGAATTTTTTGGGAAATGGAAAGTTTCTAAATCTGATGCTTTTTGGTGCTGCTCAAAGTTACAACTGGGCACACAGATGTTTGCTTGAAGGAAAGACTTTTTTTATGTCGGCATCAACTAATGAAAGTAATTTTGAATATTTACAAAAATATGGAATCGAAACTGTTTATGGTTCACCTCAACAAATATCTGCGCTTCTAGAAACTGCAGACAAATTCAGCCACAGTCTAGATGAAAAATATAATTTAGTTATTGGAGGAAGTGCTCCTTCAGGCAAGCTGCTTTCAAAGATTAGAGAAAAGCACAAATGCGCAATCTATAATTCACATGGATCGGCAGAAACTGGCTTTATATCTATGTGTGATTTAACGGTCGAAAACTCCCCAGGTCTTATTATTCATCCTAATTCAGTAGTTCAAATATTGGATGAGAATGACGTAGAATTTGGATTCGATAGGGTTGGGTATATTCGCTACAAAATTCCACATGCTTCTAATTCATATCTGAACAATCCAGAAGAAACAAAGAAAAGTTTCAAGGACGGATACTTTTATTCGGGCGACATGGGCTATAAGACAAAAGATGGTCGATTACACATAACAGGCCGCAGCAATGAAGTCATAAACTTTGGCGGAGTAAAGATTAATCCAGAACAGGTAGATGGATTAGTTCTTGCTGAAACTGGCGTACAAGATGCAGCTTCTTTCGCGTTGGATGATGAGTCCGGAATTCCTAAGTTAGCGGTAGCACTTGTCGTGGATCACGAATTTGATGAAACAGCATTTTTAAGTTCCTTAAAGGCGAAATTCACAAGGGCAGTAATCGCTGAGATATTCAAAGTGAACTCAATTCCCAGAAATCCAAATGGCAAAATACTGAGACGTGAATTAAGCAAGAAGTTCAGCAGCAAATGATGATTACAAAATACAAACGCGGTGCCGGAATTGCTTTGGTACTTGTACTTTGTGCTCTACCTATAGTTTGGCTGTCAGGCACCACTTGGGGTTCGACTACAGACGATCTATTGCCAACGCTAATAAGTATTGAAAATTGGCGGCTTTTCTTCTGGGGATTTAGTCGCTTTGGAACACTTGTTCCGTTACTGGCAAAGCCCTTCACGGATATGCGATCAAATCTGCTCTTCCAAAATTCTATTCACGCCGTCTCACTTATAGTTTTTGTTTATGCTCTTTCTCGAGTGTTCTATAGGAATAGAACTAAATCTGCGAATAGAACGCTCGTGTTTGTACTTCTTGTTTTTCTATTTTCAATAACTCACTTGGTCTATTTAGAACTTCTTATTTCGGGGTTACCTTATGCGGCGCCGCTTGGAATATTTGGGTTATCACTTTTGATTGTAAATTCGAATTTGAAAAGAATAATTATTGTTCCCATCTTGATCATTTTTACAGCAGTATCCTGTTGGGTGAATCCCCTAAACGGGTACTACTTGGCCCCACTTTTACTTGTATTCCTCTCGCTGAAAAAATTCAAGAATGTTTTCTACGAATTAACCCTTTCATATCTATTGGTTAATTTTGGGATTTTCTTTGTAATACTTGGTTTAGCTAATGGAGAAACAGGCGGAACTGTTACCCCAAATTTCCGTCCTTTCCAAATTTATCACTGGTGGATTCTCCTATTTGCAATCCAAGGCTTCTTAGTATTGCGAGCGATAATTCGTCGAGAATTTAAGAAAAATCAGTTTAGCTATTTAAGCTTTCTTCTGACTTGGGTATCTATCTTTGCCCTCACAAGTCTTCGTCACATTCACAATAACGGAGAGGCAACTCGGTATTTCATAACTGCAGCATTTGTCTCGATGTGCATAACAATGAAGCTTCTCGAAGAACTTATATTTGAGATTGAATTCGTTCAAGTTAGGGTAACAAAATTCTTAGATTTCTTCTCGAAAAAAAGAGTTCTCTCCGCCTCAGTTCTGGCTTTATTACTTGCGAATGTCCTGATTAGCCAGAATCTAGTAAGTGACTTTCCCCTACAACAGCCGCAGAAGAAGTTGATGGGAGAAATTTTTAAGAGTAAATCTGAACCATATCGATTCGCTTCTGGTGATTTTTGGTACGCATGGACTACAAAAATTTATATGGATCGCCCTGAAGATATTTTTGTCACTGCCTGGGAATCCGAATTTCAATATGACACGGCTACAGATTCTAAGAAAGCTATTCAGTCCCGGCTCAAAGATGGCGACCTAGGGCTCTGTTTTGGCAAGGTTAGAACATGTGAGAGAGAGATTAGGACGGCTGCCTTCCGAATGTATGGCGCATTTAAAGTTGAAGTTAAGGTCACGGATTCGTACCTTATTACTAAGGAACCAACTCTTGTTCATAGCTTGAGGCTAAGTATTACTTCGAAGAAAAGCGCGAATTTCTAACTATTTTTAATTTGTGCAACATAAATAGAGAAAGAATTTTAAGTGCACCATTCCCATATCGAATTGTCTGAATAATACTTATTGAAGAAGAGTCATCGCCATACCGCACCGGGATAGGAATATCACCAATCCGAAGCCCTAGAGCACATGCTTGGACCAATAACTCTTGATCAAAGGCGAAGTTGTCGCTATTTGATTCGAACCTAATTTGATTTAGCGCTTTTGCCGAGTAGGCCCTAAGTCCAGAATGAAAATCGCCAAGATTCTGACCGAGTAAAACATTTTCAAAAATAGTTGAGAGCCGGTTTATTAGATATCGCCAAACTGGCATTCCACCATCAAGCGCCTCTCGTCTAGTTCTGATTCTATTTCCTAAAACTAAATCACAATTGCCCAGCAAAATTAATTCGGCCATGATTAGGGCAACTCTTGAGTCATACTGATAATCGGCATGAAGCATAATTACGACTTCCGCGCCATTATCTAGTGCAAATTTATAGCCAGACTTTTGAGTAGCCCCGTATCCGCTATTTTTCTCATGCGTTATGACATTCACACTATTTGCCTTAGCGACTTGGGAAGTATTGTCTGTGCTGCCATCATCAACAACTACAATTTTTGTTAACTCACTTGGTAAATCCCTCAAAGTACTTTCAAGTGTTGCTGCTGAGTTAAATGCAGGAATAAAAACCCATATTTTTTCTAAATCAGCGTGAGTCATATTTCCCATTGCCGCAATCTACCCTCTACTTCAATTCAAAGCCTTTGAATCCCTCATTTGGTATGGGATGATTCCTCGAGCCTAATAGTGGGCGGTATAAACCGAGTGAGTACATGGGGATTCAATGAGCAGTAAAAGACTTCTTCTTACTGGTGCATCTGGATTTGTCGGCAGTCATGTGCTGCGCCATGTACTAGTGAAAACTGATTGGGAGATAGTTTGCCCAGTTACATTTTCGCACAAAGGATTACAGGACAGAATTCGACTATCTATAGCAGGCAACGAGGATCATTTAAAACGAATAAAACTTGTTAAGTGTGATTTGGCCTATCCAGTATCTAGTCTTACCGCACAAGAAATTGGAAAAATTGATTATGTTCTTAACTTGGCTAGTGAGAGCCACGTAGATCGAAGTATTTCTGAACCAGCAAATTTTATAATTAACAATGTTTCGCTAATTTGCAACTTGCTTGATTGGGCACGTATTGCCAATCCGGAGAAAATTATTCATATCTCTACCGATGAAGTTTACGGCCCAGCGCCAATCGGTGCGGCCCATCGCGAATGGATAGATCAATACTTTCCAAGTAATCCATACAGCGCAAGTAAAGCTGCCCAGGAGAGCATTGTTTTCTCTTATTGGCGTACATACGGTTTACCCGTAATGATTACAAATACGATGAACTTAATCGGCGAAATGCAAGATCCTGAAAAATTTATACCGATGATTATGCGCCGAATCATTTCGGGTGAGAAGGTTTCAATTCATGGATCTCTCGCAGGAGAAATTGGAAGCAGGTTTTATCTTCATGCTAGAAACCAAGCCGATGCACTGCTGTTTCTTCTCGATAAAGAATTTCCTAAGTATGGCGAGTCTGATAAACCAGCAAAATTTCATATTGTTGGCGAGCGAGAGATAAATAATCTGGAACTTGCCCAATTTATTGCCGATCACATGAAGCGGGAATTGAATTATGAAATTGTTGATTTTCACACCTCTAGACCTGGACATGATTTGCGATACGCCTTAGATGGCTCATTAATTGCAAAGGCGGGATGGCGAGCCCCAGTATCTCTCTTCGATTCGCTTCGACGAACAATCGATTGGAATTTAGCCCATCCGGAATGGTTAAAAATTTGAGGTTTAAGAGCAACCTGGAAAATGCTCGCGAATTAAAGTGGCGAGTATCGATTGGCCTCCTAGTCCTTTTTTCGGGATTTACAAATCTATGGGGCCTAGCCAATGTAGCGCGAAGCGAATACTACGCAACAGTTCCAAAGAGCATGAGCAAGAATTTTGGTAATTTCATCTTTGGAGCCATGGATCCAGGCGGTGTAATCACAGTCGATAAAATTCCAGGCTCATTCTGGATACCAGCAATTTTTGTAAAGCTTTTTGGGTTTAGTACCTGGGCTATTACGGTCCCAAATGCCTTAGCTGCAATAGCGGCAACACTGGTGATTACTTTTGTCGTTAAAAAGTACTATGGAATGACCGCTGGATTGATTGCTGGGTGGATTCTAGCGACCAGCCCTATTGTTGTTGCGGTTGCTAGATCGAATCAACCTCAATCCATTTACTACTTGGCTACGGCAATCGCAATTAGATATGCAGTAGTCGCACTTAAGGAATCAAGTAGGAAAGCTTTGATTTGGGCGGGCATTTGGATTGCAATCGCTTTTCATACTTACATGCTATTGGCCTGGGTACTTTGGCCACCTTTGATCATCGGCTATTTAGTAACTTCACAAAGTTGGAGAACTAAGTTAAAGGATCTTTCGTTAGCCGGTTCGATTTCTTTTCTGACTTCAGGATTTTGGATTCTGTTAGTTGCTTTAATCCCATCGTCACATCGACCTTATATTGGAGGTACAAATTCTAATTCTGGTCTGGAATTAGTTCTCGGATATAACGGACTCGGTCGATTTACTCAGAAGTTCGTTGCAGGCGCAGATGTTACCTCTCGCACATTTACCCCACCTTTTGGGGGAGAACCTAGTCCTTTTAGATTATTTAATGTCTTCTTAATTGGCCAAATAGGTTGGTTACTCCCGACAGCAATTGTGTCAATCGTTCTATTGGTTTATTTAAGACATAAAAGTCCAGAGTTTATCTTTGCAACCTCTTATTTAATAGTTCAATACCTCGTATTTTCAGCGGTAAAAGGTATGCACCAGTTCTATGTTTCCACAATGATTATTCCTATTGCATTGATTATCGTTATCGGTATCTATCAATTTGGAAAAGAAAATAGACCATATTTTATTATTACAGTATTAATGATCACGCTGGCTTGGGCTTTTCTAATCACACTTGATCTCAGAACTTATTTATTTCCAACACCGTTATTCCAAGCTGCGCTATTGATTGGTTTCTTGGTGATTAGCGTATTTTCATTTAGGAGAATTCCAGAGATCGCCTCCTCCGCCCTATTTGTTGGGGCACTCGTCTTTACTCCCGCGATTTGGTCTGTGGACACAGTTAAATTGTCTGATGCCTATAATCCAATGGCAGGTCCTTCTTTCGCAGAGTTGGGCTTGGCTAATGCGCAAAAGGCTATGAATCGAGTCGGTGGACTTGTCGAGAAACAAGAGAAGAGAAAGGTTGCCGCAAAAGACGATAAGAAATTGATCGATTACATCCGCACCAAATCAGATTCAAAATTTGCCTTAGCAACGTTCACAGGTATGACGGCGGCGCGTTATATAACTGCCACCGAAGATTTTATCTACCCAATAGGAGGATTTAATGGGGAGGACCCAGATCCTACGCTCGCAAAGTTCAAGTCCTTGGTAGAAACTGGCTCAATTAGATTCGTTCTCACGAACGCTGGAAATTCTTTTAACCCAGAAGCTTCTGATCGGAAGAAAGATTATTCGAGAGGAAATAACGGGAGGGCGAAGACAGGCAATAAAGAATCGATTCAGAATTGGGTTAATCAGAACTGTGCCTTAGATCCATATTCGATTTACGCCGCTCGCTTACTTGATTGCAAGAAATAATTTGGTGAAGAGCACAAACTAAGTCCAATTATCACCCAGGTGATGTGCCATTCAACCACTTTAATTATTCACTTATTTTTTGGCGCTGTAAGAAACTGCCTATAAAAAGTGCAAGCCCAATCAACAATTCAATAATTCCACAAGTTAAAAATGGGGCAATAAGTGGATGCGTTGCGAGTGGCAACGCTTCGCGCGCTAAAGATTCAGTTGAAATACTCGCTTGATGCGCAATAAGCGAATCAACGACGAGGTAAACGGTAGTAAGTAACGCTCCTTCAAGAAAAATGATTAAACCAACCCAACGTAGCGCATCCTTTAAAGCCTTCGCAAAGATGGCGTATAAAAACAGCATAAGCAAGGAGAGTATAAAGAGCAAGATGACGGCGAGATTTAGGCCAGTTTTCACCTGAGAGATATTTGGCCCATCTTTCTGTACCTGCAACCTGATTGGATCTATCTTGTCTATTTCACTTTTTGCACTTGAGAATTGTGGATCAATAAACTTCAAGCTTTCAAATGCCAATCGCACGATGGGTCTTAAATCTACTGAAACTTCACTTTCCGAACCGCTTGTGTAATAAACATAAACACTATTTGAAATTAGGTCTATCTGCTGATGCAACAAAGGATTCCCAAGCAGCTCTGTCACCGCTGCTGAAATTTGCGGGCCTTTCTTTATTAGAAGTTTGCGCTCCTCACCGGTTGCACCCTCGAGAGTCTTACTGACCAAATACTTACCCGCATTTTGCTTGAGGCTCTGGCTCTCCCAAAGGGTATGTGTAACTTTGTCTATCGGATTCCCAATACCTACTGCTAAAAAGAGGGATCCCAGAATTGAAAAAAGTGTTAGAAAGAGAACAAAGAACGCCATTGCTGGCACTGATCCAGCACGTTTTGCTCTGAAAAGATTTTGCATAGTGAACCTTAGCGACTTATTGGCTTGCTATGTAAATACACCTACCGAATTATGAGTCGTTCTAATCTTGAATCTCAGCGTGCCTAGTTGTTTCTTGAATGTGTTATGGAGTCGTACAGGGAGGTAGATCTGTATCAAACGCATAAGGATCTATGAATTCCACTGTCCCAGGTATATCCACGCAAGTTAGTTGCGTAGTGTTGAAAGCATCAGCTCCAATGCTTATTAGATTTGGCGGCAAGACAATGCTTGAAATTGCAGTGTTATAAAACGCCCCTTGTCGTAAATGGGTAATACCACTTCCAAGCGTGACGCTCGATAATTTAGTTGAATCGGCGAAGAGATAGTTGCCAATCTCCGTAACTCCATCTCCAATATCCAAACTAACAAGATCCGGCATTGTATTAAAAGCTTCGTTACCAATCGCTAGAACTGAATCGGGAATCACGATACTTGTTATGCCTGGACGGTGCCAGAAGGCTTGGCTGGCAATCTCTACGACAGAATCATTTATAACTAGTGAGCCCAGGCAATCAATTTGACCTGTTAAAACTCCGACTTCGTCCACCACATAGTAGCCACTTATTCCACATGGAAACTCTCCGGCAAGGGAAATTGCTTCTAGCTCGCTGCTCTCAATTGTTATTCTGTAGATATCTGAAGCAAGCACCTCGGCTGAACCAAATACTAAATTTACAGAGCTGTCAGTTCCGTCTTCACCGCTCGCACTTCCTTCACCATCATTACTTGAAAATGTCCCGTCGTTTGAAACCGATATTGTGTAACTAGTGTTAATTAGGTCGCCATTTTCCTTGTACAACTTAATTAAAAAAGATTTACCCGCGCATCCATCACTTGACTCTGATTGATCTGTTGTATCGACCTGCGAGAGCATAAGTCCTGAAAACATGAAGGCACCAGGGTCACCATTTTCAAACTGCGAGTATGGGGTAATTAAAATTTCTGAATCACAAGCCGTTGTCTGGGCGACTCCTTGGCCGAATTCAACTGGATTATTGCTATTCAAATTAATACTTGCAGCAAGGGTTGAACCGAGTGCGATTACGCCAACAAGGGCGCTAATACCAAGAACCAACTTAAGGTTTTTGAGATTGCGAGGGGACTTAACTTCAAAATTACTAAAGTTAAGAAGAGACATAGCACCCTAATTTCGCTAATCGTTCGTACCGTTAATGTTTAAGAACTGAGAGCGGCAACCTGGTGGCTGAGGTCAATCAATAAATTCATAGTAGGGGTGCGTAGATACAAATACAATGAAATTAGATCGATAAGTGGGGCGGGTCGGGCTCGAACCGACGACTACCGAATTATGAGTTCGGGGCTCTAACCAACTGAGCTACCGCCCCAAAGTTTTTACGCTTTAGGTTTGGGTAAGTCTATGCTAACTCGCGTGATGCACCGAATATCCGCAGTGATTTGCCTAATTTTAATATCGACCATGGTTCCTGCAAGCGCCGCTCCGGTTTATATCTTTCCAATTGATGGCTGCAAGACAACATATTCCAGGGCTCACCATGATTATCCTGCAACAGATATCTTGACGAAAAAAGGTTGTCACTTTGTGGCGCCAACTTCCGGGGTTATAGATGAAGTCAACGCGGTGGATACATATTCATGGAAAAACAATGACGGGGCAATTCGTGGCGGATTATCAATATCAATTATTGGTGATGATGGTGTGCGCTATTACGGATCACACTTTTCAAAGATTTATAAGAAAGTTGTTCCTGGTTATCAAGTAGCTGCAGGGGAGTTGCTAGCGCTAGTGGGAACTTCGGGGGATGCAGCCGGACTTGCACCACATGTGCACTTTGGAATTTCTTGGCCGACTAAAGCAGGAATTTGGTGGGTGCGACGTGGTGAGATTTATCCGTGGAAATACTTGGATGCTTGGAAGGCTGGAAAAGATTTAAGTCCAGCGAAAGAAGTTTTTGCTAAATTGAGAAAAGTCGGAGAAGTTCCTAAACGAAATGGGTATTAAAAAAGCCCCACCCGAAGGTGAGGCTTTCTATTGTTAATGGTTGATTATGCAGGATTAACTGCGTCAGCCTGTGGGCCCTTTGGACCTTGAACTACTTCAAATGTCACGGCTTGACCCTCGTCTAGAGACTTGTATCCATTACCTTGAATTGCTGAGTAGTGA
>WLJX01000013.1 GCA_009701575.1 Actinomycetota bacterium
AAATGCATAAACAAGTGAGTGGGTAACTTGCTCTTTTGCTTTTGAGAACAGACGGGAACGTTGACCACGATATCCGGCTGCGCGCTCAAGTGTTGTACGACGCTTCTTTGCGGCGTGAACGCCACGTTTTACTCTTGCCATGGTTTATTCCTTCCTGTTACTTCAAGCCGAGCATGCGCTTGGCGGTGAATGAGTTTGGTGCCTTAGCTACAGAATCGCCGCTAAGACGACGTGTTACACGAGATGACTTGTGTTCTAGAAGGTGGCGCTTGCCTGCACGTTCGTGCATTACTTTGCCGGTTCCAGTTAAACGGAACCTCTTCTTCGCCCCACTATGGGTTTTCATCTTTGGCATTCGCTAACCTCCCAGTTAGTTGTGATCTAAAACTTTTAAGCTTCAGGTACTACTTCTACTGCCTCTTGAACTTTTTCAGGTGCTTCCTTCTTGCGGCTAGCAACCTTCGCAGCTTTTTGCTGAGAAACGGACTGGCCCTTCTTTACATTTGTGCCTAAAACCATTGTCATATTTCGCCCCTCTTGCTTTGGCGCAAATTCGACAAATGCTACTTCTGATAATTCTTCGGCTAGCTTCATAAGTAAGCGGTAACCAATTTCAGGTCTTGCTTGCTCACGGCCACGGAATTGAATTGTCACCTTCACCTTGTCGCCACCCTTAAGAAAACGCTCGATATGTGTTCTCTTAGTTTCGTAATCATGTGGCTCGATCTTTGGTCGTAGTCGCATTTCTTTAACAACAATATGTGTTTGGTTCTGTCTGGCCTCACGAGCTTTTTGTGCGATTTCGTATTTGTACTTACCGAAATCCATCACTTTACAAACTGGAGGTTGGGCTTCTGGTGCAATCTCAACGAGATCTAAACCGACTTCATCTGCCATTTTTAAAGCAGTATCGATATCGACAACGCCGACTTGTTCACCGGAAAAACCAATCAGACGAACTTGCGGAACGCGAATCCGATCGTTGATTCTTGGCTCAGTGCTGATAACTTCTCCCCCCTGGTTAATCACTTCCTTTTGGAAGCAGGTGGAGACAGTCGCAAATTCAGGCTATAAAACCTGTAAAGACCAATTCGCCGAAGCGATAGAGGTGGGAGCGACTAGCTCCACTTGATTGCGCAAGGTTACCTCACGAAAGAGATATGTTGAAATCGGGTATCCCCGCTTGGAGAGCTTTAGCCTCCGATGGCGTGAACGCCACCATCTACGTGGATTATCTCTCCTGTGGTCTTTGGAAAGAATGACGATAGCAGGGCAACGGCTCCCTGAGCGGCTGGAATCGGATCACCAAAATCCCAAGCGAGCGGAGCGCGCTTATCCCAAACTCCTTCAAATTCTTCGAAACCGGGAATCGATTTTGCTGCCATAGTCTTGATTGGACCAGCAGCAATTAGATTGCATCGAATGTTTTCACTCCCGAGATCTCGCGCTAAATAACGATTTGCCGATTCGAGACCAGCCTTTGCTATGCCCATCCAGTCATACTTTGGCCAAGCAACAGTTGCATCGAAAGTTAAACCAACGATTGAAGCACCTTGCTCTCTTCTAAACAAAGGTTTACAGGCCATTGCCAGGGATTTATAAGAAAAAGTCGAAACATGAACAGCTGTAGCGACGTCCTCCCATTCCGTATTTAGAAAGTTTCCACCTAGCGCTGCTTCTGGGGCGAAGCCAATTGAGTGCACTAGGCCATCGAGATGGGGCAAATGTTCTTTGACTAATCCGGCAAGTCGATCTAGATGCTCAACACTTGTGACATCTAATTCAATAACCGGTGCTGGCTTAGGAAGGCGAGCAGAAATTCTTGTGGTGATACTTAAAGCCCGTCCGAATGAAGTGAGTACAACATTTGCGCCTTCTTCTTGTGCTATCCGAGCAATATGAAATGCGATAGATGATTCAGTTAAAACTCCCGTGACCAGAATATTTTTATCTTGCAGGATTCCCATTTAATGCCCCATTCCTAATCCACCATCAACTGGTATTACTGCACCACTTATATATGCTGCATCCGGAGAAGCTAAAAACGCTACGACTCCTGCTACCTCTTCCGGTGAGCAGAACCTTGCGAGAGGTACGGCTCCAATAATCTCTTCTTTACGAGCATCATCTAAGACCGCAGTCATATCGGTATCCACAAATCCTGGCGCAACAACATTGGCTGTAATACCGCGGCTACCAAGTTCACGTGCAAAGCTTCGGGCCATTCCAATTAGACCACTCTTGGTTGCTGCATAATTAACTTGACCAGCTGATCCCAACATTCCGACAACTGAACCTACGAAAATCATTCGTCCTGATTTACGTTTCAACATTCCACGCGTGCAAGCCCGTGCGACTTTGAATGCACCGATCAGATTAGTTTCAACAACAGATTCAAAATCATCATCACTCATCCGCATAACTAGGCCGTCTTTAGTGATTCCAGCGTTGGCGACGAGTACATCGATTTGCCCGTATTTTTCTTCAATGCTCGCTACCGCAGAATTAACACTCTCAGAATCGGTGACATCCATAATCACAGCATCAAATCCGGCAGGCGCGTCCCCCGAACGATGAGAAACAATAACTTGGTAACCATCGGCCTTAAATTTGGTAGCGATAGCGAGACCTATGCCTCGGTTTCCACCAGTTACAAAGGCGACTTTCGAATTCGCAGTCATGGTCTAAACCTACCTGTTACTACTGCGTAACCAAATGCAAACACTGCGCTGGAAGCGAAAAATTCCTTCTACCGCCCTAGAGTTCTCCCATGGCATCTACTCAACCCGAACCGAAGAAAACCATATCTGCTTCGGTATCAAATGTTGGCCAATCTTTATCAAGCGATCAATCTTCCCGGGCTCGTAAATATTTCATCTCCATGATGATTAGAACTCTCTGCTTCATTTTTGCAGTGATACTTCCAAGCCCTTACCGTTGGATCGCACTTTTCGGCGCTGTGACACTTCCGTATATTGCCGTAGTCGTTGCAAATGCCGGTCGCGAGAGCATCAAAGGTAAGGCCGCGATTTTTGCGGATGACCAAAAACAAATTGGATCCAAATAACTCGTGCGCAAGTTCGTCTCGCCCATTTCGCTACTGCAAAGTGCGGTTGCGCTAGTGCTGATATTCGGATGCCTATATGCAGCCCAATGGCAATTGGATAGAGGTCAAGGGCAGACAAATACGAATAATATTATTCGAGAGAATCTCGAACTAGATCCGATTGAAATGAGCAATCCGGCTAATCTCGATGCTGTCGCCAATCAGTGGCGATTAACAAATGTCACAGGAAGCTTCTCTAGTAGCCACCAAGAATTGGTACGAAATCGCTATCACGAGGGCAAGTTTGGCTTTGAAGTGTTGACCTTATTTACGGCAGTTACTGGTGAAAATTTCTGGGTAGATCGAGGATGGGTCGCCGCAGGGAAAGATGCTTCTACTCCCCCAGATGTACCAGTAATAGAGGATGGGACTAATACGATTACGGCAAGAATTAGATCCGAGAATCTGAGCCGACAATTGCAAGGATCTTTCTTTGTCACAAGTGCAAAAAGCGCGAAGCCAGATTCAATTGCAAAAATACAGGGAATCGATGCTCAGCCGTACTATTTGGATTTGATTTCTAGTTCGAATGGAAAAATAGTTCCACTAACAGAAATTCAACTTCCCGAATTATCTAGTGGTCCCCATTATGCATATGCACTGCAGTGGTTGGCATTCGCTGTTTTAGCATTAATTGGTCGTATCTTGCTATTCCGCGAAGCCGAGAGATTGCCGCTGGTATAACTCGAAATATAGACCACCTTTTGCAACGAGCTCTTCATGTTTACCAGTCTCAACAATTCGACCCTGCTCTAGTACCAATATTTGATCTGCGTGAGCGATCGTTGACAATCGATGTGCAATAACAATGCTCGTGCGTCCCACAAGTGCCACTTTCAAAGCCTCCTGGACTAGCGCTTCATTTTCAGAATCTAAGTGTGCAGTCGCTTCATCGAGAATTACAATCTGTGGGGCTTTCAACAATAAGCGCGCAATCGCCAGGCGTTGTTTTTCGCCTCCAGACAATCTGTGACCGCGTTCTCCGACAACCGTTTCTAAACCGTTAGGCAAGGATCGAATAAATGCTCCGATCTGTGCAGAATCACAGGCTTGCCAAATTTCATCATCCGTTGAATTCGCCCTTGCATAACGCAAGTTATCTCCGATGCTCTCATGGAGCATGTGCGAATCCTGAGTGACAATTCCAATTAAGGAACGTAAATCCAAAATACTAGTTTCACGAATATCAGTTCCATTGATCAGAATCGAACCTTCGGTTACATCATAAAGTCGCGGCAACAATCCTGAGATTGTGCTTTTCCCGGCGCCTGATGGACCAACTATCGCAGTGAATGTTCCGGGTTCGCATTTAAAAGATACCGTGCGTAAGACTTCACCGCTCTCGATAACTTCTGGTTTAGCCGCTGATTCAAGTGAGGCAAGAGAAATTTCAGTCGCTTTCGGATAAGTGAAACTAACCCCCTTAAATTCGATGGAGGGAATTGCAGGAGCAATTCTTACTGGATTTACCGGATCCTTAACCATTGGCTGCAGGTCTAAAACTTCAAAGACGCGCTCAAATGAGACAAGTGCTGACATGATGTCTACGCGCACATTGGAAAGTGCTGTTAATGGTCCGTATAACCGAGCAAGTAGAGCTGTAATTGCAAGCAAGGTACCAATTGTTATTTCATTTCTAATTGCGAGATGCCCACCGATGCCATAAGCAAATGCAGTTGCTATTGCCGCTACAGAGGTCATTGCAATAAAAAAGATTCGATTAAGCATGGCAATCTTTATACCCATGTCAGCAACTCGACGTGCTTTACTACGGAAATTTCCGGACTCAACAACTCGGTCCCCATAAAGTGAAACCAAGAGGGCGCCAGAAACGTTAAACCTTTCAGTCATTGTTGAAGACATTTCCGCGTTAAGTTCGAAAGAACGTCTCGTATACGCTGCTAGTTTCTTTCCTATCCATTTAGTTGGAATGATAAATACCGGCAAAATTATTAAAGCCACAAGAGTGATCTGCCACGAAAGAGTGAACATAGCGAACGCGACCAAAAGAAGTGTTAAAGAGTTACTTATGACGCCGGAAAGTGTTGATGTGAAAGCTTGTTGCGCACCAATTACGTCGGAGTTAATACGAGAAATAAGAGAGCCGGTCTGAGTTCTAGTGAAGAAGGCGATGGATTGCTTTTGGACATGTTCAAACACTTGACTGCGCAAATCGTAGATCAATCCTTCTCCGATACGACTGGAGAACCAACGTCCCAACATACTAAATCCCGCATCAGCAATAGCTAAGGCTGCGACAACCATGGCCAATTTGGTGACTACATCTCCACGGCCGGGTACAACTCCGTCATCAACTAGCGCACGCAAGATAAGAGGTGTTGCAACTACGAGGATGGCATCTATAACAACAGTCCCAATGAAAATATAGAGATACTTTCGATATGGAAGTGCGAATTGCAAAATTCGCTTAAAGGTTCCTGCTTTAAGCTTTTGATTCTTAACAGATTGGTCAGAACTCATCGAGCGTAAGGCCATCCATTGGCCATGCATTGACACCTATTAGACCGTGAACCCAATCGCACGCAATTGTTCACGACCATCATCGGTAATTTTTCCAGGACCCCAAGGTGGCATCCAAACCCAGTTAATCTTTACATCCGAAGTTATATCGGAGAGAACTTGATGAGTTTGGTCTTCGATAACGTCTTGGAGCGGACAAGCAGCGGAGGTCAAGGTCATATCCAGTATCGCAACATTATTCTCATCAAGTCGCATGTCATAAACCAGACCTAGGTCAATCACATTAATACCTAGCTCAGGATCGATTACATCCTTCATTGCCTCAGTAATGTCATCAAGCGTTGTAATTGGCGTAGTCATATCTCCCCTTGTTCCCTTTCTATTCTTTACTCTGTAGGGCAGCATCTTTAAATGCCATCCAACCCAATAGTGCACATTTTATACGAGCCGGAAATTTTGAGACACCAGCTAACGCAACGCCATCCTCCAAAATATCTTCATCTCCAGCGTCGGTACCTTTGCTGCTCATCAATTGTGAGAAAGAATCTACCGTGGTGAGCGCATCGGCCAAACTCTTGCCAATCATCAAATCAGCCGCAATTGAAGTACTGGCCTGCGAGATAGAACAACCCACGCCCTCCCAAGTGACGTTCTCAACTAGACCATTCTTGATCATCACATTCAACGTTATTTCATCACCACAACTTGGATTTACGTGATGCACCTGGGCCGAAAAATCAGAGCTCAATTTTTTGTGCAACGGGTGCTTGTAATGATCCAGAATTACTTCCTGATATAGCGAGTCTAATTCCATCTCTATACCTTAAAGTATTTCTGTGCTTGCTCAATTGAATCAATCAGTACATCGACATCTGCTTCATCGTTGTAGACATAGAACGAGGCTCTAGTAGTACCGACAATTCCCAATTTTTTCATAAGCGGCCAAGCGCAGTGATGGCCGGTTCGGACTGCAACACCATATTGATCCAGTACCTGCCCAACATCATGTGGATGAATATCCGCCATTGTGAATGAGATTACAGAGCCCCGTTCCTTATTGCCCTTGGGTCCAATAACTTCTACTCCACGCAATTCCGAAAACTTCTTTAAGGCATATGCTGTTAAATCTCGCTCATGGTTGGCAACGTTCTCCATACCCAAATTATTTAAATAGGTTATTGCTGCTGCGAAGCCGACTGCTTGTGCCATGTTCGGCACACCTGCTTCGAATCGTTTAGGTGAAGGTGCCCATTTTGCCTCGCTCATGGTTACAGATTCAATCATTGAGCCGCCAGTTAAGAAGGGTTCCATTTGATTTAGAAATTCCGATCTACCCCACAAAACTCCGATTCCAGTTGGACCAAGTGCCTTATGTCCTGAGAATGCTAAAAAATCAATATCCAATTTCTTCACATCAATTGCGAAGTGTGGCGCCGACTGGCAAGCATCAAGTACTACAACCGCCCCAACGTTGTGGGCTTGCTTAACAATTTCATCGAGTGGCACTATGGTTCCCAAAACGTTTGATTGGTGGGTGATCGCGACTACTTTTGCTCGCTCGTTTATCAGCTCTGCAATATTTGAAAGATCTAAGCGACCTTCACTGTCGATTGAAAACCAAACTAATTCAGCGCCGGTTCGTTTCGCTAGTTGTTGCCAAGGTATTAAGTTCGCATGATGTTCTAATTCTGATACGACAATTCGATCGCCCGATTTCAAAGCAAAGCGAGAATTTGGCGCGCTATTTCCAAAGGAATAGGCAAGGGCATTGATGCTCTCCGTAGCGCTCTTAGTGAAGATAACTTCATCATCGTTCGCATTTAAGAACTTCGCCAAAACCCCACGTGAATCCTCATAAGCGATGCTCGCTTCTTCGGCTAGAAGATGTGCTCCGCGATGAACCGCAGCATTGTGTTGCTCGTAGAAATTTCGTTCGGCATCTAGAACCTGTCGTGGCTTCTGACTAGTGGCTCCACTATCCAGATACACCAATCTATTTCCACCGCGCATGGTTTTAGAAAAGATTGGAAAATCTTTTCGAATCTCTGCTGGGGAAAAGTTTGGCGTCATGGTTTATGCAGTTGTGTACTCCGCATAACCTTTCTCTTCCAATTTATCTGCTAGTTCTGGTCCACCCGCTTCAACAATTTTGCCGGCGGCAAAAACGTGAACGAAATCTGGCTTTATGTAGCGAAGAATTCTTGTGTAGTGCGTGATCAATAAGATTCCTAAATCGCTATTGCCCTTGATGCGATTAACACCTTCAGAAACTATTCTGAGAGCGTCGACATCTAACCCCGAATCTGTTTCATCCAAAATCGCAAACTTTGGCTTAAGAAGTTCTAGTTGAAGAATTTCGTGGCGCTTCTTCTCGCCGCCAGAGAATCCTTCATTTACATTGCGTTCAGCGAAATTGGGATCCATATTTAACGCCTTCATCGCCTCCTTAACTTCACCCACCCAAGTTCTTACCTTTGGTGCCTCGCCACGAATAGCAGTTGCTGCGGTACGCAAGAAGTTCGTTACAGATACGCCTGGAACTTCAACTGGGTACTGCATTGCAAGGAATAATCCTGCTCTAGCTCTTTCATCAACCGACATAGCAAGAACGTCTGCGCCATCCAAAGTTACAGATCCCCCAGTAATCGTGTACTTAGGGTGCCCCGCAATTGAATAAGCGAGGGTAGATTTTCCAGAACCGTTTGGCCCCATAATGGCGTGAGTTTCGCCGGACTTGATTGTTAAATCTACGCCGCGCAAAATTTCGGTGAATCCTGCCTCTGTTGCGACAGATACTTGAAGTCCCTTGATATCTAACGTACTCATATTCTCCCCTTAACCTTTCGCAGATTTTCTGCTTGAAATAGTTACAACATCATCGATACGTTTAACTTCAAAAGTTTCAACTGGAATTGATGCTGGTGGTGTTAAAACCTCTCCAGTACGCAAATCGAATTCCGCACCGTGCAACCAGCATTCAATTTTGAAATCTGTTACATCGCCTTCAGAAAGCGAAGCGTCGGAATGAGAACAAGTATCAGCGATTGCAAAAATCTCTTCACCGATTTTCGTAACACACACCGGTGTTCCTTCGAGATCGACCTTAACTGGCTTGCGTTCGATAAGAGAAGCAAATGATAATTCAGCCACTATGCCTCCACTTTAGCTAGTTCAGAATCAATTCGATCCATAAGACGATTCTCAATTTCTTCATTATTAATCTTGCCGACAATCTCCGCAAAGAAGCCACGAATAACTAATCGACGAGCAATCTCCGCTGGAATACCACGAGAAGATAAGTAGAAAAGTTGTTCATCATCGAAGCGACCTGTTGTACTTGCATGTCCGGCCCCAACAATCTCGCCAGTTTCAATCTCTAAGTTCGGAACCGAATCTGCACGTGCACCATCAGATAACAATAAATTCCGATTCAATTCATAAGTATCAGTGCCTTCAGCATTCGCTCGAATATAAACATCACCGATCCAAACTGTATGTGCTTTATCTCCCGCAAGGGCGCCCTTGTAATTGACTCGGCTCTTAGCGTTAGGGACATTATGGTTGACATGCAATCTGTGTTCTAGATGTTGACCATCTGTAGCAAAATACAATCCTTGTAGGTCCGCACTTGAACCAGGACCGCTGTATTCGACTGTTGGCAGTAGGCGCACCAATGAGCCACCAACAGTGATAACGATCGAATTGAAAGTTGCGTCTTTAGAAATTACCGCATGCTGTCTACTTAAGTGAACTGCTTTAGCGCTCCACTCTTGCAACGAGATAAAAGTTAAATTTGAGCCCGGGGCTAAATCAAATTCAATCTCATCAGCGAGAATTGCATCTCCTGCGTTGTTTAGAATAATTGTTGCGTGCGAATTCAATCCGCACGAAATTAACGTGCGGCTGGCCTGTGGTTTTCCACTGAGACCTGCTCGCTCCATGATTAATGGTTCAGATAACTGCGCATTCGCAGCCACTTCTATGTGTGTTACCTCGCTGATTACTTCACGAGCACGAATGGTCGCTAGGTCATCGCTGATAGAAATTGCTGGCAAATTCTGTGCGCTCTTCACTGTCAATTTTACCTGCGGCTGATTGCTGGTAATTCGGACACTGGCAATACCTTCAATTGCGGTAGTTGCATCTAACAAACCACCGACTCGAGAAAGTGGAGTAAATCTCCATGCTTCCTCGCGGCCGGTTGGAGCTAAATAATTAGTTGTTAAAGTGCTCATTAACCGACTGCACCTTCCATCTGCATTTCGATTAGTCGGTTTAGTTCAAGCGCATATTCCATCGGCAATTCACGTGCGATAGGTTCAATAAATCCACGGACAATCATCGCCATAGCTTCATCTTCACCAAGTCCACGTGACATCAAATAAAAGAGTTGATCATCACTAATCTTTGAGACTGTCGCTTCGTGACCCATTGAAACATCATCTTCGCGAACATCAACATATGGATAAGTGTCAGATCGTGAAATCGAATCCACTAGAAGCGCATCGCATTTAACTGTTGATTTTGAGTGATGTGCACCTTCATTGATTTGAACCAGTCCACGATAAGAAGTTCTTCCGCCTCCGCGCGCAACTGATTTAGAGATAATTGTTGAAGAGGTAAATGGCGCAGCATGGACCATCTTTGCTCCTGCATCCTGATGTTGACCTTCTCCAGCGAATGCGATTGAGAGTGTTTCGCCCTTTGAATGTGGTCCCATCAACATAACCGCGGGATATTTCATCGTTACCTTTGAACCGATGTTGCCGTCAATCCATTCCATGGTTGCACCTTCAGCACATGTAGCGCGCTTTGTCACCAAGTTATAAACATTGTTAGACCAGTTTTGGATTGTTGTGTATCTAACACGAGCACCCTTTTTGATAATAATTTCGACAACCGCACTATGGAGAGAATCGGATGAGTAGATAGGTGCAGTACAACCTTCTACATAGTGAACATATGAATCTTCATCAGCAATAATTAGGGTGCGTTCAAACTGGCCCATATTCTCAGTATTGATGCGGAAATATGCTTGAAGTGGGATATCAACTTTTACACCCTTTGGGATGTAGATGAATGAACCACCTGACCAAACTGATGTATTAAGAGCTGCAAATTTATTATCCCCGACTGGAATAACAGTGCCGAAATACTCCTTGAAGAGTTCTTCATGTTCGCGAAGTGCAGTATCAGTATCAACGAAGATAACTCCTTGAGCTTCAAGATCTTCGCGAATTGAGTGATAAACAACTTCAGATTCGTATTGCGCGGCAACGCCTGAAACTAAGCGTTGCTTCTCAGCTTCTGGAATACCTAAACGATCGTAAGTGTTCTTTATGTCATCAGGAAGATCTTCCCAAGAAGTTGCTTGTTTTTCCGTAGAACGTACGAAATATTTAATCGTGTCAAAGAAGATTCCTGATAGATCTGATCCCCAAGTAGGCATCGGCTTCTTTTCAAAAAGACTCAATCCCTTAAGGCGTAGATCCAGCATCCACTGAGGCTCGTTCTTTTTTGAAGAAATGTCACGCACGACATCTTCGTTGAGACCACGCCGCGAATTAGCGCTTACATCATTCTTATCAGACCAGCCATATTCATAATTGCCAATACCCTCGAGTCCGGGGTTCTTCGCTAAGACATCGCTCATGTCAGGCTCGCTCTCTATTTTTAGTTAGATTTTTTGTATTTGGAATAAATGTTGTACAGACGCCATCGCCATGTGCGATTGTTGCTAGGCGCTGCACGTGTGTTCCAAGCAATACCGAGAATGCTTCGGTTTCGGCTTCGCAAAGCTCAGGAAATTGCGCTGCAACATGTGCGATTGGACAATGGTTTTGACAGAGTTCCTCACCGATGCCTTGTGAATGATTGTTTGCCGCGTAACCTTCCTTGGTTAGAAAGTCAGCTAGCGCTTCACTCTTGTCACTCAGGTTCTTCTTGTTTGCCAAAATTTGTGCCGCGCGCTTAGTTATCTCCTCGGCACGGCTCCTTGCAAATTCCTTGACGAGAGAGTTGTTTCCCTGAGAAGACATAAACTTTAAGGCGGACACTGCAAGATCGTCGTAAGTGTGCTCAAACTTTTCGCGACCACTATCCGTCATAACAAACACTTTCGATGGCCGGCCGCGACCACGAGAATCTAAGGAACTTTGAAATGGCTCACGGGCAGTTAACAAACCTTGGGCAATTAAATTATCTAAGTGGCGGCGAACTCCCGCTGGAGTGATTTTCAATTTAGCGGCCAGGGCTACTGCGGTGGCAGGCCCATTTTCGAGGATGGCTCGAGCTACTAAATCACGGGTTCGGTCTTCGCTCTTTTTCACAACAGTATTGTTGCGTAATTCATCCAAAGCCGCCACTTGACGGGCTGCCGCGAGGCAGGCAATCGAACGCATAGGCTACGAGCATGACCCTGCCTAAATTTATCTTCACAGCACTTTTGGCTATTCAGGCTGGAATTGTTGTGACCGGCGGTGCGGTTCGACTCACAGGCTCGGGACTGGGGTGCCCGACTTGGCCGGAATGTACCGATGGATCGATAAAGCCAATAGTTAATCAGGCTGAAGGTCAATTACATGCGTGGATTGAATTTGGAAACCGACTACTCGCTTGGGTGATGTTAATAATTGCGATTGCGGCCTTAATTTACATAGTTAAGAAATTGAAGAACCGACCAGACTTCAATCATTTACGCGCCTTAGCAATTTTCCAAATACTTGGATTTTTTGGGCAAGTAGTACTTGGTGGAATTACAGTTTTGACTAACCTAAACCCAATTGCGGTATCTGCACACTTTGTATTAACCATTCCACTGATTGCTGGTGCACTTTCTCTTCGACATCGAATTCTTGAGAGACCTGTTCAATTTGTTAAATCAATGACACGCAATTTAACAAGAATAGTTGCCTCGCTTGCTTTTATCGTATTGGTGCTAGGTGTAGTAGTTACTGGTACTGGACCTCATGCTGGAGATGTCGATGTAAAGCGATATCCATTTGATGCCCGCGCAGTTTCCTGGCTCCATGCCGATGCTGTTATAGCGCTAATTTGTTTAACTATTGCTCTGTATTTAGTTGTTAGAAGTTCGGAAACCGCGGATATCCAAAAAGTATTTGGTCATCAGATTAAAATCCTTTTAGCAATTGAATTGGCACAAGGTGCAATCGGTTATATTCAATATTTCACGGGATTACCTGAACTTATCGTGGGCGCTCATTTGCTTGGTGCGGTTCTGGTTTGGATGAGTGCTTGGCGGATTAATTTGACTGGCCGCAGTGCCAAGAAAGTAGTTAATTAAATGGCACAACCTTGGAATGAGTTAGATGATAGAGCGGTAACAATAAGCCGCGCACTCGCTATGGATGCAGTTCAAAAAGTTGGCAATGGCCACCCCGGAACTGCAATGGCATTAGCGCCAGTCGCCTACACGCTCTTTCAAAGAATAATGAAACATGACCCTAGCGATCCGAATTGGCTCGGTCGCGATCGCTTTGTACTATCTGCCGGACACTCTTCGTTGACCCTTTATGTGCAACTTTATTTGTCCGGATATGGTTTGGAGCTTTCAGATTTACAAAGTTTTAGAACTGCCGGTTCTAAAACACCAGGACATCCTGAATTTGGACACACAGCAGGGGTCGAAATTACGACGGGTCCTTTGGGGTCTGGAATCTCTAGCGCAATTGGAATGGCTATGGCTGCGCGCTATGAAAAGGGGCTTTTTGATCCAACAGGGGCTACAAAGCTTTTTGATCATGACATCTGGGTAATTGCATCGGATGGTGATTTGCAAGAGGGCGTAAGTGCTGAAGCCTCCTCGCTCGCTGGAACTCAAGAGCTTGGAAATTTAAAAGTCATTTACGATGACAATCGCATCTCAATTGAAGGTGACACACATGTTGCATTCACAGAAGATGTTTCGGCAAGATATAAAGCTTATGGTTGGAACGTAATTGAAGTTGCTGCAAAATCTGATGGTGATGTGGACCAAGTTGCGCTTGAGAACGCAATGCGTGCAGCCCAACATGAAACTTCCAAGCCAACGTTGATTAGATTGAAAACTGTTATTGCCTGGCCTGCGCCAAAAGCTCAAGGAACTCCTGAATCGCACGGCTCGGCACTTGGAGCCGATGAAGTTGTTGCAACAAAGATTGCACTTGGATTGAATCCCGAAGAATCGTTTATCATTCCCACCGAAGTTTTGGCTCATGCTCGTGAAGTTGTTAACCGAGGTGCCGCAGAGCATGCAAAGTGGCAAACAGAGTTCAACGATTGGAAGAAGAACAATCCTGAACAACGAGATTTACTTGAGAGATTAGAATCTAAGGAACTTCCATCTGGCTGGGAGAAAGTTATACCAGTGTTTGAAAGCGGAAAAGATATTGCAACTCGAGCAGCTTCTGGAAAAATTATAAGTGCGTTGGCGGGAGTGCTCCCAGAATTTTGGGGCGGTTCATCTGATCTTGCCGGTAGCAATAACACTTCAATTAGTGGTGCCAAATCTTTCTTGCCAATGTCCAGCAAGATGGCAAACGCCGATCCCTTTGGTCGCATAATTCATTTTGGAATTCGAGAGCATGCAATGGGCGCAATTTTGAATGGCATCGCACTGCACGGATTAACAAGAAGTTTTGGCGGTACCTTCTTAGTATTCAGTGATTACATGCGTGGCGCAGTTCGATTGGCAGCACTCATGAATATTCCATCCATCTTTGTTTGGACTCACGATTCAATTGGGCTGGGTGAGGATGGCCCAACGCATCAACCAGTTGAACATTTAGCTTCATTACGCCTCATCCCAAATTTAGCAATCGTTCGTCCTGCCGACGCAAATGAAACTGCAATTGCTTGGCGTGAAGTTATCTCTCGTCGCAAACCTGTGGGCTTTGCACTCTCTAGACAGAACTTGCCAGTTTTAGATCGTCAGATATTTGCTAGTGCGGAAGGAGTTGCTAAAGGAGCGTACATAGTTTCTGACACTCCAAAGGATCCTGATGTAATAATCATTGCTACAGGTTCAGAAGTTGCGATTGCCATCGCAGCATGTGAACTTCTTAAATCGAAATCAATATCCGCCCGCGTTGTTAGTGCGCCTTGTTTGGAATGGTTCGAAGAACAGAGCGATTCATATAGAGCGACGGTGCTACCAAAAGCGATTACCGCGAGAGTAAGTGTGGAAGCCGGCGTTGGCGCTGGTTGGCATAAATATGTAGGCGACAAAGGTGAGATCGTAAGTCTTGAACACTTTGGAGCATCAGCATCAGCTGGCGAATTGTTTAAAGGATATGGGTTTACCGCAGAAAATATCGCTGAAGCCGCCGCACGAACTATCGCACGGAACTAAATGATTTCGATTTCTGGAACTCGTGCAGAAAAGTACTCAGCTGAAAGTTCGGTTGCTCGTGATTTGAACTCCATAGCAAAAAAATTGCAGATCAAGGACCCGACTCTTTGGGGCGAGGCCGCGGCGGCAGAAGCGGCGAATAGACTGAATTGGATTGATTTGCCAGTGGCCAGTCGTGAACTGCTCCCCCAATTAGATGCGCTAAGTGCGTGGGCTAGATCAAATAATTTATCCAATTTTATTCTCTGCGGAATGGGCGGATCGTCTTTAGCGCCTGAAGTTATTGCTAAGGCTTATGGGAAGACGTTAACCACCTTGGACACCACTGACCCAGAACAAATTAGGCTATCGATTCCAAAGAACTTTGAAGAAACGTTGATAATTGTCGGTTCAAAATCTGGTTCAACAATCGAAACTGCATCTCAAAAATCTTTCTTTGAAGAAATCTTTATATCCGCAGGGTTAAATCCAATTAATCATTTTGTGATAGTTACTGATCCTGATTCGCCCCTGGATAAATCTGCCAGAGCATCTAAATTTCGCGTCATAAACGCAGATCCCAGCGTAGGTGGTCGATTTAGCGCGCTAAGTGCCTTTGGGTTGGTCCCAGCCGCGCTTCTCGGAATAGATGTCTCAGTCCTGCTAGATGATGCCGATCTTGCATCGCAAAAATTCGCTGAACCGAATTCACCAGCAATTAGATTGGCAACACTGATATTCGAAGAAGCTTCTCAGAACTTTGCGCTGACCGATAGTAAATCAAACGTTCCAGGTATCGGAGATTGGATTGAACAGTTAGTCGCAGAGTCCACTGGCAAGAACCAGAAGGGTCGATTGCCTATCGTTCTCGAATCAGCAAGCGCTCCGGTAGCCGGAAACGCACTATCAATTGGATTCGCTGAAGGCGTTGCCGACATCAGCGTTGTTGCCACTCTTGGTGAGCACTTTATTTTGTGGGAATGGGTTACCGCCCTGCTATGTCGGGCGCTCGAAGTTGACCCCTTCAACCAACCAAATGTCACAGAGGCTAAAGAGCGAACTGGGGAATTGTTGAATGAGTGGAGTGGTGCTGGTATCCCAGCGATGGTGCCTGCTTACGAAAATTCAAACCTTGCAATTTTTACCAATCTTCCTTGCCCAAATCTATCCACTGCACTCGCGCAGTTTGTCGATAGTTCAAGTGAATATTTCGCAATTATGGCTTACTTAAATCGTGAGACAGACTTTGACGTGACCAAAGTGCGTTCTGCGCTTGCCGCGAAAACAAGACGTGGCGTTACTTTTGGTTGGGCTCCAAGGTTTCTGCATTCAACTGGACAGTTTCATAAGGGCGGCCAACAGAACGGCTCATTTCTACAGATTACTGGGGAGAGCGCAGAGGATTTAGATATTCCTGGAAGAGATTTCACATTCCATACCTTGTTGATGGCGCAAGCTTTAGGCGATGGCCAAGCTCTTTCATCACGTGATTTGCCGCTTCTAAGAATTCATCTTAAGAATCGCAGAGTTGGAATAGAAGAGTTACTAGAAACTATCTCTAAACTTTAAAGTTATTAATCTTCTCCGCGTAGCCGAGCCAGCGCATCTTCCAAAATCTTCTTAGATTCTGCTTCAGTGCGACGCTCTTTCACATATGCCAAGTGAGTCTTGTATGGCTCATTCTTGATTGGCATTGGTGGTTTATCTTTATTTAGACCAGCTGGATATCCGCAACGAGGACAATCCCAAAGCTCTGGAATTTGTACCGTCTCATCCTCAGCAAATGAGGGACGAGTTTCATGACCTTGTGCACACCAATAGGAGACTCGGAAACGAGCAATGGCATCGCCACGCTCTGCTTCTCCCATAGGACCTGCGCCGACTCGACTTCCACGAATTGCGCTACCCATTTTGATCTCCTTAAACTAATTAGTGCGAAAAGTAATTACTTCTTTAATACCAAGCTAAGTGCAATTACTCCTGCGAACCAGAGGCCACCAACAATAATTGTGATCCGATCTAGGTTCTTTTCAACGACTGAAGATCCACCGTAACTTGATGAAATTCCGCCACCGAATAAATCAGAGAGTCCGCTTCCCTTGCCCTTATGAAGCAGTACGAGCAGAATCATTAAAACGCTGGTTACAACCAGAAGGATTGAGAGAGCTAAGACCACGAATTTCTCCTTTTATTACTATTACTTCGGAACACTTTAAAAACGCACTGGCGTAAGGATACCCGCCAATTGGCTGAGTTTTACGCGCTCACCGCACGATGGAATCTGGCGATTCGAGCGAATTCCTCAGGATCAAGGCTAGCTCCCCCAACCAACACACCATCGACATCTGCTTGCTTCATGATTTCAACGATATTCGATGATTTCACTGATCCACCGTAGAGAATTCGAGCGGCTTCTGCGATTTCTGAGGAACCAATTTTCTCAAGTTCAACACGAATCGCTTGGCAAACTTCTTGCGCATCTTCTGCGCTAGCGGTCTTTCCAGTTCCGATTGCCCAGACCGGCTCGTATGCAAAGACAATCTTCTTCAAATCTGGCTTATGGAGCCCCTTCAAACCATTTCGAACTTGGTTCAATACATGTTCTACATGCACACCTGATTCGCGAATTGCGAGTTCTTCGCCAACGCAGAAGATTGGGGTTATCTCATTGGCAAGTGCCGCTTTAATCTTACGATTAATTTTCACATCATCTTCATTGTGAATTGCGCGTCGTTCCGAGTGGCCGACTGCTACATAGGAGCAACCAAGTTTGTTAAGCATTGAACCGCTGATATCCCCAGTAAATGCACCACTTATATCTGGCGATAGATCCTGGGCGCCGTATGAGAGACGAAGGCGATCGCCATCAATAAGAGTTTGAACTGAGCGAATATCGGTAAAGGGTGGAAGTACTACAACATCAACCGCGTCATAATCCTTATCATCTAAAGAGTATGAGAGCTTCTGGGTTACGGCAATCGCCTCAAGATGATTCAAATTCATCTTCCAGTTTCCAGCAATTAATGGCTTGCGCATGCTTCCTCCGACTTTAGTTGAGTACAAATTACTGTAGAACGACCAGCCCAGGCAATTCCTTGCCCTCTAGATATTCAAGTGAGGCGCCACCACCGGTTGAAATGTAGCCAAAATTAGTATCTGAAAATCCTAATTTACGAACCGCAGCAGCAGAATCGCCACCTCCAACAACGCTGATGCCAGATATTGAAGTTAGCGCCTGTGCTAAAACTTTTGTTCCATTTGCAAAGTTAGGGAATTCGAAAACGCCCATTGGTCCATTCCAAAATACTGTCTTGCATTCGGCAAGGGCTGCGGCAAATAATTTCGCACTAGCTGGTCCGATATCTAGGCCCATTTGATCCGCAGGTATTGCATCTGCAGAAACAGTGGTTGGATTCGAATCGATATTAAATTCCGGTGCAACAACGATGTCTATTGGAAGAAGGAGGTTCACACCAAGTTTTTCAGCGCGTTCCATCAACTCAATTACTGTTGGTATCAAGTCAGTCTCAACTAAAGATTTACCAATTTCGTGACCTTTGGCTGCGAGAAATGTAAATAACATTCCACCACCAATCGCCAAAGTATCAACCTTGTCCAAAAGATTAGATATGACGCCAATTTTGTCTGAGACTTTAGAACCACCGAGGGCAACACCGTAGGGGCGTTGCGGTGATTCGGTTAATTTCTTCAGTACTTCTACCTCGGCTGATACTAAATATCCAGCGGCGTGTGGAAGAAGGTTTGCGACATCATAAACAGATGCATGCTTGCGATGAACTGCCCCGAAACCATCGCTTACGAAAATATCTGCGTAAGATGCTAACTCCTTAGCTAATACCAATCGCTCGGACTCATCTTTAGAAGTTTCAGCAGCTTCATAACGAATGTTTTCTAGAAGTGTCACTCCTGTTGCACTCGGCTTCGCCCCGACAATCGCATCTGAGAAATTAACTGGTACTTCTAAAAGTTCTGCTAATCGCTTCGCAACTGGAGCCAAGGAAAGCTCTAGCTTGCGCTCACCCTTTGGTCTACCAAGGTGCGCGGTAATTATTACAGCCGCACCTTGGGCTAATAAGTATTTAATCGTAGGAAGTGAAGCCCTTATTCGTCCATCATCTGTAATGATGCCATCCTTCAACGGCACGTTGAGATCACAACGAAGTAGAACTCGCTTCCCACGAACATCAACTGACTCGAGGGTTTGGATTTTCATTAAAGCTTCTTGCCTACATATCCAACGAGGTCAACTAAACGATTTGAATAACCCCATTCGTTGTCATACCAACCAACAACCTTCGCGGTTGTCCCAATGACCTTTGTTAAACCAGCATCCAAAATACAAGAACTTGGATCAGTGACGATATCTGCTGAAACGATTGGATCTTCGGTGTAAGTAAGGTATCCCTTTAGTGGTCCTTCAGCTGCTTTCTTAAGAGCTGCATTAATTTCAGCAGCTGTAACTTCTTTAGCAAGTTCAACTGTTAAATCTGTCGCCGAACCTGTTGGGACTGGAACTCGAAGTGCAAAGCCATCTAGCTTTCCCTTTAGATTTGGCAGAACGAGGCTGATCGCCTTGGCCGCACCAGTTGTGCTTGGAATAATAGAGACGGCTGCAGCGCGGGCGCGACGCAAGTCTTTATGAGGTTGATCCAGAACTGATTGATCATTTGTATATGCATGAATTGTCGTCATCAAACCACGAACAATTCCGAATTCTTCATCTAGAACCTTTGCCATTGGCGCCAGGCAATTTGTTGTACAAGATGCATTTGAGATGACGTGATGGCTTGCAGGATCGTACTTCTCATGATTTACACCCATTACAACAGTTATATCTTCATCTGTTGCAGGAGCTGAAATGATTACCTTCTTGGCGCCAGCTGTGATGTGCTTCTTAGCATCGGCTGCCTTAGTGAAGAAACCTGTTGATTCGATAACGATGTCAGCTTTAACTTCGCCCCAAGGCAAGTTTGCTGGATCGCGCTCTGAAAATACTCGGATGGTCTTACCATCGACGGTGATTGAATCATCCGTGAATGTAACTGGAAGACCTAATCGACCCAAGATTGAGTCGTACTTTAAAAGATGGGCAAGAGTTGCATTATCTGTTAGGTCATTGATTCCTACGATTTCAATATCGGCGCCTGATTGCAATGCGGCGCGAAAGAAGTTGCGACCAATTCGTCCAAAACCATTAATTCCGACACGTACCATTTATTTGCCTACCTAAAATTAGATTTAAATTGAAGTAACTCAACAGCCCACATCGTTGTAGATAACCAAATCCTATCAGCCGAAAGCAGCCAACTTTTGCTCGCCTGAGAGGCGCTTGAACTATTCAGCCAATAAATCTGGGCTTAGCCCTGCTTCAGTATCAGGAATTCCCAAATCGTGGGCTCGCTTATCAGCCATCGCTAAGAGTCTGCGAATTCGACCGGCGATCGCATCTTTAGTCATTGGCGGTGTTGCCAAGGAGCCCAACTCTTCAAGACTTGCTTGACCGTGATTTATTCGAAGCTCTCCCGCTTCTTTCAAATGATCTGGGATTTCCGCTCCAAGTATTTCCATCGCCCTAGCGACTCGAGCTGATGCGGCTACTGCAGCGCGCGCAGATCTACGTAAATTTGCATCATCAAAATTTGCTAGGCGGTTTGCCGTTGCACGAACTTCACGGCGCATTCTTCGCTCTTCCCAAGCGAGGACGCTCTCGTGCGCACCAAGTCTCGTAAGAAGTGCGCCAATAGCATCGCCATCTCTAAGTACAACGCGATCTACATTTCGAACTTCCCGAGCTTTTGCGGTAATTCCAAGTCTTCGTGCGGCACCAACTAAAGCAAGTGCTGCTTCCGGACCAGGACAAGTAATTTCTAGTGCAGAAGAGCGTCCTGGTTCGGTAAGCGAACCATGTGCGAGAAATGCGCCGCGCCAGGCAGCCTCAGCATCACAAACACCAGCAGAAACAACTTGTGGTGGCAGACCGCGAATAGGACGATTGTTTGAATCGATTAGCCCTGTTTGCCGTGCAAGGGCGTCGCCATCCGAAGTAACACGAACAACATATCGACTACCTTTTCGCAGACCGCTTGGTGAAAGTACTGCGAGTTCACTTTCATGTCCAAATATTTCAGAGATATCTTTACGCAATCTGCGTGCGCCCTGCGCGGTATCTAATTCAACTTCAATTGCGATCTTTCCACTAGCAATATGTAACCCACCTGCAAATCTTAGAACCGCAGAAACTTCAGCCTTCCGACAGCATGGTTTAGAAATCGAGAGTCGACTTAACTCGTCCTTAACTGCTGCGGTCATTGCCATGGGCGCTATTTAAGCAGGGTTGGCCAGAAAATGTGGCTAAAAATAGAACTCATTTTCTGCCAATCATGGTGGCTTTTATCTGCAACCTTTGCGACATCAGCCACAATCAGCTCGCCACCACACTTAGAAACCAAAGTACTTAGTCCATTTCCATGCGCAAGTATGGTCGGGTCTGCTATGGCAAAATCGATTTTAAATTCTGGCAAATGCGACAGCACCAATTCCAAGTGCTCTTCCGGCGTACTTCCAGCAAACTCATCCGAACCTTCATGTTCTGGAAGATTGAAAATCATAATCTTTTTGGCGGATGATTTCGAAATAGCGCTCGCCAAATCACTTAGTAAAAAATGTGGCATGACACTAGAGAACCAAGATCCAGGTCCAAAAGTTAGCCAATCTGCTTGAGCAATCGCACTAAGAGCTTGTGGCGTAACGCGAGGATTTTCTGGAAGTAAACGGAGTGAAAGCAATTTACCTTTTGCGGTGGCAACTTCAATCTGTCCACGAATCACAGATTCCCCCGAACCAGTCAAAAATACTCCCTCGATATCCAATGGATCCAGCGACATTGGCAGCACCCGACCAACAATTTTCAATAACTCGCCTACGCGATCAATACCTGCGACTAAATCATCGGAGCCATCCCAAAGTGCCGCCATTAACAGATTGCCAAATGCATGCCCATTCAATTCACCAGAACTAGTGAATCGATGTTGAATGATTTGGGCCCAACTCTGCCCCCAAGCATCTGACCCACATAACGCAGCTAACGCCATTCTTAAATCTCCGGGCGGAAGAAAATTAAACTCTTCGCGAATCTTTCCACTCGATCCACCATTGTCTGCCACGGTTACTACGGCGGTGATGTCAGGAGTTACATCCCGCAAAGCGGTGAGTGTCGCGGCAAGTCCATGACCGCCACCAAAAGCTACGACCTTCGCATTCTTCGCAGACATTAAACTTCGCGGCCTAAGTCCCTGTGTATCGCTTGTGCCGAAATCTTCTTGCCATCTACTGGATTCAAGTTAGCAAAACGTTTCGAAAGTTCTTCTGAGATCGCAACGCTGCGATGTTTCCCACCGGTGCATCCAATTGCAAGAGTTAAATACTTTCGCCCTTCATGAATAAACCCAGTCGCCATAGTCTCAAAGAGCGATTGATATTTATTTAGGAAGTCCTGGACATTTGCGCTTGCTAAGACGTTATCGGAAACTGGTTTATCAAGACCGGTTAGCGGACGCAGTTCTGGAATCCAATGTGGGTTTGCGATGAATCTACAATCCATGACTAAATCTGCATCAACTGGGATTCCGTATTTGTATCCGAAAGAGAGAATGTTTACCCGCAAGTCAGAATCGGAAGTGCTGCTAAATATCTCATCAATCTTTGCTTCAAGCTGGTGAATATTTAGCGACGAAGAGTCGATTACGAAATCTGCTGCTGAACGCACATCCTGGAGTCGAGTTCTCTCTTTTGTAATGCCATCAAGTATTCGATCTGGACCTTGGAGTGGATGCGGGCGTCTAGTGGCCTCAAACCGACGAACAAGAACATCATCAGAAGCGTCTATGAAGAGAATTCGTCTTGCAATATTTCGTTCCGCTAAATCGGCAAGTGACTTCGTTAAATCGTCAAAGAACTCGCCACCCCGAACATCAATTACCACAGCGATAGAAGAAGGATTCTTCGCAGCCATTTCGCAGAGGTTTGCAATCATTGATGGCGGTAAATTGTCGACCACATACCAACCAATATCTTCCAATGCATGAGAGACCGTAGATTTACCAGCACCGCTCATACCCGTGATTACTAAGACTTCATTGGACCCCATGGTTCAATCCTCTCAAGTTATCTCGCCAGTTTCCATGTTTACCTGAGCGTTTGACGCCGATTCGTTAGCCAAATGCGCGACTATCAACTCTGCAATGTTGCTTCCTATGCCTGGAACGGTTGAGATGTCAGTTACGGTGGCTTTGCGTATTGCGGTGACTGAACCGAATTTATCGAGAAGCGCGGCCCTCCTGGACTCTCCCAGTTTAGGAATATCATCTAGCAAAGACTCCAACATAACCTTTGAGCGCTTACTACGGTGAAAGGTGATTGCAAAGCGATGAGCCTCATCTCTAATTCGCTGGAGTAAATAGAGTCCCTCACTATGTCTTGGAAAAATAATTGGTTCTTTACTTTCTGGAAGCCACACTTCTTCAAGCCGTTTAGCTAATCCACATAAAGAGATATCCGATATTCCCAACTCTGCTAAAGCTTTAGCCGCCGCCGCAACTTGAGGTGCGCCACCATCGACAACAATTAGTTGTGGTGGATATGCGAACTTTGGTCTCGCTCCACCAAGTTCTGCGACCTCTGAATTATCAATTTCCCGCTCCGCTAAATACCGCTTCAGGCGACGAGTTAAAACATGATGCATCGCTCTCGTATCATCGAAGCCAGCATCATCATCGATCGCGAATCTTCTATAATCACTCTTCTTTATCTGACCATCTTCAAAGACCACCATCGAAGCAACCATGTGATTTCCTTGAATATTGGAGATATCGAAACACTCAATACGAAGTGGAAGTTCAGGTAGGTCTAGCAAATTCGCAATCTCTTCCAGGGCGCGACCCGAAACTGCAGCATCATTAGAGCGCTTACTTAGATGTTGAATTAAGGCTTGATTCGCATTTCGCTTTACGGTGTTTATCACATCCAACTTATCGCCACGCAACGGCTTGGAAATGGTTACGCGATGGCCAGACTTATCGGTCAACCAATCTTCAATGAGCTCCGCCGTGTCCGGCAATTCATCTACAAGAATTTCTGAAGGCGCATCTAATTCAGAATAAATCTTTGAAATCATGGCCCCTATAACGCTCTCATCTTCAAGAACATCAGCGCGATCTAGTATCCACGAACGAGAGCCCACAACTCTTCCGTGTCGAACCGAGAACATCGTCACCGCCGAATGTGTGATCTCTGAATGCGTGGCTAGTAGGTCAGCTGAAAAGTTCTCACTCAGAAAAGTTCCCGAAGTTTCCGCTGACTTCTCAATTGCCGAAATTTGATCACGTATCTTCGCCGCTTGCTCAAACTCCTCTTTTTCGGATGCAGCGACCATATCTTTGGACAAAGCGGCCGAGATATCTCCAGAACTGGTATCTACGAACTTAACCAATTTCTTTGCAAGTTCCTGGTGCTCTTCCTTTGATATCCACGAAACACAAGGTGCGCTACATTTTCCAATATCTCCAAGTAAACATTGGCGTTTGCTCTTAACAGCTCTTGAGAAATTGGAGTCAGTGCAACTGCGGATTGGATATAGCTTTTGAATAACATCGAATGAGCTACGAAGCGCCCACGCATGTGCGTATGGTCCAAAATATTTAACGCCTGGTCGCCGTTTGGCTCGCGAAATAAAAAGTCGCGGGAACTCTTCTCCCAGACTTACCGCAAGATAGGGATATGACTTATCATCTTTGAATTGAATATTGTATTTTGGGTTTTCGCTTTTAATCCAGGTAAATTCAAGTTGCAAAGCTTCGATCTCCGTATTAACAACAGTCCAATCGACTCGTACTGCCGTATTGACCATTCGATATGTCTTCTCTTGCAGATTCTTCTGAAAGTAAGAGTTAAGTCGGTTCTTTAGATTCTTCGCCTTACCTACATAGATAACAACGCCCTTCTCATCAAAGAAGCGATAAACACCAGGGCCAGTCGGAATAGCTGATGGACGATAACTCTGTGGATCTGTCATTTAGCTACCCTTTTAAGGATGCCGCCAGAAACGTTCCGGTATAACTTGCCCTATTTTTTGCGACTGCTTCTGGAGTTCCTTCGGCGATTACCGAACCACCACCCGAACCACCTTCTGGTCCCATATCTATAACCCAATCCGCAGATTTAATAACATCCAAATTATGTTCGATGACAATCACAGTGTTGCCAGTATCAACTAAACGGTTGAGAACAATCAAAAGCTTTCGGACATCTTCAAAATGGAGACCAGTTGTTGGTTCATCCAAAACATATATGGTCCGCCCAGTAGATCTACGTTGCAACTCGGTAGCAAGTTTCACTCGTTGGGCCTCGCCGCCTGAAAGCGTTGGAGCAGACTGTCCAAGTCGTACGTAACCTAAACCAACATCATTTAGTGTTTTCAGATAACGAGCGATGGCCGGAACAGCTTCAAAGAAAGTATTGGCTTCTTCAATTGACATGTTAAGCACTTCAGCAATTGTTTTACCCTTGTAGTGAACTTCCAGCGTTTCTCGGTTATATCTAGCGCCATGGCAGACTTCACATGGAACATAAACGTCTGGCAAGAAATTCATCTCAATAGTGATGGTTCCATCGCCTGAACAATTCTCACAGCGACCACCCTTTACGTTAAATGAGAAGCGCCCCTGTAAATAACCACGAATTTTTGCCTCAGTTGTTTCAGCAAAGAGTGCACGTACTTTGTCAAAGACGCCGGTATAAGTCGCTGGATTGGATCTTGGCGTACGTCCGATAGGTGATTGATCAACGTGCACAACTTTGTCCAAAAGTTCTAGACCTGAAATTGATTTGTGTCGACCGGGAACTATTCGCGCACCATTCAATTTATTGGCAAGAACTGAGTACAAAATATCATTCACGAGCGTTGACTTACCAGAACCGCTTACTCCCGAAACTGCTACAAAAGCACCTAGCGGAAAGGAGACGTCGATGTTCTGGAGGTTGTTCTCTCGTGCTCCTTTAACAACAAGGTTTCGCTTTGCATCTAATTTTCTGCGAACCTGTGGTACTTCAATTTTTGTCCGACCAGATAGATAAGCACCGGTAATTGAATCTTTAGCCGCAATCAGAGCCGCATAATCGCCCGATGAAACAACATGACCACCGTGCTCCCCCGCTCCTGGACCAATATCAACAATCCAATCTGCGGTACGAATTGTGTCTTCATCATGCTCGACAACAATCAAGGTATTACCTAAATCGCGAAGCCTGGTAAGAGTTTCGATAAGTCGGCGATTATCACGTTGGTGTAGCCCGATACTAGGCTCATCTAATACATAAAGTACGCCAACTAAGCCAGAGCCAATCTGCGTAGCAAGACGGATACGTTGCGCCTCTCCACCAGAAAGCGTTGCTGCTGGTCGATCCAAAGATAAATAATCAAGTCCAACATCCAAGAGAAATCCTAAGCGAGCATTAACTTCCTTGAGCACGCGCTCTGCAATTTGTTTCTCTCGGGCGTTGAGTGAAATATCATTTAGAAATTTTGCGCATTCCTTTATCGAGAGTTCGCAGATTGCAGCGATGCTCTTGTCCCCAATAGTCACAGCCAGAACTTCAGGCTTGAGACGTGTGCCTTTACATACGGGGCATGGCGTTTCACGCATATATGCTTCATATTTATCGCGGGAAAAATCGCTATCGGTTTCTGAATGGCGACGTTCAATAAAAGAAACTACGCCTTCGAAACCCGTTGAGTAATTGCGAACTCGACCATATCTATTCTTATATTTCACATGAACTTCATAATCCGAACCATGCATGATTGCTGTTCGCGCCTTGACTGATAATTTTTTCCAAGGATTATCGAGTGAGAACTTCAGCTCGCCCGCGAGACCTTGAAGTACTCTTAAAAAGTACTCTGAAGATTGGCCACCGGCCCAGGGCGCGATTGCACCATCGTTGATGGAAAGTTCGTCATTTGGCACAACCAACTCTTCATCTACTTCCAGCTTGGTGCCAATTCCAGAACACTCTGGACAAGCTCCGAACGGTGAATTGAATGAGAAAGATCTCGGCTCCAGCTCTTCAAAAGATAACCCACAGTCATGGCAAGCCATATGTTCACTATAGGTGCGCTCTTTATCTGGAGAACCAGCTTTGATATCAACGAAATCCAAAATTACTAATCCACTAGCAAGTCTTAGCGCGGTTTCAATTGAGTCCGTGAGTCTAGTTTTAGACTCCGCCTTAACCGTAAGTCGATCTACAACTACCTCGATCGTATGCTTCTCTTGCTTCTTTAGTTTAGGAACTTCAGCTATCGGATAGACCGTGCCATCAACTCGAACTCGCGAGAATCCTTGGGTAGTGAAGTCTTTAAAGAGATCCAAAAATTCGCCTTTGCGCGCGCGAATTACTGGTGCGAGAACTAGAAATTTAGTATCGAGCGGCATCGCAAGAATCTGATCAACGATATTTTGTGGTGTCTGCTTGGCAATTGCCTGACCACAACTTGGACAATGTGGACGTCCTGCACGAGCAAACAACAAACGCAGATAATCATAAACTTCAGTGATTGTTCCGACTGTTGAACGTGGATTTCGGTTTGTGGATTTCTGATCGATAGATACTGCTGGCGAGAGACCTTCAATGAAATCTACATCCGGCTTATCCATCTGCCCCAAGAATTGCCGGGCATATGCTGAAAGGGACTCGACATATCGCCGTTGACCCTCGGCGAAGATTGTGTCGAAAGCGAGTGAAGATTTACCAGACCCAGATAGCCCAGTAAAAACGATTAGCGCATTGCGTGGCAAGTCGATAGAAACATTCTTTAAATTATGTTCTCTTGCTCCTCGGACAACTAATCTGTCGATACTCAAGTGCCCGCCTCTTCCATTCCGCGAAGCTCTTTTTTGAGCTCTCGTATCTCATCTCGGAATCTAGCGGCAAGTTCGAATTGCAAATCACTTGCGGCAAGTTTCATCTGATCAGTGAGGGATTCTATGAGTCCAATGAGCTCTTGTCTCGGCAGAGAGTGACGAGGGCCGCTAATTCCAGATGATGGAACCAGCTTTTCTAAGCCCGCCGTATCCTCGGCTTCCTTTGCGATTGAATCTGTAATGTCCGAAATTTTCTTTCGAAGGGGCGTGGGATCAATTCCGTTTGCCGTGTTGTAGGCAACTTGCTTTTCACGGCGACGGTTAGTTTCATCAATCGCCTGTGCCATTGCCGGTGTGATGCTATCTGCATACATATGAACTTCACCAGAAACATTTCGCGCGGCACGACCGATTGTCTGTATCAATGAGGTTGCTGATCGAAGGAATCCTTGTTTGTCAGCGTCAAGAATTGCTACAAGTGAAACTTCTGGCAAGTCCAGGCCTTCACGGAGCAAGTTGATACCAATAAGAACGTCATATTCACCCGAGCGAAGTTCACGCAACAGCTCAACTCGACGCAAGGTATCAACTTCGGAGTGCAAGTATCGAACCCGGATTCCGAGGCCCATTAAATAATCCGTTAAATCTTCCGACATTTTTTTCGTCAGAGTTGTAACCAGGATACGTTCATTCTTTGCGGCACGTAGATTTATCTCGTAAACCAAATCATCAATCTGTCCCTTAATTGGCTTCACAACAATTTGTGGGTCTACCAATCCCGTAGGTCGAATCACCTGTTCGACGAACTGACCACCAGTTTTTTCTAATTCATACTTTCCAGGTGTTGCAGATAGATAAACAGTTTGACCTTTGCGTTCAACAAATTCTGCAAATCGTAGTGGCCGATTATCCATCGCGGATGGTAGACGAAACCCGTGTTCGACAAGTGTGCGCTTACGTGAGGCATCGCCCTCATACATGGCGCCGATCTGTGGGACCGTTACATGTGACTCATCAATTACCACTAGAAAATCTTCAGGGAAATAATCCAACAAGCAATTTGGAGGTGACCCAGCGCCGCGACCATCTATGTGACGCGAATAGTTCTCAATTCCTGAACAGAAACCCAGTTGGCGCATCATCTCGATATCGAAAGTAGTTCGCATTCGAATGCGTTGGGCCTCTAATAATTTGTTCTGGCGTTCAAATTCATCGACCTTTACCTCCATCTCCGCTTCGATCTCGCTGATTGCACGATTCATAGTTTCAGGACCTGCTGAATAATGGCTAGCCGGAAAGATATACATCTCGGTTTCATCACGGATTATCTCGCCAGTGAGCGGATGCAACGTTGTTATACGTTCAATCTCATCACCAAACATTTCAATTCGAAGTGCTAGCTCTTCATACATCGGAATAATTTCAATCGTGTCTCCGCGTACCCGAAAAGTTCCTCGTTCAAAGGCCATGTCATTTCGTTTGTACTGAATATCTACGAATCTACGTAAGAGTTGATTTCTTTCTATAGATTCCCCAACCTGCAACCTAATCATTCGATCGACATATTCCTGAGGAGTTCCCAAGCCATAGATACAAGAGACGGTTGCAACAACAATCACGTCACGCCTGGTGAGAAGCGAGTTTGTCGCCGAATGTCGCAGACGCTCAACTTCACTATTTACCGAACTGTCCTTCTCAATAAAGGTGTCCGTCTGAGGTACGTAGGCTTCAGGCTGGTAATAGTCGTAATAGGAAACAAAGTATTCAACGGCATTATTTGGCATTAGTTCGCGAAATTCATTTGCTAGCTGGGCGGCGAGCGTTTTATTTGGAGCAAGAACCAAGGTTGGGCGCTGGAGTTTCTCTATTAACCAGGCCGTTGTTGCGGATTTACCTGTTCCGGTTGCACCAAGTAGGACAACATCCTGTTCGCCAGCAGTTATCCGCTCCGCTAACTCCGCGATCGCTTTAGGTTGATCACCCGATGGAATGTAATCGCTAATTACTTCGAATGGGTTAACTTTGCGCTGCAGGTCTGTAATCGGGCGCATAACTTAGTTAGAACTTGCCTTCGCGCGAGGAAGTAAAACATCTTCATAGATATTTTCAACCTGCCGTAGAAGCTGGTCTTCATCTCCATCGTTGTTAAAAATTGCATCGGCGATCTTTGCCCGCTCGGCATCCGAAGCTTGAACCTTCATACGGGCTTCAATCTCATAACCTTTCATACCTCGCTCTTTCAGCCTGGCAATACGGTTTTCTAGAGTCGCTTCAACAGTAATTACATAATCAAATCGCTCTCTGCCAGCAGTTTCTACCAGGATGGGAATCTGATAAACAATTACAGCACCCTGTGGACTATCTTGAACTATCTCGTCGAAGGCAGCTTGTACCCTGGGATGAATAATTTCTTCTAGCTTCTTCCTGGCTTGCGCATCAGCGAAGACAATTAGTCCAAGTTTCTTACGATCTAAAACACCATTACTTAAAATATCATCACCAAAAGTTACAACTAATTCGTCGAATCCGTCAGTTCCGCGTTCAATAACATCACGAGCCAGTTGATCAGCGTCTACGACAACCGCTCCAAGATCCTCAAAGAAATCCCCGGCTGCAGATTTACCGGATCCGATTCCACCAGTTAGGGCAACTTTTAGCACGTTGGAATCTTATCTTTAGAAATGGAAAGGGCCCCGACCGAAGTCAGGGCCCTCAACTCTATTTTTTTATTCTGGTGTAACTTCTGCAACTGCTTCAGGCGCAGGAGCATCTTCAGCAGCAGCGTCAGCGGCCTTCGCCTCTTCCTTCTGCTTGCGGTGAGCCATAAATCGAGTTTGTGCTTCTGCATATTGACGTTCCCATTCTTCGCGTTGGGTTTCAAAGCCCGGACGCCATTCTTGGGAATCTGCATCGAATCCTTCAGGGTAAATGAAGTTTCCTTCTGCGTCGTAACGAGCAGCCATTCCATATTGTGTTGGATCGAAGGCTTCGATTTCTACTTCATGACCTTCGTTAGCTTGCTTCAATGAAAGTGAGATGCGACGCCGTTCTAGATCGATATCAATGATTTTTACAAATAGTTCGTCGCCAACTTGAACAACCTGTTCTGGAATTTCAACATGGCGTTCTGCCAACTCTGAAATATGAACTAAGCCTTCGATTCCTTCAAATACGCGGATGAATGCGCCGAATGGAACAAGCTTTGTTACTTCACCAGGAACAACTTGGTTGATCGCATGTGTACGAGCAAATGCTTGCCATGGATCTTCTTGGGTTGCCTTGAGGGAAAGTGAAACACGCTCACGTTCGAAATCAACTTCTAGAACTTCCACAGTCACAGCGTCGCCAACTTCAACAACTTCATTTGGATGATCGATGTGCTTCCATGAAAGTTCTGAAACATGGACTAGACCATCTACGCCACCAAGGTCAACGAAGGCACCGAAGTTAACGA
>WLJX01000014.1 GCA_009701575.1 Actinomycetota bacterium
AACAACAATGGATCTTCTCGGCCGCGCTCGCAAGGTTGTAGTAGCGAAGGAAGAGACCACAATTGTTGAAGGCGCTGGTGATGCAGAGCAAATTAAGGGTCGCGTCAACCAAATTCGTGCCGAAATCGAAAAGTCAGATTCAGATTATGACCGCGAGAAGTTGCAAGAACGTCTTGCAAAGCTTGCTGGTGGCGTTGCAGTTATCAAGGCTGGCGCAGCTACTGAAGTTGAACTTAAAGAACGCAAGCACCGCATTGAAGATGCTGTCCGAAATGCGAAAGCAGCGGTCGAAGAGGGAATTGTTGCTGGCGGCGGAGTTGCACTTCTACAAGCAGCAAAGGTTGCATTCGAAAAGTTGAAGTTAACAGGCGATGAAGCAACTGGCGCAAGAATTGTTGAAGTTGCTATCGAAGCACCGTTAAAGCAGATTGCAATTAATGCTGGACTCGAAGGTGGCGTTATCGTTGAAGCAGTTCGCAACAAGCCAGTCGGTACTGGTCTAAATGCGGCAACTGGCGAATACGTCGACATGATTAAATCTGGAATTATTGATCCAGTTAAGGTCACGCGTTCTGCGCTACAAAATGCGGCATCAATTGCTGCACTATTCCTAACCACAGAAGCTGTTATTGCGGATAAGCCAGAGCCAAAAGCTGCGGCAATGCCTCAAGGCGGCGGGGATATGGATTTCTAAATCCATATTAAGATAGGCAAATGAGTTCTGCAAAGATTGAAGACAAGTTCAGCGCCCTTGAATTAGCAAGGGCCGCTGCACTTGAGGATGCGCCACGAAGTGAACAAGTTGGCGAATTAGTTTCAATCTCTTATGATGAAGTTGAAGGTTCAGATGAAGCCCGAATTGCAACCTATCTATTTGAAGCAACTCTTCCAGCATATGTTGGTTGGCGTTGGGCGGTAACTGTTGCGAAAGTTGATGGAACAAGTACACCAACAATTTGCGATGTAGTTCTACTTCCAGGTGCAGATTCACTTCTTGCTCCGGAATGGATTCCTTACAAGGATCGTTTACTTCCAGGTGATGTTGGCCCTGGCGATATCGTTCCAACTTCCGCAGATGATGCGCGTTTAGTTCCTGGCTTTGCAGTTATGCCAGAGGATGAAGAGTTAGATCTTGCACAACTATTTGAATTTGGTTTAGGTCGTGCGCGCGTACTTTCAATTACCGGTCGCGATTTAGCCGCACAACGTTGGTATGCCGGAGATCGCGGACCAAACAATCCAATTTCACAACAAGCACCAAAACCATGTAATTCTTGTGGTTTCTTTATTCCAATCGCTGGTTCACTTCGTTCAGCATTTGGAGTTTGCGCAAATATTTTGTCTCCTGATGATGCCCGCGTTGTTTCGGTCGACCATGGCTGCGGGGCACATTCCGAGGCGCTAGTGGTAACTGATTGATGCTAAATCCCGCTTAAATCCAGGCGCCACCCAGTACCTCCAATAAGTTAAACTAATCCTCTTCTAATAAATATAGCCAGAATCAAAGGAGTTCCACAATGCCTCTAGGTCGCGTGAAGTGGTACAGCCTTGAAAAGGGTTTTGGTTTTATCGAATCTGAAGAAGGTGCAGATGTTTATTTAGCATCTTCTGCGCTACCTGCAGGTGTTGCAACTGTTAAGCCAGGAACCAAACTTGAATTCGGTGTTATCGAAGGCAAGAAAGGTCCACAAGCAATGACCGTTCGTCTTATTGATGAACCAGCATCTGTTGTTGCGAACAACCGAATCAATCATGATGATCTTGCAACAATGATTGAAGACACAATTAAGATTTTAGATAAGGTCGGAAATGGTTTACGTCATGGCCGCCATCCATCAGGACCAGATGCGGAACGTTTGGCTAAAGTATTACGCGGTATTGCAGGACAATTCGAGAGCTAATTTGCCTCGCGCTTTGCCCGTCTGATTGTGTAACGAAGTCCGATAACTCCTAAAGCAATTCCGCCCAAGCAAATCCATTTGGCATTTGAACTGGCATCGATCCCGATTGCAACAATCAAAGCTATAAACCAGAGCGCAATCCCAACAATTATTACCGTAATCGCACTTCGTAAATGAACCATTCGCTTCAACCTCTAAAAATTACGACTAGAAGGGTTACGCCAATAAGCACCGCAAGCGTTACGAGCCTGCGGACTTTGTAACTCAAAAGAGTTTACTTCTTCAATTCGGCAACGATGAAATCGATGCAATCGGTAAGTTTCTTAACATCACTTGGATCTACAGCAGGGAACATTCCTACTCGTAATTGATTTTTACCAAGCTTGCGATAAGGGTCTGTATCGACAATGCCATTTGCCCGCAGAATCTTGGCAATTTCAAGGGCATCAATTGCATCATCAAAGTTAATTGTTCCAACAACTTTTGAACGCATTGCAGGGTCTGTAACAAATGGTGTTGTGTAATCATTCTTCTCAGCCCAGGAATATAAATGACCTGATGATTCGGCAGAACGGCCGGCCGCAAACTTAAGCCCACCATTTGCATTCATCCATTCAATTTGATCAGCTAACAACATAAAAGTTGCAAGCGCTGGGGTGTTATAGGTCTGATCTAATCTGGAATTATCGATCGCAATAGTTAGATCGAAGAATGCTGGAATGAAGCGGCCACTTGCTTTGATCTTCTCAACGCGAGCGATAGCGGCTGGGCTCATGATTGCAATCCAAAGTCCACCATCTGATGCGAAAGATTTCTGTGGTGCAAAGTAATAGACATCGCACTGAGACATATCAACATCAAGGCCACCGGCGGCTGAAGTTGCATCAACTAGAACTAACGCGCCTTCGGTTCCTGCTGGACGAATGATTGGCATCGAAACACCAGTACTTGTTTCGTTGTGAGTAAGTGCATAAACATCAACACCTGCTTCAGCAACTGCAACTGGATGTGAACCTGGTTCAACTTTAATAACCGTTGGATCATCAAGGAAAGGTGCATCTTTGGCTGATGCTGCGAACTTAGAAGAGAACTCACCAAAAACTAAGTGCTGTGATTTCTTTTCGATTAATCCAAAAGTTGCGATGTCCCAGAACGCAGTAGATCCGCCATTACCAAGAATGACTTCATAACCTTCTGGCAGATTAAATAGTGAGGTAAGTCCAGTACGAACTCGGTTAACCACGTTCTTTACTGGCTTTTGGCGATGCGATGTTCCAAGTATTGCTGTTCCACTATTCGCAAGAGCAGCAAGTGCTTCAGGTCGAATCTTTGAAGGGCCGCAACCAAAACGACCATCGACTGGCTTTAAATTATCTGGAATTTTAATATCGCTCATGGGTAGAGCCTAAGGGTTGAGGCGTTTAACTTGCCAATCGGTTTTCTGTGAATCAGAACGCACATATTGCAAGCGATCATGCAACCTTGAATAACGGCCCTGCCAGAATTCAATACTTACTGGTCTAACCAAATACCCACCCCAATAATCTGGACGAGGTACCAAGCTGCCTTCGGGATACTTCGCTGCAATTTCGGCATAGCGCGCTTCTAATACTTCACGAGATTCTAATTCCTCAGATTGTGCACTTGCGGTTGCACCAATCTGGCTGCCCCAAGGTCTGGCTGCAAAATAGTCATCACTTTCTTGCGCACTAACTTTTTCGGCGCTACCAATAATCACGACTTGTCTCTCCATTGGATACCAAGGAAATAAAAGTGAGACTTTTGGGTTCTCGCTAATTGCTGAAGCCTTGCGGGATGAGTAATTTGTGAAGAAGGTAAAGCCGTCAGTAGAAACATCTTTCAAGAGAACTGACCGCGAAATCGGAACGTCATTAGTAATTGTTGACAGGACCATCGCGTTGGCTTCAACGATCATAATATTTTCAACAGCATCACTCAACCATCTCTTGAACTGTGCGATGGGATCATTGGCGACCTCGCTCTCGCTAAGTCCAGCCTGGCCATATGACAGGCGCATGGCTCGGATGCTCTCCTTGTTGATTTCACTCATGGTTGTATTTAACTTCACTTTGGCCCCGCGTGCACTCCTGAATCATGAGAGCTCCCCAGTTTGGTTTCACCCGTAAAAGTGTGGAGAATATGGGTAACTAATTGAGGGAGCCCGTCGTGCCAGATAGTTTCAAACCCGGTCTTGAAGGTGTAATTGCATTTGAATCAGAAATTGCAGAGCCAGATAAAGAAGGTAGTGCGCTCCGCTACCGCGGTGTTGATATTGAAGATCTTGTTGGCCGAGTAACTTTTGGAAACGTCTGGGGCTTGTTAGTAGATAACGAATTTAATCCAGGACTTCCTGCAGCCGAACCATTCCCAATCCCAGTTCACTCTGGCGATATTCGCGTAGATGTGCAATCTGCAATCGCAATGCTTGCACCAGCATGGGGATTCAAACCACTTTTAGATACAACTGATGATGAAGCTCGTATTCAACTTGCACGCACATCAGTCATGGTTCTCTCATATGTTGCACAAGCAGCGCGCGGTAGTGCTCCGATGATTCCACAATCAGAAGTTGATAAAGCGCATACCGTTGTCGAGCGAATGATGATTCGCTGGCGCGGTGAACCAGATCCACTTCACGTTCGCGCAGTAGATGCTTACTTCGTATCAGCAGCAGAACATGGAATGAATGCCTCAACATTTACCGCTCGCGTAATCGCATCAACTGGCGCAGATGTTGCCGCATCAATCTCCGGTGCAATCGGTGCAATGTCAGGACCGTTACATGGTGGCGCACCTGCTCGCGTACTAAGCATGATTGAAGCTGTTGAAAAAACTGGCGATGCAGATGCATATGTAAAGGGCGTTCTAGATCGCAAAGAGCGTTTGATGGGATTTGGTCACCGGGTTTACCGTGCTGAAGACCCACGTGCGCGCACACTTCGCCGCATTTCAAAAGAGTTGAACGCACCGCGTTATGAAGTTGCACTTGCACTTGAAAAGGCAGCGCTTAAGGAACTTCATGAACGTCAACCAGATCGCGTACTAGAAACTAACGTTGAATTTTGGGCCGCGATTGTTCTTGATTTTGCACAAATTCCAGCGCACATGTTTACTTCAATGTTTACTGCTGCTCGTACCGCAGGTTGGTCAGCACATATTCTGGAACAGAAGCGCACTGGTCGAATCATCCGTCCATCAGCACGTTACGTCGGTCCAGAACCACGTAAGGTAAGTGAAGTTCAGGGCTGGGATGAGTCTGTCCACTCACTCCACATCTAAACGCAATATCTTCTGGTTCAGGAGAGATCTTCGTTTAACTGATAACCCCGCACTTCTTGCTGCAATCGAAAATTCTGATGAGCTCATCGCCCTCTTTATTCTTGACGAAAAGTTAATCAAACACAGTGGCAGTAAGCGGTTGGCTTATCTTGGTCAATCACTTCGCGCACTTGATGAATCACTTGGGAATAAATTGCATGTGATGGTCGGCGATCAAGTAGAAGTTTTGCAAGAATTAATTTCCAGGTATGGCGCCGATGAAGTTCATATCAGTCAAGAATATGAACCTTACGGAGCTGCGCGTGATGCGCGAGTAGAAGCGGCTGGAATTAAGTTAGTAAGAACTGGCAGTCCATATGCGGTAGCGCCGGGCCGAGTATTAAAGCCAAGTGATGCCACGCCTTATCGGGTTTACACACCGTTTTATAAAGGCTGGTGCCTGCATGGTTGGCGCAAACCAGTTGCCGCACCTAAAGAATTAAAGTTAGTCACGCCAAATGAAAGTGATCGTAATTTTGTTGATTGGAAAGTTCCCGAAGGAACAGAAATAACCAAGGCTGGAGAAGCTGCGGCACTTGAGCGTTGGGATAAATTCAAAGCGGGAGCCCTTGCAAATTACGATACCGAACGCAATAACGCAGGGGTCGATGGAACTAGCAAATTAAGTGCGCATTTAAAGTGGGGCGAAATTCATCCAAGAACGCTGCTTGCTGATCTCGGCGAAAGTAAGGCGCATGATGTTTATCGAAAAGAGATTGCTTGGCGTGAATTTTATGCTGATGTGCTCTTTAATAATCCTCACTCTGAAAAAGATTATTACGCGCCAAGATTTAAAGAGATGCGCTACGACGAACCTGGAGAAAAATTCAAAGCCTGGTGTGAAGGAAAAACCGGATATCCATTTGTTGATGCTGCAATGCGCCAATTATTAAAAGAGGGCTGGATGCACAATCGAACTCGCATGGTTGTTGCTTCCTTCTTAGTGAAAGACCTACATTTAGAGTGGCAATTAGGCGCTGACTTCTTTATGGAACACCTAGTTGACTTTGATGTTGCATCAAATGCACATGGTTGGCAATGGACCGCTGGATGTGGCACCGATGCCTCACCTTATTATCGAGTATTTAATCCAATCGAACAGGGCAAAAGATTCGATGTAAATGGTGATTACATTCGCAAATATGTGTCGGAACTTTCTCACTTAGCGGCTGATCAAATACACGAACCGTGGGAATTTTTAGATGGATATTCCAAAGGCTATCCGACACGAATTGTTGATCATGCAACTGAACGTATTGAATCTTTGGCTCGACTAGAAGAAATAAAAATACAAGAGCCTAAATAATTGGCGCCTGTACAAATCCAGTACCAGATCGCTTCGCTTCATACATTGCGGCATCAGCGCGTTTCAATAAGTTCTCCTTCGTAGTAGTTGGCCCCTCAGTTGTAACACTTCCAATACTTACACCAACTTGAACATCACCGACAGAAAGCGTGAAGGGGTATGTACAAGTAGCGCGAAGTGCAAGTGCGACATCAGTTCCAATATTGCGATGACCGTAAACAATCACACCAAATTCATCGCCACCAAGGCGGGCTATAAGTACCTCACTTGGAAGCACTCGATTAAATCTTGTGGTTATCTGTTTCAATAACTGATCGCCGACCTCATGGCCATAGTTGTCATTTATAGTTTTGAAACCATCTAAATCAAGTAAGAGGAGCGTGCCGTTTTTTCTACGGAGCAATTCAAGTTCTGCAATAAATCTGCGGCGATTTGGTAATCCCGTTAGTTCATCAGTTCTTGCATGTTCGCGATCATCGCTAACTTGCCGAGCATCACGGAGCGCCAGAGCCATGCGTATAAATGCGAGAGAGATAGTTAGGAAGGCGAGCACCAGAACGAAGATCGGAAAATAATTTGCGCGCATCGCACCATAAGCCAAGATCGAAGAACTTAGCGCCAATGAAATAGTTGTGGCCCAGGTATTTAAGTGTCGCTCTTTAATTTCAGCCTCACCACCATGGTGCCAGAGCGAAGTTGCAATAAGCGCTAATCCGAAGAGCCAGCCATCATCAGTAAGCGCTGCAAATTCATATCCAGTTGTCGCAGATTGGAGGAGGAAGAAGAGATCGGTTACTGCAAAGATTGAAATTCCAGAGAAGAGAAGTAAGCCGCGCAGGCTTCGGTGCTGAAGCACTATTACTGAAAGGGTGGCTGCAACAAGAATTAAATCGCCTACAGGATAGAGAATTGAGAGAAATACTTCATAATTCGTACCTTCAAAGCGCATAGTCGCCGGCCTTAATAACAATCCAGCTATAACACTTGAAGTCCCAAGTGCGATGATCGCGGTATCTAGAAGTTCAAGTGCGGCAATCTTCTTTGTTACTGCGAGAGCGCGAAGAATCCCAAGAAGAGCCAGAGGATAGAAAGATATATAAGTAAGATCAATTATTTGTTCGGATATTTGGACTTCATAAAAAGAATTCCAAGTTGAAAAGGTAGAACCAAGTGACCAGATAAATATTGCAAAGGTTATAGATAGCCTTGCAAGTGAATCATTTAACCTAGGAGATTTCCAAGCGACAAAGGCTGCGAGAAATCCAATTAAATTGAAAAGTATTAAATCAGGAATTATTGAGGGCAAATGAAAAGCCACCCGAATAATCAGGTGGCTAATCAATAAGAGGTATAACGCTACTCTCGCCATTTAGCGAGCGTAGAGGAAAAAGTAGTGCTTACTTACAGGCTGTGGCGATGCTTGATTTCGCAGAAGCTAGATCGTTCGCTGTTTTTGCAGCGCCTTCTGTTGCCTCTAGGATTTGAGCATCAAGCTTCACGATATTTGCATTCTGATCAATAATTCTCTGCTTATTTCTTGTAATTCCATCTTGAACTGTAGTAACCATCTTCTTATCTGATTCAGTTCCGGATGTCATAACATTTGGATTCTTCACCAAGTAGGCGGCCAAATTCTTAGACCAGGTGTCCACATTTTTCTGAGCCGCGGCGATAAGGCGGGTGCTTGTTGCCTTAAGGCGAGTTGCACTGCTGATTCGGCTTTCGAATGAGGTTCCCACTGCTGCAGAAAGTGATTTTGCACTTAAGTAACTCTTGTTAGCGTCAATACAAGGCTTTGAAACCCAGACCAACTTAGTTGAAGTGCCCGCAGGATTCTTCGCGCAGGTGTAAGACAATTTATTTATTGTGCTCTTGCTTCCCGCTGGCTTGCAAGCCTTGTATGGAACAGCGGCTGATGCACTAGAGATTCCGACAAATGATCCGGCTAGAACCAGAACTGCAATTGATAGCGCTGAAATTCTTTTAGACACTTTATCCTCCACAAAAACATTAATTGAACCTCAATTTCATGAGGTGCGAATGGGGCAATTCTATCTTCGCCCCACACCATTACTAGGGAGAAAATCGATGTGTGGCGGTGAAATTACTGTGAATTTTAACGTTGGCGCGCTCGAACCTTTATACCTAGTTTGCGCACGAGTGGGCGCGGGCCAAATCTTGCGATGGTGCTCAGAATTTTATATTGCCAACCCGGAATACAAATTGCCTTACCAGCCATCGCAGCCCGCCAAGAATCGGCGACAACGCGATCTGCCTCAAGCCACATTAAGTTAGGAAGCCCGGACATCTTCATCTTTCCGCGTTGGTGAAATTCAGTGTGAGTAAAGCCAGGACAGAGCGCACTAATTTTTATATTAGTTTTTGAAAGCTCGGAATGAAGTGATTCGGTATGTACTGTTAAATATGCCTTCGCTGCGCTGTAGGTACCACCGGCAATAAAACTAGCAACACTTGATACGTTAATGATTGTTCCGGAATCACGACTTAGCATTTGTGGCAATACTGCATGCGCAAGTTGCATCGGGGCTTTAGCCAATACATCAAAGAGCAAAATTTCATCTGCAATATCACTCTTCAAGAAGCTATCTTTAATTCCAAAACCCGCGTTATTTATAAGAACTTCGATTGGAAATTTAGTATTTGCTAAACGCTTCTCCACTTTAGCAAGTTGGATAGCAACCGAGAGATCTGCTTGTAGAACTTCAACCTTTATCTTAAATTTTGATTCAAGAGATTTGGCTCGCTCCTGTAGCCGCTTTTCATCGCGGGCTACAAGAACTAAGTCATAACCTTTTGCCGCAAGCAACCTTGTGAATGATTCACCGATACCTGCAGTGGCTCCGGTTACAAGGGCTGTTGGCATCTAATTATTTTACAATCCCAACAGTTGATTCATCGCGGATATGCCATGAAGTTCCATACTCTTCGAGCTTTGCGAGGAATGGTTTTGCATCAAACCACTCAGGACCATTCACGCCGGCCTCAGGTTTCCAAACTCCATCGTGAATAAGTTCCATTGCGATAACTGGATTTATTGCGGTCTGCCAGACAACAGCTTGATCACCATAATTCTCCATAGACCAGGCATTATCAATTACGTTATAGATGTAAACCGCTTTTGGTTCACCACTCTTATCTAGCCCTTTTACTAACGCCCCCGCACAAGTTTTTCCAGTCATTCTTGAACCAAGTGTTGCTGGGTCTGGAAGTGATGCTGCAAGTAAATCGCGTGGTGAAACTTGGATGCCTTGTACATCTACAGTTTCTGTGCGATCCATGCCAAGTAAATGGATAGTCTTTAGAATTGAAATGAATTGCGCACCAAGTCCATACTTAAAGTTAACTTTCTTGGCTTCGATTTTCTGAGGAATTAAAACAACCTCTTCGTGCTCGACATTGACGCATTCAACTGGTCCGATTCCCTCCGGAAAATCAAAGATTTCAAGTTCTGAGAAAGGTTCAGTTGTGTACCAACCTCGTCCATCTTCCCAAACCAGCGGCGGATTTAAACATTCTTCAATTGTGGTCCAGATCGAAAATGATGGCGCAAACTCTGAACCTGCAACAACCAAGTTAGATCCATCAAGAACGGTTACTGAATCAATGCGTGAGAACAATTCATCACTTGCATATTTTGCAAAGACGTCGCTAAGGCCTGGTTCAACACCCATACCAATTAAGGCATAGATTCCGCGTTCACTCCAGTTCCAATCACGAGCAAATTGTTCATCGCCACATTTCACACCAGTTTCGGTGTACGGATAATGTGGATGTGGCCTAGATAGTGACATCGCCATATCAAGGTAATTTTTATTTTCGATTTCACAGGCTAGAAATATCGGCATCACAAAACGCGGATCAACTGCGTTTATGACAATGTCTGGATCTGCTTTACGAATTAATTCGCGGATATCTTCAAGTTCTGCTGCATTAACTGCCGCGGCTGAAAATCGGGGATCTTTCAAACGGTTTACGGCATCTTCGGCGCGCGACAAGTTACGATCCGCGATTACTAATTCTGTAATGAATGAACGACGAGAAGCAATATTAGCTATTGCCCTACCAACTCCACCGGCGCCTATTACAAGGGCCTTCATTAAAACCAACTCCAAACGAGTATTTTGCTATTTTTCGGAGCCTAGCCCAGCTAGTTAAGTGTGCGCAACCTTTACCAATATTAAGTAAACTTACTTTCGATAAAAGTCTAATAAAATTATTTAGATTCAATAATCAAGTCCTAGTAGCTCAGTGGATAGAGCAACCGCCTCCTAAGCGGTAGGTCGCAGGTTCAACTCCCGCCTAGGACACAAGTTAAATATTAATTATGAAATACGACAGTTTTGTCGCCGACAATGAATATTCGATCCTCTGCAAAATCACGAACTGCTCTGGATAGAACGCGACGTTCGATATCGCGACCAGTTGCAATCAAATCTTCAGGTGTAGATGCATGAGTTACATGCGCAACATCTTGATCAATAATTGGGCCTTCATCTAATTCAGGAGTAACGAAATGCGCAGTAGCACCGATTGTCTTTACGCCACGGGCATGTGCCTGGTGATAAGGCTTGGCACCCTTAAAGCCTGGCAAGAAGGAGTGATGAATATTTATGATTCGCCCAAACATGTTTTCACAGAACTCTTTAGAGAGAATCTGCATGTAGCGTGCTAAAACTACGAGATCTATTTCTAGCTCGGCAACCAACTTTGAAATCTGGGCCTCAGCATCAGCCTTGTTTAGTTTGCTCTGGTCAACAAATTTAATTCCGTGGGACTCCACCAAAGTTTTCAAATCACTGTGGTTTGAAACAACAGCAGGAATTTCTATCGGGAGTTCACCAAGTTCTTGTAGATACAACAAGTCGCGCAGGCAATGAGATTCTTTTGTGACAAGGATTAGCGCCTTCTTCTGCGAGGCTGCTGATCGAAGTGAAAGCTTCGGCTTAAATTGGCCGAGACCAGAATTTAGCGTCTCTTTAACCTTGGCGATATCTAATTCAGTTTCGAAGCGTGTGCGCATAACAAAATCTTTAGTTGTTGGATCAGTAAATTGTTGATTCTCAATAATGTTTCCCTGCGCGCCTAAGACCGCAGTCGTCATCGCATGAACGATGCCGGGCTGATCTTTGCATTGCAGAGTAACTATTAAATTCATGGCAGAAGTTTAATGGCTAATTGTGAAACGCTTTAACGCTTTTGGCGCCCACCAGTTGCGTTCCCCGAAGAGGCGCATAAGAGCAGGAACGAGCAAGGCTCGAACCAAGGTTGCATCTAACAGAATCGCAAAGGCAACACCGAATCCCATAGTCTTAATTGAAGTGACGCCACTTGTCATAAATATTGCAAAAACAACCGAGAGGATTACTGCTGCTGCAGTAATGATGCGAGCAGATTTTTGAAGTCCAAGAGCTACAGACTCGATATTTGAATGTCCAGCATCGTGCTCTTCTTTAATTCGAGAGAGTAAGAAGACTTCATAATCCATCGATAGACCAAATGCAACGACAGCAATAAGTATCACGATTGAAGTATCAATACTTCCAGTATTGGTGAATGAACCGACAAGCCAATTTAAGTTTCCACCAATAAATATCCAGGTAAGCACTCCCAAAGTTGCTGACAATGAGAGCAGGTTCAAAATGACCGCTTTAATCGGCAAGATTATTGATCCAGTGAACATGAATAGCAGAAGCAATGTGCCAAGTGCTATCCAAAGAAGGGCCAATGGTAATTTCTTAGCGATACCAATCTGACTATCCGCATAGTCGGCAGCAACACCACCAACTAGCGTCCCTTCAGGAACTTTGAGTTCGCGAATTTTTATAATCATATTTTCTGCCGCGGGTGAACGAGCGCTCATGCTGTGAATTGCTGCAATTCGAATATCAGTCCCTACAGTTTCGGGTGCGCCTATAGTGGCAACTCCAGGAACATTGGCAAGGTCACTTACAAAGTTATTGATTTCAACCATTTTGGTTGTTCCGTTTGGAATAATAATTTCAATGGGATTTGCTTGTTCACCAGGGAATTTATCCAATCCAACTTGGGCAGTTATAGCCGCTTTGTTAGATGCAGGAAGCACTCTGGTATCGACTTGTGAGAAGACAATATCTTTAATAGGTGAAGTGAGAGTTCCAAGAATTAGCAACGATAAAACGACTACTGCAACTGGGCGCTTCATTACATACCTTGCTGTATGTGCCCAACGACCATCTTCCTTAGGTGTAATTGCGCTCTTGCGAACTACGAATTTATCAATTCTTGTTCCAAGTAGTGCCAAGATCGCTGGAAGAGGAATCAGTGCGCCAATAATTGCAATTGCAACAACTGAAACTCCGGCATAGCCAAATGATTTCAAGAACATTTGAGGGAAGAACACGAGCGATGCCAAGCTAATCATTACGGTAATTCCAGAGAAGAAGACTGTCTTGCCTGCAGTTTTAACGGTTTGGGCAACTGCTTCTTCAACGCTCTTTCCTGCATGAAGTTCTTCGCGGAAGCGATTAACCATCAAAAGTGAATAGTCGATTCCAAGTCCCATACCTAAACCTGTTACTAAGTTCAGAGCGAAGATACTTACTCCCGTAACCAGGCTTATTAAATAGAGTATTAAAAAAGCGCCAAGAATTGCGCTTACTGCAACAACCACTGGCATTGCAGATGCGATTAAGCCACCAAAAACGAAGAGTAGAAATAGAAAGGTAAGTGGGATCGAGATGGCTTCAGCAAACTTAAGATCACTTGATATCTTCTTATTTATCTCAGCATTAAATACCGAGAAACCACCAACATAAATTCTTAAATTTCCAATTTTGCCATCATATTTTTTCTGCAAATTTGAAGCCAAGCCACTGAGAAGAGTTGGGTCTGCATCATGCCCATAGATAAAAAGGTAGGCAGAATTTCCATCAACGCTCATTAATTGTTTTGCGCCACCGGCGCTCCAATATGAGAGTGTCTTTGCAATATCTGGCATCGAACGAAGATCTGCTTCGATCGGAGCAACTTCCGCGGCAACCGCAGGATCAGCAACGCTCTTGCCCGCATCAATAATAAAAATAATTGCCGGGTCTTGTACCTTGAAGGTATCTGTTAAATATGTTGCAGCCTTTGATGAATCACTGCTGGGATCTGAATATCCGCCACCTTCAAGTCGGGCAAAAACAAGTGAACCAATTACGCCGGCCGCAATAGTCGCAACTATGAAACCTGCTAAAACAGCTTTACGTCGTCTTACTAGAACATGACCTAACTTCTCGAACATGGTTACTTTTCTCCCCCTTAATTGATTACAATTGCGTTATGAGCGATCCGAAAATTTTGCCGAAAGTGACGCAAGATGAGATTGATCCGCGTGAAGATGATGATTCAAAGCGAGATGCTGAAATCGAAGGAGATCGACCACCACATCACGGCTAATCATTTTTAGGTGCCGGAGTAGTTGGTGCTGGGGTGGTTGTGGCTGCAGGAGTTGTTGATTTCTTAGGCTCTCTTGAGTCTGTTTTATAAAAACCAGAGCCTTTGAAGACAACGCCAACATTTGAGTAAACCTTTTGAATTGCGCCTTTACATTCCGGACAGTGAGTAAGGGCAGCATCGGTAAATGACTGGAAAGCCTCGAATTCGTGGCCGCACTCAGTGCAGGCATATTCATAAGTAGGCATGGGCACTATTGTAAAGAAGTGAGAGAATTACATCTAATCGAGAAAGAAATTGGACTAATTAAGGGGCGAGTATGAAGGCCGGGCGCGTAATCCGCAGCATCATCGTAGGTGCTCTAATTATTTTGCCAGGATTCGGAACCACTGCCCAGGCAAATAGCATCACTTCTTCAGTTCCACTAGCAGGGTCAGTTTTAACGACTTCTCCTAATTCAATTTCTATTTCAACCGCTGCTGTACTTTCCGAACAGGGAAGTTTGATAGTTGTTAATGATCCAAATGGTGTTGCTGTTGATGATGGATCAATCACAATTAATGAAAATAGCGCTGAAGTCGGACTAACTGAATTAATTAAGACCGGTGTTTACACCGTCAATTACACATTGCTTTCCGATACTGAGGATCCTTTAACTGGTTCCTATACTTTTATGTTTAATGCACCAACAAGTTTGGGAACTCCGGAACCTGCACCAACTACGGGAAATACAGCACAAGTTGATAGAAATTTAAATAGTGGATCAAATGCTTTCGTATATACACTCTTAGCACTAGCCGCTTTTGTTTTCATATTTTTGATTTGGTATGCAAAACAGAGTTTTGGTGGGCAAAAAAGACCAAAGCGTAAATAGCGGTCCTTAAGTTATGCAATTTTCAGTTGAGACACACGTGCCTAATCCAAATGAGGTCGTGAATTTTTTAACGCCCCTTGTTAAAGATTTACAACTACTTTCCGCAGTTACTTTGGTCGGTTTGCTTCTTGCTATTGCATTTTTAATTCGCGAAGAGCGTTCGAAGTTAATGCCTGAAGCAATTCGAATTCGGAATCTCGCAGTAATTCCAGCCGCTGCCTGGCTTATGTCCAGCCTTGGGGTTTTATTCGTTGAGTTAGCAAATCTGCTCGCAACTCCGATAGTTGATGCCTTTGATCCTGTAGTAATTAAATCGTTTGTTTCACAGACCGCACTTGGTGAAAGTTACGCCGTGAATATTGCAGCATCAGCAATTGTCTTACTACTAGTACCCAGAATTAAGCGAACAACTGGTGCAATTTTTGCCCTAGCCATAACTTTTATTGGAGTTCTTGCCCCGGTATTTCAAAGCCACTCAAGTAGTTCCGGTAACCATGGCCTAGCAATTGGTTCGCTTTTAATTCACGTTGTTTTTATCTCGCTCTGGGTCGGCGGCATCATCGCATTGATCTTGATTAGCAAATCTGAACGTGAGCATGCGATTCCACGGTTTAGCACGCTAGCACTTTGGTCAGCGATTGCAGTTTGTGTAAGTGGATCACTTAATGCTTGGACGCGATTAAATTTCAGAGATGCTTGGAATTCGCAGTATGGCAACCTGGTTATTTTCAAAATTCTTTTGACCGCAATTCTGATTTTTATTGGAGTAACGCATCGAAAATATATTATTAAGAAATTGCATGGAACTAGGCAGGTATATCAACTTCTGGTGGTTGAAGTATTTGTGATGATTGCTGCAATCGGAGTAGGTGCCTGGTTATCGACTAGTGTGCCACCACAACCAAAGATTCCAAGAAATGTTGGGATTGCTGAAAGTATTGCCGGAAGTCCAATGCTTCCTGCGCCAACTCTTAAAAGTGTGCTTTGGACATATGTTCCTGACGCTGCGTTTTTAGGAATCTTAATTCTTATTACTGCGTTGTATATAAGAGGTGTAGTTATTCTCGCTAAGCGTGGGGATAAATGGCCAGTCGGACGTACTATCTCTTTCGTTCTTGCAGTTGCTTCTGCTGACTTTGCAACAAGTGGTGGAATCGGTGCATACGCCCACTTCGCTTTTTCATATCACATGGTCGCTCACATGATTCTAGGAATGGTTGCACCAATTGGTTTTGTTCTCAGCGCACCAATAACTCTTGCACTCAGAACACTGCCTATTGGCCGTACTCCAGATGAACGTGGAATTCGTGGCGTACTTATTGCTCTCTTACATTCAAAGTATTTCCAAGTTGTTTCGAACCCAGTTGTAGCCCTCGCAATTTTTGATGGCTCACTCTTCTTGCTTTACATGACTCCATTATTTGGAGATTTAATGACGACTCACAGCGGTCATCTATTCATGAATATCCATTTCTTATTAGCGGGCGCACTCTTCTTCCATGTAATTGTTGGAATTGATCCTTCGCCAAAACGAGTTCCTTATATCGTTCGCATAATTGTTTTATTCGCCGCAATGAGTATTCACGCCTTCTTCTCTATTGCACTTATGTCGGCAACTACGCTCTTAGATGGTGGCTATTTCCAAAGCTTAGAACGTCCTTGGGCGACAAATTTATTAGCAGATCAGAATGCTGGCGGTGCTATCGGTTGGGCGATGGGAGAAATTCCAATCCTCATCGCACTTGTTGCCACCTTTATCCAGTGGGTTCGTGAAGATCGCAAAGAGACCCGAAGAATTGATCGAGCTGAAGATCGTGCTGCGGCAATGGGCGAAGATGATGATTTAGCTAAGTACAACAAGTATCTTTCGAAGTTACAGCAGCTAGACGAACCGCCGAAAAGTTGAGTTAATTAGACCATGGAAGCTTTATTTGGCGAAGAGTACGAAGCGCTACGGATGAGTGTTCGCGCACTTGCTGAGAAGAAGATTGCACCATTTGCAAAAGAAGTTGATGAGCATTCCCGCTTTCCACAAGAAGCCTTTGAAGCGCTACAGAGTTCAGATTTAGCAGCCGCACATGTTGATTCAAAATATGGTGGACAAGGCGCTGATTCACTTGCGACAGTAATAATTATTGAAGAAGTTGCCAGAGTTTGTGGTGCCTCATCATTAATTCCAGCGGTAAACAAATTGGGTTCACTACCTTTAATTTTGGCCGGCAGCGAAGAACAGAAGAAGAAGTATTTACCGCAATTAGCTTCTGGAAAAGGTTTTTCATATTGTTTATCTGAATCTGAAGCAGGTTCAGATGCCGCAGCAATGAAGACAAAGGCAGTTAAGCAAGATAAAACTTGGGTAATTAGCGGCAGCAAAAAATGGATTTCCAATGCCGGCTTCTCAGATTTTTACACTGTCTTGGCCCAGACTGATCCGGCGCTAGGTGCAAAAGGAATCACAGCATTTATTGTTGAGAAGGGTGATGCTGGTGTTTCATTTGGTGCACATGAAAAGAAGATGGGTTTTAGAGGTTCCCCAACTTGTGAAGTCTATTTAGATAACGTAACTATTTCCGATGATCGTCGAATCGGTGCAATAGGTTCTGGTTTTGCTCTTGCAATGCAGACTCTTGATCACACCCGAATAACAATCGCAGCGCAAGCACTCGGTATCGCACAAGGTGCATTTGAAGTTGCAACAAAGTACTCACATGAGCGCAAGCAATTTGGAAAAGAGATCTTTGATTTCCAGGGCGTGCAATTTATGTTGGCAGATATGGCCATGAATATTGCGGCGGCGCGACAACTCACATATTCGGCAGCAGTAAAGAGTGAACGAGGCGAGAAGGATTTAACTTTTTTCTCTGCCGCCGCTAAATGCTTTGCAACTGATGTTGCTATGAAAGTTACAACTGATGCGGTACAAGTTTTAGGCGGATACGGCTATGTTTCAGATTATCCAGTCGAGCGAATGATGAGAGATGCGAAGTTAACTCAAATTTACGAGGGAACAAATCAGGTTCAACGAGTTGTGATGGCTCGTCACTTAGGTGATCTTAATTAGTAAAACGGACAATCAGATCGGGTGTTGCAACCGCATTTAACTTCACATCATGTGGCTCAACTGGAAAAGGTTCAACAGTTAATTCGCCAGAATAGATGAGAGCAATTCGCCAAGCGGAAATTTTTGCAAGTGCTCGATCGTATGAGCCGCCCCCTTGACCTAAGCGGTGCCCTTCGCGAGTTACATGGAGAGCAGGCACAATTGCGATATCAATTGTTTCTCCAGAGATTGCTTCGCCAATTGGCTCTAGAGTTTTTCCATTCTTTGCGAGCTTTGAAGGATCACCATTCCAAGAAACCCATTCAAGATCTTTATCTTTCAAGATTCTTGGCAATACTAATTTCTTTCCGCTCTTAAGTAACGCTGTATTTAAATCTTTAGTTTGTGGTTCATCGCCATATGAGATGTAAGTCGCAATAGTTTTAGCACCATCGAACTCTGAGGAAGTAAGAATGTGAGTCCAAGATTCTGCGAGGTCACGGAGAGATCGCTCAGAACGAAATCTCTTTCGAAGTTCCTGCTTTTTCAAATTCGTTATATCCACGGAATTACTCTAATTAAGAAGTAGGGTTTAGGCATGGAACAACAACCGAGCGTCGAAGAGCTCTTAGAAAAGCTTCTCGAAATCGCAGCCCCTCTTGCTCCCTTTGATATGCCGTTGCTGGATGCACATGGCGCGACTCTTGCATCAGATATCTATGCTGGAGAGCGTTTGGTCTTACGAAGTGGATCTCGAATTCGCTCAACCCAAATCGGACTTGCTGCATCAATCGGATTAGACCGCCTGCCAACACTTCCACACCCAAGAGTTGTTGTAATTTCGGCGGGCGATGATTTAGTAGAACCCGGCCAACCTCTGGCAAATTCTGAAGATGAGTTTGAAACTAACTCCTGGATGCTTACGACAGCTGTTCGTGAAGCCGGTGCAAATGGTTTTAGAGTTCATACAATTCCAGAGAACCATGAACAACTGCGCGAAGTTATCGAAGACCAGTTGGTACGTGCCGATTTAATAGTTATAAGCGGTGAACGGCACGATGAATCGTTTGAATTAATTACTGCTGTGTTAAAAGAACTCGGCGAAATTACAACTGTTCGTCCCAAGATGAGCGAGAGTGGATTGCATAACTTCGGGCTAATTGGCCCAGATAAGACTCCAGTAATTACCTTGCCAGGAGATCCAGTCGTTGCGGGTATTGCGGCTGAAATCTTTGTTCGCCCAATGATTCGCAAGATGCTTGGGGCACCAAATATTTTTCGCAACCAATTGAAAGCTAAGTTAAAGAATTCAATAGTTGGTACGGCCGGTGAGCGTGGCTTTGTTCGGGCGACGCTAACTTCAGAAGGTGGTGTTGCAGTGACAGCGCTTGAAGAACAAGGAGATTTAGTCTCGCTTTCCGATGCCCACGCTTTAATTATTGTTCCAGAGAAATCTGCAGGAATTAAGGCTGGAGAAGTTGTCGATGTAATGATTCTCGAACGAAGTTCAAATTAAGTGAGTACAAATTTCGATTGGCCGATAAAGCTTCGCGATGGGGAGATGCGACTTCGCCCATTGCGATTGCGAGATAAGAAAGCTTGGGATATTTCTCGTCAGCGAAATCGGGAATGGCTTACGCCATGGGAAGCCACGAGACCGGAAATTGAGTCGCACCTGCCGCTGCCATCGTTTTTCGGAATGGTTCTTCAATATCGAAAAGATGGCGAAACCCTCAAATCAATCTCGCTAGGAATCTGGTTAAAAGAAGGCGATTCAGAAATTTTCATTGGCCAGATAACAATGGGCGGAATCGTCTTTGGCGCAATGCGCGGTGCTCATATTGGATATTGGATTGACCAGAACTACGCCAACCAGGGGTACACCTCTAGAGCGGTTTCGTTATTGACCAACTTCGGCTTAAATCAACTATCCCTTCATCGCATCGAGATTAATTTGCGGCCAGAAAATGAAGCATCAAAGCGGGTAGCTGAAAAATGCGGTTATATCTTCGAAGGCGTAAGACCGAGATACTTACATATTGATGGTGCCTGGCGGGATCACTTAACTTATGTAATAGAAAATCCAAAAATTAAGTAATACCTTTTAGCCCAGACATACCGCTTAAATCCCCGAGTTTTACCCCGCCTAGAATTATCGTTCTACTCCATGGCCTCCGGTTTTATCTACTTAATCATCCTCGGGATGTGGGCGGCCTACTTTTTGCCTAAATGGATCTCTAGCCATGATGAGGCTTCTGGAAAATCTGCTGAAAGATATAAGAGTGCAATGCGAGTTGTTGGTGAAACTGGATCATTGAATGCAACTTCTAATTCAACTGAAAGTATGAAAAGACAGAATCAAATCGCAAATCGCAGAATAATTTTTGGCGCACTAACGTTTTCATTTGTTGTTGTGGGAGCACTTTCCGCCCTTGGAATATTTCCAACTTCCATTTTGCTTATTCCGACTACTGCAATTGCAATTTATGTTGTGAATGTACGGAGACAATTGATTGCTGCGCAACTTCAAGAACGAAGAGTGCGAGCATTTGAAAAAATATCAACAGCAACAGTTATTACTGAACCAGTTGAAAGAGTTACATTCTCATCGCGAGTAGATTTCGTTGCTGAAAATCAAGAACATTGGATTCCACTAATTGAACGTATTGATACTGCGGGTGTTGTTGTAATTCCAAAAGATGGTCCGACCTGGCAACCCGTTAGTGTGCCTAAACCAACTTATGCAACTGCAGCTAAAGCAATTCCTTCCAATCGGGTTATCGATTTAACAATCCCGGGAGTTTGGTCAGCGTCACATCAAATCGAAAGCGACTTGCTTCCATCTCGTGATGAGCTATTTGATCAAGAGCTTGAAGAGAACGCCGCAATCAATAAATTTGGAGCCGTAAACGAATAGTTAGTTATATCCAGGATGGCAGCCACATATGGTCCTGCCACGAGTTATATGAAATTGGCGTGCCCAAGTAAAGCGGTAAGAAATAGAGAAAATTCACAAGAACTAGCGCACCAAATGCAACCGCTATTTGTTTCTGGTTTCGAAATACCTTACTTAATAGGTAGACCAGAGTAAGAAGTAAGAATGGTTCAAATGCGATCGCATAAAAAGAGAACATAGTTCGTTTTTGAAAGGCAAACCAAGGCAAATAGCATGCAGCAATTACAACCAGAATTATTTCAGCCTGCCAATCGCGCTTACTAACCCAGTAACCAAAAGTAACTAATAGCGCCAGAGTTGCAGCCCACCACAGAATTGGCGTACCTAGCGCTAAGACTTCTTGTGAACAATTTGTAGAACCACAACTCTTTGGGGTTTCATAGAAGAAAGAAGTTGGGCGCCCCTGTATCAACCAACTCCATGGGTTTGCACTATATGGATGCGACTCCGTTAATTTTGCATGAAAGTTTAAAATTTCTACGTGATAGTGCCAGAGAGATTTAATCGGATTTGTTGACCAATTACGATCCCAACCGCCACTTGTAGCAAACCACCCAGCCCAAGTTGCGACATAAGTTATTACTGGCAAAATTCCAAACTGTAGGAATCTTAAAAGAAGAGTCTTTCGTATCATCTCTAAAATTGGGCGATCAAACCCAAGATAACGAAACTTTCTAGTATCGAGAACTAAAACCAAGAGCGCTAGTGCAAATAATAAATAGAGGCCGTTCCACTTGGTTGCAACTGCAAGGCCAAGTGCAATCGAGCTGAGCCAGTATTTTTCATGCAGAAAAGCAAGAACCACTATCTGAATAAATAGGAGTAGAAAGATATCTAGGAGTGCAATACGTGAGTGAACTAAGTGGAGCCCATCAACAGAAATTAAGAAAGTTGCGAAAATACTAAGCAGTTCATTATTAAACAGTTTCTTTGCAGTGAAATACATAAGAACAATTGATATGGATCCAACTAATGCGGCTGCAGACCGCCAACCAAATTCGTGATATCCAAAGGCCTTTATCCCTAGCGCTATTAGCCATTTTCCAATTGGCGGATGAACGATAAATTCAGCAGCGCCAGATTTAGCATTGAGTTCGACGCCATTTATTAGTAAGGAGTGAGCATTCGTCGCATAATAAACTTCATCAAAAATCTTGCCCTTTGGATTGCCAAGATTCCAAAACCTAACGGCAAGGCCGAGTGCACCAAAACCTAGGGCAATCGCCCAATCGCGAGATATCCGCAGTTGGGTTGTCATAAGGGAAGCCTAAACCTGCGAGAATTGCCCAATGCTTATTCTCGCCGCGATTCCACTGGGCAATCCAGCTGATGCCTCAGCTAACTTGCGGGATGCGATTGTTTCGGTGAAATATATTGCAGCAGAAGATTCTCGTAAGTTCTCCCGACTCTGTTCTGATTTAGGAGTTACCTATTCCGCAAAGATCATCTCTTTCTTTGAAGGCAATGAAATTGAACGTCTAGATGAACTCGTAAAAATAATGGAGAGTGGCTCCGATCTTCTTGTTGTAACAGATGCTGGGATGCCAGGCATTAGTGATCCTGGTTATCGATTAGCCCGCGCCGCGGTTGAAAAAAATATCAAAATAAAAGTTCTACCTGGGCCAAGCGCCGTTACAACCGCGCTATTGCTTTCAGGACTTCCAAGTGATCGCTTCTGTTTCGAAGGTTTCGCACCTCGAACTAGCGGCACTCGCAAAGCTTGGTTTGAAAAACTTGCCAATGAGGAGCGAACCATAATTCTCTTTGAGGCACCGCATCGATTATTGGAATGTCTTGCGGATGCAAAGGATGTTTTAGGTCCAAATCGCCTTGGCGCAATCTGCCGTGAAATGACCAAGACTTACGAAGAAGTTATTCGAGGCGATCTTGAAACGCTACATAACTGGGCTGCATCTAATGAAATCTTGGGTGAAATCACTCTGGTATTAGCGGGCTTTGATTCTGATTCCCGAGAATTTTCCACCAACGATTTAATTTCTGAAGTTTTAAAGCAAGAGGCCGCTGGTATTTCTCGCAAAGAGGCAATCACTGAAGTAGCGCGGATAACGGGGACCGCCAAACGTGAGGTCTTCGATGCAATGGTTACGCACAAATCACAAGATAGGCTAGAACCATGACGTCTGAAAAATCTTTCTACTTAACGACGCCTATTTACTATGTAAATGATGCGCCACATATTGGCCATGCCTACACAACAGTTGCTGGTGATGTATTAACTAGATGGCACCGCCAACGCGGTGAAAGTGTCTGGTTCTTAACGGGCACCGATGAACATGGCGAAAAAGTAATGAATACCGCCGCTGCAAATAACGTTTCACCACAAGATTGGTGTGATCGCTTAGCTGAAGATGCGTGGAAGCCAAATTGGACTGCGCTAAATATTGCTAACGATGATTTTATTCGCACAACCGAACCACGTCATGAAGAGCGCGTTCAAAGGTTTATGACGCTTCTCAAAGATAATGGCTATATCTATGCTGGAAAATTTGAAGGCCCATATTGCATCGGTTGTGAAGAGTTTAAATTGCCTGGCGATCTCGATGATGGAAAGTGCAAAATTCACGGTAAGCCAGTTGAGATGCTCTCTGAAGATAATTGGTTCTTCAAACTTTCAGCTTTTGTTCCACAACTACTTGAGCACTATAAAAACAATCCGGAAGCGTGTGAACCCGCTAGTGCCCGTAATGAAGTAATTGCATTTCTTGAAAGTGGCGTTCGCGACCTATCAATCTCGCGCTCTACTTTTGATTGGGGCATCCCAGTTCCTTGGGATACGAAACAAGTAATTTATGTCTGGTTCGATGCGCTTCTAAATTATGCAACCGCAGTTGGGCTTGGTGATGATCCAAATTCCGAAGGTGGAAAGAAATTTGCGAAAACTTGGCCAGCAGATGTGCACTTAGTCGGAAAAGATATCTTGCGCTTCCATGCAGTCATTTGGCCGGCAATGTTAATGGCAGCCAATGTTGCAATACCAAAGAAAGTTTTTGCACATGGTTGGTTATTAGTTGGTGGCGAGAAGATGAGTAAATCAAAGCTCACGGGTATTGCTCCAAGTGATATCACTGACCACTTTGGAGTAGATGCATTTAGATATTATTTCTTGCGTGCGATTCCATTTGGAACAGATGGCTCATTCTCTTGGGAAGATATGTCGGCGAGATATACGAGCGAATTAGCAAATGACTTTGGCAATTTAGCCTCACGCCTGATTGCAATGATTGAAAAGTATTGTGATGGCAAGATCCCAGCAAAGGCAGTAGATGCAGGGCTATCGAAGCTATTGGTTGAAACTGTGGCAAATGCAGATAAGGCGATGGTCGCTCTAGATTTCCAAGGTGGAATAAATTCGATTATGGAGTTTTGTAAGCGAGTCAATGGTTACGTAACCGAGAAAGAACCTTGGGCAATTGCTAAGGACGAATCACGTACCGCGGAATTAAACGAAGTTTTATATAACACTGCAGATGCAATCCGCGCACTTGCAGTTTTACTACATCCAATCATGCCTGCAACAACACAAACACTTTGGGAATCAATAGGTGCCGAGGATGCTCTCGGAGATATTGGCGCCCAGAAAATTTCTGAAGTTGCAACTTGGGGAACCTTGCCTGCGGGCTGCAAAGTTACAAAGGGCGCAGTCTTATTTCCAAGATTGGAATAACTAATGGCCGATCGTCACAATCGCGATATTGATCGCCAACCTGCGCCACTTCCAGAACCACTAAACGTTAAGTGTGTGGATGCACATACACATATTGAAATTGTTACTAATACCGCGCCAGATGCACCAGAAGTTGGGGCAGTATTAGAAGAGGCCAGAAGTGTTGGAATTGATCGCATTGTGCAAGTTGGCTATTCAGCTGAACAATCAGAGTGGTGTGTGAAGATGGCTGAAAGTTGGCCAAATGTTTTAGCGGCAGTAGCGCTGCATCCAAATGAAGCACCTGTAGTTGCAGATTTAGAAGCAGACTTGGCAATCATTGAACGACTTGCAAAGCATCCACGCGTTCGTGCGATTGGTGAAACAGGTTTAGATTTCTTTCGAACCGAGCCCGAACTTCAAGAACGCCAGAAGTATTCATTCCGCCGCCACATTGCACTGGCTAAATCGGTAAATAAAGCCTTAGTAATTCATGATCGAGATGCTCACCGCGATGTTCTTGATGTCTTAGTTGAAGAGGGCGCCCCAGATAAAACTATCTTTCACTGTTATTCCGGTGATGCAGATATGGCCCGGGAATGTATCGAAAAGGGCTACATACTTTCATTTGCTGGAACCCTCACTTTCAAGAACGCACCCGCACTTCGCGAAGCGGTAAAACTAGTTCCCCTTGATCAACTATTGGTTGAAACCGATTCACCATTTCTAGCTCCGATGCCACATCGCGGAGCGCTAAATACTCCCGCACAAATCCCAACAATTCTGCGCTTTATGGCGGAGGAACGTGGTGAAGATTTAGATGAGCTAGCTACTGCGATTTCAAATAATTGTGAACGGCTATTTGGGTCATTCGCATAAATGAGCAACTTATTAGGAGCAGCAGAAATTCGGGAGATTGCCGAACGAATTGGAGTTCGCCCAACTAAAAAACTTGGGCAAAACTTTGTAGTAGATGCAAATACTTGTCGCAAAATAGTAAAGAGCGCTGGTGTTGAGTCAAGTGATGTAGCGCTAGAAATTGGCCCAGGACTTGGTTCGCTAACTCTCGCGATGTTGGAGTGCGCACAAGAAGTTATCGCAATTGAAATTGATGAGCGTCTTGCAGCAGAACTTCCGGAAACTGCAAAGCGCCACGGTTTTGATGAATCAAAGCTAACAATTATCACAGACGATGCAATGCAGGTTTCAAAACTTCCAATCGATCCAACAGTTCTGGTTGCTAACTTGCCATACAACGTTTCGGTTCCAGTCTTACTTCGCTTCTTAGAGCTATTTCCAACCCTTCGCGCCGGTGTTGTTATGGTGCAGAGTGAAGTAGCAGATCGCTTAGTGGCCAAACCAAATAGCAAAACCTATGGGAGCCCTTCTGTTAAGGCTGCGTGGTGGGCAGATTTAACATCAGCCGGAACAGTTAGTAGATCTATATTCTGGCCAGTCCCAAACGTCGATTCTTCACTTGTGCGATTTGTTCGACATGAAAGCGCGGGGGATGAAACGCTTCGTAAATCCACATTCAAGATTATTGATGCCGCATTCGCCCAGCGCCGCAAAATGATGCGGGCCGCACTTAGCGATTTATGTGGAGGTAGCGCCGCTGCCAGCACGATTATTGAAGCGAGTGGAATCGATCCAACAATCCGCGGTGAAGCGTTGGAACTCTCGGATTTCATCAAGATTGCGATTACGCTTTCTAAATGAGCGTTCGTGGAGTAGTTGTTCGGGTTCCAGCAAAGATTAATTTGCAACTTGCTGTGGGACCTCTTGGCAGTGATGGTTTTCACGAAGTCACAACCGTCTTTCAAGCTATCTCATTATTCGATGATGTAAGTATTAAATTTGCACCAGAAAATTCAGGTATTGCGCTAACACTTTCGGGTGCAACTTCAAGCGGTGTTCCAGTAGATGATGAAAATCTTGCAGTTCGTGCCGCAAAATTAATGGCGGATAAATATGATCTGACAACCGATCTGGAAATTCATTTAAAGAAAGAGATTCCGGTTGCAGGTGGAATGGCTGGTGGCAGCGCTGATGCTGCAGGAATTATTGTTGCGATGGATTCATTATTTGATATTGGGTTATCCCGAGATGAGATGGAAGCAATCGCTTCGGAATTAGGCAGCGATGTGCCATTTGGAATTTCAGGTGGAATAGCAATTGGTCGTGGTCGTGGTGATCAATTAACACCAGCGTTAAGTCGTGGAAATTATCATTGGGTTCTTGCACTTTCCGGTCAAGGACTTTCAACACCAGCGGTTTATCAAGAGTGCGATCGGCTGCGTGAAGGTTTAGATATTGCTAATCCACAAGTAAGTGATTCAATGATGCAAGCACTTCGTGCAGGTGATGCAACAGCTCTGGGATTGGCGCTCTCCAATGATCTGCAAGCGGCTGCATGTTCACTTCGTCCAGCACTTCGCCTAGTTTTAGATGTTGGTCGAGATTACGGCGCGCTTGGCGGAATAGTTTCGGGATCTGGTCCAACCGTTGCATTCTTAGTTGAAGATGAAGAGAAATCTATGGATTTAACTGTTGCCCTTAGTTCTAGTGGGGTTGTTGCTGGAGTGGTGCGGGCGAGTGGTCCGGTACATGGGGCCCGAGTAATAGAAACGCTTTAGTTGGGTGGAAACGCTTTAGAGTTTGGTGGTATCGATAGTTATAGGGGAGAATTCAGGTTCCGCCATTGTGTAGTGGCTAGCACATGGGCCTTTGAAGCCCAGGGTCCAGGATCGATACCTGGTGGCGGAGCCACCAAAGTTAATAAATAGGACGGGAGTGGAACTTGAGCAAGTCACTCGGTGCACCTGAAGTAGCAATCGTGCTGGCAGCTGGCGAGGGAACTCGCATGAAATCTCAAA
>WLJX01000015.1 GCA_009701575.1 Actinomycetota bacterium
TCCTGCGCCGATACCTACAGAAATATTGTAAGTAAATGGCATCAAGATAATTGTTAGGAATGCAGGAATTCCGATTCCATAGTCAGCCCAATCCAAGCCCTTGATCTGTGACATCATCAAGAATCCGACGACGACAAGAGCAGGAGTTGCTGCTTCGTAAGGAATTACTGCAACAAGTGGCGAAAGGAATGTGGTCAACAGGAATAACACACCAGTTACAACTGATGCCAAACCTGTACGAGCACCTTCGCCGACACCTGCTGCTGATTCGATGTAGCTGGTATTTGAAGAGATGCTTCCAGCTCCACCGGCCATTGCAGCCACTGAGTCAACAAAGAGAATCTTGTTGTTATTTGGAACATCGCCCTTGCTATCGATCAACCCTGATTCATGACCGATTGCTGTAATTGTTCCGACAGTATCGAAGAAGTCAGATAGCAAAAGGGTGAATACAAAGAGGATTCCAGCAACTAGTGAAATTCTTTCGAAAGAACCGAAGAGGCTAAATTGTCCAAGAAGACCAAAATCAGGTGTAGCAATTACATCTGATGGCATTGCAGGAACGTTTAGATTCCAACCCTTTGGATTTGTCTTTCCAGTTGGGCCATCAAATAGTGGCCCAATTTTGAAAGCAGATTCAAGTGCAATAGCTACTGCAGTTGAAACAATGATTGCAATAAGAATTGCGCCCTTAACCTTCTTGACCATAAGTCCGATCATCAATAGAAGACCAAAGCAAAATACAACGATTGGCCAACCAACAAGGGTTCCGCCATCGCCAAGTGTTACTGGTACTGGACCAGTTCCTGTGCGACGTACGAAGCCTGCATCAACAAGACCAATAAGTGCAATGAATAGACCGATACCGACAGAGATAGCGATCTTTAGTTGTGCCGGTACGGCACGGAATACCGCTGTTCTAAAACCAGTTAGAACTAGAACGGTAATAATGATTCCTTCAAGAAGAACAAGTCCCATTGCATCAGCCCATGACATCTTCGATGCAATACCTACTGCAACGAATGTGTTAAGACCAAGACCAGTTGCGAGCGCTAGTGGAAAGTTTCCAACTACGCCCATCAGGATTGTAAGTACACCTGCGATTAATGCAGTTGCTGCAGCAATTGCCGCAAGATTAGGAGCGTCTCCACCTCCGAGGAACTTTCCGTCAGCATCTTTTGATAGACCGATGATCAACGGGTTAAGTGCCACGATGTAAGCCATTGTGAAGAACGTGACGAAACCACCACGTACTTCGCGACCTACGGTTGAGCCACGTTCAGATATTTTGAAATAAGTATCTAGCATGGTTGAACCTTTCTGATTTTGGTATCGGGGGTGTTTGCGACCCCGTGTGCATTCACGGCGCACAAGCCGGAGGAAGATAAAACCGAGGCTAGTGCTTACCTATTAGTAGACCCAGAAACCACACCCGATTTCCTCAGGAAAATTCAAGCGTGTCTAGGGTGAATTCAAAAGGTGGGCAGAGCCAATCTCTCGAGCGGCGTAACAAAACCACTGGTCCACGCTCAATTCCTGCCTACCGCACAAAATCTGCGGGTGTAGCTCAATGGTGGAGCCCCAGCCTTCCTACCGGGCCATGCCGGTGTGGGCGATGAAGTCGAAGTTATGGAAATTAAAGGCGCCATTGAAAAAGCACTAAATTTACTTGCGCTTAATATTTTTTTTCTTAGTTACGACTAACTTCTTTTTTGGGACCGGTGGCGTAAAATTTTTATACATAATGTAGGGATAAACCAAATTGAAATTTTCAAAATAGAGTCTATTTAGATCTCTCTGCGCGCATCCATTACTTCCCTGATTAATGATACTTGCGGCAACCCCAATTACTACTTCTCGTTTATCCTCTAAAAATGCTGTTATTGGACCGCCACTATCTCCTGAGCATCCAATGCTTGTAGCTGATGCAATTATTACAACATTTGAGTCTATGTAGTGATCATCGTTTCCCCAACTCAAATTATATTGCCGTAATTCCTTTGAGTAGATTGATCCATCTTCTCCTGTAGCACCGTAGCCATAACCCTTTATAGTCGACCAAGGTTTAAGGCTCTTTAACTGATCTTCTGTTGCAATTTCCGGAATCGTAAAATTACTGAATGGTTCTGCGAAATGTAGAAATGCAATATCTCCAGCATCTGGCACGTATTTGGTTGGCTGGATTGGCACGAGTGCTACTTTGGAGACTCGACGTTGTTGCATCTCTGCAGTTGCTGGGAAGTAAAAATATGCACCGGGCTGATTAATCAGGATATTTGAACTAACAATCCCCTTTGAATCAACAACACAATGTTTTCCAGTCATTACCGTTGTTTTATCAATAATTGCGCCCGAACATAACAGGGTTTTCCCACCGTTCTGAATGGTGATTGCAACTACCCAAGAATTCTTATCTTGAATTTCTCCATTGAAAACCGAATGAGCTGGTTGAGCGGGAAGAATCAAAAGCAATGCAAAAGCAAAGGCTATTTTTTTCTTTAAATTAGACATTGTTTGGCTCCCCGTTACTTAATCCTACTGTGGGCGGCGTCAAGCATCGTGGGCCAATTAGTCGATTGCAAAAAGAGAGCACCTGAACCAGTCGGTGGAAACGTGCCAAATTCGTGCCAGATACATTAAATCCTGGGTTACTTTCACACTTCTTATCGGTGTAACATACGGTGTGAATCCGAGCCTTCGTGCCCGATTTACACGTAGTTAGGCTGATCTTTTGATCAGGTTTAATCTGCGGGTGTAGCTCAATGGTAGAGCCCCAGCCTTCCAAGCTGGCCATGCCGGTTCGATCCCGGTCACCCGCTCCAAAGTTTTACTGGGTTTTAAGATGCGAATTAAAATTATTTATTAGGCAATTTGCACATATGCGGTCGCATTCATATAAAAGACGTGTGTTTTCGATAGTAATTCTGACCAGCCTGTGCCATCAATAACAGATACATTCAAACTGGAAACATTTGAACCGACAACTACCGTACCTTCATGTAGGAATGAAAAGTTGAAAGTTAGAGCAAATTCAGCATTAGTATTGTTTCCAAATCCATAGTGAGTTGAATAATCTAGAGTTGATCCAGCTCCACTTAATGCGACTACGGACCCGACACTTAAGTCTGCAAACCCCGACCAGTTGGTTACGCCATTAACTATTATTGTGAATCTATATTTTGTGTTGGGTTGCAAGTTCCCAAACGGATTACTGAATAAAGAAGTTGGTATTCCTGAAGATAAGAACCATTGAGTAGTACCACCGACCACCGTTAAGTTATATACAGCTACTTCATTTGAACCCGCGGGTCCTGTTGCTCCTGCTGGTCCAGTGTTGCCGATTGTTCCTTGACCACCAGTAGGTCCTGCATTTCCTGTAGTTCCAATTGGTCCTTGCGCACCTGTTGAACCTGGAGTTCCTGTTGGACCTGCAGGACCAGTTGCTCCGGTTGCACCCGCTGCCCCTGAGGATCCAGATCCAGAAGAGCCAGATGCACCTGTTGCTCCGGTTGCCCCATCAATTCCGTTTGTTGCAACTCCTTTTGCGCCAGTTGCTCCGGTTGAACCTGTCGAACCATTTGAGCCGTTGGTTCCATTAGTTCCTGCTGTTCCCTTTAACGAAACAGCGGCTGGCCACTTCCCTTTTGCTTTAGGTCCGTAGATATTCATTGTGTTTGTATCGATGTAAAAATCACCATTAATTCCAACTGCGGATTTTGGTGCACCTTTTCCGCTTAATAAAGTGTTAATACCTGGTGTTACTACGCGCCCTGCTTTACTTATTGATATTTTCTTAAGGGTATTTGCTTGGGCCGCATTGAGAGTGCTGAGTGTTCCTGTGAGTAAGAATGAGGTAAGCGCTAAAGCAAAAATCTTTGAGTGCTTTGGGGAAATCATTTCAAGCCACGTTTCTGGGTTGTTTGATCCTTGGTTAGGAACAGTGTTTATCGAGCATCCGCGCAATGCTTCGCCTGTACAAGAAAAAGCGTAGGTGCGACCTCTCATCCCTTGCTTGGCTAGGCGAAGAGCGCTCAATACTCACAGTTTAATTTCAGGTTTATTAACTAATCTCCCCAGCCTAGGGATGTTATCTACGGGTATCTGGAAGTAATCGCTTCTAGGGCCGGGATAAATCGAAGATTATTAAAGTAACTTTCGAGTTAAAGGAGCAAGGAATTATGAATAATAAAATTTCAGCCGTTGTAATAGCAACAGCGCTATCACTGGGAACTATTGCAACTGTATCTACAGCTCAAGCCGATCCAGGAAAAGTTGTTGGGGTTTCGACAAAGGTTTCTACAATTCTTTCAGGGCTAGTTGTAAAGGGAACAATTACTCAAACACAATCAGATGCAATCTCTGCAGCATTCACTGCTGCTGCACCTGTAAGGCCAATGGCTGGTGCTTGGGGATCAATTGGTAAAGATTCAGCAGCACACCAAGCTTTGATTATTTCAACTTTAGGGATCACTGCGGCAGATCTAAGTGCAGCTCGTGTTGCTGGTAAGTCACTCGCAACTCTTGCTGGCGATAAGAAAGCAGCGTTGATTACTGCACTTGTTAATTTAGAAACAACTGAAATTGATGCAGCAGTTACCGCAGGAAGATTGACTGCCACTCAAGCAACAACTGCGAAGGCTGGATTAACCACCCGCGTAACTAAGCATGTTGAAGCAGTTCCTGCTCCAAAAATTGGCGGAATGGGCAAGGGCAAGCACGATAAAGATGGAGCAGGTGCGGCTAAGCCAATGTCGCTAAAGAAGAAGTCATAAATTAAATAGCCATTCTCTAAGTAATTCAAAGGGCTCTCACTAGAAATAGTGCGGGCCTTTTGGATTTTCTGCCATTATTACGAAATGAGAATTCATATTGGAAGCGATCATGCGGGGCTGGAATTCAAGGGTGTAATTGTTAAGCACCTTCAAGCAAGCGGCCACGAAGTTTTCGATCACGGTCCCATCGAATATGACGCTCTCGATGATTACCCAGTTTTTTGCATCCCTGCAGCGCAAGGTGTTGCAAATGATCCTGGTTCACTTGGAATTGTTCTTGGTGGTTCTGGCAACGGCGAGCAGATGGCGGCAAATAAAGTTAAGGGAGTTCGGGCGGCTTTAGTTTGGTCTCTTGAGACTGCAGTTCTTGCGCGTGAACATAACAATGCAAATGTGATTTCAATCGGTGGCCGAATGCACAGCGAAGAGTTCTGCTTGGAACTTGTAGATAAATTTATTGCCACACCATTTCCTGGCGATGAACGACATGTGCGCAGAATTAATTTAATGGCAAAGTATGAAGAGACTGGAAAGATCTAAGCCTTAACGTATTTTAAATCTGTAACGATATGGCCCTTGCCGAGCCCTTTACCTTCAAATCTGGTTAGTGGCCGAAAATCTGGTTTAGGAATTACTCCCCCGACAAATCTGGAATCCTCATCGAACTTGCTCTGTGTCCATTGGGCATAGGGAACCCAATCAGTTGCGACATGAATATGGCCACCAGGCTTTAACTTTCGATACATCAAATCTACGAAGTCGCTCTGAACAATGCGCCGCTTCCAATGTTTTTTCTTATGCCAAGGATCAGGAAAATAGAGGTGCACCGCATCTAGGCAATTGTCAGGCATCCACTCTTCTAAAACTATCCGAGCATCTTCATTTATCAATCGCAGGTTAGTTAATTCAAATTCATTGATTCGGGCCAATAGCGAACCGATTCCGGGGCGGTGCACTTCAAGTGCGAAGAATCCGGTATCAGGAAAGGTGCGAGCAATTTCGGCGGTGGCCTCGCCCATTCCAGTTCCGATTTCCATGATTACTTGCTTGCTCGTTGGAAATATTTCAGAGGGGATAATTTTGTGATCTGGAACGATTCCAAATTCATCCCAGAACTTCGCGGTGGCCTTTTCTTGGGCCTCGGTAATGCGAGTTCCACGAAGGCGAAATGACCTATTACTTAGGTTGTAAAGGCTGCCCTTCTCTGCTGAACTCATGTGGGTATCTTAGATAAGGATAGATAGGGTTGGCTCATGCCTGGATTAAATATTTCAAGAGCCGAAGCCCGTGAACGCAGCGCCCATCTCTCTGTTACTTCTTATGTAGTAACAATCGATGTCTGCCACGGCCCCGAAAACTTCATTGCAAAGTCAACCGTAAAGTTTGCTTGCAATAAGCCTGGATATGACACATTTGTTGATGCGGTTGGAAAGCGGATTATTTCTGCAAAGCTAAATGGCAAAGATGTCGATGTTGCGAACTATGACGGCGAGAGCGTTTTTCTCAAAGGCCTGGCCGCTGATAACGAATTAGTGATTGAGATCGAGGGCGACTATTCAAAGACCGGTGAAGGTCTCCAATATTCAGTCGACCCAGCCGATAACGAAGTTTATTTATATTCCCAAGGCGAGACTGCCTACATTCGCAAGATGTATCCATGCTTTGATCAACCAGACCTAAAGGCAACTTTCGAACTAACTGTTACTGCCCCAAAGCACTGGGAAGTTATTTCAAACTCCCCCGTCAAGGCAAAGAATGAAATTGCTGGCGATAAAAGCGTTTGGGAATTTCTACCAACCCCAAGAATTCCTACTTACATCACAGCACTGATTGCTGGTCCTTACTATCACGTGCATGATGAATACGTTGGCCAGAAAACTGTGCCACTTGGAATCTATTGTCGTAAATCTTTGGCCGAATCACTAGATCCAGAAGATATTTTCTTAGTTACCAAACAGGGCTTTGCTTACTTCGAAAAAGTATTTGGTCTTGCCTATCCATTTGAAAAGTATGACCAGATTGCAGTTGTCGATTTCAACTGGGGCGCGATGGAGAACTCTGGCGCTGTTACCTTTCTAGAGAATTTACTTGTATTCCGCAGCAAAGTAACTGAGCGCATGTATGACGCACGCGCGAACACAATTTTGCATGAGATGGCACATATGTGGTTTGGAAATATGGTCACGATGCAATGGTGGGATGACTTGTGGTTGAACGAATCATTCGCAGAATGGTCTTCGCATTTAGCTTCGGCTGAGGGAACTCGCTTTACAAGCGCTTGGACTGGGTTTAACTCGGAGCGAAAGAACTGGGCTTACCGCCAAGATCAACTCTCATCCACTCACCCAATCGTTTCAGACATGATTGATATCGAGACTGTTAACGCTAACTTTGATGGAATTACCTATGCAAAAGGGGCTTCAGTTCTCCAACAATTAGTTGCTCACGTTGGGCGCGATAACTTCATTACTGGGCTACAAAATTACTTTGCAAAGCATGCATTCAAGAACACAACTCTGGATGATTTATTAGTAGAACTAAGTGCCACAAGTGGCCGAGATCTAAAGCCTTGGGTTTCAACTTGGTTGCAAACAGCCGGTGTTAATACCTTGCGTCCGAATTTAGAAATCGCTGACAATAAATATACAAAGATTGAAATCAAGCAGGAAGCTCCACTAATTCCTGTCGGCTCGAAAGAACTTCGCCCCCATCGTCTCGCTGTTGGTCTGTATGATGTTAAGGGCAACGATGTTGTTCTTCGTAAATCAGTTGAACTCGACGTAGCCGGTGCCACAACATCAGTAACTGATCTTGTTGGCGAGAGCGTTGCTGACCTGCTTCTAATTAATGACCGCGATCTCTCATATGCCAAGGTTCGCTTGGATGATCGCTCGATTGCAACGTTGAAGTCTCATCTAGGCAATATCTCTGATGGCTTAACCCGCGCAATGTGCTGGGCGATTTCGTGGGATATGTTGCGCGATGCTGAAATTAGCGCGACCGACTTCATCGAGATCGCACTTGCGGGATTGCCTGGTGAAAGTGACATAACTGTCGTAACAGTTATTGGAAACCAATTAACTACCGCTGTTGAACTTTACGCAAACCCAACTAAGCGCGATGCACTTCGTATCGAGGTTGCCGATTCAATTGCCGGATTGCTTGCATCCGCTAAGGCCGAGAGCGATCACCAACTTCAATTCGCCAGAATCTTTTCTGGTCTTGCAGTTACCGAATCTCACGGAACCCAATTACGTGCCTTGCTTGACGGCAAACTTGCCGGTCTTAAAGTAGATGCTGATCTTCGTTGGACATTTGTCCTCGCTCTCTGCGAGCGTGGGTTATTTACGCGCGCCGAGCTTGATGCAGAATTAGAACGTGACAACACAATTAACGGCCAACTCGGTCACACAACTTGCGTTGCTGCCTTCCCAACCGCAGAAGCTAAAGCTGCTGCTTGGAACTCACTAACTAAGGAAGATCTCACAAGCTCTATTCGGGCCTCGATTCATCGCGGATTTATGCGAGCCGGGCAACGTGACCTTCTTGCTAAATATGTTGATCCTTATTTCGAATCCTTATTAACAATGTGGGATAACGCTTCATTTGATATCGGAAGCTCTTTCGTAGAACTTTGCTACCCAACTTACATAACCGATAAAGCAACGCTTGATAAGACAATTAATTGGCTTGCGACTACTGGCGAAGGGTCTGCATCTGGACTTCGTAGATTAGTTTCTGAGAGCAGAGATGCTTTATCTCGTGCACTTACTGCACAAGCAAAAGACGTTTAAAACTTTCTTCTATTCGATACGAGTAAGTGTTGAACGTTTTGCTTTGCGATCAGTCGTTGAAAGAAGAACAACTGCTGCAATTACTGCGAACAATAAAGTTGGAAACCCAACGAAATAAACAAGAGCTTTAAAGGTTCCAAGTGGTTCACCTGGCAAAGCGCCATCTTCTTGGGTAATTCGATTTAATACGCCGGCGATTAATAACATGTTCTTATCTTAGGCAACGCCGTGTTCAGCACCAAATGGCCGAAGGTATGAGATCCATCTCGTATCTGGTTTCCCAGTTCCAAGAATTCTCCATGCGGCGCCAGCAGGTTCGCGGGGCAGAGTCTTTAACTTCCAACCAATCTCTTTTAGTGTGCGATCTGCTTTCTGGTGATTGCACTTGTGACAAGCAGAAACAACATTTTCCCAGTTATGGGCGCCACCGCGACTTCGCGGAATTACGTGATCAATAGAGGTTGCAGGTGCTGTGCAATAAACACAGCGACCACCATCGCGCGCAAATAGTGCGCGTCTCGATAATGGAACTGCATGACGATAAGGAATTCGAACAAATTTAACTAATTTGATAACTGCTGGAAGTGTTAATTCGCCGCCTGAATAATGGAGAACAGTGTCAGAATCTTCGATTGTTGTGGCTCGCTGATTCAAGACGAGGATCAACGCTCGTCTCTCTGATACGACACCTAGTGGCTCATAAGTGGCGTTCAGTACCAATGTCTGTGGCACTTAATAACTCCCTTTTATGGATAAAAGCTCCAACGCGTGGCTCGTGTTGTTGGGTAAATAGTGCCTTATGACAGGGCAAAAATGGTGCATTTCTGGTGGGTAATCTCGTGAATAGAAGGTTTATTCTTCAGACATGACCCTTAGCGATAACGCCCAAAAGATTTATGACTGGTTTATCGGAGCGCCTTTTCACATAATTTTGATTCTTGCCATCGCCCTAACCTTCCAAAAAATCGGCGGACGTGCGGTTGCCCGGGCCATAAATCGAATTGCTGACGCTGATTTTGTTCCTGGTCCAAAACGCGGGATGGAACGCCAACGCGAACGGGCTAGAACTGCAGGTTCAGTTCTTCGTTCTGCACTTAATGGCGCTATCTGGTTAATCACCCTAACAATGATTTTAAGTGAACTTGGATTTAACCTCGGACCACTTGTCGCATCTGCTGGTGTTATCGGTGTTGCACTTGGACTTGGTGCACAAACTCTCGTCCGAGATGTTTTAGCGGGAATGTTTATGTTGGTTGAAGATCAATATGGTGTTGGCGATCAAATCGAAACTATGGAAACCACGGGAGTTGTTGAATCTGTTGGCCTTCGAATCACAACGGTTCGCGCGCAAGATGGAACGCTCTGGTATCTGCGAAATGGTGAAATATTAAAGGTTGGAAATAAATCTCAACCCAAAGCTAATTAGCTATCTGGTTGATTCTTCATCGAATGTGCGGCATATTGAAAATATGTCCACAACTCTTCTTTAAGATCTTCGGCAATTTCTAAATCAATAACTGCGGCATGCATACATTCCAACCAAGCATCATGTTCCGGCGTTGCAATATGAAAAGGTGCATGGCGCATTCGAAGCCTCGGATGTCCGCGCTGCTCTGAATATGTACTTGGTCCGCCCCAATATTGTTCTAGAAACAGCGCTAAACGTTCTTCAGCCCCAGCCATATCTTCATCTGGATACATTGGTTTGAGAATGGGATTTACTGAAACCTTTTGATAGAACCGCTTTGTTAAATCTTTAAATGTTGCAGAACCACCAGCGCGTTCATAAAAAGTTGGTTCATCTACCATTTGCGCCCTCTTTAACCTTGCTTATCTTGAGCACAAAATAAGAGGTGACAAGGCACATCAGCCCACTCAGATAGAAGGCATAGGCATAATCACCGAACTTGGTATGGAAAATAGCTGCGCCAAATGCTGCCGCAGACCCACCAATTTGGTGCGCTGCAAATACCCAGCCATAAACAACCGTTGCTCGCTCTGGTCCCAATACTTGGCGACAGAGAAGAACTGTCGGTGGAACGGTTGCGACCCAATCAAGGCCATAGAAGATAACGAAAACTAAGGTCGATGGATGAACTGTTGCAAAGAGAATCGAGGGCAGAAGAAATAGTGAGAGACCGCGTAGAAAGTAATAAACAAAGAGAAGTTTGCGTGGATCATAACGATCTGTCAGCCAGCCAGAAAAAATAGTTCCGATAACATCAAAGACACCGACTAGCGCCAACAAACTTGCCGCTGTTACGGTATTCATTCCGTGATCATGTGCGGCAGGAATAAAGTGAGTTCCAATTAGCCCGCTGGTTGAAAGTCCACAGACAAAGAATGATCCAATTAGAAACCAAAAATCACGAACCTTCCTTGCCTCTTTGAGGGTATCAATGGCCAGGCGTCCCGCATTTGTCTTGATAAGCGGTGGTTCACCCCAACCATCAGGTGCACCATACGGAGTTACACCAGCCGATGAGGGGCGCTCTTTTAGAAAGATAAAGATCAGCGGCACCATTACAAATGCACCGCAAGCAACAGTCACTGAAACAGATTTCCAACCAATGTTTGTGGCAAGTGCAGAAAGGCCTGGCAAGAAAATAAGTTGTCCAGTTGCAGTTGCGGCTGTCAGAGCGCCAATCACTAAACCCCGACGTTTCATAAACCATCTGTTAGCAATTGTTGCGGCAAATACCAGTGCCATAGAACCGGTACCAACTCCAACAACTACTCCCCACAATGCAATTAAGTGCCAAGGTTTTGTCATAAAGATTGTTGAATAGGCACCGATGCCGACCGTTAATAGCGCCGTCATAACTACCCGGCGGATTCCAAAGCGCTCCATCAAGGCCGCAGCAAATGGTGCGGTTAAACCGAAGAGCAGAACATTTATAGCGATTGCCAATGAAATTTGATCACGCGACCATCCAAAAGAATCTTCGAGCGGAACAACCAACACCGAAGGCGCTGATCTAAAGCCAGCGGTTGCAACTAACGTTAGGAAAGTTACCGCCGCAGCAAACCAGGCCGGGTGTATCCGCCTAGTTTTCATTAGGCCTCGAGATATTCGTTAAGCAACTCGAGTTCTTCGTCATCTAACGGGCGAGATCGCTTTGATTCAGCATCGACAGCAACTTGGACTGTCATCGCCTTGGCATGTATCCCGGCCTTTGATTTCATTTCATATTGCACAACAAAAGATGAGTTGCCGATCTTTGAAACCCAGACATCAACATCTAGTTCAAAGCCACCCTCCATTATTGGTTCTAGATAATCAATCTCGGTACGCGCAACAACCATCTCTTTAAATAGCGGTTTAAGCCCGCGGGCAATTCTCGAATACCAAGTAAAGTCAGCGCGAACTTCTTGCATGAAAGTTAAATAGCTTGCATTGTTTACATGGCCAAAGGCATCCATGTCATCCCAGCGAACATGAATCTTTCCGTGATGGCGCATTATCGTGTGAGCTTTCGGTAAGTAACACGGTGCGGACGTGATGCTTCAATACCAAGTCTTGCAACCTTGTTCTCTTCATATGATTCGAAGTTTCCTTCAAACCAGAACCACTGTGAATCGCCTTCGTAAGCCAAAATGTGCGTTGCAACGCGGTCTAAGAACCAGCGATCGTGCGAGATAACCACAGCACAACCTGGGAATTCAAGAAGTGCATTTTCAAGTGAGCCTAGAGTTTCAACATCAAGGTCGTTCGTTGGCTCATCGAGAAGTAATAGATTGCCGCCCATCTTCAAAGTGAGTGCAAGATTCAAACGATTTCGCTCACCACCAGATAGAACTCCAGCAGCTTTCTGTTGATCTGGACCTTTGAAACCAAATGCTGAAACATATGCGCGAGATGGCATTTCAACTTGGCCGACCTTTATGTAATCCAAACCATCTGAGACGACTTCCCACAAACTCTTCTTTGGATCGATGCCACCACGAGACTGATCGACATATGAAATCTTTACAGTTTCACCAATCTTTACGCTTCCGCTATCTGGTTGTTCCATGCCGAGAATAGTTTTAAATAGCGTCGTCTTACCGGCACCGTTTGGCCCGATAACTCCGACAATTCCATTGCGGGGCAAAGTAAATGAGAGATCATCGATTAGTAAGCGATCCCCAAAGCCCTTCTTTAAATGTTCAACTTCAACAACAACGTTTCCAAGGCGAGGCCCCATTGGAATTTGAATCTCTTCGAAATCTAACTTGCGAGTTTTCTCGGCTTCAGATGCCATCTCTTCATATCGGGCAAGGCGGGCCTTTGATTTAACTTGGCGACCCTTTGCATTCATACGAACCCATTCAAGTTCTTCAGTCAGACGCTTTGCACGCTTGGCATCTTTCTGACCTTCAATCTTCAAACGAGTGGACTTAGTATCTAGATAAGTTGAATAGTTTCCTTCATATGGAAATGCGCGACCACGATCTAGTTCCAGAATCCATTGCGCAACATTGTCCAAGAAATACCTATCGTGCGTAATCGCAACAACAGTGCCTGGATACTTACTTAAATGTTGTTCTAGCCAAAGCACAGATTCGGCATCCAAGTGGTTAGTTGGTTCATCTAGTAATAATAAATCTGGTTGTTGTAGGAGCAATTTACAAAGAGCAACGCGACGACGCTCACCACCAGAGAGAACAGAGACATCAGCATCACCAGGTGGACAACGCAGCGCATCCATTGCTTGTTCGAGTTGAGAATCTAAGTCCCAAGCATTTCGATGATCGAGCTGTTCTTGCAGTGTTCCCATTTCGGCTAACAACTTGTCGTAGTCAGCATCTGGGTTAGCCATCTCATCGCTAATTTGATTGAAGCGATTTAAGAGTCCAATAGTTTCAGCAACGCCTTCTTGCACATTCTCTAAAACGTTCTTTGTTTCATCAAGCGGTGGCTCTTGTAGCAAAATTCCTACGGTGTAACCAGGAGATAAGAATGCTTCACCATTTGATGGTTGTTGTAGGCCAGCCATAATTTGAAGGACTGTTGATTTACCTGAACCATTGGGACCAACAACACCGATTTTCGCACCCGGTAAAAACATCAGGGTCACGTCATCAAGAATTACCTTGTCGCCATGCGCTTTGCGCGCCTTTTTCATCGTGTAAATAAACTCAGCCATGTGCGAAACCTTATCGGTTCAAATCGGTAGACTCGCACATGTAATTCATGTCATGCGCCTGTAGCTCAGTCGGATAGAGCAACCGCCTTCTAAGCGGTAGGCCGCAGGTTCGATTCCTGCCAGGCGCACCATTACAAGAAAGAAAAAGCCCCGAGTGAAATCACCCGGGGCTTTCTTATTGAACTTTTTAAGCTGTGATTTTTGCAATCAGAGCTAAGTTAACATCACGGAACTTGCCTGTGATGGTTGTGTATTCAAGTGCTGGACTTGTATTTGGGCACTTTGGATCGAGCAAGTAAGAAAGTAGATCCTTAACTGCCTTTGCAGTTTCAGCATCCTTCTGCTTGGTATCAACTAGTGCATATGAGATTGAACCGAAAAGGTAAGCACCTGGATCAGTTGTCTTATAGTCATAGGTGACGATTCCCTTTTCTGAAATCTTTGCTGCACCAAGGAAAGCTGAGACACCACTAGATGTAGGTGCTTGCCAGTTTCCTGCTTCGTTCTTTACATTTGCAATTGCAAGACCATTAGTTTTTGCATAGCTTGATTCAGCATATGTAATTGAGTAAGGAGTCTTTGCTGCAAGTGCTGATACCGCTGCTGAACCTGATGCGCCAACAATTCGTCCGAGGTTTGCAACCGCATTAATGTTTCCTGGGAAAGATGTTGTGAATGAGTTATTTCCAGCCTTTGTCCAAACTTCTGGAGCAGCGCCATTTAGCGCAGCTGTGAAGTTTCCGTTTGTTCCTGAAGAATCAGAGCGGTAGATGACTTTGATTACCTTATCTGGAAATGTGTAGCGAATCTTACGTGTTAGCTCTTTTAGAACAATTGGCTTGCCATCTTTACCTTTAACGTCTTGTCCCTTGCCATCAGTCTTGAAAATTGTTTCTTTTACTGAACGGTTGTTATCGGCAACAATTTTTGGATCATTCCACTTTGTAATTGTTCCACCAAAAATTCCAGCGATTGTTGCTGGTGATAGATAAAGTGGCTTGTCGTTTCCGATCTTGTACATAACTGCAATTGGACCAGCAACTACTGGGATATGAAGAACGCCATCGCGCGCTGCAGTGTGAGGTGTATCTGAAAAGTTAACTAAACTTGTTTGCTTGTCTGATGCTGTACGGCCTGCTCCAGAACCACCAAGACCATATGTGAATGTGTTTCCAGATTCTTTGTTATATCCAGCCTTGCAAGCCTCGATGATTGGGCCAGGGAATGTAGCGCCCGCACCAGTTAGTGAAACAGCTGCAACAGCAGATGGAGCAGCAAGGACGGCTACAGCAATAACTGCACCTAGAACCTTGATTGATTTAGAAAGTTTCATTTTTCCCCTTGTTAGGACTAATTAGACGTTTTGTCTAAGAGGAAAAGTATTGAACCCTGGTTAAGCAATTGGGTTTTAATGCCAAACGCTTGTCAACTATTAGGTGAACATTTGGTAAACCGTATTTAGCCGATTTTAGCCAAAACGTCCTGTCACATAATTCTCTGTACGAATATCTTTTGGTCTTGAGAAAATTTCGCTTGTTGGCCCAACTTCAACCAGCTCGCCAGGACCACCATCAGAAAGAAAGAATCCTGTGTAATCAGATACGCGTGCTGCTTGTTGCATATTGTGGGTAACAATAATGATTGTCATGCTCGATGAGAGATGTTGGATAGTCTCTTCAATCTTTAAGGTAGATCCTGGATCGAGCGCAGAACATGGTTCATCCATCAAAAGAACTTCTGGGCGCACTGCAAGGGAACGTGCGATACATAGACGTTGCTGTTGACCACCTGAGAGCGACCCACCATAAGCGCTCAAACGATCCTTCACTTCATTCCACAGTCCAGCTCGCTCTAGACACTCTTCGAGTAGATCATCTTTGTTTTCACTCTTTAATTGCGCAAGCTTTAGCCCGGCCAATACATTGTCTGCAATTGTCATTGATGGGAATGGATTTGGCTTCTGGAAAACCATTCCAACCTTTAAGCGAATTTTTGTTACATCAGTACCTTGCTCATAAATATCTTGGCCATTTAACAAAACTTCACCAGCCATTGCAGCGCCAGGAATAAATTCATGCATACGATTTAGCGTTCTGATGAATGTTGACTTACCGCAACCAGACGGTCCAATTAGGGCGGTCACTGTTCCGGACCAGAAGTCCAATGAGATATCGCGAAGAACTAGCTTGTCACCAAACCATGCATGAATGCCACGGGCCTCTAGCCCTACCCCAAGTGCACCAGAACCTGGTTGCTTACGAGCCTTATTAGCATTTGCAACATCTGAAAGAGATGAAGGGGTTGCCTTAGTTTCCATATCATCGTTCCTATCCTCGTTTGAGTTAATCACTTCTTATCTCCACTTCCACTTAAAGTTCTCGCCGCAATAAATAGTAAGAAAATAATAGAGAGAAGGACGAAAATTCCGGCCCATGATCGCGCAATAGATTCAGTAGTGCCGTAGGTGAATCCCTTCCAAATATAGAAAGGAAGCGATCCCATCGGAGCGTGGAATGGATTTGGATTTACAGAATCGCCGCCACCGGAGACCAGAATAAGTGGCGCGGTTTCACCTGCAACGCGAGCAAGTCCAAGAATTGTTGCAGTAATTAACCCACTCTTTGCGGCAGGAACGACGATTAGGGAAATAGTGCGCCATTGAGTTCCGCCAAGTGCAACACCAGCTTCGCGAAGGTCATTAGGGATAAGAAGCAATACTTCCTCTGAAGTTCTAGCAATCGTTGGAATCATCAAAATTGCAAGTGCAAGTCCACCCATAAATCCTGAGGATGATTTAGTAATTGGGAAGACAATTGCAGAGAGAATAAAGAGACCTGCGACAATTGATGGCACGCCAGACATAGCCTGAACTAAGAATTTAATTGGGCGGGAGTAAATACCCTTGATTTCAGTTAAATAAATCGCGGTAAGAATTCCAATTGGCAAACTAATTAATAGTGCAATTCCGACCATGATTCCAGAACCAATAAGTGCGTGAAGTAATCCACCTTGACCCAATGGATCATTTGGACCATTTGATTTCATATCCTGCACGAAAAGATTAAAGTTAAGTCCAGCACGGCCACGATCAAATATTGTGAACAAGATACTGAAAATAGGAACAACTGCAACAATTAAACCTGCTGTTGCAAATGAAGTCGCAATCGAATCTTTGGCTGCTGCCATTCCTCGCTTAATATAATTCTCGACAAAGTTAATGACGATTACGGAGATGAAAAATATTGCAAGATAAGCAAGCTTCCCTTTCATGGCAGTTGCAAAAACCACTACAAAGCTAATGACTGCCGCCCCAACAAGATTTACGGCTATAAGTAGCTGTTGTTTAGGTGTTCGCTTCCAAGGCTGAGTTGGCTTCACCTTTGAAATTGTTGGAGTGCTCATCGACCCTTACCTCCAGTGCGGCTCACGATTGTGTTTGCAATCGAGTTCACTAGAAGAGTTAATAAGAAGAGGACTAAGCCAGCGGCCATTAGTGCACGTGTTTCAGTTGGACCAGCTTCACCAAACTTAAGGAGGATCATTGAAGCTACGTTGCCACCAGCACCTATTAGTACTTGCCAATTGATTTGGTAAACCAAATTCAATACTGTGTAAACCGCGACTGTTTCACCCATTGCGCGACCAAGACCAAGCATTGCGCCACCAACAACGCCGCTCTTTCCATAAGGAATAACAACGGCACGAATCATTGACCAACGTGTCGCGCCTAAGGCATAAGCAGCCTGGACTCTATCAAGGGGCGTCTGTGAAAAAATTTCGCGGGATACCGAAGTAATAATTGGAATAATCATGATTGCAAGCACGACGCCTGCCACAAAGGGAGAACGCGTAAATACTGGAACATCCATTTTAAATAATGGAAACCACCCAAAGTATTTATGAATTAACTTTGCCCAATATTCAACATGTGGCATCAAGATAAAGAAACCCCACATGCCAAAAAGTATTGATGGGAATGCTGCCATCAAGTCGATAATCGCAACCATAATTTTCTTTAAGAATTGTGGTGCGTAAAAAGTTAGGTAAAGCGCGCATAGCACTGAAATTGGAACTGCAATCAAAACTGCGAGCGCCGCGCACAGCAAGGTTCCAACAAGCATGGCTGCGATTCCAAATGATGAAGCAGATAAATCAGTATTTCCCGCATTGTCTTGCATTACTTGCCAGTTGCTTCCGGTAATAAATCCAAAACCTTCTGAACGTAATACTTGAAATCCCTGATACCCAAGAAAAATTAAAATCAAACCGAGTATTACTAGTGATGAAAGTCCGCCGACAGTTGCAACTCCACGAAATACTTTGTCTGAAAATCTTGGTTTAGTAGTAATCTCGCGTTTTTCTGGTGTGGAGATCGGGAATATCGCCGAATTTGCCCCAGGCGTAGTTGTATTCACGAGATGATTCTTATGCCAAGCGGGTTTTCGCATGTGGAAGCAAGATGAACCCAAGGTGAACGAATGGTGAAATTACAGCCCCAGCACACTTCTGGTTTAGGCTCCCCCGATGAGCAATAAGAACGAATCCCCGAACCTGATTTGGGTCGATTGTGAGATGACGGGCCTAGACCTTAATAAAGATGTATTGGTCGAAATTGCGGTCCTGGTCACCGACTCTGAACTAAACATCTTGGGCGAAGGAATTGACCTTGTCATCAAGGCGACTGAGGATCAAATAAAAGGTATGAACGAGTTCGTAACTAATATGCATACCGAATCTGGGCTAATCGCCGAAATTCCAAATGGTGTTGAAGCCTCGAAAGCCGAGGAAGCAATAATCGCCTACCTCGAAAAATATGCACCTGGCGCCGGTAAATCTCCACTGGCTGGAAATTCTGTTGGAACTGATCGCTCTTTTATCGCCCGCGATATGCCGCTACTAAATGCTTACCTGCATTATCGAACCATCGATGTTTCATCCATCAAAGAGCTGGCCCGCCGTTGGTATCCCCGCGTTTATTTCGCCGCCCCAAAGAAAACCGGCAACCATCGCGCCCTTGGTGATATCCGCGATTCCATCGAAGAGCTCGAGTATTACCGCAAGGCCATCTTCATTCCGAATAATTAGATTTAAAGTACATATTTATTGCCGTAGTATTAGGCACTCATGGTGGTCGTAGCTCAGCTGGTAGAGCACTCGGTTGTGGTCCGAGATGTCGCGGGTTCGAGCCCCGTCGATCACCCCAATCTTTAGGAGACCTGCAATGGAATCAATGGTCTTCGACGTCGTTATTGAAATCCCAGCCGGCTCACGCAACAAGTACGAGATCAATCATGAGACTGGCGAAGTTCGCCTCGATCGAATGTTATTTACTGCAACCCGTTTTCCCCATGATTATGGCTTCGTAAAGAACACCCTCTCAAATGATGGCGATCCCCTTGATGCCCTAGTCATGTTGGATGAACCAACATTTCCTGGCTGCGTTGTTTCATGTCGCGTAATCGGAATGTTCCGCATGACCGATGAGAAAGGCGGCGATGACAAACTTCTCTGCGTTGCAGCTGGTGATATCCGAAAGTCTGGCCTTAAAGATTTAGCTGATGTGCCTTATTACGAGCTCGAAGAAATCAAGCATTTCTTTGAGGTCTACAAAACTCTTGAACCAGGCAAAGAAGTCCATGGTGGCGAATGGGTAAATCACGATGCCGCCCAAGAAGAGATAGTAAATTCCTACAACCGTTTTAAGGAACATTAAACAATTCGAGGTGATGATGTCCGGCATTAATACTGGCGATACCGCTTGGGTTCTAATGAGTGGCGCTCTAGTTCTGTTTATGACCCCAGGTCTTGCAATATTTTACGGCGGCATGGTCCGCGCAAAGAGCACGCTAAATATGATGATGATGTCATTCGCTGCTATTGGTGTAACAACAATTCTCTGGGTGCTTTATGTGTATTCCATTATCTTCGGAAAAGATTCTGGCAATGGGCTCATCGGAAACTTCGATCACCTAGGCCTAAATAACACCATTGACCAAGTCGTTGGCGGCGAGGGCCACACAATTCCCGCGCTCGCATTTGTGATGTTCCAACTAACTTTCGCAATAGTTACCGTAGCGCTCCTATCTGGCGCCATTGCAGACCGCGCAAAATATAGTTCTTGGGTTATCTTCGTTGGTGTTTGGATAACTCTGGTTTACGCACCAATTGCCCACTGGGCATTTGCATCACAAGGTGGCTCGGGTGGTTGGATCATCGACAAACTTGGTGCACTCGATTTTGCTGGTGGCACAGTTGTTGAAATTAACTCGGGTGCTGCGGCACTTGCGCTCGCAATTGTTTTAGGAAAACGTGAAGGCTTTAAGCGCGATCCAATGCGTCCCCACAACATGCCATTAGTTTTACTTGGCGCCGGAATGCTCTGGTTTGGTTGGTTTGGTTTCAACGCTGGTTCCGCACTTGGCGCATCTGGTTTAGCGGCAACCGCAATGATCAACACCCAAGTTGCTACTGCAGGCGCCGCAATGTCTTGGTTGGTTTATGAAAAGATAAAAGGCGGCAAAGCAACAACACTTGGTGTTGCATCTGGCGCAATCGCTGGCGCAGTCGCAATCACACCTGCCTGCGGATATGTAACTCCCCTAGGCGCACTCGCTATTGGTTTATTCGGCGGCGTCGCTTCCGCTTGGGCCGTATCTCGCAAATATAAATTTGATTATGATGATTCACTAGATGTTGTCGGCGTTCATGGCGTCGGTGGAATTGTTGGAATGCTTGCAATCGGTTTAATCGGCACAACAGCGGTAAACGAACTCGGTGGAAACGGTCTCTTCGTTTCTGGCTCACCATCTCTTCTCACCAAGCAAGTAATCGCAATCCTTTCAACCGCGGCATATTCATTTACCGCAACCTTCATCATCGCAAAAGTTATCCAGAAAACCATCGGATTTAGAGTCCGCCGTGATGTCGAACTTGAAGGTCTCGACACCACCACACACGCAGAATCTGCATATGACATCAACCCATTTACAAGTCGCTAACTAGAACTAGGATTAAATTATGAAACTGATTACCGCAATCGTTAAGCCAGCAAGAGTTGATGACATCAAAGTTGCTCTGCAATCAAATGGCATCCAAGGCATGACAGTTTCTGAAGCCAGCGGCTTCGGTCGCCAAAAGGGCCACACCGAGATCTATCGCGGCGCGGAATACATCGTTGATTTAATTCCAAAAGTTCGAATCGAAGTACTCGTAGATGATGCAGATTTAAATCGCATCCTTGATCTCGTCGTGAATACTGCAAATTCTGGAGCAATTGGTGATGGCAAAGTCTGGGTCACACCAGTTGAAACCGTGGTCCGAGTTCGCACTAACGAGAGAGGATCTGACGCGCTTTAGGCTTTTGCGCACACCCCTTCGCGCTGATAGGGTCTGCGATGCGTTCGAAGTTCCCCCTTTGAATGAGCTCGGGTTGTTAGCTCAGTTGGTAGAGCAGGTGACTCTTAATCACCGGGTCGGGGGTTCGAGTCCCTCACAACCCA
>WLJX01000016.1 GCA_009701575.1 Actinomycetota bacterium
AAGGTCCGCTACAACAGCTGAACCAGCAGAACCTTCGGCACGTGCATACGCAGTAAGTGTGCGTTGTAGATATGAACCGAACCAAGCAATGTGTTGACCGGTGTAGTTACGGTTTGGATCAGCGTGTGTCCAAGCTTCGGAGTGAGTCAAATAAGTGATCGTTCCACCCTTTGATGAACCACCGCTGCTCATCTTTACTAGTCCACCCGCAACAACTGCAAGTGCTAGAACCGCAACGATTGCGATGCTAGTAGATTTTTTGACTCTAGCCATTCTTTCTCCTTTTCATAGCCTTGGTTTGTATTACTTTTTTAGCTCTGTTCTGACTTTGGATCTAGTGCATCTCGAATTGCATCCCCCAATAAATTGAAGGAAAGGACAACCAAGATTAACGAAATGGCCGGAACAAAGAAATAGGTCGGCTCGTTCAAAATGTACTTAGTTGAGTCAGCGATGATCAATCCCCACGTGGCAGAGGGTGGCTGAACGCCAATTCCGAGGTATGAGAAGACTGCTTCGGCGGCCAAGTAGCCAGGGAGCGCCAATGAGACATAGACGATCACTGGAGTCCAAAGATTTGGCAGTAGTTCCCTAAAAATAATTCTGCGGTTAGATGCGCCGAGTGCCCGCGCAGCGATTACATAATCTCGCTCACGTAGCGACAGAACTTGAGAGCGAATAATTCTTGAAAAATAGGGCCAGCCAAAGAAGGAGAGAATAATAATTAGGTAAAGAATTCGAGCGCCGTTATCTCTAGCAATTCCGGATTTTTCAATTCGTTGGATCATAGGAACGCTTAGCGCAATAATCATAAAGAACGATGGGAATGACAGTAGAAAATCGGTAAAACGTCCGAAGATCGCATCCACACGTCCACGGTAATAACCAGCAACTATCCCAATCATTAATCCAATTGCAACAGTTGCAAATGTGGAGATCACAGCAACCATGAAAGAGATCCGGGAACCATACATAAGGCGAGCGAGTAAGTCGTAACCAATTCCAGGCTCAACGCCGAGTGGGTGATTCAAACTAATTCCACCGAGGCGTCCGATAGTTTCACCGCGCGCAGTAATCGCATTTGCATCGCGTTCGGTTGGGCTTACATTAATTATCCAGGCAATAACTGGTGCAAAAATTGCAATAAATGCGATTGAAAATGACGCGACCGCTGATGGAATTGCAATCTTGTTCGCTTTAAAGCGTCGCCAAGCGAGTTCTCTTGGACTTCGGCTAACTAGTCCTGTGTCCCCAACTCTTCCTGGATGCATCCTGTGAACACTAGTGAACAGTGCGCAGGTTTACAAGGATGGTTGGGTTACAGCAGAAGGGTGAAATTTACTTTAAGTGGCTTCGCTCACTTAGCCCACGCAGCGCCCGCAGGCCATCTGATCCCCAGGTATTTACTGTCGTAATACTGCATGGCAATACATCTAAGTGATAGACGCTCTCTAGTGGAGCTCCTAAAACTACGGCGACAAGAGTTCTAATCACATAATTATGCGTAACGACAATAATTGTTTTGCCCGGATGCTCTAAAACTAAATTAGTAAGTGCAAGTTCAGATCTTGCCGCAACATCTTCATAAGATTCGCCTCCTGATCCCGCCGGAGCCGCTGTACTTGAAACCCAGGCAAGCCATTCATTTGGATAGAGTTCTTTAACTTCCGGAATATTCAATCCATCCCATTCACCAAAGCCTGCTTCACGCCAAGCCTCATCTAGTTCAATTTTCAAACCAGTTGCTTTCGCAATTCGCTCTGCAGTTTGTACGGTGCGAACCATTGGAGAAACAATTAAAAGATCAGCCTTGCGCGCTCCAAGTTCTTTTGCGACTGCTTCGGCTTGAGCAATTCCCTCAGCACTTAACTCGGGGTCTGAGCCATCTCCCCCAGAAAATCGGCGCTCCGGTGTCAAAATAGTTTCACCATGTCTTACGAAGTAAATAACAGTTGGCTTCTCACCAGAGACAAGTCGTTCAACTAAAAAGTTCTTCTGTAGTGGGGCATCGGTACTTACATCGCCATCTAACGCTTTATTTGCAAGACGATCAGCATGTGAATTTTCATCGCGTGGTATCCACTTATAAGTTACTAATTCATGTGGGTGGGCATCACGTGCCAACTTTGCAAGTTCGCGCATATCAGGGTGCTTTATCTGCCAACGCCCTGACATCTGTTCAACAACTAGCTTTGAATCCATTCGCGCTTCAACTGTTGCAGTTGGGTCAATCTCATTTACTTTACGAAGTGCGGCAAGGAGTCCGCTGTATTCAGCAACATTGTTTGTAGCAATACCGATTGTTTCAAAGAGTTCGTGCAGAATTTTTCCATTTTCAGAAACCACTGCGCCGTAGGCAGCAGGTCCAGGATTTCCACGAGAACCTCCATCGGCAGAAATAACAAAAGCGCGGCCCATTTAAATTCGCACCAAGATTCGTCGACATTCTTCACAGCGCAAAACTTCCTCGGAATCCAAGGATTTAATGCGCTCCATTTCGACTGCATTTATCGCCAATCGACAACCATCACAAGTATTGCCAATTAAAAGCGCGGCTCCAATTCCCCCGCCACTTGCCTTAACTTTTTCATACAACTCAATTAGCGCGGCATCAATCTTTGGTGCCAATAAAGTGCGCTCAGATTTCTTCAGTGCTATCTCTCGATCAAGTTCTGTGACTGCATTCTCTAGTCGAATATTTATCTCAAGCTCTAACTTCTTCAAGCCCTCTTCATCGCTCTTGATGACTGCAACTTTCTCCTTCGCAGCATCAACGTTCATCATGATTTCTAATTCGCCATCTTCAAGTTCAGCCTTGCGCTTTGCAAGCGTCGCCAACTCGTGTTGCAGCTGTTCTAGCTCTTTCGGAGAAGCGCTTCCACCTGAAAGTCTCGCTTCATCCTTCGCCATTCGATCTGCCACGGATTCAACATCAACTTCGCTACGTCTTAAATCAATTGTTACATCTGCAAGTTCGGCCTCGGCCACAACGAGAAGTTCATCGCTAGTAGAAAGTCGGGAAAGGATTGCGGTGAGTTGTTCGCGTTCTGGCAAAGTTTTCAATTTATGTGTTGCCTGCATAATCGCAGTATCGATACGTTGTAATTCGATGAGGTTATTCTGGTCAGAAACAGAGGCTTTCACATAGACCTCACTCTCGCTCGAGACTTTGAAACCAACTTCTATGTAATTATTTTTTAACTGGTGGGCGGTGAGGGTTTCGAACCCCCGACATCCTCGGTGTAAACGAGGCGCTCTACCACTGAGCTAACCACCCCAAACGTACTGCCGCACTCTACCTGCAGATTGGCAGTATTAAAAATTCATTGCGTTTTTTATTAAAGTGCTGCGAGCGCTGCCTTGTAATCAACCAAGTTACGAGCATCTCCGAGGCCATTTACTACCTGCCAGCGAAGAACTCCTGCCTTATCGATAATGAAAGTTCCACGTGTTGCGCAACCACGCTCTTCGTTGAATACGCCATATGCCTTTGCTGCTGCGCCATGTGGCCAGAAGTCTGCAAGAACTGGGAAGTTATATCCCTCTTTTTCAGCGAATGCTTTCTGCGCATACATTGGATCGCAAGAGATTGCGATTAGTTGAACATCATCATTTTGGAATGCTGCTAAATCATCGCGCAGTCCACAGAGTTCACCAGTACAAATTCCTGAGAATGCGAAAGGATAGAAAAGCACTACAACGTTCTTTGAACCTTTGAAAGATGAAAGCGCAATGTTTGCACCATGTTGATCCATTAAATTAAATTCTGGTGCCGCTGATCCAATTGCTAGTGACATGTACGCTCCTAGTTATTTACGACTGGCTTTTCTGGCAACCAATTTAGTCGCAGTCCAATCCGTACCGATGGAGAAGGATACAGTCTGTGAGAGCCCGGCAGTCGGGGCAGCTTCTTGAATATCACTTGGTTCGACATGGCCATCTCGATTTACCTTCGGAGTTAAAAGCCAGATTGGTCCGGTCTCAGATAAATATGTGAGTCCATCCATCAAATCATCAACGAGATCACCATCACCATCACGCCACCAGAGAAGGACGGCATCGACAACTTCGGTTGCGGCATCTTCGATAAATTTTGTGCCAGTTCGCTTTTCTATGGCACTGCGAAATTCGTTGTCACAATCGGAATCGAGTCCGATTTCAAGAATCAACTCTCCTGGTTCAAGAGCGAGACGTTCAACAATCAGATCTACCCCCATTGGGGTTCTGCCTCCTTTCGTGAGTAGGAGAAGTCCACCGAACCTTTGCCAATTGCGCAAGAGGGGCATAAAAATAGAGCAGAAATTAAGTGGAAAGTTGGCGGCAAATTCATGGAAAGATAACGCCATGAGCGCAAACGACCAGGCCCCTGACCATTTAATCGATCAGCTAGTCGACACCGATCCTGCGGAGACCGCAGAATGGAAGCAGTCGCTCGATGCCGTATTAAAGAATGCTGGTCCAGTTCGTGCACGTTACTTAATGCTCGCAATGTTGGATCGTGCCGGTGAAAATAATCTTGGAGTTCCAGCGCTTCGCGCAACTGATTACATAAATACAATTCCACCAAAACAAGAACCAGATTTCCCTGGTGATGAAGCGATCGAACGTCGCATCCGCGCATTTATGCGTTGGAACGCCGCGATAATGGTTCACCGCGCACAACGTCCAGGCATCGGCGTTGGCGGACATATTTCTACATATGCATCCTCGGCTTCACTATACGAAGTTGGATTTAATCATTTCTTCCGCGGCCGAAATCATGCTGGTGGCGGAGATCAAATTTTTTATCAAGGTCATGCAAGTCCTGGAATGTATGCGCGTGCATTTCTTGAAGGGCGTTTAACCGAACATCAGATGGATGGCTTCCGCCAAGAGCTTTCACATGAAGGTGGTGGACTTTCTTCATATCCACATCCTCGTTTGATGCCAGAGTTCTGGGAGTTCCCAACTGTTTCAATGGGTATCGGACCAATCAATGCAATTTATCAAGCGCGCTTTAATCGTTACCTACAAGGTCGGGGAATTAAAGATACGAGCGATCAGAATGTCTGGGCTTTTCTTGGAGACGGTGAATGTGATGAGCCAGAAACTCTTGGCGCAATCAGCCTTGCTGCTCGCGAAGGTTTAGATAACTTAACTTTTGTAATTAACTGTAACTTGCAGCGCCTTGATGGTCCGGTCCGCGGTAACGGCAAGATTATTCAAGAACTAGAATCTATTTTCCGTGGCGCTGGTTGGAATGTTATTAAGGTTATTTGGGGCCGCGAGTGGGATGAACTACTTGCAATGGACCGCGAAGGCGCTCTTGTTGATCTAATGTCTAAGACAACCGATGGCGATTACCAAACATTTAAAGCCGAATCTGGTGCGTATGTTCGTGAACATTTCTTCGGTCGCGATCCTCGTACTGCGGCAATGGTTGCCGATTGGTCAGATGAAAAAATTTGGGCGCTAAAGCGTGGTGGTCATGATTATCGCAAGTTGTTTGCTGCTTATAAGCAAGCATCGGAACATAATGGTCGCCCAACTGTAATTCTTGCTAAAACAATTAAGGGCTGGACTCTTGGTTCGCACTTTGAAGCACGTAACTCAACGCACCAAATGAAGAAGATGACTCATGAAGATCTTCTAGCTTTCCGCGATACTTTGCAGATCCCGTTAACTGATGAACAAATCGATGCCAAGGCGCCTCCTTATTACCATCCTGGCGTTGATTCTCCGGAATATAAATACATGATGGAGCGACGTTCAATTCTTGGTGGTTCTATGCCATCTCGTCGTAAAGACTCTGCTCCCCTTGTTCAACCGCCAATTGAAACTTACGATGCTGTAGCACGGGGTTCTGGCCACCAGGAAATCGCAACAACAATGGCTTTTGTGCGGTTACTGAAAGATTTATTGAAAGATCCAAATATGGGTAAGCACTTTGTTCCAATTATCCCGGATGAGGCTCGTACCTTTGGAATGGATTCACTCTTCCCATCACTAAAGATTTATTCACCGCAAGGACAGAAATACACCTCTGTAGACCGCGAACTTATGCTTTCCTACAAGGAATCTACTTCTGGCGTAATTCTCCATGAGGGAATCAACGAAGCTGGTTCGACAGCATCATTTACTGCAGTTGGAACTTCATATTCAACTCATGATGTTCCGATGATTCCGCTTTACATCTTCTATTCAATGTTTGGCTTCCAACGCACCGGCGATGCTTTCTGGGCTGCGGCGGATCAAATGGCTCGAGGATTTGTTCTCGGTGCAACTGCTGGTCGAACCACACTAAATGGCGAAGGCTTGCAACACGAAGATGGTCATTCACATCTCTTGGCCTCAACCAATCCCGCAATCGTTTCTTATGACCCAGCATTTGGTTACGAACTAGGGCATATTGTTCGCGATGGTTTGAATCGCATGTACGGTGAGAAGAGCGAGAATATTTATTACTACTTAACGCTTTACAACGAGCCATATATGCAACCAGCACAACCAGAGAATTTGGATGTTGAAGGGCTGCTAAAGGGAATTTATCTCTACTCCCCTGCGACTAAGGGCAAGAAGAAAGTTCAACTACTTGCATCTGGCGTTGCCGTTAACTGGGCAGTTAAGGCTCAGAAACTACTTGCAGATGAGTGGGGTATCGCAGCTAGCGTCTGGTCAGTAACTTCATGGAACGAACTTCGTCGCGATGGCTTGGCTGTTGATCGACACAACTTGCTGAACCCAAGTGATAAGAAGAGCGCATACATAACTAAGAAGTTACGTGGTCAAGATGGTCCAGTTATTGCGGTCAGCGATTTCATGCGCGCAGTTCAAGATCAAATATCTCCATGGGTAGAGCAAGATTTCTATTCACTCGGAACCGATGGCTTTGGATTATCTGATACTCGAGGCGCACTTCGTCGTCACTTCAAAGTTGATGCTGAATCAATCGTTGTTGCCGCACTTTCACAACTTGCTGAAGCTGGCGAAATTAAAAACAAGGTAGTTCAAGAGGCGCTTGATAAATACCGCTTGAGTGACATCAGCGCAGCAGATCCAGGAAATACCGAAGGCTCTGGCTGATTAATCTTTAGTGGCTCGCCCTAGATATGAGAACTTCGAGGTCACAAGCAACATAATTGCAGGAATCATAAGGGCTATCGTCACGGAGGTAGCCTGCGCGACCCAAGAAATAGTAATTTTGATAAAGAAGGTTAATACCGCTGAAATCAGACCAAGTTGTGCGACAACAACACTACTTGGCAGGCTCGAATTTCTAAACGCAATCCCAAAGTATGTAGGAGACAAAATTGAAGAACCGAAGCCTCCTAGCGCAAATCCAAGTAAGGCAAGAGCGAAACCAAATTTCACATTAGTTTCTGCAACTATTGTTCCAAGTGGTACAAATGCGATGAAGCCGATTCCCCCAAGTAAGGGAAGAAATTTAAGTAGCTGGGCTTCAGTAAATGCTCTATGTAATTGCTGGACATTTAATCTGAAAATAATCATTGCCCCAATAAAGACGGTGTAGCCATAAATGCTTGCTGATGCGCTCATGCCAATTGAATCTCGAGAAAATATGGCAGCCCAATCTTGAATTGCGAATTCCATCTGCATAGCTAAAACCATGGTAATTGCAATTACTGGTTGACTTTTTATGGAGATAATCAAACTGGCAAATGAAATTCTTGGAATATCGTTTTCATCATCAGATTTATCGATGAAGTAAGGCGTTGACTTGGAGATTCCATATAAGGTTGCGAGCCACATTGCGAGTTCCAGCACATCGATATGCCAAGCAAGTGATACATATGGAGTTATTACGATAGCAATTACTGCAGTTAAAAGTGCACCAAGGCTCCATAAACCGTGCAACTTGGGCAGTATCAACTCGCCAATCTCTTCCTGTCGATGAATTGCTTGGCTGTTATTGGAAATATGAAAAGAAACCCAAAAGAGGGCTATCAAAATATTCGCAGCCAGCCAGATTAAGGGGCTCTTAATGTGAGGTACCGCAGCCATCGTTGCAAATAATCCAGTCGATGCCACAAGAATTACTGGTTTGATTCCAATTTTATGAACAATATTTCCAACAAACATAAATGCAATCAATGAGCCAATTCCACCAAGTGTTAAGTAGGTACCAAAAACTCCATTGCTCAGATTCAGATTGTCGCGGATCTCGGGAAATCTCGTAGAAGTTGCCATCGTACCAACACCAAAAGGTAAGAACAGCAGATTTAGCGCTCTACGTTCGGTCTTGGAGAATTTAGATTTCAATAGAGCGCACTCGCAAGTTCTTTCCGTGCCGAAATTAAATCCGGATCTGATGGGTCAACTAGCATAAAGAGTTCTAATAAATGTTCCCGAGCGTTTTTCTTATCATCGCCAACACTAATCTTTATTAATTGAATCAAACGAGTAAAGGCCTCTTTATTAAGTCCACTAGCAATTTCGACATCTGCGGCCTTCAATTGAACTGAAATTTCATTTGGATTAACCGTTGCAAGAGTTAGGACTTCCTTAGGATCCAAATCTTTTACCCTAATTATTAGCTCGGTTTGGGCTAAGCCAAGTTTTGCCAAATTGTCTCCGGGTTTACGGGCTAACCATTTCTCATATTGGGCTTTCGCGCCAGCCAGGTCACCTTTTTCCAAAGCATTCATCGCTGCAATCTCTTCAGGTTCCATGGGTGCTTCAATAACTTCAGATTTCGCTAGCGCTTCGCCAACGCCTCGTTCTGCTGCAAGTCCAATGACTTTATCTATAACTAAACGAACTTGTTCAGCCTTTGGTACAGCTTCAAATAGCGGAACCATCTGTTCCTGGATAATCGCGATTGCAATCGGAACAGATTGAATTTGAAGCGCCTGGGCAACTTGGACTTCGGTATCAACGTTGACAGTTCCAAGTATCCAAGCAGGCTCGCCACTCGGAAGTACATCAGCCTCTTGAAACTTACCCATAACTTCAAGGAGTGAAATAGCTTCGGCACTTCGCGGCGACCAACAAATAAGAATTACAACTTTTTGATTTGATGCTGGTAAAACTTCGGAAACTAAATTGGCTTGAGTAACTGGAATTCCAGGTGTTGCGATTTGTTCTGCCGGTGGCTTACCGAGGCTACTTAGATCCACTGCGCTTGCGAAATTCTTTGGCAGCGAAGGCAAACTCATGCGTCAATACTAGTCAATTCTCGTTGGAAATTTGGAGAAAGCTATTTTGAAGGAGGTTCGTGGATCCCTGGAACACTAACCCCAACATAGGTTCTAAAGGGCAGAATATTTTCAATGTAATCCTTTGTTGCAAAATCTAGACCTAAATCGTGTCCCGCTTGCTCGCCCAAATACCAACGATGTTCGAGAATTTCATGGAACATCTGAGTTTGTTCAACACGATCTTGTAGCTCACTTGGTACTTGATTCATTACATGGTGATAGGTGTCTCGAAGCCATCTGCGCGCACTGTCATGAATTGGTGGTTTTGGAGTTGCCTCACGACCGCGAAAGCGATCAAAGGATGCAAGCAACCGCTTTGCCTGAAATTCTTCAGCATGAATACCGAGAAGTTCTAGTAAACGATTTTGGTGATAGCCAGCTGCCACAAGTTTTGGTTGAAACTTTAATTCACCTTTGTCGCCGTTAATTGAAACTTCGACTTCTTCAACGGCAAAACCGAGGTCCTGCAATTGACGCATTGCACCTTCAACTGCGTGGCGATCATTTGGATCAAGAATTTGCGGTTCGCGAAGTGCTTTCCAAAGTCTGCGATACCTTTTTATAACACCTTCGCTTGCGCGTACCGGATCCATATCTGTTGTTAAAACTCCAGCAATCTTTAAATCTTCAAGTTCGGCAGCTACGTTAAAAAGTGAAATATCTAAATCATGTTCGCGTTGGCCATCTGTAAGTTGAGTTTGAAATTCTCCAGTTTCTGCATCCACAAGGTAAGCCGCGAATTGATCGGCATCGCGACGAAATAAAGTATTTGAAAGTGAGCAATCCCCCCACCAGAATCCAAGAAGATGAAGGCGAACCAATAAAAGTGCAAGCGCGTTAGCCATATTTGTAATCTCGTGCGGAGTTATCTCAGCGCTAAGAATTACCCGATAGGGCAGAGAGAATGGTAAGTAGTGAGTAACAAGTGCCGCAGGAAGTTCATTGCCATCTTGATCTGTTCGATTTTCGATGACTGCAACTGGTTCTACGCAGGGCGCTTCCCGGCTGTTTAACTCTCTTAGGAGTGCGTATTCGCGGTTAGCAAATTCTGGAACTGTTTCCTTGATCGCAAAAATTGGTGAATCGTGGTTTTCATTGACTTTAATTAGGCGAACAATGTGTCGAGAAATACCGCGCATATCTGTAAGTGAGGAATCTTCTGGCCACACTTCAAGTTGTTTTGACCAAGGCATCCGAGCCAGCGAAGACATCTCTTCCGCAAGTCCAGTTATTCGTAGGTCAGCCACGGGGCCATTCTCTCCTATTTTTTCGCAACGCGACGTTAAAATAACGCCATGGCAAAGTTAAAACCAATCTTAAAGCGACCTACTCTCACCAGAAAAAAGAAGGCAGTTGCCCCGGAAGATTTTGGAACCATGGGTGAACCCTTAAATCATTCGCATCCCTTCTATTTTGGTTTTCTTGCCGCATCGGGCGCAGTAATAGCCATCACACTTCTTCGCGCATTGGCATCTGCAAGCCAAGTATTTGTTCTAATTGTCATATCTCTCTTCTTCGCCATGGGACTAAATCCGGCAGTGAATTTTTTTGAAAGGCGCCGGTTAAGTAGATCTATGTCTGTTGCCGCTACCGTCTCGCTTGTAGTGGCTTTCGTAGGATTATTCATCTGGGTCGCAGCGCCACTAATTGTCGATCAGGTAAATGCCCTTATTCATAACGCACCACAGATGATTTCGGATTTAAAGAACAATTCGACCATCAATGATTTGAATGCTAATTACGGAATCATCGATACGATTCAAAGCAAAGTGCAATCATCTATCAAGGATGGAAAATTTGTAATCGGCGCCTTTGGTGGCGTAATCGGCGTTGGTAAGGCCGTTATCTCTGGCGCACTTTCGGCGCTGACAATTCTTGTGCTTACTCTCTATTTTCTAGCTTCACTTCCAACTGTTACTGAAGATGCCTATCGATTGGTTCCAGCAAGTCGTCGGGAACGTGTTGCGAAGATAAGTGATGCGATTATTTTCCGAGTCGGTGCCTTCGTCGGTGGCCAAATAACAATCTCCTTCTTCGCCAGCATATTTATTTTCATACTTGGGTTGGCTCTGGATCTACCTTACAAAGCCGCATTAGCTCTGGTGGTTTTTGTTTGTGGCTTAATTCCTTTAATTGGCCACTTCATCGGCATGACGATTGTTACCTTGATTGCCCTAACTGATTCACCGCTGATTGCCGCAATTGCACTCGCCTCTTATATTATTTATGTGCAATTTGAAAACTATGTTCTTACGCCGAAGGTTATGAAACGTTCACTTTCGATACCTGGTCTCGTAACAATTATTGCCGCACTAATTGGTACATCTCTTCTTGGTTTGGTCGGTGGAATCTTGGCAGTGCCATTAGCTGCTGCTGTTCTACTTATCCTTGATGAAGTTGTTTATCCCCAAGCCGAAAAAAACTAAAACTCGGTTGGTAGCGGCAACCTTGCTGGTGCAATAATTTTTGTGATTTCAGCAAGCACGCGATAAACGGCAGGTTCACCAACCCATAGGTGTTTTGCGCCATCAACGTTTATTAAATTAATTTGTGGAATCACAGCAAAAGCAATTGCGGCTGCATCTGGTTTTAAATAATCATCATGCTCTGGAATTAAAGCAGTGATCGGTCTGCCATCTTTGGCCCAAAATTCTAAATCTGCGCCATTCGTTTCAAGTAGTGTTGGGCTCAATAAAATTAGCCCAAGTACCCGGGGATCTCTTGCATATTTAAGAGCCAAATTTGTTCCGAAGGACCATCCCATTACCCAAAGTTTTTCCACGCCAATTTCATTAAATGAAAATTCAATCGCTGCTTCGACATCAAATTTTTCAGTAACGGTTGCACCATATTCACCCTCGCTAGTGCCAGCCTCCGAAGTAGTGCCGCGGGTATTGAAACGGATAATTTCGATACCTGCCATATCAGGAAGACGGTTCGCAGCCTTCTTGTAAATGTGGCTATCCATCATCCCCCCGCCAGTCGGGTTTGGATGCAGGCAGAGAATTGATCCGATTCGATCGCCAATGGGGGTTGCCACTTCGCCAATTAAATTCAAGCCATCAGCGGTTCGAATTGTTATTGGTCTGCGACTTGCCGGCAACACAGTGCTTGGGCGTATTAACTCTGACACGAAATAAGTTTAGTCTTACGCAATGGAAACCTTTACATCAAACACATTTCAAAGCCACAATCCGGTAGATGGCAGCGTTATAGCTAGCTATCCCAATACTTCTGCTAGCGAAGTAAGTACTGCAGTAGATAGAGCTCGCGTGGCAAGTATCGCGTGGCAGGAACTTGGCTTTCGTGGTCGCCGTAAAGTCTTACTTAAATGGGCAGCATCTATAACTAATAGCGTTGATGAGATTGCCGAATTAGTGCGCGCTGAAACTGGTAAACCAATTAGTGATGCAACTTTGGAAGCAACTCTGGCACTTGGCCATTTAGCTTGGGCTGCAAAGCATGCAGAGAGCGTTTTATCAAAGCAACATCGGCCATCTGGCTTGTTGATGTTTAATATGAAAACTAATGTAACGAGAGTTCCCTTGGGAGTCGTAGGAGTTATTGGACCTTGGAACTATCCAATTTTTACGCCAATGGGTTCAATTTCTTACGCACTTGCTGCCGGGAATACCGTCGTTTTCAAACCAAGTGAATTCACACCAGGTGTTGGGCAGTGGCTTGCAACTAGCTTTGCAAACATCGCACCGTTCGCGGATATCTTTACTTGTGTAACTGGCTTGCCTGAAACCGGAAAGGCACTTACCGAATCTGCCGTAGATAAAATCTCTTTCACTGGTTCAACTAGAACTGCGAAGAAAGTCGCAGCCTCTTGCGCCGAACGAATGGTTCCAGTAGTTCTTGAATGTGGTGGCAAGGATCCAGTATTGGTTGCAGCAGATGCCGATATTGATCGCGCTGCGGAGTACGCCCTCTGGTCTGCGATGTCTAACGCCGGACAAACATGTATCGGCGCTGAAAGAGTTTATGTAGTCAACGAAGTCGCCGATAAATTTATTGCGAAGATAACTGAATTAGCTAAGCAAGTTCATCCAGGCAAAGATGGAAATTATGGGCCTGCCACTATGCCTTCACAATTAAAAGTTATCCAGAGCCATATTGATGATGCGGCTGCAAGAGGTGCGAAGTTTGTAATCGGTGGTGTTGATTCAGTTAAGGCGCCATTTGTGGAACCAGTCATCATGATCGATGTTCCAGAAGATTCAACAGCAGTAACTGAAGAAACTTTTGGGCCCACTCTTGTAATTAATAGAACTGCAGATATGGCCGAAGCTATTCGCTTAGCAAATGCCACTAGATATGGCCTTGCCGCATCTGTCTGGTCAAAGCGCAATGGTGAAAAAATCGCAGCGCAATTGCAATGCGGAATGGTCTCTGTTAACTCTGTAATTGCCTTCGCAGCAATAGCATCCGTGCCATTTGGCGGCGTGAAAGATAGTGGGTACGGTCGAATTCATGGACCTGAAGGATTAATGGAGTTCACATATCCAAGAACAGTTGTTAAAACACTATTTAATATTCCAATAGTTTTCACAACATTTGGTCGAACTAAGTTTGCAGATAAATTTATTAAAGTTGCAATAAAGACTCTGCACTCAAAAGGTATTGGCTAAAACTTAATAACGTGGTGCGCCTTTTGATCTAAGAGTTCTTGGCTTGCGATCGCCGCGCTTGGTCCAACAAGCCGTGTGCCAATGCCTTCGTGATTCAACATCTTCTTCCAGCCAAGCAACGGTATGAGGTGTTGCGGTTGGAATTAATTGGTCGCATCCAGGACAGCGATATGGTTTAGTCGAAGTTGATCCCGTGATTCTGCGGACTCGATATACGCCTTCAGAATGTTCCTCAATCATCTCCCCCGATAATGAAATATCGCGCTCCTCATCGTTATTAGCGCCCCGTTTCTGGGACCTTTTGGGATGGTTTCTACGGGGGCTCACACTCCTATTCTCTCGCGGCCATTCCGATAATCCCAACTTTTAGGGCAAGATATTGACGTGGTAAATGAATTAGCAATATCCGTCAAAGGGCTTACAAAGAGCTATCACAGCCGAGCCAATGGGAAAAAAGTTGCGGTTGATGGCATCGACCTTGAGGTAAAGGTCGGCGAAATCTTTGCAATCCTTGGGCCAAATGGCGCCGGTAAAACCACAGCAGTTGAGATTCTTGAAGGTTATCGCGATCGCGACGGTGGTGAAGTTAAAGTCCTTGGCCAAGATCCCGCAAAGCTTGGAAACGATAGTTGGGCTTGGCGCAATCGAATTGGCATCGTTCTGCAGTCAACAAATGATTCGCAAGATTTATCAGTGTCTGAAACTGTCCATCACTTTGCAAATTACTATTCCAATCCTCGTGATCCTGAATCTGTAATTCATGATGTTGGGTTGAGCGAGAAAACTAACGCCCGGATTCAAAGTCTCTCCGGGGGCCAGCGCAGGCGTCTTGATGTTGCACTCGGAATCATCGGAGGTCCTGAAATTCTATTTCTGGATGAACCTACGACAGGTTTTGATCCAGAAGCCCGCCGTGCATTCTGGGTTTTAATTCGCAAATTGCGAGATGAAGGAACAACTATTTTACTTACAACACATTACTTAGATGAAGCTGAAGCTCTTGCCGATCGCGTTGCAGTTATTTCGGATGGCAAGATTATAGAAATTTCAACTCCAGAGAATCTTGGTGGCAGAAATACCGCTAAGGCACGAATTAATTGGCTTGAAAATGGAAGCCGCCAGGAGATTGAAAGTGATTCTCCTGCTGCTGAAGTTGCAAAACTATCGGCCAGATTTAACGGCGAAGTTCCAGAGCTAACTGTGATTCGACCATCACTTGAGGATATTTACTTGAAAATGATTGGCAATCAATGAAACCCAATACTTTAAAGGTTGGCTTCCTTCGAGGTGGCCTAGAGATTAAACAGTTCTTGCGCCAACGTGAATCTGTCGTATTCACATTGCTGTTCCCAGTCGTATTACTCTTTATCTTCGGTTCGGTATTCAAAGGTGAAGTCGGACCTTCTGGCGTAACTTTCAGTCAGTATTTTCTTGCCGGAATGATTGCATCTGGACTTGTGAACACAGGATTTCAACAACTTGCAATCATGATTCCTATTGAACGAGATTTTGGGACACTTAAGAGATTACGCGGAACACCAATTTCTCCAGTCTCATATTTTATGGGAAAGATGATTATGGTCTTCGCGGCGATGATTGTTCAGATCACCGCCCTGCTAATTTTTGGTGTTCTCTTCTTTGGACTAAATCTTCCAACTTCAATGAATAAGTGGCTGGAATTTACCTGGCTAATTTTATTGGGAAGCATCTGCTCTGCGATTCTAGGAATCGCATTTTCCGCAGTACCGAAGAGTGGCCGTGGTGCATCGGCGGTTGTTTCGCCAATCGTTATTATCTTACAATTCTTTAGCGGAGTATTCTTTGTCTTTTCTGACTTGCCATCATGGATGCAACAATTTGCTGCGCTCTTTCCATTGAAGTGGTTAACCCAAGGAATGCGATCAGTATTTCTCCCCGATGGATTTGCAAGCCAAGAAGTTGCCGGTAATTGGGAAGTATCCCGAATCGCAATTGTTTTAATTGTTTGGTCCGTAGTTGGAACACTCTTAGCGCTGCGTTCTTTCAAGTGGTCTGCTGAGTGAGAAAACTTGTAAGTCTGGCACTTGTGGCCTGCCTTCTTACTCCTACTAGCGCAGAAGCAGCCACTAAAAAACCCACACCGAAGCCAATAACTACTAAAGCCAAAGTTGTTTCAAAGCCAGTGGTCAAGAAGCCGGTAGTTAAAAAGAAAGTTGTGCCAAGGAAAAAGCCACGAGTAAAACTAAAACCGAAAGCACCAATTAAATGGCCACCACCAGGATTTGAAAAGAAGGGTGAGCTTTATGCAAAGACTGCGACACCTAAGGAGCTATTAATTGCTGGAAGTGAAAACAAGTACATTCAGGCGAATTTAATCGCAAAGTGTCATACCACTGCTTGCCTGGGCATATTTGTTGGCTCTGAAACTGGATGCGACTGGTGGGAAATTAATTCAAATGTCTTAGGCGTTGATCCTAATGATCCAACCCAGAGGATAATTTTTGGTTCACTTATTACATTGGCCACGGGTTCAAAAGCTAAATCGATAAAACCAATTCTGCTTATCAGCGATGAACCAATTGCAGATGGTTTAGGAATTGGTGCCTACACCGCAAATTGCCGAATCGGTTCTCCGATCGGAAAGATCCCTAGCGATACCTACACAAAGAGCCCAGCTAGAAGTTAGCGGTTGGCTCCGGGGACCCAGAGCACATCGCCTTGAGCTTTATTTTCATGGCGAGCAAGTACGAATAACAAATCTGAAAGTCGGTTTAAATACTTTGCAGTTAGTGAATTAACACCTCCACCAAATTGGTGAATTGCGTGCCAAGTATTGCGCTCCGCGCGACGAGTTACGGTTCGTGCGACATGCAATAACGCAGCGGCAGGTGTTCCGGATGGCAGAACAAAGCTACGTAATTCTGCTAGTGAAGAGTTGTATAAATCAATCTGTTCTTCGATATATGTAACTTGTGATTCGATAACTCGAAGTGGCTCAATCTTTGGTTCATCCACTACTGGGGTACAGAGATCTGCGCCGACATCGAATAAATCATTTTGAATTCGGATTAATAATTTAGCAATCTGCGGGTCTGAAATCTGGCCAAGTGCCAGAACTACACCAATCGATGAATTCGCTTCATCTACAGTTGCGTAGGCTTCCAACCGCGGGTCATTCTTTGAAGTGCGGCTCATATCCCCAAGTGAGGTTGTGCCATCATCGCCAGTTTTTGTATATATCCGCGTTAGATTTACCATGGGGTGAGCCTAATTGACTCACTACGATTAGACCACTCGAAACGACGAAGCTGGAGGTGATCGCTATGGAAAATACAAATGAATATTTCCAAATAGTTGGCGGCGCCCGGCTTGCCGGTGAAGTCACTGTATATGGCGCAAAGAATTCTGCCCTTAAATTAATGGCCGCATCACTTCTTGCCGTTGGTGAGACAATAATTGAAAATGTTCCTGATATTGCCGACGTTCATATTATGGAAGAACTTTTAACTCGTCTTGGCTGCAAATGTTCTTATGACCGAAAAGCGCTGACAATGAAGATTTTGGTTCCAGAAGTTCCGGGCCATCGCGCTGATTATGATTTAGTTCGCAAAATGCGCGCCTCGATAAATGTTCTTGGTCCGCTTGTAACCCGCGTTGGTGAAGTTGAAGTTGCACTTCCAGGTGGCGATGCAATTGGTTCTCGCGGAATTGATTTTCATATTAAAGGACTCACAGACCTTGGCGCCGAAGCGCATTCAGAACACGGATATGTAATTGCTACCGCACCAAACGGTTTAACTGGTGCTGCAATATCTCTAGATTTCCCAAGTGTTGGCGCAACCGAAAATATTATGACCGCCGCTGTACTTGCAAAAGGCATAACAACAATTGATAACGCGGCACGCGAACCTGATGTTGTTGATCTTGGAGAATTTCTAGTTGCTATGGGCGCAAAGATTGAAGGCCTCGGCACACCAGTCATAACAATCACTGGCGTTAAAGAACTTAAACCAACAACACATGCGACACTTTCCGATCGCATTGTTGCTGGCACTTGGGCCTTTGCTGCAGTTATGACCCAAGGTGACATAACAATTCATGGTGGTCGCCCCGAACACTTAGAAGTCCCACTAGATAAGTTAGTCGCGGCCGGTGCAGTAATCACAACAACGCCAGATGGATTCCGAGTTCGGATGGATAAGCGTCCAGTTGCAATTGATATCGCAACACTTCCCTATCCAGGTTTTCCTACGGATTTACAACCATTCGTAATCACCATGAATGCAATTGCTGAAGGAAATTCCATTGTTACCGAGAACGTTTTCGAAGGTCGCTTTATGTTTGTAAGTGAATTACAACGACTTGGCGCCGATATTCATGTCGACGGCCACCATGCCTCTATCGCGGGCAAAAAGCAGTTATCAGGTGCGCCGGTAGCAGCTACCGATATTCGTGCTGGTGCTGGGCTAGTTCTAGCTGGCTTAGTAAGTGAAGGAATCACAACAGTTGAAGATGCTTTCCACGTTGATCGTGGTTACCCTGGATTTGTAGAGGCGCTGCTATCACTTGGCGCAAAAGTTTCGCGCCACATCTAAATTATATGAATTCTCGAGATATGAAAACAATTTGGTACACAATATGAGATGGAAGTCGGCTAAATTATCCCTATTGGCACTATCTGTTTTCTTGCTAATTTTTGGCGCCGTGTATCTCATTAGTGAATTAAATGGCCCTCAATCTAAAGGGGTTTCGGTAACTTCGGTCCCAAAGACACCTAGTCCAACTTTCAGTGCAACAAATAGCACATCTCGAACTCCCACTGCTGAACCGACGCGTTCTGAGAGTCAAACTCCAATTCGGAGCAAGGAACCAAAATTGGAAAAAACTAAAAAACCTAAATTTACGATGACACCAACTCCTACGAAATCTTCGACAAAGCAAGTAGTGCCCGTTAAATTTGGAAATACAATTCCCATAAATGAGATTTATCCTTTTCCAATTGTTGGTAAGCAAATCGATCCGGGGTATTACCACAACAGTCAGGGGGCTTGTGATTTACTTGTATACGACAAGAAAGGTAACGAGATTTTTTCAGAACAGAGTGGAATTGGCCAACAAGTCATCATTTATCTGCAAGCTGAAGACCAAGTTCAAAACTATTGCATACTGAAAAAGGGCTTACCACCTATCTACCAAGGAGAAAACATACCAACGGGAATGCATATTATTAATGGTGACTTAAAGCCAGGAAACTACACAACAAGTAATAACTGTTTTTATTGGATAACAAAAGGAAATTCTGCTTTGGACTATACCCGCGGGGTCACTAATGACAACGATCAGCGATTTGCTTCAACAGCCAGCGTCGCATTCTCGATTGGAAACATAAATGAAGCCGTCTTTTTTCACAGTGGCTGTGGCGTGATAACTAAAGTAAGTTAATAGAATCTATCCCAAAAAAATTTTACTTTGGTTTGGGTTATTTTCTAATCAGTTGATTCACCGAGAATTGATACTCGGTTATTTGAAACAGAGATAAAGCCTCCATGGATATTGAATTCTTGCGTTGTTCCATCGGCAACCTTGATACTTACTTGACCATCAACTAGTACTCCAAGAAGCGGTGCGTGACCCGGTAGTACACCGATGTCACCTTCAAGTGTGCGAGCTGAAATCATCTTCGCCTCGCCAGACCAGACCCGCTTCTCTGGAGATACAACTTCAACAGTTAAGTTTGCAGACATTTGGGATTATGCCTTTGCCAATTCTGCTGCACGCTTTTCAACGTCATCCAAGCCGCCGCACATGAAGAATGCTTGTTCTGGAACGTGGTCGTACTTTCCATCTGCAAGTGCTTCGAATGCTGCGATTGTTTCTGTTAGCGGAACGAATGATCCTTCGATACCAGTGAAGACCTTTGCCACGAAAGTGTTCTGTGACAAGAAGCGCTGGATACGACGAGCACGCCCTACAAGAATGCGATCCTCTTCAGACAATTCATCAATACCAAGAATTGCGATGATGTCTTGAAGGTCCTTGTAGCGCTGAAGGATTTGCTTTACACGGTTAGCAACACGGAAGTGGTGCTCGCCTATGTAACGTGGATCCAAAATACGTGATGTTGAGTCAAGTGGATCTACCGCAGGATAGATACCAAGTTCGGAAATTGGACGAGACAACACTGTTGTTGCATCCAAGTGTGCGAATGTTGTGTGAGGCGCTGGGTCGGTGATGTCATCTGCAGGAACATAAATTGCTTGCATTGATGTAATCGAGTGACCACGAGTCGAAGTAATACGCTCTTGTAGCTGACCCATCTCATCGGCAAGTGTTGGTTGG
>WLJX01000017.1 GCA_009701575.1 Actinomycetota bacterium
CGTATTCAAAACCCTTGGGGTGGTTTCTTCTTCGTTCTTCCATCAATCATCGCAATGGCGATCTTCGTTTACGGAATGATCGGATGGACCCTTAAATTCTCATTTAGCAATCGCACAAGCCCTTGGAAGAGAGACAACAGCTTTGCTGGTTTTGCCAGGTACACCGAACTTCTTCAAGACCCAGAATTTACTCACGCATTTTCAAACCTATTAAAATTCACAATTGTATTTATGCTCGGCACAATGATTTCAGGTTTAATAATGGCCCTTCTCCTTGAAAAGGGAATTAAGGGCGAAGGTTTCTTCCGCTCGACTTACCTATATCCCATGGCGATTTCCTTTATTGCAATGGGTACTTCTTGGCGTTGGTTAATGGATTCTGCGCAAGGCGAGAAAGCGACTGGTCTAAATTTAATTTTCAATAAAATGGGGCTAGGTTTTCTTGAGAACTCTTGGTACACATCGGTTTCTGGTTCGATGTTCGCAATGGCCCTCCCTGCAATCTGGCAGATGTCCGGTTATGTTATGGCTCTCTTCTTGGCTGGCTTCCGTGGAATTCCAGATGATCTTCGTGAAGCAGCTCGAGTAGATGGTGCAAGTGAATTTAAGATTTATCGCCACATTTTATTCCCACAACTAAGCCCAACATTCTTAACAGTTCTTATTATCTTGGGCCATATCTCAATGAAGGTCTTTGATTTAATCTACGGTATTGCATCTAAGGGTTATGTAACCAAGGTGCTTGCGATCTATATGTGGCAGGTGATCTTCGATTTCCAGAACTACGCAAAAGGTGCGGCAATCGCGGTTGTCATCCTCGTGATGATCGCCATCGTAGTTATTCCATACCTAATTTATGTAAACAAGACAGAGGAGGCGAAGTAAATGAGTTCAGATCTCGCATCCCGCGCATCGCAGTCAAAAGACATTTCGCGTAATAAGAAGAAGCTAGATGGTAAAGGTCAATTCTGGTTAGTCTTCCGTTATTTCGCGCTAACAATCCTCTTTGTTATCGCCGCGCTACCGATCTACATCATGGTGATTAACTCAGTAAAGGGAATCACGGGCGTAAATCAATCTGCTGCATTCGTTCCACCAACTTCTTTGAACTTTGGTGCCTGGGGCCCAACCTGGAAGATGTTGCGCGAACCAATGTTTCGTACCTTGGTATTCGTCCTTCAATCCTCAATAATCTCTGCAATCATCGGATCGATTAACGGTTACGTCTTTGCTAAGTGGCGCTTTAAGGGCTCAACTGTAATCTTTACAACGTTCCTTTTCGGTATGTTCATTCCATACCAAGCAATCATGATTCCACTTACCCAATTCAACAAGTGGGCTGGAATCGGCGGAACAATCTACGTTCTAGTTTTCGCTCACGTAATTTATGGAATTCCAATCTGTACCTTGATCTTCCGTAACTATTACCAAGCAATTCCAAATGAACTAATTGAAGCGGCTCGTGTTGATGGCGCTGGAATGGTCCGCATCTTCCGCACGATTATTCTTCCGCTTTCAATTCCCGGTTTCGTGGTTGTGCTTATCTGGCAGTTCACATCAGCCTGGAACGACTTCCTATTTGCCATCTTCTTAACTGGTGGTTCACCGAAGTTATCTGTTGCTACAACAGCCCTTAACTTCATCACCGGTTCTGGAAACCAGGTCTACTACGGAAATAACATGACAGCATCGTTGATTGTTTCAATCCCAACCTTGCTCGTCTATATGTTCCTTGGCCGCTACTTCTTGCGCGGTCTGCTATCTGGTTCCTTAAAGGGTTAGTTAAAACTTAAAGAACGCCATATTTCGCGAAGGCGGCGCTAGGGGACATTCCCTCTTTAACTGCCTTGCGGAATAAATTCTCACCCGAATTCTTCTCGATAACTGCTTCAACTACGGCATCGATTGCTGCGACCGGAATGATTGTGACGCCATCACTATCACCAACAATTAAATCACCAGGGTTTATCGCTACGCCATCAATCTCGCATGACACATTATGTTCAACAACTTCATATCGGCCATTGATATCAACCGGCAGAGTTCCAGTCGCAAATACTTTAAATCCCATCGCATCGGTTCGAGATAAATCCCGAGTCGGGCCATCTGTTAGTGCACCTGCCACACCTTTAAATGCACATGCAGTTGAGAGCAGCTCACCCCAAAGCGCGGCAAGTCCAGTGCGATTTGTCGGAGTTACATAAACCTGATCTTTGCCCACTGCATCAAGTGCTTTTAATAGCCCAATGTATGGAACCTCGGGAAATGAATTAACAATCTCTAAGCGAACTGGGAAGGCATATCCCATCATGATTCCAGAACCCGAAATCATATTGATATCTTCATTTAGTACTTGGCGGCCGTAACCCAATTTATCCAAGCAATCAGAGGCGAGTGCTGAGGTAAATATCTTGCGAAGTTCTACTAGATCATGTGCCACGTTTAGTTCCCCCAGTGTTTGGCGATTTTTTCCTTTAAGAATTCTGCACTATCAATCATGTTTTGCATGCCATCAACACCATCTTCAATACTGACCCAGCCAGTAAATCCAACGCTCTTTAACGTAGTGAAGATTGCATCGTAATCATTTAACCCTTGGCCGATAACACCATGCTTGAAAAATGAGACGTAACCAGCGGTTCCGCCCTCTAATTTACGGAGTTCTTCGATGCTGCCACCAGCAAGGTGTCGATCGCTTGCGCCAACCGTTAGAACTCGATGCTTTACTCGTTCTAGTAAATCAAGTGGTTCTTCACCCGCTGCTATTGCATTTGATGGATCGAATTGCACACCAAAGCGCGGTGAATCAATCCGTGAAACGAGATCAACAAAGACATCTTCCATCTGAGCGAACTCTGGTTCGGTCCAGAAATCATCTTTGTAGTGATTCTCAATAACCAAAATCATGTCGAGCTTCTCTGCCTCAACTAGACACTTCTCAATCGAATCAACGACATAACCCATGCCTTGCTCTTGGGTAATGTCTTTGCGGCGTTGGCCGGATAGAACACGACAATATTTAGCGCCAAGTTCGGCCGACATCCGAATGCTATGGATCTCGTGATCAACTTCCTTCTGACGCAGGACTGGATCTGGAATTGTGAAGTCAGGAGAGCAGCACATCATCGGAATAACCATTCCGGTTGCCTCAACATATTTGCGAATCTTCGGCCAATTAGCCTCATCTTTAAAGTCGGCAAAGTTGTTATACATCTCAAGGCCTTCTATGCCCATCGCTTGGGACATATCAATCCATTCATAAATACTTAACTTATCTGGCGCAACTAAATCCCGAATCCAGCCCTTAGGAAATGCTGCAATCTTCGGCTTTGTACTCATCCTAATTTCTCCGGATTTCTTCCAATGATTGTGAATTGTTCAAGGTCCACAACTGATCCAGTGAATGGTTTTGATTCATCACCTAACCAATAAATAGCTGCTTCCGCCATCTGTTCCGGTGTAGTCATAACACCAGATGGAATATCGGTGCGGTTTAAATCTTGTGGCCAACTTGGTTTCAAACCAACAGCAATCTTGTCCCGATATTCGCGTTCGGTTAGAACCCAACCAGGATTAATTTGATTTACTCGGACGCCATGAACGCCATTTGCATTCGCAAGGTTTCGAGTCATCGTCTGCATACCGCCTTTGCTGATGCTGTAGGCGAGAAGCTTTGATTCACCGGCATGGGCATTTATTGAACCAATATTTAGAACGCAACCACCCGTCTTCTTAAGCTCTTCGAAAGCGGCTTTGATTAGGAAGAGTGGCGCCGTTAAATTCACTTGAATCATTGCACGAAAGTGTTCAATCTCTTGCTTTGAAATATTTTCTCCGCCAAAGATTGCAGCGTTATTTACCAGACCATCAATCTTGCCAAAGGCGGCAAGTGCGCTCTTAACAATAGATTCGGGGGCGCTATCTTGAGTTAAATCCGCGATGCAAAGAACTGCGTTTGAACCCAGACGTTCAACAGTAGCCTTTCCTTCAGTCTCATTTATGCCATGGACTAAAACTTTTGCACCTTCGCGAATGGCAGCGGTTGCGATAGCAGCGCCGATACCTGATGTACCACCGGTAACGATTATTACTTTATCTTTTAGGCGCATCTTAAACCGGCTTAATTACAGATTTAATAAATTCACCAGAGGCCATCTTCTTGAATGCAGTTTCCCATTCTTCAACTGGAAAGGTTCCACCAAGAACTGGAGTTAAATCTAATTGCCCGGTACCAAGCATGCGAAGTGCACGTTCCCACATTGGCCAGTTATGGCTAAATGAACCCTCAAGTCGCACATTCTTCTGAACTAATTGATCGAGTGAGAAATTAACTGGTTGTGGGCCCCAACCAACTTTCGATATCCAACCATTAGGACGAATAACATCTAGCGCAATTTTCAACGTGGCTGAAACACCAGCAGCATCAACAACACCATCAGCACCAAGACCATCAACTTCCATCGCCCAATCTTTAACATCACCTATGACAACGTCGCAGCCATATTTCTTAGCAACTTCTAGCCGCGCTTTATCGCGTTCCAAACCGACGATTGCAACTTCGGCGCCAGCAAGTTTTGCCATTGCAGCAGATAAAATTCCAATCGGTCCTGGTCCCAAGATAACAATGCGATCACCTGGGCGAATATGGCCCGGTGCGATTGTCGCCGAGTATGCAACAGAGCAAGGTTCGGTCATTGATGCATGATCGAATGAGACGTTATTTGGAATCTTATGAAGCAAGCGGGCCGCTACTTTTACATATCTGGTCATTGCACCATTGACGCCATAACCAAAGCCTTTGCGACTTGGATCTAAGTTATACAAACCTTGGCGCGACATCGCACCGGACATATCCACAACAGCAGCAGTTTCGCTGACGATGCGATCGCCCTCTTTCCACTTACCTGCGGCGACAACGTTCTTACCGAGTTCTACAACGTGGCCACCGAATTCATGGCCTAAAACGACTGGATAATTGACGGGCCAAGAGTTTGTTCCCTCCCACTGATGCAAGTCAGAACCACAAACACTTGCTGCTTCGACCTGAACAATTACATCGTCATCGCCACAAGAAGGGCGATCTACTTCACGGACTTCAACGCTGTGGGGCTCGGATGAGAAATTAACTACACCTGCTGATTTCAATTATTTCTCTCCTTTTACTTTTACATCACCAAAGCCATGAACTGCTTCGCAGATCTTGCGCAGTACCTCTTCCACATCACCAGCGCCCTGGCTAAATGAATCTGCATCGATCGCAAGTGGAGCACCGATAACAACAAGGGGAGCGCCGTATGAAGGACAAGCGATTGCTTGTTCAAGTGTTAAACCACCAACTGCTTGCACCGGAACGCTTACTGCATCAACAACTTCACGCAATTGATCAAGTGGATTCATCCAAGGTTTGCCGGCTGCGGCAAGGCCACGACGTTCGTCATAACCAATATGGTGAATAACCATGTCACAACCAAGTTCTTCTAATTGACGTGCGCCCTCAACCATGTCTGGGCATCCTAAGTTATCGCCCATAACTTTTACACCATAATCTTTTCCAGCTTGGACAACACATTTAATTGTTTCAGGATGTGATCTAGCCATAACAACAACATGTGTTGCACCAGCCTTGGCCATCATTTCAGCTTCTAGATAACCGCCATCCATTGTTTTTAAGTCAGCAATAATTGGGTGGTTTGGAAACTCTTTTCGTAACGCCTTAACGCCATGTAAGCCTTCAGCCAGAATCAAAGGCGTTCCTGCTTCGAGCCAATCAACACCGGCTCTAACGGCGGTGTGTGCCATTTCTAGCGCTTCTTTAATATCGGTTAGATCGAGTGATACTTGCACAATTGGTTTCATGTTTGAAGTTTAGTTCAAAAGTGTCGAATTGACCCTTCCCTTAGCGAAAGATTATTGGTTAGATACTCACAAGATGTTCACGAATTTGGGAAGCTTCGCCGACTTAGAAAAAGTGCTCGAGTTTTCCCCACCAATTATTCCAAATATTGATACGGCCGGTTTAATTAAGTTATTTGGTCAACTTCCAAAATTTCCAACTGACTTTCAAATCAAACGTGGCAAGAGCCATTCACATGATGGCGTAACAATCACCGAAATAAGTTGGAGCACCGGATACGGTCCGCGCACCGAAGCCTTTCTTCTAGTGCCTGACGGCGTAAATACACCACTTCCAGGCGCGCTCTTTCTCCATAGCCATGATGATGTAAAAGAATTTGGTAAAGAGAAAGTTGTCGATGGCGTTGGTGATCTTCCCGAAAGCGCGGCTTGGGTTAAGCGCGATCATTACGGAAATCGCGGAGCAGCAAATGCCTTAGCCAAAAAAGGATTTGCAGTCTTAGCTTTTGATTGTTTCATGTGGGGATCGCGCAGATTTAAAAAGGAGGATATGCCCGCTCGACTAATTGAGTTACTTGGTGCAAAAGATTATGAACGCCTCTCGGTAATGCACGAATCAATGGCGCTCTCTAAATATTTGAGTCTCTTTGGAACAACACTTTCCGGCCTACTTAACTTCGATGATCGCGTTGCTTTGGAAGTTGCAAAATCTCTGCCAGAGATATCCGATTCAATTTCGGCCGTTGGCCTTTCCGGTGGCGGCTGTCGGGCGGTTTATCTTCATGCAACAAGCCCAGATTTAAACGCAGTCGTTTGTGTAGGTGCGATGGCAACGTACAAGTCGATGCTGCCAACGCATATTGCGCCACATTCCTGGATGTTCTTTCCCCAAGGCTTAGCCGCAAAGAGTGATTGGCCCGGGCTCTGCACAATTAATTCAACGCCTCTTTATGTTCAATTTTGTGGCGAGGATCAACTCTTTACTAAAGAGGGCATGCGCGACGCGGATAGCGCACTAAAGAGTGCATTTGCGAAGAGTGAAGGCAACTACAAATCTGACACTTATCCAGTCGGACACTCATTTACAGTCGAGATGCAAGTATCTGCTTTCGATTGGTTGAAGGGCTTAGCAACGAATGGCTAACGCATATGCAGATAGATATTTGGGTGAGAGTGAACACCTTCCCTTAGCCCGCGCCATCTATGGCGAGATGCGAAAGTATCCAATTATCTCCCCACATGGTCACGTTGATGCCTCGATGATTCTTGCTAACCAAAATTTTTCTGATCCAGTCGCGCTATTAATGGCACCTGATCATTACATCTTGCGGATGTTGCACAGCCAAGGAGTTAAGTACGACCAATTGGCCAAAAATTCACCAGAAGAAAATTGGGCGTTGCTAGCACAGAATTGGAAATTGTTTAGATCAACGCCATCTCGAATCTGGTTCCAAGAAATCTTGGCTACGCTCTTTGATGTAAGTGAAATCTTGGCGCCAGAGAACGCTGCAAAGATTTATAGCCAAATTAACGTCAAATTGCAGAGCGCAGAATTTAAGCCTCAAGCGCTATTTAAGAAATTTAATATCGAGCTTCTTGCCACAACAGATGCAACTGCTGATTCACTTGATGCCCATATTGAACTTTCTAAGATTGATCTTGGTGGTCGAATAATTCCAACCTTTAGGCCAGATGGAGTTTCTGATCCGGAACGTTTAGATTGGAAATCAAACTTAGCGGATTTAGGTAAGCGCAATGGAATTGAGATAACTTCCTTTGCAAATTTACTTGCTGCACTCCGCAAAGCTCGAGCCCACTTTAAAGATAATGGTGCTACTGCAACTGATCACGGGGTGTTTAGCGCACGCACCTTAAAACTTGAAGGTAGTGAAGTCGAACGACTCTTTGCTAAAGCGTTGACTGGTACTGCTACGGGCTCCGAGCTAGATGACTTCCGTGCGGCAATTCTCTTTGAGCATGCACTTATGGCTGCTGATGATGGGCTTGTAATGCAGATACATCCAGGATCACTGCGCAATTATGATGCTGAAGTATTCGCAAAATTTGGCCCAGATAAAGGCTTTGATATTCCAGTAGCCACTACTTATACGAGAGAGTTACAACCGCTATTAAATGCGGTCGGCAAGCATCCAAATTTCAAAGCGGTTATTTTCACCTTAGATGAATCAACTTATGCCAGAGAACTTGCGCCACTTGCTGGCGCTTATCCCGCGCTTCGACTTGGTCCACCATGGTGGTTCCATGATTCGCTAAATGGTTTAGAGCGTTGGCGCGAAGCTGTCACCGAAACTGCTGGTTATTACAACACCGTTGGATTTATTGATGACACCAGAGCGTTTGCCTCTATACCGGTTCGACATGATGTTGCAAGGCGTTTTGATTCTGGTTACTTGGCCCGTGAAGTAAGTCGCCATCGAATTACTGAAAATGAGGCGATGGAACTTGCTGGAGACTTGGCATACAACCTCTCTAAAGATTTCTTCAATCTGTAAATGACGAATATGTCAGAACCAATTCAATTCCTTCATCTCGGCCTTGGCGCCTTTCATCGTGCACATCAAGCGGTATTTATAAAGCAGAACATTGCAAGTATTTCGATGCGCAAGTCCGATGTTGCGGATTCTCTCACCGCCCAAGGCAATAAATATGAAGTGATTGCCCGAGATGCAAGCGGTGAAACCACTACTCTGGTTGAATCAATTAAGGAGTCACTCTTTTATCCACGAGATATTGCACGTATTAACGAAATCGCAGCAAGCCCAGATTTGCAAGCGATAACGCTGACCGTTACTGAGAAGGCTTACAAGAATGATGGCCCTGACGGCGTACCGGCTCGGTTGGCACATTTACTTAGCGAAAGATTTAAAGCAAACGCCCCTGGCATCGCAGTAGTTTCTTGTGACAACGTTCCAAGTAATAGCAAATTCTTACGTGAACTAGTTCTTGAGGTTATTGCAGCCGATGGTGATAGCAAACTTCAGGAGTGGGTCGCTTCAAATATTCGCTTTCCGAACTCGATGATTGATCGCATAGTTCCAGCAATGACGAGTGCTGCAATCACCACTGAACCTTTTAATCAGTGGGTTATTGAACATGACGCTATTGCGCCGCTATTTGTAGGTTCAGGTGTTGAATTTGTTCCTGATGTTAAGCCTTATGAATTAGCCAAAATTCGCCTCTTTAATGGCGTCCACTCCACCCTTGCATATATTGGCGAAGTAGAGGGAATTGAATTCGTGGCCAATGCAATCGTCCATCCAACTATTGCGCCATTCATTCAAGCGCTGCAAGAGCGCGAGATGGTTCCTTCGATAGTTGAAACCGGTGGTATTGATTTGGTTTCTTATGGCGCCACTATTAGAAAGCGGATATCTAATCCAACTCTTCGCCATCGCGCCCATCAAATTGCAATGGATGGCTCGCAGAAGATGCAGCAACGAATCTTTGATGGTGCAAATGAGCTAGCAAGTCAGGGCAAGTCGCCTTCGCTACATCAAGCGGCGATAGCAATCTGGATTCATTTCTTGGCGACAAATTCCGAAATTGATGATCCACTTGCTCATAAGTTGACGCCACTGGCGCAGATATCAGTTCCGCTAGAAGCGGTCACCCAAACGCTGACGTTGCCTGAATTCACTAGAAAATTAGACTCGGGTCTCTTTCCTGCCATCGCCGAAGATTTAGAGATAATCCGTAGCACTTCCATATTGGAATTAATTTCAAATAAGATTGCAACACTATGAAAGCCTTTGTTGTAACCGCCCCTAAGACCTTTGAGTTGCAAGATGTTGCCCCTCCGATTGCGCAAAGTGGTGAAGCAATAGTAAAAGTAAATCGTGTGGGTATATGTGGTACAGATGTTGAATTCTTCAATGGTTCAATGCCATATCTGCATGATGGCCAGGCAAAGTATCCAATGCGAATTGGTCACGAATGGACTGGAACAGTTATAAGTGTTGGCGCAGGAGTAGATGCGAAATTAATTGGCCGTCGATTTGTTGGTGATGTAATGCTCGGTTGCGGAGAGTGCAAACGCTGCAAAACTGGGCGTCAACACACTTGCGCTAATCGCTTTGAAGTTGGAATTCGAAATGGCTGGAGCGGTGCACTTGCCGAACAATTAGCAATTCCCGCTCGCTTCTTACATGAAATCCCCGAGTCATTCGATGACACCATTGGTGCTCTTGTTGAGCCAGGAGCGAATGCTTGGCGAGTGGCTGATGCCGCGCAACCTGCGCCAGGTAAGCAAATATTGATTTGGGGAACTGGAACTATTGGGTTGTTAACCGCCCAGTTTTGTATTGCGATGGGCGCAACTGTTCATATGGTTGGAAAAGATCCGGTAACAATTAAGTTGGCAATTGAAGTTGGTGCGGCTTCCGCTGGTGAAAGTGTCATCGAAATCGATGGTGGATATGACGTAGTTATAGATGCGACCTTTGACCGTGGCGTTCCAGCAAAATTAGTCGATCTAGTTGAACCTGGCGGACGCATCGTATTAATAGGAGTTGATAACAATTCTGCGATGATTGATTCTCGGAAATTAGTTTTCAAAGATATAACAATGGTTGGAATTCTCTCTGGCTCACCTGGGTTGCCACATTCAATTGAGTTTATAAAGAGTGGCCGAATCAATCCTCGAATTATCGTTGGTGCAACAGTTGGGCTAAATGAGGTAGGGGAAGTCTTTCTAGGTAAAAGACCTACGGGCGCAGGAGCCGGACCAAAGATTCTGGTTGACCCAAGTAAGTTTTAGCTAATTAAACTCTGGTAATCAACGCCAATTAATTCACATGGCCGGGTCGTAATACTTGCAAGAGCATCAACCGGATTAATTCCAATCGATTTCATAATTTCTAGTGATTCCGAAAGTGTGCCAATTCCACCAGCAAGAGTTCCATCTGCACGTCGAGCTTGTCCGCCTTCAACCGATATCTGCATATTTCCTAATGAATATGTTCCTGAACCCAGACCAGCAGCCGCAATCGGATCATTTGTAACGATAAAGCGATCACTAACTTTCGCTAGGGTCGATTTAACTAATTCATTTGGCACATGAACTTCATCAATAATTATTTGAATCATGATGTCATCGCGTTCGATTGCTACCTGGGCGGTTCCATCCAGAGGTGGCTTAGGCATTGCATTAAATAGATGTGTAACAGTCTTCGCGCCAGCATTAAATCCAGCAATCGCTTCCTCGCGATTTGCATTGGTGTGGCCAAGTGAAACAACGATGCCATTAGCAACTAGGTATTGGATCAATTCAATTGCACCGGGCAATTCAGGTGCAATCGTGACAATTTTTATCAACCCAGCTTTTAATAGGGCCTTTAAGTGGTTTAGATCTGGGGCGACGACATGTTCAAGGGGATGAACTCCACGTTTTTCCATCGAGATAAAGGGTCCCTCTAAATGTGTCCCGAGAATTTTGGCTTCACCTGGCAGAGGATTGTTGCGAACTTCTTCGATTAACTTAATAGCGCGAACTGCATCGGAAAGAGCAGAGGTAATAATTGTTGGCAGATATCCAACTACGCCATTTTCATAAAGCGACCTTGAAACTTTGCGAACTTCATCAGCACTCTTTGCCGAAAGCAGGTCAACACCACCATGGCCATTAACTTGAAGATCTATATATAGCGGCTTCATTATTTCTTAAAAGTTCTAATTAGTTTTTGAAATACTCCAGGGCCTTCTAAAGTTGCCAGAATTCCAGCACCATCAAGTGAACTCTTGCCCGAGGTGTGAATACTTAGCCCATGAGCTTCCAACTTCTTTGCAACCATTTTTGTCACTAAGTTATCCGGAGCGAGAACTCCACCAATTAGCGCAACTTGAAAATCGGGGCCTCCGCTACATTCTCGTTTTGCGGTTATGGCAATTAGGACAACCTCATCTGCTGCTGCATCTAAAATTTCAGTCGCAGCCTGGTTTCCTGATGCAGCTAGTTCATTAACTATTTTGGCAAAGGATGCAATTTCATGTACTGGTCGAATTTGTTGATGAACGATATGGGCTAGTTGATAAGGCTCTGTGCCAAAGTGCTTACATGCAACGTTAAGGATTTCGCTATCGCCACCACGACCATCCCGTGCACGAAGCGCTGAGTTTAAAGCCATCTTGCCTATCCAATATGCACTTGCCTCATCACCAATTAGAAACCCGTCACCGGCAAGTGGATGTGCCATAGTGCGATTCTTTCCAACTGCCAGTGCCGTGATTCCTGTACCCGCTGCAATAACAACGCCATCTTTCTCAACGGCTGCCGCGCATGCGCTAACTGAATCACTACAGATCCAAAGTTCTTTGACTTCTGATTTTGCTAATACTGCTTTTGCAATATCACCGTACTGCTTATCGTCGGCAGGCAACGTAGCAACAGCAAGTACCGCTCGATCAATAGGACCGCCAACTTCGCTGGCAAAATCAATAATCAAATTGGCCAGATAATCAACCAGTGGAAGTTCTCCAGGTGTGAAACCTGCAAAATTCTTAGTGATTGACTTGCCTTCTACGCTCTCAGATTTAGCGCGAATACCCGATCCGCCGCCATCAAAGAAAATTACGTTTCCATTCACAAGTGAGCCATTACCTTGTAAGTGTTACCTTGCTAAGTCCTTCCGGACTATCGGGATTCAAACCATTCTTACGAGCAAACTCCAGTGCGAAGCTCTGCAAAATAATTGAATCAACAACACTTGAGTAAATTTCATTTTCACAATCAGCCCCAGGAACAACAACTTCACCAGGAAGGGCTAGAGCGCCAGAACCAAACCAGAAAATCTCTGGGGATCTAGCGCGAATCTTTTCTAAGTCACCTTTAAGTGAATCAAGTGAAAATCCATTAGGGGCCATAATAAAAACTTGGGTATCACTGGTTAGGGCAGAAATCGGTCCGTGCATGTAATCGGCAATCGACAGACCTTGAACAGAAAACTTGCTAGTCTCCTGAATCTTTAACGCAGCCTCGCGGGCATTTGGATAAGAGAATCCGCGACCCAGGACAACAATCTCATTGCTTCGCTCACACTTTGAAACCGCGGTATTAACTGGACCTAAATTTGCAAGGAGTTTCTCTCCAGCAGCAACTATAGATTTGAAATTCTTTAGAGTTGAACTCCAAGCGTTGACGAGTAACAAACAACTAAGAAGTTGCGCCGCATAAGTTTTTGTTGCAGCAACAGCTATCTCTTTACCTGCCATCAATTCTAAATGGTGATCAGCAAGCTTTGCTAGGGGAGAGGCAACATCGTTGGTGATTGCAACAATCTTTGCGCCACCAGCTTTTGCCGCAGAAGCGTATTCAACGAGATCTGTTGATTGTCCGCTCTGGCTAATGGCGACAACTAGCGTCTTTTCAAAGTGCAATTTTGAGTGATAGATAGTTACTGAAGAGGGCGAGGTCAATCCAACAGGTAAGCCGAGTTGGGTTTCAATCAAATATTTTAGAAAGTGGGCGGCATTATCTGATGTGCCTCGGGCTAGAACCAAAACCGATTGAATATCGCTGGTTTTGAGCAGCCCCGCAAGGGCGCCAAATTGTGCTTCAGAAGCAATTAACTTGGAAAAAATGGTTGGGATTTCGGCTATCTCTGATTGCATAATCGACCCGATTTGATTCACGCCGTATTTTCGCATGAAAGTTAAAACTTTCCTAGCGCTGGGCCGTTGCAATTGCTAGGGTGAGCACGTGCCTGATGCTGATTTAATCTCGATATTCCACAAAGGGATGCCAATTGCAGCCCAAGGAAAGAGCATCAGCGATTTCCTAGCCACAAAGCCGAATTTGTTTACATCTGATTTTCAATTCCCAATCATGATCCTGCGAGAAAGCGCGCTGGAACATAACATCAAACGTATGGCTGCTTATTGCAAGTCACTCGGCTTTGAAATAGCCCCACATGTTAAAACATCGATGTCAACAAAGATTTCACAGCGCCAAATCGATGCAGGCGCTTGGGCGCTAACTGTCGCAAATTTCAGTCAAGCCTCAATGATGTATGCCTCTGGATTTAAGCGATTAATTATTGGAAATGAAGTAGTTGAACCAACTTCGATCGCAGAAATCGCAAAGATCAATGGCAGCGGTGCCGGCGAGATTATTTTCTATATCGATTCCCTTGCTGGACTTAAGATTGCCCAAAATTCAATTGCTAAAGTTCCAAATGCAAAGCTACATATTTTCATGGAACTTGGGTCAGTCGGTGGGCGCACCGGAATCCGCGACTTAGAACTTTTGAAAGTAATTTTGGATGAAATTGCCAAAGATGATCGCATTTATGTCCGAGGAGTTTCTGGTTTCGAGGGAGTGATTCCAGGTGGCAACCGAAAGGAAGAGGGAATTGAGAAGTTAAGAACTTTCCTTCGTCACATTGTTGCAGCCGCAAGAATTGTTGAACCGTATGTACGCGGCGATAAAATTATAATTTCTGCCGGAGGAAGTTCTTACTTCGATTATGTTGCCGAGGAGTTTGCGAAGTATGAGGGCGATGCTCACCGCATTCTGCGCAGTGGCGGTTATGTAAGCCACGACCATATTTATTACGAGAACTCAAACCCATTTATGGGGCTATCAGATAGCGAACGTTTCTTTCCAGCTCTTGAACTTTGGGCGCGAGTATTAAGTGTTCCAGATCCCGACTTAGCACTACTTAATTTTGGAAAACGTGATGCTGGAATAGATATTGATCACCCAATTCCTATCCTAAAACTAGATGGAAAACTTCAGCCCTTCGCAGGAAAAGTATTTGCGCTATCCGATCAGCATGCATTTATGAGAATCACACCTGGTTCAGTTGCCGTTGGCGATGTAATTGGCTGTGGAATTTCTCACCCCTGCACAAACTTCGACAAGTGGCGCCTAATTCCAGTAGTTAATGACAATTACGATGTAATAGATTTAGTTCATACCCATTTCTAGATAACTTCCAACTGAAAGGTAATCATGGCTAACACAACAATCAAGCATGTAACTGCAAAAGGCGCTCCAGCACCAGGTGGTTCATATTCACATGGCGTTATCGCAAATGGTTTTCTCTATACCTGTGGCATGGGTCCAGTTGATCCTGCTACTGGCAAAATTGTCGAAGGTGGAGTTGGTCCACAAACTCGTCAGACCCTTATTAACTTAAAGGCAATTCTTGATGAAGTTGGCGCAGATTTCAGCCAGGTAGTTAAGACAACAGCACATCTACAAAACTGTGTTGCTGACTTCGCAGAGTACGACAAGGCCTACCGCGAATTTCTTTCAGCACCATTCCCAGTTCGTACAACTGTTGGTTCAGATCTAATCAATATCCTGGTTGAAATCGATTTTGTAGTGGCACTGTAAATGACCTACCAATTCGCAGCGGAACTAGCTGGTCGTACCATCGTAATAACTGGTGGCGGGCGCAGTATTGGTCGCGAGATGGCCACCGCAGCAGCCGCTGCGAAGATGAAGGTTGCAATTATCGAAGTTAATAAAGAGACTCTTGATAAAACGGTTGCTGAATTAAAGAGCGCTGGTGGAGATGTAACTGGCTACGTGGCTGATCTACAAGTTGAATCACAGATTAACGATGCAATTGCCCAGATTGAGAAGGATTTCGGCAAAATTGAAGTATTTGTAAATAATGCCGCAACACATGATCCGGAAGATCTTCTACATACTTCGCTAGAAATGTGGAATAGAACCTTTGCTATCAACACCGCAGCACCATTTCTCTGCATTAAAGCAATCCTGCCTGGAATGATTGCGCGAAAGAGCGGCTCGATAATTAACATCGGTACCGTTAATTCGAAGATGATGATCGGAAGCGATTCATACTCCGCATCTAAGGGAGCGCTACATGCGCTTACTCGCACAGTTGCAGTTCGCTACGGAAAGAACAACGTTCGCTGTAACACTATTGTTCCGGGAACTATCGCAACTGAAATTTGGCAAGAGCGCATCGATAGAAACCCAGCAGTCTTTGATGTTTTGAAAACTTGGTATCCGCTTGGGCGCGTAGGAAAACCTTCAGACATTGCCGCTGCAGTTCTCTACTTAGCATCCGATCAAGCACCATGGATGACAGGAACTGAGTTTGTAGTCGATGGCGGATTGCTTGCCGGGTTCAATCCGATGTATCCAGCTGTTGAAGGCTCTGATTAAAGTTGTCCGATAACACTTTCACAGTTCGCGGAGCCACAGTAATTGATGGCTCCGGTTCTGTTGGAGTTAAAGAAGATGTAATTGTTGTCGAAGGCAAGATTGCTGAAATCGGTAAAGTTATAAAGGGAAATGAACGCGGCAAAATTGTCGATGCTTCTGATTTAACTTTGAGCCCTGGCTTCATTGATATGCATGCCCACTCAGATCTTGCAGTTATTTCAGATCCTGAGCATTTATCAAAGGTAACTCAAGGCGTAACCCTCGAAGTGCTTGGCCAAGATGGCTTGAGTTATGCGCCATCAGACGAATCAACTCTTGCAGTATTGCGTGATCAACTATTTGGCTGGAACGCCGATCCAGCGGGAATTGATTGGAAATTTAGATCGGTCGGTGATTATCTAAACGTTGTTGATCGTGGCGCGGCCGTAAATGTTGCCTATTTAATTCCTCATGGCAATGTTCGAATGCTTGCTTGTGGCAATGAACCCGGCGATGCGACTCCTGAACAACTTAAACACCAACTTGCACTTGTTGATGAAGGAATGCGTCAAGGCGCAGTAGGTATGTCAGGCGGCCTTACCTATGTTCCCGCGATGTATGCAAGCAACGAAGAGATTTCTAAGTTAGCAGCAGTTGTTGCAAAGTATGGCGGCTTCTATTCTCCGCACCACCGTAACTACGGCGCTAATTTTCTAGATGCGGTTGATGAATGTATTGATATCAGTCGGGCTGCGAAATGTGCGCTAAACCTTACGCATTGTCATATGAGCGCACCAATATTTCACGACAAGACTGAATTACTATTTGAAAAGTTAGCAAAGGCTGAAGCGGAAGGAATCGATGTAACTCTCGACACCTATCCCTATTTAGCGGGGTCTACATACCTACATGCGCTACTTCCATCATGGTGCCAAGCTGGTGGTAAAGAAGCGATGCGCTCTCGAATTATTGATCCCCAAAATCGCTTGAAGATTATTAATAACTTAAATGTAAGTGGATCTGATGGAAATCAAGGCGGCATAGTTAATTGGTCTTGCATTGTTATTGCTGGTGTGACCCAGAAACACAATGAAAAGTATGTTGGAGTTTACTTAGTTGAAGCGGCAAAGGCTGAAAGTAAAGATCCAGTTGAGTTCTATCTTAATTTAATCGTTGATGAAGATTTCAAAATCTCCTGCATCTTGCACTCGGGTTATGAACCAAATGTTCGCGCAATCATGCAACATCCAAAACATATGGTCGGTACTGATGGCATCTTGACCGGCAATCGCCCACATCCACGTGGCTATGGAACTTTTGCGAGATACCTTGGGGTTTATGCCCGCGAGGAGAAAATTCTCACGATGGAAGGTGCAATAAATCGCATGACCGGACGTCCAGCAAAGCGCTTGTCACTTAAAGATCGTGGCCTGATTCGCACTGGATATATCGCAGACTTAACGCTCTTTGATGCCTCGACGGTGAAAGATCGCGCAACCTATGAAGAACCACGGCTACCAGCCGCAGGATTTGAAAGTGTTTGGATTGGTGGAATAAAAACTCTTGATGGTGGAAAGCGCACCAGTGAGTTGCCAGGGCGTTCGGTCAGAAAAGTAAAATAAAAAAGCTAGTTAAATTACTTAACACTTCCTGCAGTTAGCCCGCCTACCAAGTATTTTTCAATACTAATGAAGAGAATTACAACAGGGACAATTGCAATTGCGGTGGTAGTGAAGAGATATTCCCAGGCCACGTCATATTGCCCAACGAAGGTTGTAATACCTGTCGAAATTGGTTGACGTGCAGGAGAGCTAATAACGGTAAGTGCAACGGTGAATTCATTCCACGTTGCCACGAAGGTGAAAATCACCGCAGTGACAAGTCCTGGCAGAGTTACCGGAAGGACAATCCGACGAAGTGCTTGGAATCTAGTGCAACCATCAACCATTGCAGCTTCCTCGATTTCAACTGGCACGCTGGCAAAAAATCCAGAGAGCAGCCAAACTGCAAAGGCGAGGTTAAATCCTGCGTTAACAACAATCAAAGCCGGCCAGGTATCGAGAAGTCCAAAGAATTTAACTTCGCGAAAGATTCCGATAATCAAAGCGGTAGGGGAGAACATTTGAGTAGCAAGTACTAACAACAAGAATGCTGCACGGCCTTTGAAGCGATTTCGCGCAACATAATATGCGGCTGGCACTGAAACGATTAGAACTAGAAGAGTTGCACAAACTGAGACCACAACGCTCGCTGTCAAGAAATCAGCGATCGGAGCCTTTGACCAAACATCGAGATAGTTACTGAAATTCCAAGACTTGGGCAGGCGAGTTGTTGGATTTGCATAAAGTTCGCCATGCGGTTTTAGCGAGGTCAACAACATATTTATATATGGATAGATAAAGAAGAGTCCAACCATGTATGCACTAATAGCGGTCGCGGCCTTCTTAGGCGTCCACACGAATTTCACTTTGTCCTTCTTCATGCTTGGTCTCGAGTCGCTTTAGTAACGCGCAAATAAATCAGCACAATCAACATAATGAATCCAAAGTTAATTACACCAAGCGCCGTCGAAGGCCCCATGTTGTATTCAACGAAGGCCATCTTGTAGGCAAAGGTTGTTGTTGTATCCGTGTTATATCCCGGCCCACCTCGCGTTAAGGCCCAAATAATCGGGAAGGAGTTGAAGACGTTAATAAGGTTAATAATCGTGGCAATCAATAATGAGTTGCGAAGCAACGGGAACTTAATGCCGCGATAGACCTGCCATGAGCCTGCACCATCTACTTGGGCGGCCTCAATAATGTCATGTGGAATAGATTGCAGACCAGCCAAGATTACGAATGTTGTGAAGGGGATTGAGACAAATACTGCAACCCAGATTAGAACGAAGAATGAATAACGCGGATCGCGCAGCCAATCGACTGGTTGGCCATTTTGTAATCCAAGTTGGCGCAAAGTTAAATTGAATTCACCAGAAGTTAGCTCGAGCATCCACTTCCAAATAATCGATGTCATTACTACTGATGCAGCCCAAGGGACAATCATCGCCCAGCGCACAAACTTGCGACCTGGGAAATTTTGATTGATCAATTGCGCAAGTGGCAGCGAAATAATAACCGTTAGGAATACAACGCTTAGCACCCAGGTAACAGTGCGAATTGCGATTGTCTTTAGATCTGGATTTTCAAATAAAAGTCGGTAATTGCCAAGTCCATTAAATCCTTCAAGAGAACCCGCGGAAGTTATTTTGGTGAGCGAGATTCGAATTAACTCAATCGCTGGCCAGACCACAACTAGAAGAATTAAAAGTATTGCCGGACCTATCCACGGCAGGGCACTTATTACTGAGTTAGCGGGGCGACGATTCTTTATTTTATTCGCACCCATACTTATTGCAGTCAACTCAGTTGCTCCTTGTTTACTTTAGTCTTGCTAAATTTTAAGAAATAGGGCCTCGGTGGTTTTTAACCTACCAAGACCCTATCTCGTTTACTACTTTTTCTTACTTATTTACTGTTTATTGCTTTGTAATTGATTAGGAACTAATTACTTAGTACCTGCAGCAACTGCAACCTTTTGGATCTTATCTAGAACGCCCTTGGCATCGTAGATAACACCTGTTCCAACTTGGGTTGTAATTGTTCCTGCAACCTTTGGCCAAGCTGCTAGATCTCCTGGGTAGAAGATTGCATTTGGAAGTTGGTTGATGAATGGAAGCAATGAAGAGTCCACAGCTGATGAAGCGGACTTAGTTGCTGGAATGAATCCACCAGCAGCCTTTAGGAATCCTGCGTAGTTTGAAGGCTGGAACAAGAAGTTCATCCATGCCTTAACTGCTTCTGCGTTTCCTGGCTTCTTGAATGCCATGAAGTAATCCTGAACGCCAAGAGTGATTGACTTTCCGGTTGCTGAGTGTGGGAATGGAGCGACGCCGTAATCGACCTTGCTCTTGTAATCCTTAAGTGTTGATGGGAAGAACACTGAAGCATTGATCATTCCAACTTTGCCTTGGCTAAATAGCTTGAAAG
>WLJX01000018.1 GCA_009701575.1 Actinomycetota bacterium
AAGTAGCGCTGGGAATGAAACAGCTGCACCGGCTTTTGCATCGATACGATCGACAATAACTGTGTCGCCAACGGCAACCTTCTCTTGACGGCCGCCTGCTTTTACAATCGCGTACACGGTGACACCTTTCCAAATGCATTTATTAAATTAGCCAGGAAACTGGCAGAGGGTAAGGATACGGAGCGCGTAGCCCTTAGGTCAAACTGGCTGCAACTGGCTATAACTGGCCCTATTCGGGCGTAATTACCCCAGTACTAACTGCCCGACGGCGACGCTTTGGCGCAGGAGCCTTAACTTCTGCAACCTCTACCTCTTCTACAATTTCTACAACTTCTGCTGCTTCTACTGCTTCAGCCTCATCTTCATGAACCTGTGGCACATAACGTTGTTCCATATCCTTCTCAAGTGCAACCTTCGTTACAGGTTCTGAATGAATATGAATTCCGCGACCGCCACAACTTTCGCAAGTTGTTGAGAACGCTTCGATTAGCCCTTGTCCTACACGCTTTCGAGTCATTTGAACTAAACCAAGTGAAGTAACTTCTGCAACTTGATGCTTAGTGCGATCGCGACCAAGACTTTCAACTAGTCGGCGAAGTACAAGATCACGGTTTGACTCAAGGGTCATATCAATAAAGTCGATAACAACAATTCCACCCATATCGCGCAAGCGAAGTTGGCGGGCGATTTCTTCTGCTGCTTCCAAGTTGTTCTTGGTAACAGTCTCTTCGAGGTTTCCACCTTTACCGATAAATTTTCCAGTGTTAACGTCGATAACAATCATCGCTTCAGTTCGGTCAATTACAAGTGAGCCACCTGAAGGTAGATAAACCTTGCGATCAAAGGCCTTAGCCAGTTGTTCTTCGATTCGATTCTCTACAAATAGGTCACGTGTACCTGTCCACTTTTCAATCTTCGTGGTGAGTTCAGGTGCGATGTGGCCGAGGTAATTATTGATGTCATCCCAAGCTTGATCGCCTTGAACGATTAACTTATTGAAATCTTCATTGAAAATATCGCGAATGACGCGGACCGTTAGATCTGGTTCAGAGTAAAGAAGTGCTGGCGCATTTGTGCCAGATTCTTGTGACTTCTTCTCGATATCTTCCCATTGCGCTTTTAGGCGAATTACATCGCGTTCCAGCTCTTCTTCGGTGGCACCTTCAGATGCGGTACGAACAATTACGCCAGCATCTTCTGGAATTAAATTCTTAAGAATAGTTTTTAGACGTGATCTCTCTTGATCTGGAAGACGACGGCTGATTCCGCTCATTTCACCACTTGGAACATAAACCAAGTAGCGACCTGGAAGTGAAATCTGGCTAGTTAAGCGTGCGCCTTTCTGACCGATTGGATCTTTTGTTACTTGAACCAATACCGATTGACCAGTCTTTAATACATGTTCAATTTTGCGAGGTGCGCCATCTGCAAGTCCTGCGGTATCCCAGTTAACTTCACCGGCATAAAGAACTGCATTTCGGCCCTTACCAATATCTACGAAAGCCGCTTCCATTGATGGCAGAACGTTCTGGACTTTTCCAAGATAAACGTTTCCAACATATGAAATATTGCTGTTTCGATTTACATAATGTTCCACCATGATTTTGTCTTCAAGGACAGCTATCTGGGTGCGATCTCCAGCTTGGCGAACCAACATCTGACGATCTACATTTTCACGGCGAGCTAAGAACTCTGATTCAGTAATAATCATTCCGCGACGGCGAACAAAATCTCTTGGTTCGCGGTTATTGCGGTTGCCTCGATCGCCACGATCATTTCGATCGCTGCGGCTGCGATTGCGACCGCCTCTGTCAGAACGAGTTGATTGCTCATCGCGGGTCCGAGGTGGACGCGCCTCCCTAGGTTCTCTCACCTTTACAACAGTGATAACGCCATCTTCTTCAATGGTCTCGCCTGCAGTTACGCCATCGCCCTTTGCGCGACGACGACGTCGACGACGTGGAGATGTAGATGTTGAATCCTCGCCATCTTCGGAAATTTCTCCGGCATCAAGTACTTCATCAGAATCTGAATCGCGATCTTCGGTTGTCTCATTGGAATCTTTTCCACCACGACGGCGACCTCTGCCACCACGACGGCGACGGCGAGCACCTGTTTCGGAATCGGAATCTTCACTATCTGCTGATTGTTCTGGAGCCTCAGCAACTTCAGCCTTCACTTTAACTTTCTTGGGCGCTACTGCTTCTGGCGCAGCCTGAAACATAGGAACCGGAATACTGGGAGCTGCAGATTTCTTTGAAGTTTTCTTCTCGACGCTTTCGCTCGAATCAACTTCTACTACTTCTGCCTCTTGTTTTGCCGCAGCCTTGGCTGCAGATTTTTTGCTTGCGCGCTTACGCGCACCCTTTGGCACTATTGCCATAACCTTAAATCCTCATCTAAAAACTAAATATTTGTAAAACTTCCTTTTGAAAGCTTTTGCATCTGCTGCTACCTCGAGTAATTAAGGCCGTCAATTTTATTGAGGCCGCTCGGAGCGCGAAATGCTAAGTCAAAGTATCGCCTAAAAGGCGCCGAAAGACCAACTTGGCCCCCGCTTACAGGTGAAAATATTTAACCTATCTTGTGCGTAAATGGACGTTTTGAATCAATCCTAGGCCGATTAAATTCGCAAACATGCTCGATCCACCATAAGAGATAAATGGCAACGGAACGCCCGTCATTGGAACTAAGCCCATAGTCATTCCAATATTTTCAAATGTTTGGAAGGCAAACCAGGCGATTACACCAACACAGACCAGGCGCCCAAATAAGTCATTCGTTCGCCGCGCAATTGCAAAAGCTCGCAAGAAAAACAAGGTATAGCAGAGCAAGATGAAACCACTTCCAAGGAAACCTAACTCCTCACCTGCAACGGTAAATATAAAGTCAGTCTGTTGTTCTGGAACAAAGCGACCATTTGTTTGTGGGCCGTTAAATAAACCTTTTCCGATAATTCCACCAGAACCTATTGTGATTCTAGATTGGCGAAGTTGATATCCAGTTGCTTGTGGATCTGCTGATGGGTCAACGAATGATTGAAGGCGGGCGACTTGGTATTTATCAACGACACCTGTTTGCACTGCAGCAAAGCCGCCGATAACCGCAAGTATTAGGAGTCCAACTACCCATCTAGTGGGAGCGCCAGATGTTCCGATGATTGCAAGGATTGCCGCGCTAATAATTACGACTGTGCCTAGATCGGGTTGCACCAAAATCAGGATAATAGGAACTGCTGCAATCGCGAGTGCCTTTAAAACATCTTGATCCGTTGGATTTGCATCCTTATCCCGTTTTTCTGCCAAAATCATTGAGATACCAACAATGATTGCGATCTTTGCCAATTCCGCAGGTTGGATTTGGAAACCACCAGGAAATGAGATCCAAGCTTTAGAACCATTAATTTCGCTACCGAGGCCAGGTATTAAAACAATTATTAAGCCGAGTACTGCAAGTCCCCAAACAATCGGCGTGTATGCGCGAAGCAATCGATAATCAATTAGGGTCGTTAGGTAAGCAAGCAAGCCACCAATCAAGATGTTAACTACGTGGCGCTTTAAATAATATTGTGGATCAAGGCCTTGAGCGGCGAACCAATTTCTGGTTGCTGCGTAAACGAGAAGAGTTCCAATTATTAGCAGAGCACCGACCGAAAAGGTAAGCATCCGATCGAATTGACCGAAGTTCTCTCGGAAACGATCTCGTCTTTTACGTTGAGAATAGATACTCATGGTTTAACCAACTTAGCGTTCTTTGGATCAACTTTTGGTAATTTGCTCGGAACGCCATTAGGGAAAATCTCTTTAGTTGGGTCAACTTTTCCACCAACTACTCCAAAGAGTGCAGCGTAAATATCTTTCACTCCGACGGCGGAAATTGAAGCACCAAAACCACCTTGACTCACAACCATAACAACTGCATATTTTGGATTTTCTACTGGAGCAAATGATGCGAACCAAGCCGTGTCTGCTTTGGCTGATCCATCTTTATTTCTACCCTTATCTTCCGCTGTTCCAGTCTTGCCTGCGACTGCAATTGGAAATCCTGGGAACGCTCCTGCTGCGGTTCCCTCTGTTACAACAGCACGAAGTGCTTCATGCAAAAACTTACTAGCTTTCTTTGATAAGACATCGGTCTCAACAACTTCAGGTAAGAACTCTTTAACAACATCCCCGTTTGGCTTAACAATGGCTCGGGCAACTTGTGGTTTATAAATTGTGCCACCGTTAGCTATCGCGGCATAAAGTTGGGTCATCTGAATTGGAGTTAGCAAGGTATCACCTTGGCCAATCGAGAAGTTAACCGCATCTCCCGCACGAACAATATTTCCATCGAGACAATTTTCGCGGGCAACTTCAATTAAGAATGGCGTTAAATCTGATTTCTTGGCACGAGTCTTAAAATTACAATAGAAATTCTTATTTTCTTTATATATCCGCTCTTTCCAGGCGCGATCTGGAAGTCGACCTGAGGCCTCACTTGGCAGATCAATTCCAGTTACTTTTCCGATACCAAAGCCACGAGCCGCAGTGAAGAAGTAATCGTGCAGCCCCGACTTAGGTGAAAGTCCACCATCGCGGACCCATTCATCGTAGGCAATTTGATACCAAATAGTGTCGCAAGAAATTGCAATTGCGCGCTTCATCGTAATTGTTCCCTGAGATTTACTTTCAAAGTTAGCGAATTCCCGGTTACCAATCTGCACTTTTGAAGGACACTTATAGGTAGCGCTCATGTTGTATCCGGCATTTATGGCAGCTACGACTGAAACAGATTTAAATGTTGATGCTGGTGCATACATTCCTTGAAGCGGTCTATTAAGTGCCGGAACGCCAGAGCTTTCACTAAATAAATTATTTGCTTGCTTCTGGGTTAATCCTATCTGCCAAATATTTGGATCATATGTAGGGTACGAAGCAAGGGCCAAAATCTTTCCACTATTCACATCCATCACAATTGCTGCGCCACCATCTGCCCGACCACCAAGTGATTTTGCTCTTAACACCGATGACTGCAGCGCTTTCTCAGTTGCAGCCTGCAACCTTGCATCCAGATTTGTTACCAAGTTAAAACCTGAAATTGGTTGAGTGCTAATAGCCTGTTTGGTTACGGACTCTTTGCGATCCACGATTACTGTCTTTATACCTGCACGGCCACGCAGATATTCATCATATTGAGATTCAAGACCATCTTTTCCAATAGTTTCTTCACGATAATAATTCTTTTCTGAATCAAGTAAATCATCTTCATTTACAGATCCAACATAACCAAGTACATGTGCCGCATTCTCTCCCGCCATCGACGGGTAGCTCCGAACCGGAACTGACATTGCAGTTATTCCAGGAAATAAATCTGAATTCTCTAGAACTTTCAGAGCTTGTTCTTTAGTAGCGGTTCTCGTTACTGGGATAGGTTGGAATCGTGTTCCTTTCCAACATCCTAAGTTTTGCGAAGATTTAATCTCACCGCAAAGCCTCGTTGCGATAAAAACATTCTCGGGCGTCTTGCCGACAAGTTTGGCTACCCGAGCAATAACTCCGCTACCTTCGTCGGGCAATTTATCAATAACGCTGCGATCAACTGATATCACCATTCCAGGACGGTCCATGACGAGTGGAATTCCAGAACTATCAACAATTGCACCGCGAATTGCTGGATTTACAACATCGCGACTCTGAATACTAAGTGCAGCATCCTGGTACTTAAGGCCTGACGCAACTTGTAAGTAAAAGAGTCGCCCAGTTAAAGAGAGCATTAATGAAATAATTAACGCCTGGACAATAACTAAATTGAGCCTAGAGCGAACACTCATAGTCGCTCTCTAGAGGTTAATGTGTAATTGCGGAGTGCTACTAGGCCCGGCAATAAAACTGATGAAAATAATAAAGTCCAGATTCCATTACCAACTACAGTCTGCAAATTAGTAAGGACGGCTCCATTATTTTCGCCAAGTATTACGCCAAATATTAGGAATATTAATAACGTTGCGGTTGCTCCGGCTGACACAAATAAAACAAATGCCATTGGCCTTTCAGTAAAGTCACCAATGCTTTCGCGATTTCTAGAGAACAAATAACCAACAAGAGTAAGAATGAGCGCCCATTTTCCAAAAGGAGAATCACTAGATGGTGAAAGATCAAGAATTAAGCCCCCAATGAAGCCCATCGCAATTGCACCGAATCTATCTTCGAGTGCCATTAGTCCAAGAAGTACACATAGATAGAGGGAGAAACCTGAAATAGGAAAATCAATCTTTGAAATAGCAGATTCTTGAACAACGAAAAAGAGAAGGAGAATAAGGGCGCTAAATCCAGCGCGGGACCAACTCAATTCGTTGCCTCAGGTGTTGGTGATTGCGTTACATAAATTGTTGTTGTTGGTGTTGGTGTTGGCCGCGGTATCAGCGCATCTTTTGGCCCACCATTTGAAACTTTAACAATTACTGATACAACTCCAAGACTTCCTAGATTTGAGTAACTCTTAACACTCGCTTCTTGCGTCAGGGTTGCACTGGTGTTTTTTACCGACTTCACATAGCCGACTGGTAAACCTGGGACAAAAGGTCTGTTGTTATCGCTACCGAGTGAGAGCAACACATCATTTACTTCTATGCTTCCTGATGGATCCAATAGTTGAAGAGTAAATGTGTTATCTCCTTCGCCCATTAAAACCCCAACGCTCTGGCTCCTTGCTATGCGAACACCGATGCGAAATGTTGGATCATTCATCAGTAGAACTATGGAAGATGTCGATGTTGCGCTCTTAATAACGCCAACAAGACCAAACTCCCCCATGACGGTCATATCTTTATTTACGCCATCATTAGTACCAGCGTCGATTGTTATTGTCTGGCTAAATGTTGATGAACTTCCCTTGCCGATTACTCGAGCAGATACAACTTTATATCCGCCACGTCCCGCAAGATCCAATACGCCTTTTAACTTCTTGAGCTGTCCGCTGGTGTCCTTATTAAAAATTACCTTCTTGCGAAGTTTGGCATTCTCGCTCTTTAAGTCTTTAAGCTCAGCCTTAGTCTTTCCGAAATTCTTTACATCAGAGAAAAAATTGCCTACTGGTGAGAAGAAATCTGACACCCCTCGTTGAACTGGGGCCAATAAGGATTGGGTCGCTGATCTTGAATTCTTGGTGATGCTTACGCCACGAAGATCTAGAGTAATTAGAAATAGTGAAGTTACAAGAAGAATTACAAGCAGAAGGCGAGAACGATTGTTGCCACCAGCTGCCAATTTATTTTCTCCTTAACGGCGAGGTTCAGAAATCAAAACCTTTTCTAAGGCTTCGAATTCTTCAACACACTTGCCAGAACCTTCGGCAACGGCTTGCAATGGACGCTCACTAATATGAACTGGCATTCCAGTTTCATGACGTAGTCGCTCATCTAGACCGCGAAGCAGAGCGCCGCCACCAGTTAGAACGATGCCGCGATCCATTAGATCACTTGCTAATTCAGGTGGTGTTTTATCCAGCGTGCTCTTAACTGCATTAACAATTTGGTTTACTGGATCTTCCATTGCCTTGCGAATATCTTCAGCAGATACACGAATTGTCTTTGGTAGACCTGTTGCAAGATCGCGACCGCGAATTTCAGCATCAGGTTCACCAGGAAGTTGGTATGCAGATCCAATTGCCATCTTAATTTCTTCAGCAGTGCGCTCTCCTAAAAGAAGTGAGTATTCGCGCTTAACCCAGTCAATAATTGATTGGTCTAGTTCATCTCCACCAACGCGGATTGAAAGCGCGGTAACAATTCCACCGAGTGAAATAACTGCAACTTCAGTTGTTCCGCCACCAATATCAACAACCATATTTCCTGTTGGTTCGTGAATTGGAAGTCCGGCACCGATAGCAGCGGCCATTGGTTCTTCAATGATGTAAACCTTGCGCGCGCCTGCTGCATAACCAGCATCTTTAACTGCACGTTGTTCAACACCAGTAATACCTGATGGAACACAAACCACAATTCTTGGCTTTGCTAAATAACGACGACGGTGCACCTTTTGAATGAAGTAACGGAGCATTCGTTCTGTTGTATCGAAGTCGGCAATCACGCCATCTTTAAGTGGGCGAATTGCGACAATGTTTCCAGGTGTACGACCAATCATTCGCTTCGCTTCAAGGCCAACTGCAAGAATTCCACCAGTGTCTTGATTTACTGCAACAACGCTTGGCTCGTTAAGAACAATTCCGCGACCACGAACATAAACAAGTGTGTTTGCGGTACCTAAGTCGACTGCCATATCTCTTCCGATGAATGACATACGATTTGGATTCTTTTTGCTCATTTGAGACCTTTCAATTAATTTAACTCGGGAAAGAAGATTGCGATTTCACGAGCTGCAGATTCTGGTGAATCTGATCCATGAACAATATTTTGAACAACTTTTGTGCCTTGGTCGCGAGCTAAATCGCCACGAATTGTTCCTGGTTCGGCTGTCGTTGGATCTGTTGTTCCAGCCAATTTACGGAATCCCTCAATTACGCGATTGCCTTCTGCGATCATTGCAACAATTGGTCCAGATAACATAAATTCAAGTAGGGGTTCGTAGAATGGTTTTCCTTCGTGCTCTGCATAATGTTTTGCAAGAATTTCACGAGTTGGTGTCAACATTTTTAAACCAACAACTTGATATCCCTTTGCTTCAACGCGACGAATAACTTCGCCGACCAATGAGCGACGAACACCATCTGGCTTTACCAAGATTAGGGTGCGTTCTAGTTTCTGGGAATTCACGGGCGTCAGTCTAATGCGGCGGACCGAAAGTTCTTAATCCCAGAATTTGCCTCACCCGGAAGCTACTTAAGGGGCCTCTGTCTGAGAAGCTCGGCTCGAATTGCCTCACCCTTTCGGCCCACAAGAAAGGCTGTGACCCAAAGTCCGGCAAAAAGTGCGCCCATGAAATACATCGGCGTCACAACATATCCATATCCGATCATTGCAATCTGCAAGATTGAGCCAATAATCCAACCAATTCGTTTCTTCATTAATCCTGCGGTCAAGAGAGCCGCAATCGCAATTGCGCCACCGAGTGTGAGTGCGCTGCCCGTGTGTTCACCCATTGCGAGTAGAACTGCAAATCCCATTACGAAGGCTTCCATAGTTAAGACTGCGGCGCTGAGAATTCTCATTTTTCCTCTGCCCTCCCTATCTTCTTCAAAATAACTCTTGCTGAACCTGCTGTAACAACCGATCCGGTAATAACTACTGCGCTTACGCCATCGCTTACCTGATTGATTAAAGTAACTTGTTCCATGGCATATGTAATTGCTGATGCTAAATCATCTTCTTTAAATACTCGATCGTTTCCGAAAACTTCTACGGCCAGCGCGAATAATTCAGCTACGGGAAGGGCGCGAGGAGACTCAGATTTTGTTACCACCAACCGATCCACGACCGGTTCTAGCGCCTTTAGAAATCCCTTGACATCTTTATCTCCGAGAATTCCAAGAACACAGAAAATAGATTCGAAGTCGAATTCGCTACGGAGGGTTTCTGCAAGCGCCTTTGCGCCATGCGGATTGTGAGCGGCATCGATAATGACTGTTGGGTCTCGGTGCAAGATTTCTAAGCGACCCGGCGACGATACACCAGCAAAAGCAGCGCGCACCAAATCTTCATCCAACCCAACTCCGACAAATGCTTCAACTGTCGCAACTGCGATTGCTGCATTGGCTGCTTGATGGGCCCCATGAAGCGGCAAATAGATATCGGAGTATTCGCCGTGCACTCCCCTGATTGAAATTAATTGACCACCCACTGCAATATCTCGACGCAGTAACGCGAATTCAATTCCTTCGCGATATGGAATTGCAGATTTTTCAACAACTTTTTCCAGAAGGATTCGTGCAACTTCGGGCTCTTGTGCTGCCAATACAACGTGGGACTCTGGCTTAATAATTCCAGCTTTAGTTTTTGCAATCTCTTCAATTGTTTCACCGAGATATTCAGTGTGGTCCAAGCCAATCGGCATCAATACAGATACTGCACTTTGAACTACATTCGTTGCATCCCAGTCTCCGCCCATGCCAACTTCGATAATTCCAATATCAACTGGATGTTCGGCAAATGCCACAAAGGCAAGTGCAGTTAAAGCTTCAAAGTAAGAGATCGGAGTATCTGAGCGACTGTCTATCAAATCTAAATAGAGCGCAATATCGTTGTAGGTTGAGATTAACTCTGCGGGGCTAATTGCTTCACCTTTTATAGAAATACGTTCAACGAAACTCTCTAAATGTGGACTGGTAAATCGCCCAGTCCGATATTCAAGTTCGGTAAATAGCGCATCAACCATTCGAGATGTACTTGTCTTGCCATTAGTTCCACCGATATGAACAGTAGGAAATGAAATTTGTGGTGAACCAAGTGCATCTACAAGCGCAGATATCCGGTCGAGTGAAGGTTCGATCTTATTCTCGGGCCAGCGCTTCATCAGCGCAGCCTCAATAATTTTAAGGACTTCTAAATCTTCTGGAGTTGGCATCACTATTTTGGAAGAGCTGCAAGAAGCGCAGTGATACTTTCAATATCAGCACTAGTTTCTGCAAGTCGCTCTCTAATTTCTTGCACGACTTCAATTGGCGCCTTTGCCATAAATCCTTCATTCTCTAACTTCACTTTTGCAGTAGCTCGATCCTTTTCAGCCGTTGCGAGATCTTTTGTTAATCGTGCGCGTTCGGCAACAACATCTATTGCTCCAGTAAGGTCGAATTCAACTTTAACTTTTCCTACTTCAATTGCCGCACTTGCACTTCCCGAAATTGGTTCGATGCGGCAGACAAAACGAATTGCTGCTTCATAGTTCGAGAGAGACTCAAGACCCAGAAGATTGGCACCAATCTTTGCTGAGGTCTTAATTCCCTGATCATTTCTAAATCTGCGAATTTCAGTTATTAAATCCTTGAGCTGTTCCACAATTTCTTTTGAATCTTCGCTGCGGTTCTCTGGATTGGCTTTTGGCCAGTTAGCTGTTACCAAGGTTTCGCCACCAGTAAATGAACACCAGAGTTCCTCGGTGATAAATGGCATTGTTGGGTGCATTAAGCGCAATAGTTGATCTAGTACATGTCCTAAAACTCGCTTTGAATTAGTGGCACCATCGCCGCCCGCAGCAAAGGTTGATTTTGAAAGTTCAAGATACCAATCACATAAATCATCCCAAGCGAAGTGGTAGATGATTTCACAGGCTTTAGCGAATTCAAATTTCTCAAGTAGTTGGTCGACTGATTCAACAGTTTCATCTAAGCGGGTCAAGATCCATTGATCAATTGCATTTAGTGAATTGAATGCCGGAACTTCACCATCAATATTTGCGCCATTCATAATTGCAAAACGTGAGGCATTCCAGAGCTTGGTAGCAAAGTTACGAGAACCACCAATCCACTCTTCCGCGATTGCTTGATCAGTTCCTGGATTAGCGCCACGAGCGAGAGTGAAGCGAAGCGCATCTGATCCGTACTTATCCATAAACTCAATTGGATCAACGGTATTTCCACGAGATTTACTCATCTTTTTACCGAAGCGATCTCGTACCAAACCGTGAAGCGCAATTGTGTGGAATGGCGCAACACCATCCGTTACAAATAATCCAAGAAGAACCATTCTTGCGACCCAGAAAAATAGGATGTCATAACCTGTAACAAGAACGCTGGTTGGGAAGAACTTTGCAAGATCATCTGTCTTATCTGGCCAACCTAAAGTTGAAAATGGCCACAACCCAGAGGAGAACCAGGTATCTAAAACATCTGGATCTTGAATATAACCTGCTGGTGGCGTTTCATCTGGACCACATACAACAACTTCACCATTTGGTCCGTAGTAAACCGGAATCTGATGTCCCCACCAAAGTTGGCGAGAGATACACCAGTCGTGCATGTTATCTATCCACTCAAAATATCTTGGTGCAAGTTCTTCTGGTTCAATTTTAATTCTGCCATCGCGAACCGCATCTCCCGCAGCTTTTGCAAGTGGGGCAACTTTCACAAACCATTGCTTAGAAAGTCTTGGTTCAACTGTTATGTCACAACGCTGGCAATGTCCAACCGCGTGAATATATGGTCGCTTCTCCGAAACAATACGACCCATCTTGCGAAGCTCTTCAACAACCTCTTTGCGCGCTTCAAAACGATCCATTCCATCAAATCGCGTTCCAGAGTTAGCCATAACTCCGTGTTCGTTCATGATGATTGGCATTTCAATTCCGTGGCGCATCGCCATCTCGAAGTCATTTGGATCATGGGCACCAGTTACTTTTACTGCGCCGGTACCGAATTCAGGATCAACTAATTCATCTGCAATTATCGGAATCATTCGATTAACGAGTGGCAGAAGAACGCTCTTGCCAACCAAATCTTTATATCTTGGATCATCAGGATGAACAGCTACCGCGCCATCGCCCATCATGGTTTCAGCACGAGTGGTTGCTACAACAATCGAGATTTCATCATCGCCATAGCGAACCTGGACGAATTCACCAGAATCATCACTGTGTTCGACTTCAATATCTGAAAGCGCAGTTAAGCAACGTGGACACCAGTTGATGATTCGTTCTGCGCGATAAATTAATTCAGCATCGTATAACCGCTTAAATATTTCTAGTACTGCTTTGGAAAGTCCCGCATCCATTGTGAAGCGTTCGCGTGACCAATCAACTGAATCACCAAGACGTTTCATCTGATCAAGAATTAAGCCACCAGATTCGGTTTTCCATTCCCAAACTTTTGCGACGAATGCTTCGCGTCCAAGATCGTGACGTGATAAGCCTTGGGCTGCTAATTGTTTTTCAACAACGTTCTGGGTTGCAATTCCTGCATGGTCCATTCCAGGTAACCAGAGCGCTTCGAAACCTTTCATTCGCTTCATGCGAATCAATACATCTTGAAGTGTGTGATCAAGGGCGTGACCGATGTGAAGACTTCCAGTTACATTCGGTGGTGGGATAACAATTGTGAATGGCGGTTTTGTGGATTTAGCATCCGCAGTGAAGTAACCAGCCAATAACCATTTTTGATAGAGCGGCGCTTCGATATCAGCAGGCACGAATGCGGCTGCTAACTCTTTCTTATTTGAATTATTGCTATCGCTCATAGGAGTTGAGTCTAGATTAAGCGCTTCTCTCTTCTGAACTCTTATCTGTCTTGTCGGCTTTCTCAGCCTTACTTTGACGCTTTGGACCACCCGCTGGGCGATTTACCAATGTAGGAGGCGCTTCTTTTAGAACTGCTTGTGGCGTAATTATCACCTTTGCAACATCAGGTTTGGAAGGAATCTCATACATAACGCCGAGCAAAGTTTCTTCCATGATTGCCCGAAGCCCACGTGCTCCAGTTCCGCGCTTGATTGCAAGATCAGCAACAACTTCAAGTGCATCTGGTGAGAATTCAAGTTCTACATCATCTAATTCAAATAGCTTCTGATATTGCTTTACAAGAGCATTCTTTGGCTCAGTAAGAATCTCCATAAGAGCTGGGCGATCAAGATTTTCAACGCTTGTGAGAATTGGCAGACGGCCAATGAATTCTGGAATCATTCCGAATTTCAATAAATCTTCGGGCATTACATCACCAAAGAAATCTTTAGCGGCGTTCTCTTCTGCGCTTTGAAGTGTTGCATTAAATCCAACACCAGCTTTGCCCTTGCGACCTTCGATAATCTTTTCAAGTCCGGCAAATGCACCGCCAACTATGAAGAGGATATTTGTTGTATCGATTTGTAGAAATTCTTGGTGTGGATGCTTGCGTCCACCTTGTGGTGGAACAGCTGCAGTTGTACCTTCAAGAATCTTAAGAAGAGCTTGCTGAACACCTTCGCCAGAAACATCGCGGGTGATTGATGGATTCTCACTCTTACGTGCGACCTTATCAATTTCATCAATATAAATAATTCCAGTCTCTGCCTTTTTAACATCGTAATCAGCAGCCTGGATTAGTTTGAGCAGAATATTCTCAACATCTTCGCCAACATATCCAGCTTCAGTTAAAGCAGTTGCATCAGCAATTGCAAAGGGAACGTTGAGCATTCTGGCCAGGGTTTGTGCAAGCAAGGTCTTGCCACAACCAGTTGGTCCTAGAATTAAAATATTTGACTTAGAAAGTTCGATTGATTCTTCACGCTTTGATTCACCAGATTGCACGCGCTTGTAATGGTTATAGACCGCAACCGAAAGCGACTTCTTTGCACGATCTTGGCCAACAACATATTGATCTAGAAATTCATAAATCTCTTGTGGCTTTGGAAGTTCGGCCAACCCGAGTGAACTTGTCTCTTCGAGTTCTTCAATAATTATTTCGTTACAGAGTTCAATACATTCATCGCAGATATATACGCCAGGACCAGCAATTAACTTTTTGACTTGCTTCTGGGTCTTTCCGCAGAAAGAACATTTCAATAGATCGCCAGATTCACCAATGCGCGTATTCATAAGAGAAGGCTAGGACGTTGCCCCGATTCTTGCGGGCAAATCCCAGCCTAACTCTGTTCGCTTATAGGCGAATTTTATTTACTTTGTTGCTGATGCCTTGCGGCTAACCATCACTTGGTCAATCAATCCATACTCAACAGCTTCTGCTGCAGTAAGGATCTTGTCGCGTTCAATATCTTTCGTAACTTCCTCCGCGCTTTTTACGGTGTGCTTGACCAACATCTCTTCAAGCAATGTGCGCATACGCATAATTTCGCGGGCTTGGATTTCAATATCTGAACCCTGTCCGCCGCCTTCGCTATATGGCTGGTGAATCAAGATACGTGCATGTTCAAGGGCGTAACGCTTTCCCTTTGCGCCACCCGCAAGAAGGATTGCTGCTGCTGATGCCGCTTGTCCCAAACAAATTGTCATTACATCTGGGCGAACAAATTGCATCGTGTCATAAATTGCAGTCAACGCGGTGAAAGATCCACCTGGTGAGTTGATGTACATCATGATGTCGCGATCTGGATCCATTGATTCAAGCGTCAAAAGTTGTGCCATAACATCGTTTGCAACGGTGTCATCGATTGCTTGACCCAAGAAAATAATGCGCTCTTCGAAGAGTTTTGTATATGGATCTAAACGCTTGTAACCATAAGAAGTTTTCTCTTCAATAGTTGGAAGTACGTAACGGCTACTAATTGGATCAATTATCATTTTGCAGTTCCTCCACTTCCAGATACCTGACCAGCAGAGCGAACAACGTGATCAACAAAGCCATATGTCTTTGCATCTTCAGCGGTAAACCAACGGTCTCGATCTGAATCAGCTTCGATTGTTTCTGGCTTCTGGCCAGTGTGGAATGAAATAAGTTCTGCCATCTTCTTCTTAGTAAATGACATTTGCTCTGCTTGAATCTTGATATCTGATGCAGTTCCGCCGATACCACCTGAAGGTTGGTGCATCATGATTCTTGCGTGTGGAAGTGCGTAACGCTTTCCGGCAGCTCCTGCGCAAAGTAGGAACTGGCCCATTGATGCGGCAAGACCCATTGCAACGGTTGCAACATCGTTGTTGATGTATTGCATCGTGTCATAAATCGCCATACCAGCAGAGATTGATCCGCCTGGTGAATTTATATATAGAAAAATATCTTTATCTGGATCTTCAGCAGCAAGTAAAAGTAATTGCGCAGAAATCGCATTCGCCATTGAATCCTCAACGACTGAACCTAGAAAGATGATGCGTTCTTTTAGAAGCCGGTTATAAACCTGGTCATCTAATCCACCACTTGGTGCTGATCCCGCAAGACGCGGCGTAATGAGATCCACAACTTCCTCCTGATTACTAATTTATCTTTGAACTGATTTGAACGTATTTAACCTAGTAATGACACTAACAATGTTTACGGCCAAATGCTTCCGCAAATAGGCAAAAATCTAGCGTGGGCTGTTCGCCCTCAGAGAAAGCGAGATTATTCGGCGGCTGGAGCGGCTTGCTTAGGCGCTAACTCTTCGAGGTTAACTTCCTTGCCTGAAGTTGTAACTACCTTCACGCGAGAGAGAACTCCGGCAAGTGCCTTTGCTCTTGAAACTTCGGCAACCATTGTTGTGATCTGGCCGGCTTCTGAAACTTCTTTAATAAATTGATCTGGTGTCATTCCATAACGTTGGGATGCGCGGATCAGATATTCAGTTAATTCATTCTCATTTACTGAAACGCTTTCTGCGGAAACAATATTGTCGAAGAGGATCTCTTGAGTAAGTGACTTAGTTACCTCTTCAGTTACCTCTTTGCGATGAGCATCATCCTCAAGGCGGCCCTCTTTCTCAAGGTGATCGTTTACTTCATCTTCAATGATGTTTGCAGGAAGTGGAATCTCGACATCAGCAATCAATTTTTCAACTAAAAGATCGCGGGCATGTGCACCTTGTTCAAGGTGCTTTACTCGCTCGAGGCGGGTTTGAATATCGGTGCGAAGCTCGGCCAAAGTTTCAAACTCTGAAGCCAGCTTTGCAAACTCATCATTTAACTCTGGTAGGTCGCGGTGCTTGACTGCTTTTACAGTTGCATCTACTGCGCCCTTCTCGTCATCCTTCTGACCAACAAGCACGGTATCAAAACGCTTTGATTCGCCTGCCTTCAATCCGATTAGCGCTTCATCAAGGCCGTCAACCATACGGTTTGTACCAACTTCATATGAAAGGTCATTTGCTGTTCCGCCATCAACAGATTCACCATTGATTGTTGCGTTTAAATCTAGTGAGACAAAGTCACCATTTTCTACAGCCTTTTCGACCGTAGTCAAAGTTCCAAAACGGGCACGAAGAACATCAACTTGTTCCGCCACTTCGGTATCTGAAATAACTACATCTTCAACAGTCAGTGTGATCTTTGAGAAATCTGGAAGCTTGAGTTCTGGGCGAACATCAACTTCAGCAGTGAATGCAAACTTCTCGCGATCAACCAATTCTGTAACTTCGATATTTGGGCGGCCGATAACAAAGACGTTCTGCTCTTTAAGTGCAGCGGCATAAAAAGGTGAAAGTGATGAGTTGATTGCCTCATCTAAAATTGCTGGGCGACCGACGCGCTGTTCGATCATTGCTTGTGGAACTTTGCCTTTGCGGAATCCTGGGATATTGATTCGCTCGCCAAGTGCTTTGTAGGCGTTAGAAATATGTGGTTCTAATTCTTCAAATGTAACTTCAACTGAAAGTTTTACACGAGTTGGGGAGAGTGTCTCGACTGCGCTTTTCACTTTGCTCCTAGCGTTGTTATTTTAGAATTAAGAGTTGATTAAGAGTTCTGGTCGGGGCGAGAGGATTCGAACCTCCGGTCTCCTGCTCCCAAAGCAGGCGCGCTAGCCACTACGCTACGCCCCGCGGCGTAAGTCCGAATTCTAAGCCCTAAATTCACCTCTCAAAACCAAGTCAAAGCATAAGAAAAGCATAAGAAAAGGGCCCAAGGTTTCCCCAGAGCCCCTCTCAATTACTTCTTTTACTTATTTATTACTTAATTAGCCGATCCAAGCATTAATTGGAGAGCTCAAGAAGTAGACCATGAAGAGACCTGAAACCAAGAGAAGCAGTGGATGTACTTCGCTGCGACGACCTTGGATTACACGGATCACAACATGTGAAACGAATCCTGCGCCGATACCTACAGAAATATTGTAAGTAAATGGCATCAAGATAATTGTTAGGAATGCAGGAAT
>WLJX01000019.1 GCA_009701575.1 Actinomycetota bacterium
AGTGGCCCACGAGGTTGCGGAAAAACTTCTAGCGCTCGCATTATGGCGCGCTCACTTAATTGCGAAAAAGGGCCAACTCCAAATCCATGCGGCGAATGCCAATCATGTAAAGATTTAGTTGCAAATGGTCCAGGATCAATCGATGTAATTGAACTCGATGCTGCAACTCATGGTTTAGTTGATGATGCTCGCGAGCTTCGCGATAAAGCATTCTTTGCGCCGGTAAGTTCACGTTACAAGATTTATATTATTGATGAGGCCCACCAACTTGGACCCGGCGCTGCAAACGCGTTATTAAAAGTTGTCGAAGAGCCACCTCCACATGTGCTATTTATCTTTGCTACAACTGAACCCGAAAAACTTATTTCAACAATTCGATCACGTACCCACCATTACCCATTTCGTTTGGTACCGCCTGGAATTCTTGCCGCGCATTTAGAGAAGGTATGCAACTCTGAAGGAATCAAAGTCGCTAAAGGTGTTATTCCACTTGTCGTTCGTGCATCTGGTGGTTCGGTTCGAGACGCGCTATCTGTACTTGGACAACTTCTTGCTGGTGCTGGCAAAGAGGGTGTCACATATGAAATTGCAATTCAATTACTTGGCTATACCGATGGCGCACTATTAGATGAAGCGATTGATGCGATGGCTGCTCGTGATGGTGCAACGCTATTTAAAGCGATTGATCGCGTTATTGAATCCGGCCATGATCCACGTCGATTCACCCAAGATTTCTTAGAGCGCCTACGCGATTTAATTATTGTTGGTGCTGTTGAAGAGAGTGCATCACAAATTCTTCGTGAGATTCCAGAAGATCAACTACAACGCATGAGGGCGCAAGCAACAATTATTGGAACCGCAAATTTAATTCGCAGCGCAGATATTGTCGCCGCTGGTTTAACTCAGATGCGCGGGGCGACTGCGCCACGGTTAATGCTTGAACTCATTTGCGGCCGCATACTTCTGCCCGGCAGCGATGATGTTGGTTTAGTTTCTCGAATTGAACGGTTAGAGCTTCGTGAAAATATTTCTATTCCACAACCCGTTGCAGCAAAAACTGAAGTTAAAACTGAGGTTAAAGCCGAACCAAAGAAGGCTGAAGTTGAAAAAGAAGAAGTTAAGGCACCAATTCGCGCAGCCGCACCAACACCAAGTGCGAATAAACCAACAGGACCAATTGATGCTGCGGCGCTCCGTAGATTCTGGCCAGAAGTAATTGAGAATGTGAAGAAGCGTCGTCGCCTAACTTGGTCGCTTTTAAGTTCGAGCGCCCATGTATTAGCCGTTGACGATAAGGCGATCACTATTGGAATTGTTAACGCTGGTGCTCGTGATTCATTCACCCGTTCTGGAAGCGATGAAATTCTGCGTGCGGCATTTGTTGATGTGACTGGTCTAGATTTAAAAATTGAATGCGTTGTCGATGCGAGCGCGAATACATCTTCACCATCCTCTCGCGCAGCCGAAGATCCATCTGATGCTGATCAAATGTCTGGTCAAGAGCTTTTGATGCGCGAACTAGGTGCCCAAATTATTAGTGAAACCAAGAAAGACTAACCACGAATGTATGAAGGTGCGATCCAAGATTTAATCGACGAACTAGGTCGCCTGCCGGGTATTGGGCCAAAGTCAGCTCAACGAATCGCCTTTCATATTATTCAATCCGAACGCGTTGATATTTCACGTCTTGCTGATGTGCTGCGCACGGTAAAAGAGAAAGTTAAGTTCTGCACCGAATGCGGAAATATTTCAGAAGAGGATCTCTGTCGAATCTGTCGTGATCCGCGGCGAGACCCAACTCTTATCTGCGTTGTCGAAGAGAGTAAAGATGTAATAGCAATTGAAAAAACGCGCGAATTTCGCGGCAAGTATCACGTGCTCGGTGGCGCAATCTCACCAATTGATGGCATCGGCCCAGAGAACCTGCGCATTCGTGAATTGATGGTTCGCTTAGCTGCGACCGAAATTCAAGAAATTATTATTGCTACCGATCCAAACCTTGAAGGCGAAGCAACGGCTACTTATTTATCCAGATTGCTTAAGCCACTTGGGATGAAGGTCAGCCGTCTGGCATCTGGATTACCTGTTGGTGGAGATCTGGAATATGCCGATGAAGTAACTCTTGGCCGGGCATTTGAGGGTAGAAGAACGGTTGAGAACTAAGATTCAGATATTTCTCATTATTTGATACGCCTATGCGTTTCATTATTTGAGATAAACCTAAAATAGGTTTCACGAGGCAATACCCATAGTGGATATTTAGCACATGGGATTAATTGTCCAGAAATACGGCGGCTCCTCCGTTGCTGATGCCGAAGGGCTCAAGCGGGTCGCCAATCGCATCGTGGCCACCAAACGAGCTGGCCACCAAGTCGTTGTAGTCGTATCTGCAATGGGCGACACAACAGATGAGTTAATAGATCTCGCTAATCAAGTAACCCCGCTTCCAAATGGCCGCGAACTCGACATGTTGTTAACTGCGGGCGAGCGAATTTCAATGGCGCTTCTTGCAATGGCAATTGGAAATTTAGGAAATGAAGCACGTTCTTTCACTGGATCACAAGCCGGCGTAATAACAACATCAACACATGGCCGCGCTCGCATTATCGATGTAACACCATCACGAATTACTGAAGCGCTTAATGAAGGTGCGATTGCGATTGTTGCTGGCTTCCAAGGAATTAGCCAAGATACAAAAGATGTAACAACACTTGGTCGCGGTGGTTCTGATACAACAGCAGTTGCGTTAGCCGCAGCACTTGAAGCAGATGTCTGCGAGATTTACACCGATGTCGATGGCATCTTCTCTGCAGATCCACGTGTAGTACCTGCAGCAAAAAAGTTAAAGACTGTTACATATGACGAGATGTTAGAACTTGCAGCATCTGGCGCAAAAGTTCTGCACTTGCGTTGCGTTGAATATGCGCGACGTTATGACATGCCAATTCACGTACGTTCATCATTTTCAAATAACGAAGGAACCTGGGTGGTCAAAGATCATCCTGAAGGAGGAACCGATATGGAACAAGCAATCATCGCGGGCATCGCCCATGACAAGAGCGAAGCAAAGATAACTGTGGTGGGAGTTCCTGATCGCACCGGAACTGCGGCACGTATCTTCCAAGCAATCGCTGATGCCGACATCAACATCGACATGATTGTTCAAAATGTTTCTGCCGCCGCTACTGGCTTAACTGATATTTCATTTACCTTGCCAAAAACTGAAGGTTCACTAGCAACTACAACTTTGCAGCGCATACAAGGTGAAATTGGATTCCAATCAATTCAATACGACGATCAGATCGGAAAACTTTCACTTATCGGTGCTGGTATGCGTTCACACCCTGGTGTTACTGCAACATTCTTCGCCTGCCTTGCTGATGCTGGTGTAAATATTGAAATGATTTCAACTTCAGAGATCCGTATTTCAATAGTTTGCCGCGCTACAGATTTAGATAACGGCGTTCGTGCTGCGCACACCGCCTTTGAATTAGATGCTGCCCAAATTGAGGCTGTTGTGTATGGGGGAACTGGTCGATGAGCAGAAAACCATCTCTAGCAGTTGTCGGAGCGACTGGCGCAGTCGGCACCGTGATGCTCGATATCTTGAGTAAGCGCGAAAATGTTTATGCTGAGATTCGTTTAATCGCATCCGCACGAAGTGCTGGTAAGAAACTTATGTGTCGCGGTGAAGAGTTAACAGTTGTTGCACTTTCACCAGAAGCATTTGATGGAATTGATATTGCAATGTTCGATGTACCAGATGAAATTTCTGCAGAGTGGGCACCAATCGCAGCCGCTCGAGGTGCGATAGTTGTCGATAACTCTGGTGCATTTCGTATGGATCCCGAAGTTCCACTTGTTGTTCCAGAAGTAAATCCAAAGGCAGCGAAGAAGCGTCCAAAGGGAATTATTTCAAATCCAAATTGCACAACACTTTCGATGATTGTCGCAATGGGCGCACTTAATAAGGAATATGGTTTAGAAGAACTTGTTGTTGCTTCATATCAAGCAGCATCAGGCGCCGGTCAATCTGGCATCGACGCCCTGCGAGCACAAATTTCCGCAGTTGCTGGAACAAACTCTGGCGATGTTGCAAATGATTCAAAGGCCCACATCAAAGATAATGGTCCATTTCCGAAACCACTTGCGCTAAATGTTATTCCTTGGGCTGGTTCACTTAAGGAAGAGGGCTACTCTTCTGAAGAACTTAAAGTCCGCAACGAATCTCGAAAGATTCTTGGAATGCCAGATCTAAAAGTTTCTGCAACTTGTGTTCGAGTTCCAGTATTAACAACACACTCACTAGCCGTTCACGCAATTTTTAAGAAGAAAGTTTCCCGCAAAGATGCGCAAGAAGTCCTGCGTAACGCAGCTGGTGTAAAACTTGTTGATGATCCAGAGAATTACGAATTTCCAACACCTGCCGAAGTTGTTGGCACAGATCCAACTTGGGTTGGTCGCGTACGTCGAAGCCTTGATGACAAGCACGCTCTTGATCTCTTCTTGTGCGGCGATAATTTGCGCAAAGGAGCAGCCCTAAATACTGCCCAGATTGCAGAACTCGTTGCCAAAGAGTTTTAACCAGACCAGCGATTTAACAATCGCACTTGGTTGGGCACGCGAACAGCTTGGTGAGATAAACGGTCCCGGGATCTTTGTATCTGAAGCGAATGCCAAAGATTTCCTCGAAGCGTTTAAGAGCGAGGATTCCTTCTCTTTCACGATGCAATCAGGCTTTATCTACGGTCATGCCTATGGTCCAAACCCACATATTGATCCCCGCTGGGAAAAATGCGCAGTTGGATCCAGCAAATTTGGTCCAAAATTCGGCCACTTGGAAATTGCAAACCAATTCGATACCTACGGAATTGATACCAAAATTATTCTTGGCTTTGAAAGTATCGAAGAGCTAACGGATGAAGCGCTAATTAAAAAAATATTGGATGAGAACGCACCGAAGTCTGCGGTCTATCCCGGGAATCGTGAAGTTATTCAATGGGGCTGTATTCGAAATGAAGCTGGCGATGTAAGTGCAATAGGGGCTTTAGTTAGATGGTCCTCAGGATCACATGTAATTTCTTCAGTTGCGACTGTTGAATCAATGCGCGGAAAAGGTTATGCCACCGAACTCGTCAAACGGTTTATCTCTAGAACAAATGAACTTGGAATTAAAACGCTTTCACTTGGCGTTGATCATAAAAATACTGCCGCGATTAAGGCCTATCAAAACGCGGGAATGATAGAGATTGCACAATTTACAAATTATTTAAAACCCGGCTTCAAGCGTCACTAGCGAAACCTCCGGTGGCGATGCCACACGAATTCGAGCAAATGGACTTGTTCCCATTCCAGCAGAAACATGTAACCAAGGTTCATTGGCTTCACGAGTTAAACCGCGGGCCCGCCAAGTTGGTAAATCACAATTAGTTGTAAGCGCTTTACTTTCACCAATCCAAGGTAAGCGAACTTGGCCACCATGTGTGTGACCCGCAAAAATTAAATCCAAATTATCTTTACTCATCGCATCTAAAATTCGAAGATAAGGCGCATGTGTTACACCTATTGCAAGATCGGCATTCTTATCTGGAGCACCAGCAACTTCAGGGTAATAATCCATATTCAAATGTGCATCATCTGTTCCACGCGCTTCAATCGTCGTGTCATTAATTTTTAAGATTTCACGAGAATGGTTTAGATCAAGCCAACCAATTCCAGTAAGTGATTGTTGTAAACCTCGCCAATCTAAATCTGGCCCTAAATTACGTTTGCCATTATCTTTAAATAAATAAGAGAGTGGATTCTTTGGCTTAGGTCCGTAGTAATCATTTGATCCGAAGACAAAGAGGCCAGGAATATCAAAGAGTGGATGCAACGCATCTAAGACAATGGGCACCGCACCTTTGTGCGCCATGAAATCACCAGTGCTTATAACTAGGTCTGGCTTTAAATCAGTAAAGGATTTGATATCTGCGATTTCGGTTTTACGTCTTGGAGTTAAGTGCAGATCAGAAAAATGCAGCACGCGAATTGAGCGGTGGCCCGCTGGAAGAACCGGGACCGCGACCTCGCGTAGTTTGTAACTCATAGGCGTGAGAAGATACCGCTATGGGACTAAAAGAACGACTTCAAGGTGATTTAACCGAGGCTATCCGTTCACGAGATGAGCTTCGCTCCGGAACTATCCGCATGGTTTTAACTGCGATAACAAATGAAGAGGTCTCTGGAAAGAGCGCACGCGTTCTTGTCGATGCCGAGATCATCACAGTACTTTCGCGTGAAGCAAAGAAGCGCCGTGAAGCTGCAGATGCATTTAAAGATGCTGGTCACGCCGATCGCTCAGAGCGCGAAACAAGTGAAGGCAAAATAATTACCGAATATTTACCAGAACAATTATCTGAAGATGACGTTAAGAAAATCATTGCTGATGCAATCACCGAAACAGGTGCATCAGGTCCTGCAGGAATGGGACTTGTAATGAAAGCAATCCAACCAAAAGTCGCTGGCAAAGCAGATGGTGGCGTTGTTTCAGGTTTAGTCAAAGCTGCACTTACTGGAGGAAACTAATGAATAAATATGAATATGCGACTGTCCCACTTCTGTCACACGCAACGAAACAAATTTTAGATACTTGGGGTTCTGATGGTTGGGAACTCGTTCAAGTTATCCCAGCACCAGGAACCGGCGAACAACTCGTCGCTTACATGAAGAGAGTGATTGCCTAATGAGTAAAGTAAATATTCGCAAAAAGTTAGAAGAGATGGGCCTAGAACTTCCTGTAGCTGCAGTTCCACTAGCGGCATATGTTCCTGCAGTTAAAACTGGAAAATTAGTTTTCACCGCCGGACAACTTCCAATGGTTAATGGCGCAATTCCAATTACTGGAAAAGTTGGCGCTGAAGTTTCAGTTGAACAAGCAAAGGAATTGGCTCAAATATGTGCACTAAATGCCCTTGCTGCGCTAAATCTAGTTGCCGATGTTGATGATGTGGCTCGAATTGTTCGCGTTGTCGGTTATGTAAATGGCGCACCAGGCTTTGTAAATCAACCTGCAGTTATCAATGGTGCATCTGAATTGTTGCTTGCACTCTGGGGTGATGTAAATGGAAAGCATGCACGTTCAGCACTTGGTGTTGCAGAACTTCCACTTAACTCACCAGTTGAAGTTGAATTAACCTTCGAACTTAAAAAGAAGTAATTAACGACCGCGCTTTGATAGGCGGTCAATATCAAGCACAACAACTGCGCGTGGCTCTAGTCGTACCCAGCCACGGCCAGCGAAATCTGCAAGGGCTTTATTCACGGTTTCGCGGGAAGCGCCAACAAGTTGAGCAAGCTCTTCCTGAGTTAGATCGTGGTTTACATGCAAGCCATCTTCTTTCTCAACACCGAAGCGACTTCCTAAATCCATGATTGCTTTTGCTACGCGACCTGGAACATCAGAGAAGACCAAATCTGCGAGAACTTCATTACTTCGACGAAGGCGTTGCGCCAAGCGACCAAGAAGTTGAAGTGAAACTTTTGGATGTTGAGTAACCCAACCAATAACTTTGTCATTTGATAGTGAAAGTAAGCGAGCATCTGTTACTGCTGTTGCTGTTGCGGTACGTGGTCCTGGATCGAAGAGTGAAAGTTCACCGAACATTTCACCAGGTCCAAGAATTGAAAGTAAATTTTCGCGGCCATCAGATGAAGTAGTTCCAAGCTTTAGCTTTCCTGATACGACGACATATAAGCGATCACCAGCATCGCCCTCTTTAAAAAGTGTGTTGCCCCGTGAAACCTTTACCGGCGTCATTGATTCGCGAAGTGTGGCTGACGCAGCATCATCTAGCGCGCTAAATAGTGGCGCCTTGCGGACGACAGCTTCATCGTTAGCTTCTTTGGAGTTAGGCATTACCAAAGGGTACCCGCAATAGCGCCACCAACTCCAATCGGGTTAACCTTTCCCGTATGAGCACAGAAGCCCGCGCGATCTTTCGGGTATTAACGAAAACATATCCAGATGTGCGATGTGAATTAGATTTTGAATCTCCATTTCAACTTTTATGCGCAACCGTACTTTCAGCGCAATGCACGGATAAACGCGTCAATACGGTGACATCAAAATTATTTAAAAAATATGGAACCGCAAAAAAGATGGCTGGCGCTGACGTTGCTGTTATTGAAGAGCTAATTCATTCCACTGGATTCTTTCGAGGCAAAGCGCGAAGTCTTAAGGGCAGCGCTGTGAAAATAATGAATGAATACGGTGGCGAAGTACCAGCGGATTTAACTGAGTTGGTAAAACTTCCGGGTGTTGGCCGAAAAACCGCGAATGTTGTTTTAGGTCATGCCTTTGATATCCCAGGGATAACTGTTGACACGCACTTTGGCAGATTAAGTCGCCGCTTCGGTTGGAGTGAATCAATGGACCCAGTAAAAGTTGAACACGAAGTCGGAAAGCTAATTCCGCGCAAAGAGTGGACCAATCTCTCGCAACGAATGATCTGGCATGGCCGGCGCATCTGTCATTCCCGCAAACCTGCATGTGGCGCCTGTCCATTGGCTAAGTTGTGTCCCTCATTTGGTATCGGAGAGATGGATAAAGTTAAAGCTATGGCACTCGTAAAAACAGATGCGGATTTCCGATGAAAGTTATCTCGGTGCTAATGATTTCGGCTTTGCTTTTAACTTCATGTGGAACCTCTACGCCAAAGAGCGTTGGGGGCGGCAGCGTTATCTCTTGTTCCACTATTCCAACCGATGCAACTAAAACTTCTGGGACTACTCTCGAATGCTTAGATGGAAATTCCAAAGTACTTCTTGAATCAATCAAGGGCCCTGCACTAATTAATGTTTGGGGATCTTGGTGTATTCCATGTCGCGAAGAGATGCCGTACTTACGGGCACTTGCCGCTACTGGCAAAGTTCAAATTATTGGTATCGATGTTGAAGAAGCAGATATGGAATCGGCAAGAAAATTTGTAGTCGATCAAGGAATGAATTGGCCAAATCTTTACGATAAAGATGGTTCAACAAAGAGCTCATTTGGCATGGGAGTTCCAGTGACTTGGTATTTGAATGGCGATGGCGAAGTTGCTTACAAGCACTTAGGAGTTTTAAAATCTGAAGCGCAATTGTTTGCCGAAGTTGAGAAGTATTTAGGAATAAAACTATGAAATACAACTGGGTAGATATCGCTCTTGCGCTCTTAATTCTCGGCGCTTTTATCCACGGTTATCGCGCTGGTTTTCTAAAATCAATCTTCTCTTTGGTTGGTTATGTTGGTGGTGGCGTACTTGGTCTAGCCCTTGGTTGGAACTACTTACAAGATTGGCAGAATGTATTTGGAAAGTTCGCACTCCTGCTTCTTGCTATCTCTATCGGCGCTTCTATTGGGCAGTGGTTGCTTTCAAAGTTCGCTGAGTTTTTTCACAAAAAACTATTGCTTGGACCTATTAAGTGGCTAGATTCGCTGCTCGGCGCCGCCTTCTCCGTAATTCGAATTGCCCTAATGGTCTATTTAGTGGCAACTATTTGTTTAGCGACTCCATGGCAGTGGGCGGATAAAAACATTCCAACAAGCAGAATTTACCAAGAGATCGACACCTATACGCCGATGATTATTAAAAACGTCACCAACAAAATTGAATCATTTAAGAGTTAAACGAGTGCCAGCCCACGCTTTGTGGGTCTACAAAATCATTATTAATGGCTAGCCTCTACTCCAAGCGATTTAAGGGAGAGTTGAGTGGCACGAGTTGTTGTTATGGGCGCCGGCATTGCAGGTCATACTGCAGCTCTGCATTTAAAGAGAATACTAAAGAAGAGTGATGAAGTAATTGTCATTTCACCAAATTCAAAGTACAACTGGATTCCTTCAAACATTTGGGTCGGCGTCGGGAAAATGAATAAATCACAAGTTACATTTCCCTTGGCCCCAGTTTATAAACGGAAGAAAATAACATTTCACCAGGCACTTGCAACAGCGGTTCATCCAGCAGGCGATTCCCAAATTTCTTCGCCATATATCGAAGTCACCTACACTGATTCAAACAAAAATGGAACAAGCGCAAAGATTGAATACGATTATTTGATAAATGCAACAGGACCAAAGTTAAATTTTGTTGCGACAGAAGGGCTTGGGCCAGATGGACACACAGTTTCGGTTTGTACTTCTGATCATGCAATTGAAGCAGCACATTCACTTAAGGCTGTAATTGCAAAGATGAAGGCGGGCCAAAAGCAAACTTTAGTAATTGGTGTCGGTCACGGTACTTGTACCTGTGAAGGCGCTGCATTTGAATACACTTTCAACGTCGAACACGAATTGAGACAAGCGGGTGTACGCGACTTAGCTGAAATTATTTATTTAACTAATGAATACGAACTTGGTGATTTCGGCGTTGGCGGACTTATTTTCACCCAGCGTGGTTTCCAAACGACATCAAAACTCTGGACCGAATCACTATTTAGAGAACGCAATATTCATGCAATTCTTGGCGCTCATGTTGAAAAAATTGAAGCTGGCTTAATTCATTACGAGCTCGTAGATGGTACTAAGGGAATGCTTTCATTTGATTTTGCAATGTTGCTTCCACCATTTAGGGGTGTTGATATGAAAGCCTTTGAGAAAGATGGCAGCGATATTTCAGCCGAAATTTTTGCGCCAAGTGGTTTCATGAAAGTCGATGCTGACTACAGTGGAAAGCCCTATGAAGAATGGCTGGCATCGGATTGGCCAAATACTTATCAAATTCCCAAATTCCCAAATGTTTTTGCTATCGGAATTGCCTTTGCCCCACCGCATCAAATTTCTAAGCCTAGAAAATCGCCTAATGGCACGCTTGTTGCCCCATCTCCACCACGCACCGGAATGCCTTCAGGAATCATGGGCAAAGTTGCTGCGGTGAATATTGCGGCGCTTATTAAATCGGGCAATCGCGCAAAAGTTCGTTCAGCTTCAATGGCAGATATGGGCGCCGCATGTGTTGCATCTGCTGGATCAGGGCTGCGCAAGGGTTCTGCTGCATCAATGACTATGTACCCAGTTGTTCCGGATTATATGAAGTTCCCAACTACTGGTAGAAGTACCGATGACACTTTTGGCGAAATTGGATTAGCAGGACATTGGATTAAATTACTTCTGCATTACATGTTTATCTATAAGGCAAAGGCCCGCTTCGGCTGGTTCTTGATTCCAGAATAAGGAGAGGGCTATGGAGAACGAAACTGAGAGCATTAAACATGCCCCACTACCAACTGAAAAAACTCTGCGTTCCCGCAGGAATTTACCTTTTCAGTTCTGGCGCTTTGCTGCAATTAATTTCAAAATGATAAAAATGATTAGGAGAGGCCACCACTAAAGTTTTGTGGTGGCCTCTTTGGCTAAGTAATTACTGCCGTTATCTGGTGAATGCGGCTAAGTGATTGTATGAACCAGCAAGTAATCGGTCTAGAACTAGCTTTACATCAGCTGGTTGAGTAACTTTTAGAATCTTATCGATATCTGCAATATCTTTTTTCTCAACTGCGATACCGGCATCAAGTGCTCCAACTAATGAAACGCTACCAGAAGCTATTAACTTCTTATAAAGCGCTGTAAGCGCAGCATTGTTGAACTTTCCTACAGCTTTACCAATTGTTGGGTCTTTAATTCCATAAGTTTTTAAAAGAGACTTCATTAAATCCATATGTGTTTGCTCAGCCTTGCTGATATTTGCGAACTGACGCAACCCTGTCTTTGCATAAAGAGTTGTATACACATCGCGTGCCAACTTCTCTTCTTCAACCATAAAAATAAGTGATGCCTTAGTGCCTGCTGGCAAGGTTGCGGATACTCCCTGAGCGATTGGACCTAAAGCAAGTGCCACAACGATTCCGGTGGCAACTAATTTGTTTCGCATTTTTACTCCAAATAACGACTACAACTAGAAGATCTAGTTAAGTTGACCATACCCCTAGGGGTATGCTAAAGTCCACACAAATAGCGAGTGGAGGCACTAATGGCTGTAAAGAAGGCAACACATGTTTTATCTGACCAGGAGCAGATTGACGCAATCTCTAAGCGTGTAAAGCGCGCCCAAGGGCAACTTGGCGCTGTCGCAAGAATGCTTGAGGAAGGCCGCAACTGCGATGAGATCGTCATCCAAATGTCGGCAGTAAGCAAGGCGATTAATACCGCTGCTTTCACTCTTATTTCAGCAAGTCTTAAAGAGTGCATCGTCGAAGGCAAAACAGACTCTGATGCCGTAACTGCGAAGCTGCAAAAACTATTTCTGAGTTTGGCATAACCATGAAAAAACTAATAGCAGTATTAAGTATCTCAGCGCTATTTCTAACCGGTTGTGGTTCATCTGGTGGTTCTGTAACTAATCAAGGTGCTACGGATTTTGCTAAGACTGTATCTGATTCATCAGTTGTTGTTCTAGATGTTAGAACTCCTGGCGAATTTATGACTGGCCATATTGAAAATGCGATTAATATTGATGTTGAAGGTATGCAGTTTAATGCAGATGTTTCAAAATTAGATAAAACAAAGACCTACGCAGTTTATTGTCGCAGCGGACGTCGATCAGTTATTGCAACTGAGGAGATGCAAAAATTAGGCTTCACAAAGTTATTTAATCTCGAAGGTGGAACAGGCGCATGGAGCGCAGCTAGTCAAACATTGGTGACAAATTAAATGAAAAGAATCGTAATAGTCGGTGGTGTAGCAGGTGGAATGTCTGCTGCAACCAGGCTTCGCAGATTAGATGCAACCGCTGAAATAATTGTGTTAGAAAAGAGCGGCTATGTCTCGTATGCAAATTGTGGTCTGCCATATTTCGTAGGGGGCGTTATTGAAAGCGAAGATGCGCTTCTCTTGCAGACCCCAGATAGCCTGCACAAAAGATTTCGACTTGATGTTCGAGTTGGCAGTGAAGCGCTTTCAATAAACCGCGCCCTTAAAACTATTGCGGTACGCACTCTTTCAAGCGGCGAAGAGTATGAACTAAATTATGACAAATTAATTCTTAGCCCAGGCGCATCGCCAATTCGCCCCAACTTTCCAGGGTCAGAGCGTGCAATGGTTCTTCGCACTGTTGAAGATGTTGAACGCATTGCGTTAGCCGTGACCAAGAAACCAGAAAGCGCCGTTGTAATAGGCGGTGGATTCATTGGAGTAGAAATTGCCGAGAATCTGATTCATAAGGGAATTGCAACCTCGATTGTTGAAGCGGCCCCACAGGTATTAGCACCACTAGATATTGAAATGGCCTCGTTTGTGCACACAGAACTTTCAAGAAATGGTGTGAATCTTTTCTTGGGCAAGTCAGTTGTTGCGATAGGCGAGGATTCAGTAGAACTTTCTGATGGTCGTCGCGTTGATGCCGAACTTGTGATTATGGCTATCGGCGTGCGCCCAGATGTTGATCTTGCAAAAAGTGCTGGCGTAACTATTGGTGAACGCGGCGGCATTGATGTAAATGAATTTAATCAGACTAGCGATCCAGATATTTATGCAATCGGAGATGCTGCTCAGAAGAAAGATGCACTTGATGGAACATCAACTCTTGTTCCCCTTGCAAACTTAGCAAACCGACATGGTCGTGTAGTTGCTGACCATATTCTTGGTCGCGATGTTCGTGTTGTTCCAACTATCGGAACAGCAATCGTAAAAGTTTTTGAATTAACAATTGCAACTACCGGCTGGAATGAGCGAAAGCTCTCCACATCAGGACGCGACTTCAAGGTGATTCATACGCATCCAAGTTCACATGCTGGTTATTACCCTGGCGCTGAACAAATGTCACTGAAGTTAATTTTTGATGCAAAGACCGGGGAAATTTATGGTGCCCAGGGTGTTGGTTACGAAGGCGTTGACAAACGTATTGATGTAATTGCTACTGCAATCCGTGGCGGCATTTCAGCACCAGAACTTGCAGATCTTGAACTTGCATATGCCCCACCATTTGGTTCGGCTAAGGATGCAGTAAACATGTTGGGTTATGTTGCAGAGAATCAGATCTCTGGACTTGTTGAAACACTGCAATGGAGCGAAGTCGGTAACCATAATCTTCTCGATGTCCGATCTAAATCAGAGTTTACAGCCGGTTCTATTCCAGGCGCAATAAACATTCCAGTTGATGAATTGCGCGAACGAATCGCTGAAGTTCCAACTAAAGATGCTCTAGTTCTCTGCCAAGTGGGGCAACGCGGCCATACTGCAACTTTGCTTTTGAATGAGCTAGGGATAGATGCAAAGAACTTAGATGGTGGATATCGCACTTGGGTTAATTCACCAGCCGCAGTTTCATTTCACTCAACAACCGAGAAAGAGAAGGAAGTTATAAATGTGTAGTCAAACCACCTGTCGTAAATGTGGAAAACCAACCTGGAGTGGTTGCGGAAACCATGTTGAAATTGCGCTGCAAGGCGTTCCAAAATCACAACGATGCCAAGGTCACCAAAATGATCCTGTAGAACCAAAAGGCCCAAGTTTCTTTAGCAAACTATTTGCTAAGAGTTAATCTTCGCTCTTTCCAGTTTTCAAGCCATCACTAATCAACTTCATAATGTTCGGATCTGCAAGAGTGGTTGAATCGCCAACTGCGCGATTTTCAGCCACATCTTGAAGCAAGCGGCGCATGATCTTTCCGCTTCGAGTCTTTGGAAGTTCGTTCACTACAACAATCTGACGTGGCCTTGCGATTGCGCCAATCTCTTTTGTAACGTGATCACGTAACTGTTTAACAAGTGCCGCGCCATCAAGGCTTTCAACACCACCACGCATAATTACGAAGGCAACAATCCCTTGGCCGGTCATCTCATCCTTAGCGCCAACAACAGCAGCTTCAGCAACAGATTCGTGTGAGACAAGTGCTGATTCAACTTCGGTTGTTGAAATTCGGTGACCAGAAACATTCATCACATCATCAACGCGACCGAGTAACCAGATTGCGCCATCAGTATCAATCTTTGCGCCATCGCCCGCAAAATATTTTCCGGCAAAGCGGGACCAATAAGTTTCTTTGTAACGCTCTTCCTCGCCCCAAATTCCACGGAGCATTGAAGGCCAAGGCTCAGTAAGCGCAAGATATCCGCCGCCACCAAGTGAAACCTCAGCACCACTTTCATCGATAACTCTTGCGCTGATTCCCGGAAGTGCGCGCATTGCAGATCCAGGTTTAGTTTCTGTAACACCAGGTAGTGGTGAAATCATGATTGAACCAGTTTCGGTCTGCCACCAAGTATCAACAATTGGGCAGCGATTTCCACCAATAACTTCGCGGTACCACATCCAAGCTTCAGGATTAATTGGTTCACCAACTGAACCAAGTAAGCGAAGTGAAGATAGATCAGAACCATTTGGAAATTCATCGCCCCATTTCATCCAAGTACGAATCAGCGTTGGTGCGGTGTAAAGAATAGAAACCTTGTACTTTTCAATAATTTCAAACATTCGTGATTTGCTTGGCGTATCAGGAGTTCCCTCATACATAACTTGAGTAGCACCATTTATTAGCGGACCATAAACAACATATGAATGTCCGGTGATCCAACCAATATCCGCGGTACACCAATAGACATCGCTTTCAGCTTTTAAATCGAAGACCATCTTGTGAGTAAATGCAGCCTGCGTTAAATAGCCACCAGTCGTGTGATAAATCCCTTTTGGTTTTGCAGTAGTTCCAGATGTGTAAAGAATAAATAATCCGTGCTCGCTATCAAAACCTTGGGCAACATGCTTATCTGATTGGCGATCAACGATGTCACTCCACCAAATATCGCGGCCCACTTTCATTGCAGTCTCTTGGCCAGTGCGCTTTACAACTAACACCTTCTCAACTGTTGGCGACTTTTCAAGAGCGGTATCAACCGTTGGCTTCAAGGCAAATGGTGCACCTTTTCTAAATCCACCATCGGCTGTGATTACTAATTTGGCTTGCGCATCATTGTTTCGAACTGTGACTGCATCTGCAGAAAATCCACCAAAAATAACTGAGTGCACGGCGCCGATACGGGCACATGCCAACATTGCCATTGCAGCTTCTGGAATCATCGGCATATAAATTGCAACGCGATCGCCGGAAGTTATTCCAAGTTCAGTTAACGCATTTGCTAACTTTGAAACTTCGCGAAGCAAATCTGAATATGTAATGGTGCGAGTATCGCCAGGTTCGCCCTCGAAATGAAAAGCAACTCGATCACCGCGACCTTCAAGCACATTGCGATCTAGTGCGTTGTAACAAGCATTTATTTTTCCGCCAACAAACCACTTAGCAAATGGGATCTGCCAATCTAAAACTTGATCCCATTTCTTCTCCCAATGCAGCGCACTGGCTGCTTCTTCCCAAAACTTTAAACGATCACTCTTTGCGCGCAGATACATCTCAGCCTGAGCATTCGCTTTTGCGGCGAAGTCGGGAGATGGCGGAAAGGTGCGATCTTCAGAGCCAAGGTTTTCAAGAGTCGTCATGTTTCGAGATTACCAGCCAAGAGTTTTACACACCATAACTTTGTCCAAGTTTTTTTATCGGTCCCCGAATAAATATGGCCAATCTCTCTATCTTTCGCAAGCGCGCAAAAACAATTCAATTTATTAACTAACTTAGGAGAAACACTTGGGATTCTTTATTACAACAATCACAAATCTGCACGTTCTGACCGTGGCCATCAAAGCCGTGGGTAGGGTTGGGAAAATGCTCCTTCACAGCAATCTCGGTGTGATGGGTATAGATCGCCTTCTAACCTTCTTCGGGATGAATTAACCCGCGCCGCTAAGCGCTCGGTTTTCCAATCCGCCCCAAAATGTGGTGGGATATGCCGTAAGCCTCACCGCAGCCCATCGAAGTGCCCGGCCAGAGATTTACGCCAGCCTTAGTAATAAGCCACTCGATTTGGGAGAAGAAAATGCCAATTGCAACCCCGGAAATTTATGCCGAAATGTTGGATCGCGCGAAGGCAAAAGCCTTTGCATATCCAGCAATCAACGTCTCATCATCACAAACGTTGATCGGAGCAATTCGCGGTTTTGCAGAAGCAAAATCTGACGGCATCGTCCAAATCTCTTGGGGCGGAGCGGAATACCTTTCAGGTTCCACAGTTAAGAACATGGTTGATGGCGCAGTTGCCCTCGCCGAATACGCACACATTGTTGCGAAGAATTACAACGTAAATATTGCAATACATACCGATCACTGCCCAGTAGAAAAGTTGGATGGCTTTATGCGTCCACTACTTGATCTCGGCGCCGAGCGAATTAAAGCCGGCAAGGGTCCACTATTTAATTCACACATGTGGGATGGATCTGCAGTTTCAATGCCAGAAAATATGTCAATCGCAGATGAGCTAATTACAAAGTCAACTGCAGCTCGCACACTTCTTGAAATTGAAATTGGTGTTGTTGGGGGCGAAGAAGATGGCGTTGAAGCAAAGCATGATGCGAAGTTGTACTCCACACCTGAAGATGCACTGATGACAGTTGAAACTTTGGGACTGGGCGAACGTGGTCGTTACATGGTTGCCGCAACAT
>WLJX01000002.1 GCA_009701575.1 Actinomycetota bacterium
ATTTAGTTGATGCAGGTTCAATGGCGGAAGCCAAAGCCCGCGGCAAGGTTAGAATGGAAGGCAAGGAATATGTAATGTCCGATGGCGATGTAGTGGAATTTAGGTTTAATAACTAATGACAAAAATAAGATACGAGAAAAGCCCATATATAACTGGCGAACTCAAGAAGCGCGATGAACTTCGTAACGTAGCGATCATTGCTCACGTGGATCATGGCAAGACCACATTGGTCGATGCGATGTTGACTCAATCAGGTGCGTTTTCCGAGCACCAGAAAGAGGGCGAGAACCGCGACCGTGTTATGGACTCGATGGATCTTGAACGCGAAAAGGGAATCACAATTCTCGCGAAGAACACATCCATTCGCCGCGGCGTCCAGACTGTAAACATTATTGACACCCCAGGTCACGCAGATTTCGGTGGTGAAGTAGAACGTGGACTAGAAATGGTTGACGGTGTAATTCTTCTAGTCGATGCATCTGAAGGACCACTTCCACAAACTCGCTTCGTACTTCGTAAAGCGCTAGAGAAGAACCTTCCAGTAATTTTGGTAATCAATAAAGTTGATCGCCCCGATTCACGTATTCCAGAAGTTGTTGACGAGGCTTACGGCTTATTCATGGATCTCGATGCGAATGATGATCAAATTGAATTCCCAGTTGTCTACGCATCAGCTAAAGCTGGTCGCGCATCAATGAATCGTCCAGAAAATGGCGTAATGCCAGATCGCGAAAACTTGGATGCGTTATTCGAAGTTATCTTCAATACGATTCCGGCTCCGGTTTATCACGAAGGTGCGCCACTACAAGCACACGTTACAAACCTTGACTCATCTCCTTATCTTGGTCGTCTTGCACTATGCCGAATTCGCGAAGGCATAATCAAAAAGGGCGAGAACGTAATGTGGATGAAGACTGATGGAACTAGTGAACGCGTAAAGATTGCTGAACTACTTATTACTAATGGTTTAGAGCGCGTACCTGCACTCGAGGCTGGTCCTGGAGATATCGTCGCGATTGCGGGAATTGAAACAATTACCCTGGGCGAAACTCTTGCAGATCTCGAAAAGCCACATGCACTGCCACTAATCATCGTTGATGAACCATCTATTTCGATGACAATTGGTATCAATACTTCACCTATTGCAGGACAAGAAGGAAAACTTCTTACTGCGCGCCAAGTTAAAAACCGTCTTGATGCCGAACTAATCGGTAACGTCTCACTTCGCGTTCTAAATACGGAACGTCCTGATACTTGGGAAGTACAGGGCCGAGGCGAATTACAACTTGCAGTACTAGTTGAAATTATGCGCCGTGAAGGTTTCGAACTAACTGTCGGTAAGCCACAAGTAGTTGTGAAGATGGTTGATGGAAAACTTCAAGAGCCAATGGAACGCCTTTCAATTGATATTCCAGAGGATTATCTTGGAGTTGTAACTCAACTTATGGCGCTTCGTAAGGGCCGTATGGAACAAATGGTTAACCATGGAACTGGTTGGATCCGCATGGATTACAAAGTTCCATCACGTGGGCTTATTGGATTCCGTACCGAATTCTTAACTGAAACTCGCGGAACCGGATTGCTGCACCACGTGTTTGATGGTTACGAAAACTGGAATGGTGAAATTCGCACCCGTCTTAGCGGATCACTTGTTGCCGATCGTCGCGGAACTGTTACTGCTTACGCAGTTGATGGTGTTCAAGAGCGTGGCGTTATCTTCCTAGAAGTTGGAACTGAAGTTTATGAAGGAATGATTGTTGGCGAGAATTCACGTACCGAAGATATGGATGTAAATATTGTTCGCGAAAAGAAGCTTACAAATATGCGTTCATCTGGTGCTGATGATGCCAACCGAATTATTCCGCCAAGGCTTCTAAACCTTGAGCAAGCTCTTGAGTTCTGTCGCGAAGATGAGTGTGTTGAGGTAACTCCAAAGCACGTTCGAGTTCGCAAGACCATTCTTGATCAAAATGAGCGAGCACGTAACGTTGGTCGCGCCAAGAAGGTTAATCAGAACGCTGAATAACCGGTTTTGTCGGTGACCTTGGGTTAGATATCCCTATGGCCCGAAGCGAGAAAACTGCTCGAAAGATTGAGCTGATTCGTCCTGTCGTTGCCTCTGCCCTTTTCGTGCCGAGCGCTGAACAGGCTTCGGTTATCGATTCCAACGTCCCACGGCTCATTGTTTACGGTGGACCAGGAACTGGAAAGAGTGCAACGCTGATTGAAAGCGTTGTTGCCCAAATTAAATCGGGCTTCGATCCCAATTCAATTTTGATTTTAACTTATGGTCGTGAACGCGCATCAGAGTTGCGAGATCAAATAGTTATTCAATCTGGCGCAAGTGCATTTGAGCCAATTGTTCGAACCTTTCACTCACTTGCTTTCTCAATTATTAATGCGAAACAAGGTGAGAGCGAACCGGGATATGTATTAATTTCCGGCGCCGAACAAGATTCATTTATCCGTGAACTATTAGCGAACCCTGAATTCTCACCACAAGTTAACTGGCCAAAGGCGCTAGAACCGGCTCTTACAACTAAGGGTTTTGCTCGTGAACTTCGCGATTTAATTCTTCGAGCAAGTGAACGTAACTTTACATATAAGCAGTTAATCGAAAGTGGGCGCTTGCTCAACGAACCTTGGTGGGAAGCAGCCGCTAATTTCTGGAAGATTTATGATGAAGTTCTAGCAATTCGCTATGGCTTTATCTCTGGATCGGCCCAGCGCATAGATTCAAGTTCCATTATTTCGCAAGCAATTTCAGATTTGAACTCCAAGCCAGATATTCGCAGCTCCTTTCAGAACAAATTCAAATTAATCATTGTTGATGAATTTCAAGAGAGCGATAACTCACATCGCCAACTTCTTAATTTATTAGCCAGTGATCGAGTTGTTTTATTTGCCGACCCACAATCAGCAATCGGTCAGTTCCGAGGCGCAGATCCCGAAGGCGTGCGTGCATATGCAGACACAAATGGGTATCAAGAGCTGCACTTAACATCAGCAATTCGTACACCGGCTTCGATTACTGATTTAAGTAATGCGATTGCGACGAAGTTTCGAAATCCTGCCAAACCCTTAAACTCCACCAATGAGGCTACTTCGGCGATAGATGTTGCAAAGTTGGCGAGCCAATCCGATTGCGCCAATTACATTGCTCATGCCTTTCGAACAGCGCACCTACGAGATGGAATAGCTTGGTCAGAGATGGCGGTAGTTCTTCGCTCTCCTGGCGCCGGAGTTTCTGCAATCTCTCGAGCATTTGCCCTAAACAATATTCCTATTCAAATAGATTCAGGTGCGCTAGCACTTGGGGAAAATCCCGCGATAAAGCCAATTCTAACTATCGCCCAAATTGCCTTAGGCAAAATTAAATTGATACCAAGTAATTGGGATTTGATCGAAGAGATTCTCTTCTCAGAATTTGGTGGTGCCGATGCGCTATCACTACGTCAGATGCGAATTGATATCGGAAAAATTCGTGAATCCGGCGATGATGCAAAAACTTCTACTCAAATCATTCTCGAGATTCTGGATCACAACGATGCGCCGCTTCCTTGGGAACAATTGCTTTCACTTAAGCGAGTAGCAGATGTAATTGCCGAGGCTCGAAAAGTAGTGCGCATGAATTCCAAGGGAAATAACAAAGTTGATATTGCAGATTTAATTTGGGCCATCTGGAATACCGCGAAGAATTATGAGGGCGATTCACTTGCGACGACCTGGCGCAATCGGGCGCTGAAGGGCGGTGCTCGTGGCGCCGCGGCAGACCGAGATTTAGATGCTGTCATAACACTCTTTGAATCCGCTCGTCGCTTCGCAGAACGTATGCCTGGTTCTGACCCACAACTATTTTTAGATCAATTACTTAGTGAATCAATTCAATCTGATGCAATTGCGGCTCGTGGTCAACGTGGCGAAGTTGTAAGTGTTTTAACAGTTCATAGCGCAAAAGGTTTGGAGTGGGATTTAGTTGCGATTACAGGTCTACAAGAAGGGGTGTGGCCTAATTTGCGGCAACGCGGTTCACTTCTTGGCAGCGAACGACTCGTTGAATCGGAGCGAAGCCAATTGACTGCCCGCCGCGAAATTGAAGCAAGTGCTGCGAGTGCACTTATAGAAGATGAACGCAGACTCCTAAATGTGGCTATTTCTAGGGCTAAACGCGCCTTAGTCGTTACGGCATACTCTAAAGAAGATGACTCCGAACCATCGCAATACTTTGAAGATATTTTCGAATTTGTTCATGGGGTTTCATCTATCGATTCTGAAAACGTTGAACTTCCAAGAGCGCTTACCCCACAAGCTTTAATTTCGACGCTTCGTCGCGATCTAGATAATCCAAATCCAGCGAAGCAAGAGTTCGCAGCAAAGTTACTTAATACTTTGGCCGCAAATGAGATTCAAAGTGCCAAGAGTGAAAATTGGTTGGGTTCGTTAAAACTAAGTAGTGATGAACCAGTTCTGCCAAAAGAAGCCCAAGTTTCAGTATCACCGAGCAACCTTCAATCATTCTCGGAATGTGGACTTAAATGGTTTATCGAAAAAAGCGGTGGTCGCGATGGCGATTCGACGGCGCAATTACTCGGTATTGCAATTCACTCACTTGCCGCAATGCTTAAGAGCGAACCTGGTTTAACTTATGAAGAACTTGCTACCCGGTTAGAGAGTGGTTGGCAGTTAATTGATGGAAATAAAGGTTGGGTTAGAGATTATAAATTCAAAGAAGCACTTGAAAAGTTAGAAAAATTCTACAAGTGGCATTCTGAAAACAAATCAAAGCGAACTTTATTTGCGGTGGAAGCAGAATTTGAAAAAACTATTGGTCGTGCGCTATTTAATGGCAGCGTTGACCGAGTTGAAATTGACGAAGAAGGTCGGGTCTACATAGTTGACCTAAAGACTGGCGCCCCAGATGTCACTAAGAAGAAAGCCGAAGATCATAAGCAACTTGCCGGATACCAACTCGCAGTTTATGAAGAGGCCTTTACTGGCGAATCACCAGGCACGTTGAGTGCAGGCGCCGAACTTCTATTTTTAGGCACAGATAATAAATCTGCATCAGCAAAACCTCAACCAGTTAAAGAGCATGAAGTAATTAAGGCAGAAGTTATCGCCGCCGCTGATGCAATGTCAGCAAACGAATTCATCGCCACCGTGAATGATCGCTGCAGAACCTGCGCCGTTAAGGGACTTTGCCCCATCCAGCCCCAGGGTCGGTCGGTGATCGATCAATGAGCGAGATCAAGATTAAGTATTCAGCGGTAGATATCGGAAACGCCCTTCGCACAATTGATCCAAAGTTTAAGGGTCCAAGTCCAGAACAGATTCCAATTATTGAATCACTTCACTTAGGGCCAACTGTTGTAATTGCTGGCGCGGGTTCTGGAAAGACCGAAACCATGAGCGCCCGTGTTCTCTGGCTAGTTGCAAATGGAATTATTCGACCAGATGAAATCCTTGGCTTAACTTTCACCAGAAAAGCGGCGGGGGAACTCTCTTCTAGAATTCGAAAACGCCTTCGCCAACTTCGTAAAATCGGTTTGCTTCCGATTGATAGCGTAAGTAAATCCGAGATAGATATTGCAGTTACAGTCTCTACTTATCATTCATATGCAGGTCGCGTTCTAACCGAGCATGCAATCCGGATGGGTGTAGATGCAACAGCAGACCCAATTGGCGAGGCTGCGGCTTGGCAGATTGCAAATAATATTGTCAATAACTTTGCGAGCGAGGCTACAAACGGCAGTGATATTTCTCATGCTGCAAAAACAATCGTGGATAAAGTCATGGGCTTATCTGCAGCACTTGGTGAACATGGAAAGACAACTGCTGATATTCGGGCTTTCTGTGAAAGTGTTCTTGAGAAGTTTTCAACTATTTCAGATATCAAATCAAATGATCCTGTACGTAATTTAGAATCTTCACTAAAAGAGCGACTTGCAATTTTGCCGATGGTTGATGAGTATGAAAGATATCGACTAGAACGCGGGCTACTTACATTCAATGATCAGATGTCGCTAGTGGCAAAGTTAGTAAGTGGCGAGGCTGGAGGCGCTGAATTTACTGCCGAAATAATCTCTGCTGAACGCGCGAAATATAAAGTTGTTCTGCTCGATGAATATCAAGATACTTCTGTAAGCCAAGTTAAATTCCTATCAGCCCTCTTTGGTGATGGGCATGCCGTGACCGCTGTTGGGGACCCAAACCAAGCGATTTACGGGTGGCGCAGCGCAAGTGCCCAGACTCTCGATACCTTCGGAAAGAGCTTTATCGGTGGCTCACAAGCAACATGTATTGAACATAATTTGCTAACAACTTGGCGCAATGATGAAAACATCTTAGAGATAGCAAATCAAGCGGTCGATAAAATTGGTGAGTTAATAGTTGGTCGTGGTGGAAAAGCGGCGAGTGTAAAACGGTTGAAACTTCGTCCAGGTGCTGGAACTGGAACATTGCTCTGTGGTCAATATGAAACTCTTGCTATGGAAGCGATTGGGATTGCCGAGCACTTTGAGAAACATTGGTTCGCGCCCGAACGTACGGCCGATCCTGAAGAACCACAAACTTTTGCAGTCTTGGTTCGTTCCCGTAAATATATAAGTGAGATTGAACAAGCCCTTAGATCTAAGAATATTCCAGTCGAAGTTGTTGGCCTTGGTGGACTGATTCATGTGCCAGAAATTGCCGATATTTTGGCGCTTCTTAGAACTTTAACTTTTCCAGATAATGGCAGTGCGCTAATGCGATTACTTGCTGGACCAAGAGTTGCACTAGGTCCAAAAGATTTAGCCGTGCTTGGAAAATTTGCTCGCTCACTTGTTGCAAATTACGATCAATCATTAAGCAGGACTGTTGGCAAAATAATGGAGAGTTCAAACGCTGAAGTCATGGAAGCTGAAGACTTTGCTATCGGAAGTGCAATCGAAGCTTTAGAAGTATTTGACAAAGCGCCGCGGGCAAACTTTTCAGAAATTGGGTACGAGCGCTTACTTAAATTCTCCAAAGAGTTGCGCGAACTTCGCCGATATTTAACTGGCTCGATAACCGATGCCATCATGGAGGCTGAGCGATTCTTATTCCTTGATACTGAAGTTATGGTTCGCGATGGTTTTGCCCAAGGTCGCAAACATCTAGATGCCTTCTTGGATGAAGCCGGTAAATTCCAACGAAATGGTGGAACGATCTCAACCTTCCTTGAATGGTTGAAGATTGCCGATTCCGAAGAGGGTGGTCTAAAGCCAGTATCTGTCGCCGCTAATAAGCACGCGGTTCAGATTCTTACAATCCATGCGGCAAAGGGCTCGGAATGGGATTTCGTTTCAGTGCCCGGTTTAGTTACAGATAACTTTCCAAGTTCAGGCAAGAGCCTAGATCTCTGGACTTCAAACTCAGCAGCGATTCCAATCTCACTTCGTGGCGATGCTAAACAATTCGATGACTTTGAGTTTCCTGCTGGATCCCCAAAACATGTCGAGGTGCGAAAAGCCCTTGATGCTGTTAAGGATTCCTGGAAGAAGCGGCGTGAAGAGGAAGAGTGGCGGTTGGCATACGTCGCATTCACCCGAGCAAAAATAAATTTATTGGCAACCGCATCTTGGTTTGGGAATGGAATGGATTCAGTTGAAGCCAGCGCCCTTTATAACTTGGTTGAAGCCGTAGTTGATTCAGTCGATTCTAAAAATAAGATCTTTGAGATGGCAAAACCAACTACCGAAAATCCAATACGGACCAATCCTCGAAGTGGAAGTTGGCCTGTTAGATCCGCTCGCGCAGAGCAAGTCACAAAATCGGTTGCATTTGTTTCTACTATTTCTGCTTTTGCTACTCCAGAAGATTTGCTTAGCGCTGCTAAATCTCCAGAAGAGATTAGTTTGGCTAATGATGCAATCGCGCTAATTGTGGAGAGTAGAGCGCGAAAGGAGAGCCTAAGTGTGAACTTGCCAACTCGGATGTCAGTTTCCACGCTAGTGAATCTCGCCAAAGATCCAGACGAACTCGCGTTAAATATTCGCCGCCCAATGCCAAATCACATTGATAAATATGCCAGACGCGGAACTGCATTCCACCTCTGGGTGGAAGCGCAATATAAAGATCCACAAGTATTAGATGATGAAGTTCTAGATATTTCCAGCGCAGATCCAGATGGCTTGCCGTTAGAAGAGTTGAAAGAGAAGTGGCTTGCAAGTAGTTGGGCGAAGCGAGATCCCGCACCTGGTGGGATCGAAGTGCCATTCGAAACAGTTCTTGGCGGTGTACTACTTAGAGGGCGAATTGATGCGGTTTATGAGGCTGATGGCCGATATGAAGTTGTGGATTGGAAGACCGGTAAAAGTAAGAGCGGGGATGATTTAGCGGCCGCAGCAATTCAATTAGCGATGTATCGCTTGGCTTATTCGAAGTTGTATGGGATTCCACTCGAGAAAATCAGTGCAGCATTTCACTATATAGGTTCAAATGAGACTGTTCGTCCTGCAGATTTACTAAGTGAAGATCAGTTAATTTCAATTGTTACTGGTAAGTGATCGCTTATTTTACTCTCTAAGTAAATAGCATTAACCGCGCTCTGTTCCACGCTGTCACTAAGAATGTAATCAAATTGAATTTTTGGTTGCCAAGTCGGATAAGTTGCCATCTGAGATAAAGATTTCCACTTTGAGAATTTCACTGGAATTTCAAAGGGCAGGTTGAAATCCCCAAGCAGGATATGTTTACCGGGCATTTTTGTGAGCCAACGTTTCACCTTCCAAAGTTGGTAGAGATTTACAAATGGCACAAAAGAAAGATGCATATTTACTACCGTATATCCATTTTCAAGTTGAGCGGCAACGGCATATCTCGGTTCATCCTTAACATAGATGAACTTAATTTTAGGTCTAACGTTTTCACCAGCGGATGCATCAGGAAATGCCAGCGGTAAACCAATAAGTGATTTTCCGAGGGCCAAAACTTCCCATTTGAGGACTGGAATATTAGTTATCAATCCAATGCCATATGAAGGTGGTTTGTCATCACTCTGCACAAGTGCATCGGTAATTAAGTTCGCCTCACCCTTCCGGACTTTGCGCCAGCTAAAACCTGGTGTTCCAATAACACAACGCACAAAGCCAAAATATTTAGCGCTTAACTCACTTGCTATTTCTAAAACCTGAAAAACTTGATCTGAACGATCTTGATACGCGTCGATTTCTTGGACTCCAATAACGAAATCGGAATTTCCGACAGCTAAATCATGGGCGATAGCGCGCATATTTTCGGCACCTTGACCATGCAATAAATTCCAAGAGGTCAGTCGCATCACCGCACTTTATAAGGGATTTACGCCCATCTCGCTGTGAGTTGCGCTGGCTAGTAGGGTCTGCGGGTGAATGTTTTGAAGCTCCCATTGGCTAGCGAGGCGGTCGACCGCTCGGGCGAGCTTCGCTTGAAACCAGATGAACTATCAAGGCTCTGGCAAGAGGCGCGAATTCTGCACTTCGCATCGGGCAAGTTTCTGGTTAAATCAAATTTTGAATTAGATTTCCAAAGCGCCAGTCAAATTTCGCAACTTCGTGACGGCAAGAACTTCGCCGTCGGTGAAGAGTTATTCCTAGGCATCGATAAGGGAATTGCATATTTTGCTTGGTGCAGTGATGCAGTTGATTTTGAGAGTTTTGAATTGCTTGAAAGTTATAAGACCCTTAGAACTTTGGGAGATTATCTGCCACAACTTGAAATGGGTCTAGCAATTCATACGCAGGCAATTGCGAATTGGCATCACACTCACCAATTCTGCGCAAGATGCGGCGCCCCAACTGAAAGTGCAAATGGTGGTTCACTCCGCAAGTGCACATCTGATGGTTCTGAACATTACCCACGAACAGATGGTGCAGTAATTGTTCTAGTAAAAGATAAAGAAGATCGCGTTCTACTTGGTCGCCAGAAGATTTGGCCAGAGAAGAGATTCTCTTGCTTCGCTGGTTTCGTAGAACCTGGGGAATCATTTGAACAGACAGTGTTGCGCGAAGTATTTGAAGAGTCCGGGATCAAGGCAGATGAAGTTACCTATCTTGGGTCGCAACCTTGGCCATTTCCTGCGTCAATAATGATCTCTTTCTCCGCGCTTGCTACCAATCCAGATTTGGCAAAAGCAGATGGTGAAGAAATTGAAGAGATTCGTTGGCTAACTCGTGAAGAGATGCGCGAAGCTATTGCAGACCAATCACTTACCCTGCCGCCAAGTATGAGCGTTGCGCGCAAGATGATTGAATTTTGGTATGAGAAGTTCGGCGCAGATGTTCGAGATTTGTCCGGTAAGTAAATGGTTGCAGCAGGCGCAGATCAGATACTTGAAGCCTTAGATCCCGAGCAACGCGAAGTTGTTACCGCGGTTCGCGGCCCAGTTTGCGTGATTGCAGGAGCCGGAACCGGTAAGACCAGAGTTATTACCCACCGCATCGCATATGCAATTGCAATCGGAGTTACTGACCCAAGCAAAACTTTGGCTCTGACGTTTACTGCAAGAGCGGCTGGCGAGATGCGTGCTCGACTTCGCGGCCTGGGAATTCCAAATGCAACGGCTCGAACTTTTCACTCTGCAGCAATAAAGCAGTTGATGTATTTCTGGCCATATTCATTTGGTGGTTCATTTCCCTCACTTCTAACGATGAAATCTGGTGCGATTGCTGAAGCGTTAGGTCGCACAGATGCTGCGCTAGCGCCACAGACTTCTACGCTTCGAGAAATTGCAAGTGAGATCGAATGGGCTAAAGTTTTAGAAATTTCGCCAGATGAATATGTGGAATCTGCTCTCGGTGCTGGGCGCACTCTTAGAATTCCAAACAATAAGCCAGATAAAGCAAATTTCGAAGATATCTCGAAGGTTTATCAGGCATATGAAACTCTGAAACAACAAGAGCGAGCAATTGATTTTGAAGATGTTCTACTTCTCACAGTTGGAATGTTGGAGGAAGATCGCGATGTTCGAGAACGAATTCGCGACCAATATCGTTACTTCACGGTTGATGAATACCAGGATGTTTCACCGTTGCAACAACGTCTACTCAACTTATGGCTTGGGAATCGCGAAGATATTTGCGTCGTGGGTGATGCTGCTCAAACAATCTATTCCTTCGCAGGTGCAAGTTCTTCATTCTTGCTTGGGTTTACCAAACGCTTTCCTAAAGCCCAAGTAATCCGGTTATCTCGCGGCTATCGTTCTACGCCAGAAATTATTGGAACTGCAAATGCAATTCTTCGTCAAGGCGGAATGATTGGCGAGCATGGTCACGAGTTAGCATCGATGAATGAACATGGTGCTAAACCAGAGATTGCAAAATTTGATTCAAGCGCTAGCGAAGCGAATTTCATCGCCAAGAAAATTGCTGAACTTCGTGCGAAATCAGGCGACCGAGTTGAAGTTGCAATTTTGACTAGAACAAATGCGCAGTTAGATATCTTCGAGCGCGAACTTCGTGTCGCCGGAATTGACTCCCAAATAAAGAGCTCCGAGAAATTCTTCGAGCGAGTTGACGTGCGAGATGCGATGCGCGTTATTCGAAGTGCATCAGTCCTGCCAAGTGAAGGCGGCAATTGGTATATCGATTTGGTAGATGTTCTGCGCCCATTTGGGGAGACTGATTATGTTCATGCCTTTCTTGGCCTGGCTAAGTCGATGCAGGAAGAGGGCGCTCCAACTTTGCGAACCTATCTTCGCGAACTTGAGGATCGGGCCGAACAGAACAATCCACCAACCCTGCCTGGCGTAGTGCTTTCAACGCTTCATGCCGCAAAAGGCTTGGAGTGGGACCACGTCTTTTTGGCTGGCGTCAGCGATGGCGTTCTTCCAATGGGCAACGATATTGAAGAGGAGCGCAGGCTCTTTTATGTGGGCCTTACGCGGGCAAAGAGCGAACTCCATCTCTCATATTCAGGCAGCCCAAGCCCCTTCCTAACGGGCATTCTTTAATCTCGCTTTGATTTAATTAACTTGCGCCCTCAATGTGGCGTGAGTTACCCTTCTCTACATGTCACAACGATTCGCTCAAGTTACAGGCGCTCGCGGTATTGCCGCTGCGTCTAATTCTGCTGTTTCAGCAGTCTCAAACGCTTGGCGTACATCTTTCGTTGGGGCAGCAGCTAATACAGCTACTAACAAGCCATCAACACATAAGCGCTTTGCCTTCGCTGCTAATTACGCAGCCTATGCAAAGAGCGGATCCTGGAGCACTATCGGCTAATCGATAGTTAAAAGCCCCAGGGCCGCAAATCCTTTCAAAGGATTCGCGGCCCTTTTGCTTTTCCTATCCAAGCAAATCAACCAACTAACCCAACTAACCCAACTAACCCAACAAGAGAAAGCCAAACCTAGAAAAGACGGAGGTGAGAACAGTGACTGTTCTCTTCAGCGAACTATTAGTACCCGGATGGGCCGAAGGCCCAGATGCAAAGATTGGTGTGACCGCCTTTGCGGATTCATCAACGAAGCTTCCCTGCCATCTGGCAGAACCAGAAACCTTCTTCGCCGAGAGCCAAGCCGAGATTTCCTATGCCAAGGCTTTGTGCGGTGAATGCCCAATGCGTGCCAAGTGTTTAGAAGGTGCGTTATCTCGCGCTGAACCTTGTGGGGTTTGGGGTGGTGAGTTATTTGAGGATGGCAAAGTCATTCAAGCAAAGCGCACAGCTGGCCGACCAAGAATCAATCCAAGTATCAATCCAAGTATCAACCAACCTGAAAAAGAAGAAGTGCAGCTAGCTAGCTAGTTTCCCCGCTAATCAGATAAGACGCTGGCAGCCACAAGCAATATGTGGTTGCCAGTATCTATATTGATTGGCCATGGGATCAAATAAATTTATGCTCTGGGTCGCCCCGACTAATTCCGTGTGGTTTTGATCAGGTGCAATTTGATCAGGAGCATTTCTAGTAGCGCAAAATTCGATTACGTGAATGGCAATAATCCCTGACAAGAGCGCGACTTGTGCGGAGGGAAGTTCCAAACTTTTCACATGAGCACTATCTAAAGCCGCAATCAATTCGAACTCTTTGTGATGGGGATATTGTTCTGAGCGCCAAAGGTTTAAACAGTTTAAGCAAGGTGATTTTCCAGGAAGAACTATCGGGCCGATCTCAACTTTGTTTTCAATTAAATTTGAAATTGCCAGATGTGCAATCTCCTCACTCATCCATCGCTGTAGCGTTTCTTGGGGAATTGTTTCGGTCGAGATTATGAAATCTGGAACAGTGGGAAAAGTTGAATCTTGTGCTGGAAATAATTGCGAATTCCGTGCCAAATCGGCGATTACTGAGGCTTTTCGCATGCCAACATCACTGCCTCGAATCGCAAGGCCACATACCTCATCAGGTGCAATCTGAACCAGGGCGGCTGATGCAGCGGAGATACTTCGGTCGATAATCTTGACTTGGCTAAAGCCACTTGCCTGCAAGATGCTAAATAGCGAGAGCGCCAAGCGATTTCGACCAAAGATGATAATCGCAAAATTTCTTCGGCTAGTTATCAGTGATTCCGAACTTCTATCAATAGATACCGCAGGGTGCCAGCAATAAAGATTCTCTTCGGCACGCATCTTATTTACAGAACTAATTAAGTTTACCGGCGCAAATTCGCCTTCAACAAATGTAACCAATTGGGAAGTTCGGAATTCAATCAATTGCTCTCGAGATAGCAACTTCAAAATTTCAGCAATTTCGGATCTCGCTATTTCGCCATCATCACAATTGGTGCCATTGATATTTTTAGTGAGCAATTTATAGATTTTTTCTAGGGTATGCGAGCCATCTAGAAGTTGTAAGAGGCGCTTTGCTGATTCTGATTCCAATTCAATGCCACGGTGGCTAAATCCGACGTACATACAAGAATTGATCTCGCTGCCTATTTTAAAAAAATTTACGCCAGATCTAAGTCTGGGGAAACTGGCGGTGGCGAAGACAGAATTAAAGACAGAATCAAATTTAAGAGAGGTCATAACCGCGAGTATTTAGCAGTCAACTAGCAAGTGAAATTGATTGGCGTTTATTTGTGGAGCTGGCTTACTAATTTCACCTGACCGTATTCCTTAGCCCACAGTTTCGAATCCCAATAAAAAACGCCCCCTCGCTTTAACGAAGGGGCGCCTTAATTTTTATTTGGTGTTAATTAAGCCTTACCAAGAATGCGGTTAACTTTTGTTCCGCATACTGGGCAGATACCTTGTGCCATACGGCGACCAGACTCAGAGACTTTTACGTGACCTTCAAAAGCACGCTTCTCTTTGCACTTAACGCAGTAGGCCTCACCCTTATATTCTTCAGCCATTATGACCCTCCAATCGCCGCACTCTCAAAAGCTTGGGAGTATCCCGAGCTCTGCGTGCGTATGCGCTCACCATACCCCCGAACACGCTCACAACTTGGGATTTCACGCCTAAATTGGGGGTAACTCCAAGATTTCCTCGGGAGTTCCCACTGATCCCGCCTCATATCCCTCTAAAAAGGCCTCAGCCCGCACTTTCTCGGGGTATCGGGCAAGGAATTCATAGAAGTCATCTCCATGGCCAGCAATCCGCAGATGAATCAACTCATGGAATAGGACATATCGGATTACATAATCAGGTGCGCTATTTAGCCTCTCGGAAATTCTGATGGTCTTATCTACTGTTGTGCAAGATCCCCAGCGCTCGCGCATCACCCGCCAGGTAACAGATATCGGGCGCTCGTTAAAATCTGGCAGATACTCGGCCAAAATAAGATCACACAACTCCAACAGCGCGTTATCGCTCTTGCGCAACCGGTTCTCTCGCTTCAAAACGAGGTCAATCATCTCCGGAATCATTTCGAACTCCTGACGGCGACTCAACCTGTCAGGAATATGAATCTCAATCACCCCATTTTGACGAAAGGCGTTGAGAGTTCGCTTTCTACGTGAGCTTCTGATGACCCTAAATTCTGGAAGTCTTGATAAGAGCTCTTCATGCTCTTGCTTTATCGATTTTCTTGGAGTTAGCGCAGGCATATTCGGGAAGATATCGGCAAAAATTTCGCCTTGGATAAAGTTCTCCACGGAATTGGCGCTATCGCTACTCGGAGTAGAACTCACCTTTGTAATTTCCTCGCTTTTCCCCAGATTTCAAGAGTTATCAACCTGTTATGCACAAGTTTATCAACAGCCCATTGAGAATCTTTCATATTTAGGGGTGATTGGCGCGATCAAAATTAATTCATTTCAGCAATTGAGTGAGAATTGTAGAGATGAAGAATCTTTTACAACGTATACACAATTTTTCCAACTTTAATTGGCGTGGCTTAGGCGAATATGAGTTGATTATGGCTCTTATTTACTTTATGTTCTAGCCACGAAGTTCTCGGATAACCGTTCATTGTTTGCAAGGGGAAGGCAAACAAAGAATCGTGCGCCCGGGGACTTCGCTTTTTATTGGAAGCCAATTTAGAGTAGTTGAAAGTTAAATTAACCCGGAGAGGTCATCCGGAACGCTCGTGCTAGCCAAAAATTTCTTAACATCTGCCAACTCTTCTGCTCTCGGCAAGAGCGCAGGATCTTCCCAGCGTTGATCACGATTTGATAAACCAATTTCGCTCTCAACTTCAAACCAAAATTGTGCACACTCGCGCGCTTTTCTTGGTGAAACTTCTAGCCCTAATAGAGTTGCAAATAATTGTTGCGTAGGAGATTTAAGAGCACGACGACGGCGCAGAGTTTCACTTAGCGCTGGGTAAGAAGGAAGTCGATCGCCCACAGCTTTTGTCGTTACATAATCAATCCAACCCTCAATTAAAGCCAGCGCCATCTCCAACTTTGCAAGTGCTGCATCTTGTGAAGCGCTCTGCTCAGGTTTAAAGAGACCAGCGCTAATTGCTACTGAAATCGATTCTGGATTATTGATATCCAATTCACCGGTTTCCAGCGCACGTTCTGCCTGCTCTTGAATTGAATCGATATCTATTTTTATACCTGCGCCATAAGCGGTAATTGCATCTTGAATATATTTTGATAACCAAGGAGTGTGTGAGAAGAGGCGCGATGCCGCCGCTTCACGAATTGCTAGAAAGATTCGAACTTCATCAATCGGGATATCTAGGCCTTGTGCCCAATCTGAAATGTTTTGGGGGATTAGCCGCGCTTCGCTCTGGGTGAAAAGCGGGATGGCCACATCATTAGAGCCAGTGATTGATACTGCTAATTGACCTACCGAAGTTCCAAGTTGGCTTGCGATGAGAGATCCCATAAAGGCCCGCATGATTGGGGCGATCGCAGCAAGTTCTGGCCCTTCTACCGGCCCTTCTATAGAACCTGGCGTTGGCCCTTGCTTCAAAACATTTGTTAACGCGCTAGCCATTCCATCAGCAAGGGGTTCAATCATCTTTGCCCAATTTGCTACCGATGAATCTAACCAATCGCGTCTGCTCCATGCCGGAAGGTTTGATCTAGAGAGCGCTGGAAAATTGGTTGCCTCATCGAGCCAGGTATTTGCAATATCTAATGCAACTTGCGCATCAGCAATATCTTGCGAGCCGATGGGAAGTTCTCCTTGGCTTGAAATAAATTTACGGGCAACATCGCGGAGAATGTCAGTTGAAATAAGTGGGCCAACTGAACCTGCGCTATTTGCGGCGGCAAAAAGTGTCGCAGGATTTAAGCCAAAGTTTGAAAGTTGCGCAAATAGCTCATTGAAATTTGGGTTATTGGGGTCGTTAGGCTCACTTGGTTCATTGGGATCATTGGGATCATTGGGATCATTGGGACCGAAACCAAAGTTTCCACTCATCGCCTAACCTCCACTTTTGTCCTACAAATATTTACTAGTGCTAAGAAGTAAACCATATTTAACTTAACCAAACCTATTGACGCTTTCTTCCCGAGTTGAACAGGTATTTCTCAGCGCGACTTGTTAAGGTAGGCCACTTAATCAAGAAATAAATGGAAAGCGGGATTTACGGATGTATTTGGCGGGCGCTGTTCAGGTAGCCACATCTCAGGCTGCAGCCACAGGCAACCCAGCCTTTGCCGCATTGATTTGGTGGCTCGTCCCATTCTTTGCAGTTCTTGGCGCAATTATTTACGTAATTTGGGTATCTAAGTTCAAAGATAAATATGCGAATGAAACTAATCGCTCAGTTGATAAATTTCAGAGCTTCCAACACAGTTTCCGTGAAGAAACTAAAAATGACACCACACCCAATACCTAAATATCTCTCCAGACCTGCTCTCTATTTTCTCGCCCTTGTCTTAGTTTTTACTTTATTTGCCCCAGCGCCATTTGCAATTATTTCCCCGGGCCCAGTTACTGATCTCTTAAGCAAAGGGGTCAAAATTAAGGGCGGCCAAGAGTTAGAAACTTCAGGCAAGCTCTATTCCCTCTCGGTCTTTGTGAATAATCCAGATAGTCGGCCTTCCGGTCTTTATGTTCTTATGGCTTGGCTAGATGGCCAAACAGTGGTTCTGCCAAATGAGATTGTTTATGAAGCAGGCGAAACTACTAAATCTGCAGATAAAGCTGCGAAGAAGTCAATGCGAAGTTCTGAGGTAACAGCCGCGGTTGCTGCTGCTAACTTCTTAAAGAAGGTAAATCCAAATGAACCTTTAAATTGGAAGGCATCTGATATCAAATTTGCAATGAAAAAAGTTGGTGGCCCAAGTGCTGGCCTCGCATTTTCACTTGCGCTTCTTGCAAAATTAAAGTCTCCAGAGTTAATCGACGGACGCAAAATTGCAGTAACCGGAACAATTAATGAAGCGGGCAAAGTTGGAAGCATTGGTGGAATTGATCAGAAGTTAATCTCTGCAAAAGCAGAGGGAGTTACAGTTGTAGTAATTCCTCGATCGAATTGTCGCGATATAACTGTAAAAACTAACGGTATGCAGGTGCTAGCCGTTTCAAGCCTTTCTCAGGCTTTTCACGGATTATTAAGCCCAGATATTGCTCGAAAGTTGCGCTGTTCTGCCTAAATTTGCCCGAATATTTTCACTAGGTAGAGTACGGACATGAGTTCATTTCAATTTCCAGGCAATCCATTCTCCGGTTCATCAGGCCCACAAAATCCAATGCGACCTAAGCTCCCTGGTCCGCTTGGACTAACTGTTATCGCGCTGGTAATTCTCGGCGGAATCATGATTAGCCTGAGCGGTTTCTATGCTGACTTACTTTGGTTTAGATCTGTTGATTTTGTTTCAGTTTGGAGCACAGTTCTCACAACAAAAATTTCACTCTTTATCTTCTTCGGACTCATTACCTCACTCTTTATAACTACAAACGTTTATCTCGCATTCAGAACTCGACCAATTTATGTTCCGGTATCAATCGAAGCCGATAATCTCGAAAGATACCGCGGCCAACTAGAACCAATTCGTCGTTGGGTCTTAATTGCAATTGCTGTTGGTTTCTTCTACTTCGCTGGAACGACAGGAATGGGTCTCTGGGAACCATGGTTACAGTTCAAGAACGCAACCTCATTTGGAATTAATGATTCACAATTTGGCCTAGATATCTCGTTCTTTGTCTTTAAATTGCCATTCTATGAAGCTCTGATTGCGTGGGCTATTTCAACTTTGATTTTAACAATTATTGCTGCGGCCGCTGTTCACTATTTATATAGTGGAATTAGATTGCAAGCACCAGAAGATAAGACCACCGTTGCAGCCCGAGTTCAACTCTCTGTTCTTCTTGGAATTTTGGTTTTAATAAAGGCTGTTGCATATTGGTTTGATCGCTATGCCCTTGAACTAAAAGAGGGAAGGCTAATCACGGGACTTTCCTACACTGATGTGAACGCTGTACTTCCAGCAAAAGCCATCTTGGCTGGTATCTCTTTAATTTGCGCGCTGCTTTTCTTCGCAAATATTATTCGTCGCTCTTGGGTACTTCCAGCAGCCGGCCTAAGCCTTCTCGTAATCTCATCACTATTGATTTCTGGAATCTATCCAGCGGCAATTCAACAATTCCAAGTGAAGCCAAGTGAATCTTCAAAGGAAGCTCCATATATCCAACGCAATATTGAAGCTACTCGTGCAGCTTATGGATTGAGCGATGTAACAGTTAAAGATTATGAAGCCACAATTGCAACATCCGCTGGTCAACTCAAGAACGATGAAGCGACTATTTCAAATATCAGACTTTTAGATCCAAACGTTGTTCCTTCAACATTCCGTCAACTTCAGCAAATTAAGCCTTATTACAACTTTGCTGACTCACTTGATGTTGATCGCTACACAATCGATGGCGTAAAGCGAGATTCAGTTGTTGCGGTTCGTGAATTAAATATCGAGGGGAATCCAGCACGTAATTGGATTAACGATCACTTGGTTTATACCCACGGTTTCGGCTTTGTGTCAGCCCTTGGAAACACAATTGACACCGATGGCAAGCCAACTTTTAGTGTTGGAAATATTCCCCCAACAACTGGTCTTGGCAAGTTTGAGCCACGTATCTATTTCGGTGAGAACGTTCCTGATTACTCAATCATCGGCGGCGCAAAAACCAGCAAGCCAACCGAGCTTGATTATCCAGATGATAATTCTGCAAATGGACAGAAGAACTTCACATACACCGGCAAGGGTGGCGTCCCAATGGGATCACTCTTTACCCGCTTGCTTTTTGCAATTAAGTATCAAGAACAACGCATCGTTCTTTCAAACTTGATTAACTCAGATTCTAAGATTCTCTTCAACCGTAATCCAAGCGAGCGTGTGGCAAAAGTTGCACCATGGCTAACGCTAGATGGAAACGTTTATCCTGCAGTTGTAGATGGTCGAATTTTATGGATTGTTGACGGCTACACAACAAGCAACGGATATCCATATTCCAAGAAGACAAACTTGGCAGATGCAACAACTAACTCTGTCACCACAAGCACAACGGCTGTTGCCTCACTAGCAAGCAAGAACGTTAGTTATATTCGTAACTCGGTTAAGGCCACTGTCGATGCTTATGATGGCACCGTAAAGCTTTATCAATGGGATACCAAGGATCCGGTTCTGGCTACATGGAGCAAGTCATTCCCAGGAACAGTGACACCAAAGAGCGCAATGACAAAGTCGCTGTTAGAGCACATTCGTTATCCAGAAGATCTCTTCGGAGTTCAACGAGATGTATTAAGCACGTATCACGTTAAGACTGCTGATGCGTTTTACGGCGGTCAAGATTTCTGGCGCGTACCAACCGACCCATCTTCAATGGGTGCAAATGCTGGAGTCCAACCTCCTTATTACATGACGCTAAAACTTCCGGGCCAAGATAAGGCTGCATTCTCACTTACTACCTCCTTTGTCCCTCGCGGAAACCGTCAGAATTTGACGGCATTTGCTGTTGTTAATTCAGATAATGGGCCGGACTACGGAAAGTTTTCAGTGTTGCAACTTCCACGTTCAACAAACATTTCAGGTCCATCTCAAGTTGCCTCAAACTTTGAAGCGAAACCAGAAGTTGCTCAGGCGCTATCACTATTGCGTCAAGGTGGCTCGGATGTAGTTCTTGGTAACTTGCTAACACTTCCAGTCGGTGGCGGTCTGCTTTATGTGCAACCGGTTTATGTTCGGGCAACTGCAAATAATTCGGCATACCCATTGCTGCAAAAAGTTCTTGTCTCCTTCGGTGATGTAATCGGTTTTGATGACACACTAAAGGGCGCCCTTGATCAAGTCTTCGGTGGAAATTCTGGAACTGTTTTAAATAACACTTCACAATCAACTGGCGGAACAACTTCAAGCGGAAATACAAATATGAGTAGTTCGCTTAAATCTGCTCTTGCTAGTGCACAATCTGCTCTTGCGGATTCACAAGCTGCACTTAAGAAGGGCGACTTCACTGCTTATGGCAAGGCGCAAGATCGCCTGAAAGCCGCTATTGCTGCTGCTATTTCTGCACAGAAGTAAAAGCACTGCAGAAGTAATTTGGGTTATTAAACCTTTCGGCATAAGATTGCCGAACCGACGCGGGGTGGAGCAGCTCGGTAGCTCGCTGGGCTCATAACCCAGAGGTCATAGGTTCAAATCCTGTCCCCGCTACCAATTACGAAGTGGCTGCAATTAATTGCAGCCTGTGGCTCACGCTAAATACGCCATAAGCCAGACCATCAATCGCTAAAACAAAAACACTATGTCCTGCGCCATGGGCGCTTTCAACTGCAAGTGCAATCTCATCAGGAAATTTAGCGCTGGCCTTTGCCATTGCAACACTTGGACCAAATAGCGCAGTGCGGGATTTACCGCTCAAAATAATTCGTGCCGCTACACCTTGAATCGAAGATTGATTCCATTGGGTATATGCGATTGGAGTTATTCCGCGAGCTTCTAATTGTGTTGCAATTGCTGACATCGATTTATGTTGATCGGATGCGTTCTCCGCCATCTTCGCAAGATTTTCGCGCAACCCAATCATTAAAGTAAGGGTCACAGTTCTTAAGATCGATTCTTCGAAGTGGGTATCCGGATCGTTCTTGTAAGGATTGGTTTCGAAAATCTCACTTTCAATTTCAAATATCTCTTCATACTGCGGAACTGGCGGTTCGCTTTTCGTTTTTCGTTTGCCTGCGCCCTTGTAGCGAATTGCGCGTATAAATAGCCCTAATAGAATAAGTGCGATTAGCCCAACCAATACATAAAGCGCTAGTTGCACCTGTAAACTCGTATAAGTGCGGCCAGCAATCTCCACCGAACCAAGTGCTTGCGTCAAATTTCGCATTAATTAATTTCCTTTATGAACTCATTATGTATTAAGCCATTACTTGAAATTGCACTGCCACCATGAGGACCATCTTCACCCTTAATATTTGTAAATCTGCCACCGGCTTCACGAACGATAATATCTAGAGCCGCCATATCCCAAAGTGCAAGCACCGGTTCCACTGCAAGATCGACTGCGCCTTCGGCAACTAACATATGCGACCAGAAATCACCATGTCCTCGAGTTCGCCAAATTCTTTCTTGGAGTGCAACAAAGTGAGCTTTGCGCGCCCCCCAGCCAATTAAATCTGAATGTGAAATAGAGGCATCACTTAACTTTGCAACCTTAGAAACTTTAAGTGGCTTGACCTCTTTAGTACCGATGTTAAATTGAGTTTTCGCACCAACTCCATCTGCTGCCCACCATCGTCGCGCAAGTGCAGGTGCGCTAACTGCTCCAACAACAACTTTTCCAGTTGGATCAATAAGCGCTATCAAGGTGGCCCAGGTAGGAACTCCTCGTAAATAATTCTTCGTGCCATCAATTGGATCGATTACCCAGTAATACTTTCCAGCCAATGAATCTGGACTACCAAATTCTTCACCAACTACTAAGTCTTCTGGCCGAGATTTATTTATCTCTTCTCTAATTGCGCTTTCAACTGCCTTATCGGCATCAGTAACAGGTGATAAATCTGGTTTAGTCTCAATTACAAGATCAAGTGCTTGGTATCGCTTTAGTGAAATTTGATCTGCAATATCAGCAAGGCGAAGCGCTAAATCTAAATCAGAGTTTAAATCGCGTGCCCCGGTTGACATGTCCGAATCCTACTTCAGGCGCGAAGCAGGCGGCGCAGACTTTCTAACCTCGACTTACTTCTTGCATCTAGCTCCCATGAATTTAGCGCGCAGCTCTCTTCATTATGTGAACAATTCTTTGGGCAATGTTCGATGGCTTCACTAAATTCTCCGAAGGCACCAATTACCCGTTTGCTATCTACGTGTGCGACTCCGAAGGAGCGAACGCCGGGTGTATCAATAATCCATCCGCTCTCAGTACCGAATTCAAGAGCGAGTGCTATCGCAGAGGATGAGGTGTGGCGACCACGTCCAGTTGCATCGTTAACTGAACCAGTTGCGCGATCTGCGCTTTCAACTAAAGCATTTACCAAAGTTGATTTTCCAACACCAGAATGTCCGAGCAATACTGTTCGTTTTCCAGCCAGTGCTTTACGAATTTCATCTAACTCTTTACCTTTATGCTTTTTGACTTGGGTCTTAATAATTTGGATATCTAAATCTTTATATGCTTCGAGAAATTCTTTACCATCAGATAAATCGCATTTAGTCATAATAATAATTGGCGTAATCGCTTGGTCATACGCGACTACTAATGCGCGATCTACAAAACCATGTCGTGGTTCTGGATTCTCAGATGCGATAACAATCGCCATTTGATCAACATTGGCCACAATCATTCGCTCTTGTTCTGCGTCATCATCAACTGTTCGCGTCAGCGCATTCTTGCGCTCTGTTACTGTAACAATTCGCGCCAAAGTTCCTTCTTCACCCGAGATGTCACCAACTAGACCAACAGCATCTCCAACAACTACAGACTTCTTACCAAGCTCGCGAGATTTCATCGCCGTTATCTCTGGAATTTCACTCGACCCAATTCGCGTGGCAATCAAACAGGTTACGCGACCGCGATCAACAGCGGTTACGAAAGCCTCAGCGGCCTCGGAATAATCAGGGCGATCTTTTGTCCGTGGTCTTGTACTTCGGGCTGGCCGGGAACGAACGTCATCTTCATCAAACTCACTGAAGTTACGTGGTTCGACCATTACTTACTCTCGCTAACGGAGTTAGTAGAACTACTGGAGTTAAGCATCTCTTGCCAGGCACCAGGAAAATCTGGGAGTGTCTTTTGAGTCGTCGCAATGTTTTCAACTTGAATTCCATTTATTGCTAGCCCAAGCATGGCGCCAGCCGTTGCTAATCGGTGATCATCGTAAGTATGGAAAATTCCATTATGTAATGGCGATGGTGAAATGTGAAGTGCGCTCTCTTCTTCATCTACATCGCCGCCCAAAGCATTTAACTCTGTGGCAAGTGCCGCAAGACGATCTGTTTCATGAAGGCGCAGGTGGCCAATTCCACGTAGCGAAGAGGGCGAATCAGCAAGCGCGGCAACAGCAGCAATAGAAGGAGTTAATTCACCAACATCATGCAAATCAATATCGATGCCATGAATTTTTCCGGTTCCACTTACCTTAAGCGAAGTCCCTACAAAATCAATTTTTGCACCCATCTTGCTAAAAATACTTCTAAGTTGATCACCAGGTTGGGCGGTCTGCTTTGGCCAATCAGTGATTAATACTTCACCACCAGAAATCATTGCGGCTGCCATAAAAGGCGCAGCATTAGAAAGATCTGGCTCGATAACTAAATCTTGACCTTGCAGTACACCAGGTGCAACGTGCCATTCGCGGCGCCCACTTTGATCAACGCTACTTTCCACTTTTGCCCCAAAGACTTTAAGCATCGCGATTGTCATTTCGATATGTGGCATGGAAGGCAGTGACTTACCAATATCTTTTACGGTAATTCCATTCTGAGTTGCTGGGCCAATTAGTAATAGCGCCGAGATAAATTGGCTAGAGGCAGAGGCATCAATCTCGAGTGTTCCGCCATTAATTGCGCCACTCCCATTAATAGTTAGTGGAAGCGAATATTTATTGCCATGTTCAATCGTTACGCCCAACTCTTCAAGTGCTTTAATTACTGGACCAACTGGTCGCTCGTGAGATCTAGCATCACCATCGAAATGAATAAGCCCAGTTGCAAGTGCCGCAACCGGTTGCAAGAAGCGCATAACAGTTCCGGCATTTCCAACATCAACGCTTGCTGGTCCTAGGAATTTACCTGGATTAATTTTTAAATCTCCATTTGCCTCTTCAGTAATGCCACAACCAATTGCTTTGAGCCCAGCAATCATTAAAGCGGAATCACGCGAGTGCAGAGGCTTTCGAAGTAGTGAGGGAGTTGTAGCAAGAGCGGCCAAAATTAGCGCTCGATTGGTTGCTGACTTAGAGCCCGGAATAGTTATGGATGCGGAGATTGGATTGCTGCCACGATAGGGCGCAGACCACAACTCATTTTTTTCGCTCACCGCGCAAGCCTACCTCAGCAGGTATTCTTGCCGTTATGTGCGGAAGATTTGCCCTTGTTAAGTCCGCTGGCGAATTAATCGAAGAATTCGAAATAACAGCTAATTCAACTTCAAATTCAATTCCGCATTCAATTCCATCGGATTGGAACATTGCCCCTACCCGGGAAATTTATATTGTTCGAGAATCAAATTTAACTAAGGAGCGAGAATTAGCAACGCTTTCATGGGGGCTAATTGCACCTTGGAGTAAAGATCGAACTGAAGCAGTGCGTTCACAATCTCAAGCGATAAATGCGAGAAGTGAAAGTGTTCATGAGAAGCCCACATTTAGAAGTGCATTTAAATCTCGTAGATGTTTGATTCCTGCTTCTGGATATTATGAATGGGCGACTGAACTTGGAAAATATGAGAGCAAACAGCCCTTCTATATTCAATCGCAATTAGCAAACAAATCACTTGCCTTTGCTGGAATTTACGATCGCTGGATAGATCCAAGTGGTGATGTATTTGAAAGTGCTGCTTTAATTACAAGACCAGCAGTAGATTTTTTGGCAACCATTCATCACCGAATGCCAACCTTCTTACCCGAGGAACGTTGGGACGCTTGGCTCAATCCAAAGTTAAATTCAGTTGACGAGATACGCGCGCTAATGGAGCTTGATGAACCGGCACGGGGATTGCAGGCTCATCCGGTATCAACCAAAGTTAATGCCACTAGAAACACCGGACCCGAATTGATAGTCGAGATTGATGTGAGCGAGCCCAATACCCTTTTTTAACCCTCTAACCAGGAATAAAGTGCTCACTTCGATTGTTAATCCTGATATCTGTTTAATCTCAATTTATAATCAAAAAGGAGATATCTCTTGGCAGTAGCCTTACTCCCGATGTCATCAGAAATCGAGGTTAAGACTCCCGCGCAATTATTGGCGACGGAGACAGTTGTTGAGCGAACTGCTCGATTTGAACGAGATGCAATGCAATATACAAATCAACTTTATGCAGCAGCAATGCGTTATACGAAAGATCCACACAACGCCCAAGATTTAGTACAAGACACTTATGCCAAGGCATTTACCTCCTTCCACCAATTCGAGCCTGGCACGAATTTGAAGGCTTGGTTATATCGAATTCTTACAACGACATTTATTAATACTTATCGCAAAGATCAACGTCGCCCACTTATTTCTGATGGCGAAGTTGAGGATTGGCAATTAGCATCGGCGGCAAGTCATACCAGCGACCAAGGCAAATCAGCTGAAGATGAAGTCTTAGAAAATTTACCCGATGGTGACGTGAAGCGCGCTCTCCATGAAATTCCAGAAGAGTTTAGGTTCGCAGTTTTCTATGCAGATGTTGAAGGATATTCGTATAAAGAGATTGCAGATATTTTAGGAATTCCCGCAGGAACTGTTATGTCTCGGCTCCATCGCGGCCGCAAACTCTTGCGAGTCTTGCTAGCGGATTATGCAAAAGATAGAGGGTTTGGAGGATCAGATGGAATGTAGCGATGTCATGCTTGCCTTGATTCTTTTTATAGATGAGGAAATTCACGACGAGATTCAAGTTGAAGTTTTTCAATCTCATTTCCAACAATGCCCACAATGCCTAAGCGAGATGGAGCACGAACGCCAGGTGCTTACTCGAATGAAATCACTCTTGGCTGATGAATGTTGTGAGCAAGCACCAGAAGATTTAAATTCACGAATTGCCCAACAGACCGCCCTGCTTGCCTCACAAATGTTTAACCCAACCCAGATCATTACCGAATACCGCCGAACCGAAACCACAATCAATGGCGAAACACACATTGAAATTGAAACGACTCACGAGATTAGGCGAGATTTCCCACTAAGTTAGCGGTTATGAATTTGGAGTCAGTTCGCGGAGCCGTAGGAATGGCCGCTATGACTGTGCGCCCAGCAGATACTTCGGTTGCACAAGCGCTAAATGATCTACCGATTCTGGCAACACCAACGCTCCTAAGTATCTTTGAAGGTGCCTGCACGGCGGCTTTAGCTGAGCATCTTGGTACTGGGGAAACATCAGTAACAACAGATTTTGCGATAACTGTCCATGCATCGGTTGGTGTTGGTGGTGAAATTCGAGCCCACGCAACTTGCATTGATGTGGAAGGGCAAGTCTGCAAATTTAATGTTGAGGTTCATCATGTAAATAAATTAATTGCATCAGGGAGCCTTGATCGAAAAATGGTTGATCGAGTCTCATTCGCAGCACGAATCGCTGCGGAGTCAATGTCCAAAGATTAATTAATCTATTTTTACTTCTTTGTCGCCCAAAAAATCTCGGCAATTTCATCAATCTTTGCAATCAACTTATCTGCAACTGCAACATCATTTGAACCTTTAGTTCCACCAGCGCCAGCAAGTTTTGTAGCCTCATTAAATAAAACGTGAAGCTGTGGGTGGGCTTCGAAGTGATTTGGCTTGAAGTAATCAGTCCATAGAACCCAGAGATGGTGCTTAACCATTTCGGAACGCTCTTCTTTAATTGCAACTGCGCGAGATTTGAAATCTGCATCGCTAGATGCTGCGTACTTCTCCATTGTCGCTTTAACTGAAAGCGCCTCAATCTTTGCTTGTGCTGGGTCGTAAACTCCACAAGGTAGATCGCAATGTGCATATGCGAATTCACTTGGAGCAACAAGGCCCTTAATCTTCGAGGTTAGTGTTGTCATGAATTTTCCTAACTATTGAATATGTGGTCTGGATTTACCGGATTTATGGTGCGACACTACTACGCCTATGAGGCGCATGCATTTCAAGGCAGTTGAACTCCGCGGAGATTCCATGGCGCCGACCTATAACGAGGGTGATTGGCTGCTCTTTATCGGGCTCCCAGCCAACGTTAAATCCCTGCTCGGAAAAGTAATCTTAATTCAACGTGCATCTGGCGCCGGCTCAGACTTTCTCCAAATCAAACGCGCTATTCGAATTGATGGTGCAAACATTTGGGTTGAGGGAGATAACAAAGAGAGTTCAACTGATTCAAGAAGTTGGGGCGCAATTTCGAGCGATGAAATTATCGGAAAACTTCTCTTCCGTTATCGCAAAGGGCCTAGGCGCTAAGAAATAATTTAGCGAGTAAAGGCTTCCATCATTAAGGCCTTCTGTTCCTCTTCATGCAAATGATGTGAACCTGTTGCTGGGCTCGCAGTTGCGCGACGGGATACGCGACGCAGGGTGCGACCATCGAGGAATTCACTTGTGGTTAATGAAACAAATGGCCAAGGTCCTTGATTTGCTGGTTCATCTTGCACCCAGAGAAGATTTGCGTTCGGATGCTTTGCAGCAACGGCGCTAAATTGTTCAGATGGGAATGGATAAAGTTGTTCGAGGCGAACAATTGCAGTCGAGCTTTCACCTAACTTAGTGCGTTCTGCGACTAGATCGTGATAGACCTTTCCAGAACAGAAAATAACTCTTGATGCATTTAGAACGGTTGGATCATCAATCAAAGGCTTGAATGTTCCTGTCGTGAAATCTTTTAATCCAGATGCTGCCGCTTTCAAACGCAACATAGATTTTGGTTCAAAGACAATTAGTGGTCGTCGCGCTGGATTTTTCATATGCCAGCGAAGTAAGTGGAAATAAGAAGCTGGAGATGATGGTTGAGCAACGGTCATGTTTAGCTCTGCGCAGAGCGCTAGGTAGCGTTCAATTCGACCGGATGAATGATCCGGACCTTGGCCTTCATAACCATGTGGAAGTAGAAGCACTAGCGATGAACGCTCGCCCCATTTTTGTAAGGCCGATGAAATGAATTCATCAATGATTGTCTGGGCGCCATTGGCAAAGTCACCGAATTGCGCCTCCCACATAACAAGGGCGTTTTCACGTTCTACGGAGTAACCATATTCAAAGCCCATTGCCGCATATTCTGAGAGCAGAGAGTCGAATACAAAGAATTGATTCTCATCAGAAATCAGTGAACGTAGTGGCGTCCAGTCTGCTCCGGTATTTTGATCAACAACAACTGCATGGCGATTACTAAATGTTCCACGCTTAACATCTTGTCCGGCTAAACGAATTGGAAAGCCTTCAAGTAAGAGTGAACCCATTGCAAGTAATTCACCGGTAGACCAATCAACAGTTCCCTCATCCAACATATCTACACGCTTTGCTAATTGCGGAGTTAATTTTGCATGAGGCAGGAATCCTTCAGGGATGGCGCTCTGAGTTGCAACAATCTTTCGCAAAGTCGCTTCATCAACTGAAGTATCAACGCTCTCTGGGGGAGGTGCTATCGGAACAACAATACTTTCATCGTGTTCTGGCTCATTATTGTGAACGGCGTTATAAACAGCATCTAGTTGTACTTGGTAATCGCGCAAAACTTCTTCGGCCTCTTCAACAGTGATATCACCACGGCCAATTAGCGCTTCGGTATATAGATTACGAGTAGAACGCTTTGCTTCAACCAATTTATACATCATTGGTTGGGTGAAACTTGGTTCGTCGCCCTCGTTGTGACCGCGACGACGGTAGCAAATCATGTCGATAACAACATCTTTATTAAACTTTTCGCGGTAATCAAATGCAATTCGTGCAACTCTTACAACGCTCTCTGGATCATCAGCATTTACATGGAAGACCGGTGCTTGAATCATCTTTGCAATATCTGTGGAATATCTCGAAGAGCGCGCAGCGTGTGGTGAAGTGGTGAAACCAACTTGGTTATTAACAACGATATGAATAGTTCCGCCAACTCGGTAACCCTTAAGTTGCGAGAGGTTTAAGGTTTCAGAGACAACACCTTGTCCAGCAAATGCAGCGTCGCCGTGCATCAAGATTGGCAGAATTGAGAAGATCTCTTTTTGATTCAACTTATCTTGCTTGGCCCGCGTAATTCCCTCTAGAACTGGGTTCACAGCTTCTAAGTGTGAAGGATTTGCTGCTAAATAAATCTTTGTTGTTGCGCCAGATATTGCTGTGAAAGTTCCAGCGGTTCCAAGGTGATACTTAACATCACCAGAACCATGTACTTGATTCTCGGCGTAATGTCCTTCAAATTCCTGGAAAATTTGGCCGTGAGACTTTCCTGCAATATTCGCTAGAACATTTAACCTTCCGCGGTGCGGCATACCAACGCAAACTTCATCGAGACCACGATCTGCAGCTGCTGAAATAATTGCATCTAGAAGTGGGATTAAAGTCTCACCGCCCTCAAGTGAGAAACGCTTCTGTCCGACATATTTTGTCTGCAAGAAAGCTTCAAAAGATTCAGCGCTATTTAATTTGTAGAGGATTCGAAGTTGCTCTTCGCGAGGCAATCTAGGTGATCCCACTTCAACATGCTCTTGAATCCATGCACGTTCTGCTGGATTTTCGATATACATATACTCAACACCGATTGTGCGGCAATAAGAGTCGCGCAAAGTTCCAAGAATCTTTCGCAATTTCATAACTGGCTTGCCACCAAATCCATCAGTAGCAAATTCCCGATCAAGATCCCAGAGTGAAAGCCCGTGAGTAACAACATCTAAATCTGGGTGCGAGCGTTGAACATACTTAAGCGGATCAATATCTGCCATTAAGTGGCCAGTTGTGCGATAGGCGTTAATGAGTTGTTGAACGCGGGCTGTCTTTCCAACCTGATCAACGCTGCTAGAACGCATATCAACGACCCAACGAATTGGCACGTATGGAATACGAAGAGCAGCGAAAATCTCGTCATAGAAACCATTTTCGCCGAGAAGTAATTCATGAATTCGCTTGAGGAAATCACCCGACTGTGCACCTTGAATAATTCGGTGATCGTAAGTACTAGTAAGAGTAATAACTTTGCTGATTGCTAACTCAGCAAGAGTCTCTTCATTTGCACCATGAAATTCCGCTGGGTAATCCATCGCCCCAACACCAAGAATCAAGCCTTGACCTTGCACCAAACGTGGAACAGAGTGAACAGTTCCGATAGTTCCAGGATTAGTTAAGGAAACGGTTGTTCCTGCGAAATCTTCAACTGTAAGCGAACCACCGCGAGCTTTGCGGACGGTCTCTTCATAGGATGCCCAGAATTGTGCGAAATCTAAGGATTCACAACCCTTAATAGATGGGACTAATAATTGACGCGAACCATCTGGCTTCGCCAAGTCGATCGCGATTCCAAGATTGATATGTTCTGGTTTACCAATTGCGGGTTTGCCATCTATCTCACCGAAGAAAGCATTCATCTCTGGCATCTGGCGAATCGCACTAATCATCGCGTAACCGATTAGGTGAGTAAATGAAACTTTGCCACCACGGCTGCGCTTTAGGTGATTGTTAATAACAGTTCTGTTGTCAATCATTAATTTTGCTGGAATTGCGCGCACACTTGTTGCAGTCGGAACAGTTAGCGAAGCTTCCATGCTTTGAACTACGCGAGCGCTCACACCGCGAATTGGTTCTAGCGTTGATGCACTTGGGCTTACCAAAGTTGGAATTGGTTTAACAATTGGATCCGCAGGAGTTGCTTGTTTCGCCGACGCAGGGGGCGTTGCTCTTGCAACTGGTGTTGCTTGCGCAACTGGTGTTGCTTGCGCAACTGGTGTTGCTTGCGCAACTGGTGCAACGGGTGCTGCTTGTGCAACTGGTGCTGCTTGTGCAACGGGAGCGCTTACCTGGGTTGCTGCGACCGGAACTTGTAACGCACTTGGATCAACAATCTTTTTTGGAAGCGGAGGTGTTCCACCTTTAGGCGCATTATCCAAAGTTGGAATAACTGGTTTAGTTGCATTAGGTGTGTAGTTTGCAAAAAATTCAATCCATGCAGCATCAACGGAATTTGGATCTACCAAATATTTTTCAAACATTTCATCAACGAGCCATTCATTGGGACCAAAAGATCCACCAAAGTGATTTGCCGGTGTATTCGACCCAGATGCAGACACTCGCGACGCTCCCGATTCCATGTGTTACCTGAAATTCCTATACGAGTCTAATAGCAGTGGGGGCCAGGGACTATTAAAAATAGGCGCAGGTATGGAAATTGGGCTGTGATAAAAGCCCCAAACTCCATAATTCAGAAGGAAATCTCACACAATCTTGGGCAAAGTTACGCCCATGAATTCCAGCGCTACAACCCAACCCTTTGCCATCGTTACAGGTGGATCACGAGGACTTGGTTTCGTGGTTGCAAAAGCGCTGAAAGCCGCCGGACAGCAAGTCTTGATCGTGAGCAAAGATCACGAACGTGCGAAAAATAGCGCGGCTGAAATTGGGTGCAACTTTGAAACCGTAGATTTTGAAGATCTCGATGCAACAAAAGAAAAATTTGAAGAAATCATTTCCAAATATGGAACCCCGACAACTTTAGTTTTAGCTCATGGCGTCATGAGTGAAAAAATGTCCAAAACTTTGAAGACTACAACTAAAGAGTGGCGCCGAGTTATGGCCATCAATTTAGATTCCGTGTTTATCGCAATTAATACAATTGCACCGGCGATGGCTGAGGCTCGCAATGGCCGTGTAATTATTTTCACTGCGTGCCTTGGTCGAATGTCAGGTCCTGGTAACACCGGTGGACTTGCGCCCTACCGAATTAGCAAGGCGGGAGTAAATGCGCTGGTGCGAAATCTTGCACATGAAACTCTTCAAGGTGGTCGTGGTTTTCTAGTTGATGCAACATGCCCAAATCACAGCAGAACAGATATGGGTGGCCCCGATGCACCGCGCTCTGCAGAAGAAGGCGCTGCAACAGCAATTTGGCTTGCTACTAGAAAGTTTGAAGTTGGAAAAGATCAGACTGGATTATTTTGGGAAGACCAAGTTGTAATTCCTTGGTAACTAGTAATTTTCTTTAGAACTCTCGCGATACCCAAAGAGTGCACAAAGAAAAGTAATAGCTCCTACTAATGCAAGAGGAATACCAACTATTAATAAGTCCCCAGAAATCATGTAGTACGAAACCCCCATGGCAATTAGGTTTGCAAGGACGGCTGGTGCCCGACCATAAGATCGGTTTCTAGCAAAGCCAGTCGAAGCGAAATAAAGTCCAATTGCCCCAATAGTTCCAAAAACAACTTCACCAATTAACGCTGAAGGCCAGGTCGCGGTTGAGAACACCGTCGCCACTAACAAATAAATCACAAGCCCAACCAATATCAATGACTCGAACCGAAGCAGCCAAATAGCAGCAGTTCTACATCTTTCGTAGAACGAATCGGTGATCTTCATCTGGGCTCCTTCATTAAACGAGAGTAACAATATAAAGCACTAGTGGCTAGCCTGTAGTTGTGAAACCGAGCCCTGCGAGAAGTGGCGTTAAAGTTTTAAACCAAGGTGCATTTTTAAACCAAGTTGAGTTTTCAAATAATGGTGCTTTGGATTCTTTGACTGGCGCACCAGCCCCTAAAGTTTTCTTCGATAATTTAGCTAGAGAAATATCTAAATCAAAACGAAAATTTCAGGCTGTTTCAATTGTGATGGTGCAAGTTCTTCCAGATTTCGTTCTGGTTCCAGATAAAGCCTTAGGTACAATTTCTAAGAATAAGAACGAAACGGACGCCAATCTTCATGGATCCGCTTACGAAAAAGAACTAATTTCAGTTGGGCGTTGCCTTAAATCAAGTATGCGTGGAGGGGATTTCTATTCACGTATCGCTGATAATGGTTTTTGGATTTGCCTTCAAGGAGATTCCGTTGATGCCGAGAAAGCTGTTAAAAGATTTGCCCTAAAAATTTCAGAAGCGAAAATTTTAGAGAACAAATTGCAAAGAAAACTGGCCGGGAGAAATCATCTTAGGGAAGAGAAAAATTCATTAGACCATGGCCATTCAATCAACAAATATCGCTCGCTGGATACAGAACGCTCGCTGATCGAAAATCAAAGAGCCAGGTTCGTAGTTTGTGAGTGGGATGGAGAGATGAATGAAGTTGAATGGATTCAAAAAATAGACCTGCTTTACTTCAACTCTTAAAAATCTAAGCCGAGGTGAAACCCCCTTTTAGGCCAAGCTGATACCTAAACGTTAATAAATGATCACGCTTTGTTGTGCATTAATCACTTTGTTCTACTAATTGTTGATTAATCCAAACCATTAAATAGGAATGGCATTTGATACCCGAGTGCAAATAAAAACAACTGGAACATTTGGCCCCCTTCAAAACTTGATGGAAGACCCCGAAATTGAAGAAGTCTGGATTAACTCACCCAATCGCATCTTTGTTGCACGAAAAGGAATGAGTGAGTTAACGAACTTAACTTTGACATTCGATGAGGTAAGAAATTTAGTTGAGCGTCTTCTAATGTGGGGTGGACGTAGGCTCGACCTCTCTCACCCCTTTGTTGATGCGAGACTTCCCGATGGAAGCCGATTACACGTCGCGATTCCGGAGATTACTGCTCAATATTGGGCGGTAAATATTCGTAAGCATTTAATTCGAGGTAAATCATTAATCGAATTAGCAAAACTAGGTGTTATGTCGGAAGAAGTGTGCGATTTTCTAACAAGATGCGTTGAATCAGGATTAAACATTTTGGTAAGTGGATCGACACAAGCAGGAAAGACAACGCTCTTGAATGCTCTTGTCAGCGCCGTTCCATTGAAAAGTAGAGTGATAACTATTGAAGAAGTTTTTGAACTACGCCCTAAACTTCCAGATTGCGTTGCGTTGCAAACGAAGCCCGCGAACTTGCAAGGCGAAGGTGAAATTCCTCTTCGAAGGTTGATAAAGGAAGCGCTCCGGATGCGACCGTCACAAATAGTTGTCGGCGAAATACGTGAAGCAGAATCTCTCGATCTTTTAATTGCCCTGAACTCTGGACTCCCTGGAATGGCAACTATTCATGCCAATTCTGCGAAAGATGCGATAAGCAAATTACAAACACTTCCGCTCCTTGCAGGTGAAAATATCTCTCATAAATTCATAGCGCCAGTAGTTGCGGCGGCAATCGATCTAGTAATTCATCTTTCAATAGCTCCAGATGGCGTACGTAGAATTATGGAGATAGCACATGTGACTGGCCGAATTGAATTAGATCGAGTTGAATCTGAGATGCTCTACAAATTTTCGCCAGATTCAACGCCAAATTATTTGAAAAGCCTTGTGGATCCAAACCATATATTCAAAGTTAAAAATCATTCGAATGAAATTAACGCAGACTTAAAGAGCAAGAAGTGATAAATCAATCTGTAATAAGAAATGATAACGGAAAGAAAATGGGGCGACGCATTAACCTAACTAGCTCAAGGAATGTATTGATTTATGCAATTAGTTCAATAACTGGCTTCTTGGTTGCGACCTTAATAACAACCTCTCCGCTAATCGGATTTCCGTTCGGTGCGATATCGACAACAATTCCAGTCGTATTGCTGAGACGAAAGAGCGAAAGCGATCGCAAGCTCCTGCAAAGTTTGTGGCCCGAAATTCTAGATCACATAATCTCCGGCCTACAGTCGGGGCTGTCATTAGCTGAAACGCTTGTTGGACTTGGCGTGCGGGGCCCGATAAAGACTAGATCAACTTTCATTCTCTTTTCAGAAAACTTAAGAAGTGGAATGGATTTTGGGAGAGCGCTCGAAGAATTGAAGATGCAATTCGATGATGGAATCGCTGATCAGGTTTGTGAGGTATTGGATTTTGCCCGTCTATCAGGAAGTAGGGATACATCCCTAACCCTTAGGACGTTATCTAATTTTATTAGAATCGATCTCGCACTTCGCGCAGAAATCGAAGCAAAACATAGTTGGGTAAAGAACTCTGCCGCATTGGCAGCAATTGCTCCTTGGATTTTACTTCTCCTACTTGCTTCTCAGCCCAACACTTTGCGCGCCTACACAAGTAGTGCTGGATTAGGAATTCTAATTGTTGGTGCCGTCCTCACTGCATTTGCCTATATTTGGATGGAAAAAGTTGGAAAACTCAAAGAGATTCCGCGGATTTTTGCATGAGCATCTTCTCTCTTTCTTTACTCTTCCTCTCACCGATTATTGGTTTTGCGACACTTCTATTGCTTCAAGAGAGTAGAGATCCACTAAAAGGGTTCCATGACAATTTTCATAAAGAACTAGTTTCCCATAATGATTCTCTTGAAAATCAAAAATATAATTCAGAGCGAAAGACACGTAACCGTCTTATAAATACCGTTTTTGCAATCGGACTTCTGGTTCTATTTATTGGCGGAGCTTCTTTCAAAACACTTTTCTTCTTGGTTTTTGCCTTAACAGTCTATTTGTATTGGGAGAAAGGTGGCGATTCACGATTACGTAAAAAGGAGATGCGCGAAGCAGAAGAGGAGTTTCCATCAATTATTGAACTATTTGCAGTGTTGGTTTCAGCGGGTGAAAGCCCAACAATTGCGATGCAACGCGTTACTCAGAAGGCAACGGGCCAGATGGCAAAGAAATTTTCTGGCGCGCTGAGTGAATTGCAAAATGGTTCAAATCTAACTCAAGCGTTAGAAACGCTAGGTTCTCAAGTCGACTCCGCTGCCATAAGAAGATTTTGTGACACCCTTATTCTGGCGATGGAACGAGGAACCTCATTGTCCGATGTTCTTACGAGGCAAGTTGAAGAGTTGAGAGCAGCACACCATGCATCACTTTTAACAGCTGCAGGGAAAGCAGAGATCGCGCTAATGATTCCCGTTATTTTCTTAATTCTTCCGATCTCAGTCCTGTTCGCTCTGTGGCCTTCGTATATTTCGTTGGGACAAAGCGTCATGTAAACATAGCTCAGGTTCTTGTTATCAACAGTAGTAATTGACCCACATCGGTTTTCATTGATTGGGCTCAGCTCGCTCAAATATTGAAAACTACTTCTACCCGACCATTCACAAAAAATTGGAGCAAGATGAACAAAGTAAGCTTACTTTCTTTCCAAAACTCAAAAAATAACAGAGGAACTTCACCATTATGGCTTTCTCTTGTCCCTACGGTAAATATCCTAATTCTTAAAACTCTATACATTGGTAAAAAACTTTTAAGACGCTCGAATAAGACTAAACAGGGAGCGGCGATTGCAGCTCATTTATCTAGTGTGCGGAAAAAATTCGAAGCTGCAGCAAAATCAGAACGTGGGGATGTTCCCGGCTGGGTTCTAGTAGTTTTAATGACAACTGGTTTGGTGACTGGTATTTGGACCGTTGCGCAACCAAGACTCTCAAGTATTTTAAAGAATTCGCTAGATAACATGAACAGCATCCGATGAAGATGCAAAAACTTGGGAAGAGGATATCTTCTGGCATTAAATCCGAATCTGGAACAGTTGAAAGTGCTTTAGTTCTAATCCCTACGGTTCTACTTTTTTTGAGCGTTCTCCAAATTGCAGCATCTGTTCTAGGACGAGGCGTAGCCGTAAATTTGATTCAAGGTGAAGTTAGCAGAGAAGCTCTTCTTGGGTCGAGTCAACTTTCGCAATCAACTGATTCCCTTGGTACAGATTTGAGTCGAATTCAATTACCGGGAGGTGGAGCGATTATTATAGGGAGTAAGGAAATTACAATTCCAAGGTTGACTCCGCTCATTATTTCGCAGGATAAATTCCTAACTAGTGGAATTGCAATTGATGAAAATTGATCACGCCCATTGGTTCCATTGGGGATTGAAAGTCTTTAGGGATGGGACAAAAAACGAAAATGGAAGTGCGATTATTGAGTTTGTTATTTTCGCTCTGCCATTATTCATTCCGTTAGTTATCTACTTGACATCTGTAAATCACGCGGCACAGATTCAATATGATGCCAGAAATTTTGCAAGACAGGTTGCCCGGGTATATGTCACAAGTCCAAATCAGGAATTAACAGGTGCTCGAGTTCAGGCAGTGACGGCAGCTTTTACCTCACAATCATTTGCTGCGAATAGAATTGCACTTCCTCCAAAAATTGAGATTCATTGTTCGCTAAATCCCTGTCTTTCGCCAAACGGAAAAGTTGAAGTCCAAGTGTCACTCACTTCCAAGGAGACCGGGATCTCGGCGGTTGCCACCGCAATTCAAACGGTCGATGCCTGGAGAAATAGTTAGTGCAAAACAATTTTATTATTGATTTTGTCCGCAAAGAATCAGGCTCCATCTCAGTCTTAATCTCTGGACTTTTTCTTCTAGTTCTAACACTTTCAATTGGAATAATTGATATTACTGATTCGTACTTAGCGAAACGTGAATTAATCCAAATTGGAGAAGATGCGATACTCGTTGCTTCGCACTCGCTAGATGAAAGTCGGTACTACGCGAGTTCTCCTAATTCCATTGGGGAGAAAAATCGAAGAGTCCCTATCAATTGTGAGTTGGCTGCTCTCAAATTTACTCTCGAAGTAAGCGCAAGGAAATTGCGAGGGAACTTAATCGGGGTCACTGGTTGGAGCTGCTCCAATGATCAAATTACTGCAAGCATCAGTTCAAGTATTCAAGCTTTAGTTAATTTTCCAATTATTTCAAAGATTAATGGCGGAAAGATCAGCGTAAATGCGACCATAGGGGCGACTTCAGAAATTAGCCTTGCCTAAGGATTCTTGCCATTACGCTTATCCCATGGCAGCACGCGAATATCTCGAAGAAGTTAGCGCACTTCGCGTAACTCTTTCGGCTATAGAGCAAGTATTAAATCTTCCGAAACTTGAGGCAGATTTTAAAACACTTGAAGAGGAAGCGAGCGCACCGAATCTTTGGGACGATCCTGAAAAGGCGCAAGTAGTAACGAGCAAGCTTTCCAGAGTTCAATCCACGCTAAATAAATCAAACACAATTCGCCGTCGCCTTGAAGATATCCCACTCTTACTTGAGCTTGCGCAAGGCGAGAAAGATCAAAGTGCTATTACTGATGCTGGGAATGAACTAGATGATGTGACTCGAGCGATTCGAGAATTAGAAGTACAAACTCTGTTAAGTGGTGAATATGATGATCGAGATTGTTTAATAACTATTCGTTCTGAAGCGGGTGGAGTCGAAGCGGCCGACTGGGCGCAAATGTTGATGCGAATGTATCTTCGTTACTGCGAGCGCCACAGTTTTAAGGTGGATGTACTTGAAACTTCCTATGCTGAAGAAGCAGGAATCAAATCAACAACATTTAGAGTCCACGCACCTTATGCATATGGAACGCTTTCAGTTGAACAAGGAACTCACCGGCTAGTTCGAATTTCGCCTTTCGATTCGCAATCACGTCGCCACACATCTTTCGCTGGTGTGGAAGTAGTTCCTGTTGTTGAACAGAGCGATCACATTGAAATCGATGAGAAAGAACTTCGGATTGATGTTTATCGTTCATCTGGCCCGGGCGGTCAAGGCGTTAATACAACTGACTCTGCCGTCCGCATTACTCACTTACCATCTGGAATTGTGGTCTCTTGTCAGAACGAACGTTCTCAAATACAGAATAAAGCAACAGCAATGGCAGTTCTGCAATCCAAATTGTTAGCTCGAAGACGTCAGGAAGAACGCGCAAGACTTGATGCACTTAAAGGTGATAACTCTGGATCTTGGGGAAATCAGATGCGCTCTTATGTATTAGCGCCGTATCAAATGGTCAAAGACTTACGTACAGATTTTGAAGTTGGAAATCCTTTCGCTGTTCTAGATGGTGAAATCGATGGCTTCATTGAAGCCGGAATTAAGTGGCGCAAGTCCACTGATTAAATAATAAGCACGCACAAATGAGCTTATTTATTGGAAATCTCTCAGCCTTTTTCGCGCGTATTTCCGCGGTTGCAGCTCGATTCCTCCCTAAACTTCCCACATAGGCTCAAGTTGTGTGAATAGCGCACGCCTGTTCGGATTTAGTTTGAGATTAGGAAGCACGAGGAGGCGTTCATGATTCGTTTTGAAAACGTTACGAAGATGTATCCGAAACAAGATCGCGCAGCACTTGATTCAGTAAATATTGATATTTTAAAGGGCGAGTTTGTTTTCCTTGTCGGGCTTTCTGGATCTGGTAAATCAACCTTCCTGCGGCTTGTGCTTCGCGAAGAGCGCCCAACATCTGGTGAAATAATTGTTGCTGGGAAAGAGTTAAATACGCTCTCAGCCCACAAAATTCCAGAACTCCGTAGACAAGTCGGAACGGTATTTCAAGATTTCCGTTTGCTGCCCAGCAAAACTGTTTTTGAAAATGTAGCTTTCACACTTCATGTACTTGGGTATTCCAAGAAAGAGATTGAACGCGAAGTACCAGAAGTTTTAGAGTTAGTTGGTCTTGAAGAGAAGACAGATCGCAAACCATCTGAGCTATCGGGCGGAGAACAACAGAGAGTTGCAATTGCACGTGCTTATGTAAGTCGACCTGCGATTCTTATCGCAGATGAACCAACTGGAAACCTTGATCCAGCCACAAGTGTTGGAATTATGAAACTTCTAGACCGGATTAATCGTGAAGGAACAACCGTTGTTATGGCAACACATGATTCCAAGATTGTGGATTCAATGCGCAAACGCGTAATTGAACTCGAAAGTGGCCACGTCATTCGCGATCAAGTTCGCGGTGTTTATGGATACGCAGGATAGGGGCGGACTATGAGAGCTGGATTTCTTTTTAGTGAAGTAAGAATTGGTCTGCGCCGAAACTTAACGATGACATTTGCAGTGATGATTACAGTAGCAATTTCCCTAACCCTGTTGGGTATTGGGCTTCTTGCTAACTCACAAGTTCGAGTTATGAAAGATTATTGGTACGACAAGATTGAAGTTTCTGTCTTTCTCTGCGGTTCACTATCCGAATCATCTTCTTGTGCAAGTGGTCCAGTTTCACAAGAACAACGTGACTCAATTAAGTTAGATATAGAGGCGCTGCCCGTCGTAGATAAGGTTTATTACGAATCACAATCTCAAGCCTTCATACATTTCCAAGAGAGATTTAAAGGTTCTGCAATTGCCCAAAATGTGACACAGGATCAATTGCCTGAGTCGTACCGCGTTAAATTAAAAGATCCAACTAAATTTGCAGTAATGCAGAGCGCTTTTGCAGGAAGACCTGGTGTTGATTCTGTCCAAGACCAGCGAAGTATTTTGGAGAAATTCTTTAAACTATTAGGTGTACTTCGAGATGGCGCTCTTGCTATTGGATTGGCGAGTGTTTTAACTGCAGCACTTCTCATTAGTAATACTCTTCGAATCGCAGCATTTAATCGCCGTCGAGAAACCGGTGTAATGAAGTTAGTTGGCGCCTCCTCTTTCTCCATTCAATTGCCCTTCTTACTTGAAGGAGTTTTCTCCGCAATTGTTGGGTGGATCTTCTCTACTGGTCTTTTATCAGCTTTCAAATTGTTAGTTGATTCTAGAATTGCACCGCTGCTTAGCTTTACCAAGTTCTTCACTTGGTCAGATGTCTGGGTTGCTTCAGGAATTCTTCTTCTAACAGGATTTGTAGTTTCAACTGTTGCTTCAATTGTTACCTTGCGTAAATACCTCAAGGTTTAACTGCCTAAGGCAAATTCCCGTCTAACTTTGCCAATTTCTTCCTTTGCTAGGAGAATTCTCCAATGCTTTCCCCATGGCAATCAATCGTTGCTCGCTTTCGTAGCTCGGGATTTAATGCAACAGCCGCAATCACATCTCTTGCAATTATTTTGGCTTTTGCGCTCGGTGATTATGTTGGACAAGCAAGAAAAGTTTCACCAGTAGAGCAATCAATTTCTAAGATTCTTTCAAAAAATCCAACACCACTTAAGCGAAAAATTCTGGAGCGTGCGGCAATTGAAGCGGCGCTAAAAGCTTCAGGAGATCAGTGGGCAAATTATTTCCCCCAAGAAAGCGTTAAGAATTTAACTCAGACACTTGAAGGTCGTTATAGCGGAATAGGTATTTGGTTGCGCACGAGCAAATCGGGCGTACTGGAAGTTTCTAGCGTCCAAACGAATTCTCCGGCAGCGAAAGCTGGAATAAAGGTTCTGGATTCCCTAATTGATATCAATGGGGTTGCTATGGATGGGGCATCACTTGCAACTGCAGTGGCTGCTCTTCGTGGTGCACCAAACACTAAATTGCAAATAGGAGTCGAGCGAAATCAAGAGCAGATTAGATTTGAAATTACTAGAGAGTCAATCTTCAACGGCGATGTAGTTGCATATCAATTGGCGACGAAGGTCATTTATATTCAAGTTTCATCAATCACAAGCCAGGTTGCTACTGAGATTGCAGTTGCACTCAAGAAATACCCACACCAAGGTGGAGTTGTCTTAGATCTCCGTGACAATCCAGGCGGACTGTTAAATGTTGCAGTCGATGTCGCATCTTTATTTCTTAATGGAGGAACAGTCGTTTCTTACTCTAGGAAGAATGAATCAGTGTTAGTTTTAGAGTCAAACAACAACGTTGCAGATGTTGCTCCAATGACTGTTCTGATTAATAGGTCGACCGCGAGTTCTGCAGAAGTTATTGCTGGAGCACTACAAGATCGGAACCGCGCGGTGATTATTGGTGAGAAGAGTTATGGCAAGGGAACAGTCCAAGAGATCATTGAATTAGTAGACGGCTCAAAACTTGAAATAACGGTTGGAAAATACCGCACTCCAAATGGCCGAGTTATTGACCAAGTTGGAATTGCTCCAGATCTACTTGTTCCTGAAGGGGAAGAGATTAAGAAAGCTCTCTTAGTTCTTGGCGGTCTTGCCACGATAGCCAAGTAGCTCATCCAATAATTGCGAGTCTGCTGCTATCTGTATCTTGGTGGCTTACAACTCGCGTATCCTTGCTAATGCAAATACTTCAACGTATTTAGATTATTGAAGGAAATGAGGTGGTCAATATGGTTAAAGAGTTAGGTCAAAAATTAATAGCACAGAACAAGCGAGCTCGCCATGACTACTTCATCGAAGAAGTATTTGAATGTGGAATAGTTCTAAGCGGAACTGAAGTTAAGTCACTTCGTGCCGGGCGTGCATCTCTTGTTGATGGTTTCGCGATGGTGAATAACGGAGAGCTCTGGTTAAGCGGAGTACATATTCCGGAATACACAGAGGGAACGTGGAATAACCACACTCCTCGTCGTGAACGTAAGTTACTTCTTCATAAGAAGGAAATCGAAAAATTAGCCGCTGAAACAAAGCAAGGTGGCTTAACACTTGTGCCACTTTCTATTTATTTTAAAGATGGCAAGGCCAAAATTGAATTGGCTCTAGCCAAGGGTAAGAAGGGTCATGACAAGCGGGCCACATTGATGGAGCAACAAGCCAATCGTGAAATTACCCGCGAACTTTCAAGGCGCAGCTCAGGTAAATCCGAGCGCTAATAAAGAGGTTAATCCAAAGTTTGATAGGAACTACGGCAAACTCGAGCGCTAATCCAGCCTAAGCGCTAATCCAAGTTCATGCGGTTCTGAGAAAGCCGTTTAACACCTTATAATTTATTCACTAACTATTGCTCACCAACTTATTAAAGTTGGAATTCAAGGCTGAAGTTAGTATTTGAAAAAACTAAATATAGAAAAGTAAAAGCTTCATGTTCCACAACCATCATGGGGGTGAACGGTCTCGACTTTAGGTGTTGAGTCAGGTGAAGCGGGCCGAGGAAGCCGGGATGATCTCGTAAACCATGAAACCCGCGCAAAACATAAGTGCAGATGCAAATCGCACTGATTTCGCTATCGCTGCCTAAGCGATTTAAGTGAATCCGTTAACCCAAGAGTGCTCTCGGCTTGGATGTTAGCGTCGCTAGAGAGCTCACTTGACGATGGTGTTATGGACATCGTTTGGGAAATCAATCTGTAGCTGAGTTCGTTGACTACATGTGTTTGTGAGAGTCAGGACTGAGAAAACGAATAGAACACTACGCCCGTAGAAGCCCTGATTTTGCTCTAGAGGACCCGGGTTCGATTCCCGGCACCTCCACCATATTTATCTGCATTTACCTGCATTATTTTATTTCAAGATTACTAGTGTTCCCAATATGTCTTATCGCGCCAAATCTTTACAAAAACATAGACCGCTGAAGAGATTGAAAAAAGCGAGATAAAAACGCCACCGATTGCTGGCCCGGTCGACAAGATTGTCGTTCCCACCATTAATCCAAGTAAAGTGAAAACAAAAGAGAACAATTTCTTTACATTTGTAGTCGAAGCTTTATGGGTAGGAATCTTTAGAATCAACCAACCTATTGGTGCTCCAAGAACCGAAATCAAAATCATGATTGTTACAACTAGGGCTAAAGATTCCATGGAGCGAGTTTACTGAGGGTTTAGGCAACTTCGTCCATGGGACGTGCAGGTACGAATCTTTTCTTACCTAACGGAGAAGTCCATTCGCATGATCCATCTTCAAAACTTTCAAGTTTCCAGCCGCCATGTGTCTTAAGTTGATGATGTCGCTTGCAAAGCAGCCCAAGATTTTTAGGCGAAGTTTCGCCTCCTTCTTCCCAAGGTATGGCGTGATCTATTTCGCCCTTAACTCCTGATCTTCTGCAACCCGGAAACCTGCACGTTCTATCTCTAGCAAGTAAGAAGTCCCGTAAAACTTGTGGTGGTAGATAACTTTCACGGCCAAAATCAAGAAGATTTCCAGTGGTTGGATCAGTTATAAATTTTCGCCACTTTCCATCGGCAGCAAGTTCTCGAGCTACTGCAGCGGGAATTGCACCATATCCACTTAACTGTCCTGGATTTTCAGCAAGTCCGAGAAGTGTTGGTAAATCAATAGTTAAATTCACAGTTACTGGTCGCCCGTGACTCATAACTTGATCTTCACTAGTTTCCAAGAACATTGCAGCAATTGCTGTTATGGCATCGGCGCGATGTGCATCCATTGGATCCATTAAGTCGGCGCTAAAGTCCGTCAGATTAAAGCGGTCGTCAGCATCGTTCTTTAAATTGGATTCTGGTTCGGCGCTAGCGTTGGCGCGCATTCTGTGCCCAGCCTTTGCTTGGTAGGCACGTAGCTTCTCTTTTGCAATGCCATTAGTCTTATTTGCCAATCTATCTATGGCCAACATAATTGTTTGAGCATCGGGAGCCGGCAAGAAAGCAACGATTGTTGCCATTCCATTAGCGCTTGGATAATAAGAAACCTTTCTGGTGCTTTTCTCTTCAACCGCTGCAGCCTCAAATTGCTCGGGAGCAAACATTGCTATGCAAGAACGAACTTTGTTAGCAACTTGTGCAGGCGTGTGGAATTCGGCATGCGCTATCGCTTCATCTTCAATCAACTTCAGAACTTCAGGTGCAACTCCCTGACGGATAAGTTGAGCGCTCTCTCGGGCAATAACATTTGCATGTGCAGGAGAAATATCACCTATAGCAAGTGCTGCAGTGGCCCCAGGCAAGTATTGAGTAAGGGTTCGTGCCACATCAATACGACCTTGTGCGGTTGAACCTGACATGCGAAGCGCAGTTGCAACTTCCTCTCGCTCAGAATCATCGACTCCGGAATACATAGAGTCGGTGCGACTTGGTTCAGTTCCCGCAACTATAACGATTGCTTTCTGCATCCAAACATTAAACCAGCCGCTCTGTTTTTCAAGTGCCGCAAGGTAATCAACTCGGCCCGCATAATCTAATATTTCGGGATCCATATTCCAAAGTTCATTAACAACATCTATGCATGCAGGGAGATGTAAAAGTTGCGCAATTCGTTCTCCCAGAACTCTGACTTCATCAGAACGTTTTTGCATGAAGTTATTATTGCTAGCACCACTGACATTGCTACGATTAATTTGTGCATAACTAAAAAGATGATAGGAACTGTGGACTCAAAATCTGTGTTGATAAACTTCTGCTTTCGCGGCCAGTAAATGTGATTTGAAATCCCAGCAAAACTTCTTGGCTCGCAGCTAGTAACTTATTTTGGAAATCCCACGTAGTTTTCTGTACTGGTAGTTCATTTCCTAGCAAGTTTTGCGCCATAATTAGACTATGAATAACTCAACCGAAGTAGCTAATCTGAATCGCTTGTTGGAAGATATCAAAATACTTTCAGGCTCATTGGCGGTGCTAGATCGCTTCATAGCGGCTAAGGATTCGATTGCCCAAAGAACAGCCCTAGATGCAATTAATTTTAGAATTCGAGAAGTAGCAAAAAACGCATCAATCATAAAAGACGCAGCGGATTTTGATATAACTGCAATCCTTGTTGAACTTTCAAAGCCAGAATCAAACATAAAAGCGTTGCATGAATTGTTAACTGCCCCTATTGAAGAACTGAGGAAGAGAGCGCTAAGCCAAATTCTGACTCTTTCACTTGAGGTATAACACTTTCCCTCGAGCAAAACTTTTAATCCAATGGCCTCGCGCTTATTTATGCCAACAAGCCTCTAATTATTTTCGGCTCTCTGCCCTGATGTCCTAGACTCCTCACATGTCCAAAGTTCTTGCATCCCTGCCGGTCGGTGAAAGAGTTGGTATCGCCTTCTCTGGTGGCCTAGATACATCGGTTGCTGTTGCGTGGATGCGCGAAAAGGGTGCAGTTCCTTTTACTTACACCGCAGATCTTGGCCAATACGATGAACCTGATATTGATTCGGTACCAAGCCGTGCAAAAGAATATGGCGCTGAAGGATCAAGACTTGTTGATTGTAAAGAAGCGTTAGTAGAAGAAGGGCTTGCCGCTATTGCTTGCGGTGCATTCCATATTCGTTCTGGCGGAAAAACTTATTTCAATACAACACCACTTGGTCGCGCAGTAACTGGAACGCTTCTAGTTCGCGCGATGCTCGAAGATAACGTTTCAATTTGGGGCGATGGTTCAACTTATAAAGGCAATGACATCGAGCGTTTTTATCGTTACGGACTTCTTGCTAATCCAAACCTAAAGATTTACAAACCATGGCTCGATAATGATTTTGTTACTGAACTTGGTGGTCGCAAGGAAATGTCAGAATGGCTTTCAAAGCGCAAGCTGCCTTATCGCGACAGCGTTGAAAAGGCTTACTCAACTGATGCAAATATTTTAGGTGCAACTCACGAAGCAAAAACTCTAGAGAACCTTGATACTTCGCTAGAAATAGTTGAACCAATCATGGGCGTTGCATTCTGGAAAGAGTCTGTAAAGATCGAAACTGAAGATGTGAAGATTGAATTCTCTAAGGGCCGCCCTGTCTCTATCAATGGCGAAAAGCTCGGAGCAGTTGCCCTAATGCAGAAGGCGAATGAAATTGGTGGCCGTCACGGACTTGGAATGTCAGATCAGATTGAAAATAGAATTATTGAGGCAAAGAGCCGTGGAATTTACGAAGCACCCGGAATGGCGCTATTACATATTGCCTACGAGCGTTTAATAAGTGCAATTCATAACGAAGACACAATCGCTAACTATCATGCTGAAGGACGCCGCTTAGGCCGTCTTCTATATGAGGGCCGCTGGTTAGATCCACAATCATTAATGCTGCGCGAATCACTAATGCGTTGGGTCGCATCCGCAGTAACAGGAGAAGTAACTATTCGTCTGCGTCGCGGCGATGATTTCTCAATCATTAATTCAACTGGTCCTGGATTTAGTTATCACCCAGATAAGTTGTCGATGGAACGAACTGAAGATGCTGCCTTTGGTCCTGCCGATCGCATCGGTCAATTAACAATGCGCAACCTAGATATTGCAGATACAAGAGCTAAGTTGGAAATGTATGCAAACCAGGGTCAACTTGGCGATGGCCAATTTAAGTTGATCAAAGAGCTCGACAACAAGAAAAAATAGGGGCAAAGATGAGTTCGAATCAGGTAGAAACTTCAATTGAAATTCAATTAACAAATCGGGATCGCAAAACAGTATTCTTTCGCGGAATATTGGTTTTCCCTGCAGTTGTTTATATCGCATCATTTACCCAATCGATAGATACCGGTGCATCTTTTGGCGGCTTACTGTTTCTACCAGCACTTCTTACACTTTTAGTTCGTGGCGTCTACCCAAGTTATGTGCTCTCTTTCAATAATTCAATGCTTGAGCTAAATGCCCGCATTTCCGCCTACGCGCTACTTCTTACGGATGAATATCCTTCAATTGAAGCGAATCCAAATATTAAAGTTGAATTACCTGAAATAAATGGCGGTGCGACACTTTCTCGCACGTTGCCACTCGTTAAATGGCTATTTGCAATTCCGCTATTTATTGTCGGCGTTATCTATGCGGTAATCGCTCTCGTGCTTACCTTTTTAGCCTGGATCATCACAAGTGCAACAGGAAATTATCCAGAGAGCATTGCAAACTTCGTTCTTGGAACAATTGATTTCTGGAATCGGCTCTACGGTTACGCAGCAATTCTTGTAACCGACGAATACCCTCCCTTCACGCTCAACTAACCCCAATCACACCTGAATTCGCCCTGTTAATTAGCGTGTAATTACGCGGTTACTACTGCGTAGCGACTTACCATTTTTTAGTAAGTTCCCCTGCCCTAGACCATCTATGGCAAAAGCCTAAGCAGTTAGGAAGGAAAGCGATGTCGCTTTTATCTTGGAAGCTTCACGGAAATGGAAAGTCAGTTAAAGATGGCGATGTAGTAAAGCCGGGCGAGCGCCTCGCTTGGCCACTAACAATTGGTGTTGGTATTCAACATATCGCAGCAATGTTTGGCGCCACATTCTTAGTGCCTATCATTACTGGATTTCCACCAAGCACAACTCTATTTTTCTCTGGCGTAGGAACTTTAATATTTCTTACCTTAACAAAGAACAAAGTACCTAGCTATCTAGGTTCATCATTTGCATTCCTTGCTCCAATTGCGGCCGCGATGACAAATGGTGGAATGGCAGTAGCACTTGGTGGCGTTGTCGCAACCGGCGTGATTCTTGCTGTTGTTGGTCTCGTTGTTAATGCTGTCGGTATCGGCTGGATTAACTGGCTCTTACCTCCAATCGTTACTGGTTCAATCGTAATGATTATTGGACTTAACCTTGCAGGCGCTGCTAACAATAACTTCAAGCAAGCACCTGTAACTGCAATTATAACTCTTGCTGCTGTTGCACTAATCGGGGCGGTTTCTAAGGGCTTCCTAGGTCGCATCAGCATCTTTGGTGGAATTGTTGTTGGCTATGCCTATGCAGCATTTGCCGGAGATATCAATTTTGATGGTGTTAAAGCCGCAAAGTGGCTTGCAATGCCAACATTCACAACTCCAACATTTGATACCAATGCAATCCTGCTCTTCCTTCCAGTTGTTCTTGTTCTGATCGCTGAGAACGTTGGACACGTTAAGGCAGTATCTGCAATGACTGGAAAAGATCTAGATGGCCAAATGGGTAACGCGCTATTCGCCGACGGTATTGCAACAACACTTGCCGGTGCTGGTGGCGGTTCGGGTACAACTACTTACGCTGAAAATATTGGCGTAATGGCTGCTACTCGTATCTATTCAACAGCTGCTTATTGGGTAGCTGGCGTTGGCGCAATCTTGCTCTCACTTTCACCAAAGTTTGGCGCAATTCTTAGCGCTACACCTGCTGGTGTTCTTGGTGGCGTCGGAGTTGCCCTTTACGGAATGATCGGTGTACTTGGTGCCAAGATTTGGATCGAGAACAAAGTGAACTTCGGAAACTCAACAAACCTTCTTATTGCAGCAACAACTCTGATTATCGGAATTGCTGACATGACATGGAAGCGCGGGGATTATTCCTTCGGTGGAATCATCAATGGAACACTGGTTGCAGTAATTGGCTACCAAGTTCTGCGTGCTTTAAATAAGGCGGCGGGCAAGGCTGAATAGCCTCTAGTAATTAAAAAATCGGGCTTTGGCCGCGAGCGTCTAACTATAAAACGTTAAGTCGCTCGCCAACCAAGGCCCGATTTTTCATACCTATATAAATTTGGCGCTGTTGGGATTAGACTCCCGTTGAAATATAAATTTGCTACCTACTTATTTATTAGGAGATCCAGATGTCTGTAACACCATTTCGTTGGGGAATATTAGGAGCCGGTGGAATTGCCGAGCAATTCACAAGAGATGTATTGCGCCTTGAAGATCATCGCGTAGTTGCAGTCGGTTCTAGAACTCAGGTTAAGGCAGATGCCTTTGCCGATAAATTTGCGATTCCTAATCGCCATGATTCATATCAAAAATTAGTTAATGACCCTGATATCGATGCGGTTTATGTTGCAACTCACCACCCAATGCATATGCGCGACACCTTGATGGCGCTTAATGCTGGAAAACCAGTCCTCTGCGAGAAGCCATTTGCAATGAGTTATGACGAGACTAAAAAGATGGTTGATACCGCTCGCGAAAAGAATTTGTTATTGATGGAAGCAATGTGGGCACGCTATTTACCTCATATGATAAAAATTCGTGAAGTAATCAAATCTGGAATTCTGGGTGAAATAATCTCTGTTCGCGCAGACCACGGACAATGGTTTGAGAAGGATCCAAACTTCCGACTTTTCGCCCCAGAATTCGGTGGCGGTGCGCTCTTTGATCTTGGAATTTATCCGGTCTCATTTGCCTCAATGGTTCTTGGAACTCCTTCTCGCGTAACTGCGCGAAGTACCAAGGCATTTACTGGAGTAGATGGCCAGACGACAATTATTTTGGAGTATCCATCAGGTGCCCAAGCGCTCCTTAACGCAACAAACTTGGCAGCAACACCAAACCGCGCAGTAATTATCGGCAGCGATGCAAGGTTAGAAATAGATCGCACATTTTATTTCCCATCAACTTGGCGAGTTATTAACTACAAGGATGAAGTAGTGGCCGGATCCGATAAACGTTATGTTGGCCATGGTCTTCGCGAAGAGGCGATTGAATTTGCTCGATGTTTCCGCGCCGGTGAGAAGGAATCTCCGATGCTTCCGCTCAGTGAAATCCTCTCAATCATGGGAACAATGACAGAGATTGCAGACCAGATTGGCTTGAAGTTTGAGAAGTTTGCAGAATAGAAGTGCAATTCTCTTAGTAGGTGGCCGGGGAACAAGGCTTGCGCCACTTACTAATAACACCCCAAAACCTATGCTTCAGGTCGCAGGAGTGCCATTTACTGAACATCAAATCATAAAAGCCCGTGTTGCGGGAATTTCTGAGATTGTTTTAGCAACCTCATTTAAAGCAGAGTTATTTGAGCCATATTTTGGCGATGGCAGAAACTTTGGAATATCCATTAAATATGCCGTTGAAGAAGTTGCACTTGGTACTGGTGGCGCAATTAGTAATGCCGCACAAGAACTATCTGGAGCCGGTCCGGTTGCAATATTCAATGGCGATGTTTTAAGTGGCCATGATTTAGGCGCCCAATTTAACTTTCATGAAGCAAAGGGTGCTGAGGTAACGCTCTTCTTAACTAAAGTAGAAGATGCTCGAGCATTTGGCGCTGTTGAATTAGATGAATCCGGAAGAGTTTCTGCCTTTAACGAGAAGATGGAAAACCCACCAACAAATATCATTAATGCTGGTTGTTATATTTTTAATCGCGATATAATTAGCACAATTCCATTTGGCAAGGTTGTAAGTGTGGAACGCGAAACATTTCCCACCTTGCTTACAACTGGAGCACGAGTTTTTGGGTTTATTGACACTTCATACTGGCTAGATATCGGAACGCCCTCAGCTTTACTCAAAGCATCTCGCGATTTGGTAATTGGTACAGGAAAAGAATTCTTAGCCCTTGAAGGATCAATAATTTCCCCAAGCGCATCGATCACTGGCGGAACTGTGATTGGTCGAAGCGCCCAAATTGGGGCAGATGCTCAAATCTCGGGCTCTGTAATTGGTGATGGCGCAATAATCGGAGCTGGTGCCAGGCTCTCGGACTGCTTTGTAGCAGAAGGCTTTGAAGTTCCAGCGCAGGTAATTTCGTTCGACAATTACTTTGGATACTAATTTTTCGCGAGAAAAGCTGTTGAAATCTGCAAAAATAGCCAAAATTTATTATTTTTGAGCGTAAATAGTTGGCCCTATGGCTTGACTTAATCGAGTTACACGCGTGTAATTCTCTTATTAACCCCGCCTTTCTTGGCGGCAAACAGTTTGAAGGAGTATCCGTATGAGCGATCCACGCCCGGTTCAAAAAATAGCAATAGAAGGCGTAATCAATAGCGACGGCATCGAACTTTCCTGGCAGGAGCGCGCACTATGTGCTCAGACCGATCCAGAAGCATTCTTCCCTGAAAAGGGCGGCTCAACTCGTGAAGCTAAGCGCGTCTGCTTATCTTGCGATGTTCGTGGTGAGTGCTTGGAATACGCGCTCGCACATGATGAGCGTTTCGGTATTTGGGGAGGCCTCTCCGAACGTGAGCGTCGTCGCCTAAAGCGCCGTTCAGCTTAATATTAAATTTAATCGTAATTTTAAGAATACTAGTCAAGGATTAACCTATGGCTGATAATTTTTTCGTTACTGCGATTTTAGTTTCGCATGATGGTGCGACTTGGTTACCAGAAGCTATTGCAGGAATTTCTGCACAGACTCGATCCGTAGATCGAATGATTGCAGTCGATACTGGATCAATTGATAACTCAGTACAGATGCTTGCAGGTGCTGGATTAACAGTAATAAAGACTGATCGTGATGCTGGTTTTGGCGACGCAATTGCACTTGCACTCGGGTCTTCAAAGAAATTAAAGAATGATGATCAAGAAGAGTTAATCTGGATTCTCCATGATGATTGCGCACCAACTAGAACGGCGCTAGAAAAATTAATTGAAGGTTTGACTGATAAGCCACAAGTTGCATTTGTTGGTCCAAAATTACGCGGTTGGTATGACCGTAAACATTTGTTGGAAATTGGAATAAGTATCGCCGTAAATGGTGCACGTTGGACCGGGCTAGACCCACGCGAGCAAGATCAAGGGCAATTTGATCAACCAATGGAAGTAATGTCAGTAAGTACTGCAGCGATGCTGGCAAGACGTAAAACCTTTGAAGATTTGGGTGGACTAGATCCAAATCTTGCGCTATTTCGAGATGATGTTGATCTAGGTTGGCGGGCAAGAGTCGCGGGCTACTCAGTTATGACAGCGCCAGAAGCACTTGTTTATCATGCAGAGGCATCAGCTTCAGAGCGAAGAAGCGTTGATGTTGAAGAGGCTTTCCTGCATCGTCCAAGACTTCTAGATCGCAAGAATGCGGCCTATGTTTTATTCGCAAATGCTTCTTGGTGGTTACTGCCTTGGATCGCAATTCAAATTGTTGGAAGCGCCGCAATTAGAGCGATTGGTTACTTAATTGCGAAACTTCCGGGATACGCGGCCGATGAAATTGCCGCCGTAGGACTTCTAATAATCAAGCCGAATGATTTGATTGTTGCTAGAAGATTACGAAAGCAAAAACGCTTGCTCTCTCCAAGAGTAATTAGAGAGTTTATTCCACCACCAGGTAGTCAAATACGGCTCGCAATTGAACAACTCAATTACTCGTTGCGAAAGTTTTTCAAAGCTGATGCCAATAATGAATCGGATTTGAATGATCCAATGTCATATGCTGACATTGGAGTTATTGATGAGAGTTTTGATGATCAAGATATTGTTATAAAACCACGTAAATCTAATTGGCGGACCCTTCGGAATCGACCGCTCTTAATCGGCCTTGCTTCTACCTTCTTAATTTCATTAATTGCCTCCAGAAATAGATTTGGTTCCATAAGCGGTGGCGCACTTGCGGCCTCACCAAACGGAGCGATGGATTTAATCGCGAAGTACAGCGAATCCTGGCACTTGGTTGGATTAGGTTCAGCGGCCTCAACACCACCATGGGTTGCAATATTGGCTGGCGCATCGGCCTTAACGTTCGGCAAAGTATGGCTATTTCTTACTATTTTCTTTCTTCTTACCCCAACCCTTGCTTTCTTTGCAATGTATCGAAGCGCTAAGAGATTTGGATTAAGTATTCAAGTTTCAGTAATCGGTGGCGTTATATATTCCATGTCACCAGTTATTTGGAGCAGTATAAATCAAGGTCGAATCGGAACTTTAGTTGTGGCATTAATTGCACCAACATTTATGAGCATCCTTCCAAAAACTTTGCAATTAGAATCACTTGGCTGGCGAAGAATTTATGCGCTAACTTTGCTTGCTGCTTTTATTTCTGCTTTCTCAACCTTCTTTCTAGTTGCCTGGACGATCTTCTATCTAGCGGTCTTTGCCATCGAGCTTTATAAACGCAGGTCAGAAATTAAAGCTACCGGTCCAATTAAATTTATAATGGTTGCAGATCTAGCTCGAGTGAAGAGAATTTTTGCGCTATTTCTTATCCCAGGTCTTCTAAATGCGCCTTGGTCGACATCAGTTATTTTGCATCCGACTCAAATTCTTTTAGATCCAGGACTCCCACTTTCTAGCGGATCACTAGTAAATATCCTCCTATTGAATCCAGGTGGAACATCTGGAGTGCCAGTCTGGATATTCGCACCATTTGTATTTTTCCTTATAGCAATGGCGTTAACCAAGAAATATCCAATGGAATCAAGTGTTGCGATTGGATTGCTTGCGATTGCCGTAGTGCTCTCACAAATTAGCGTGTTCGGGCATGGAAGTAATGGTCAAGTTTGGACTGGAACAATATTTGTATTTATGGAAATTCTGATTTTAATCCCAATCCTAAAGATTGCAGTCGAACTTCTCCCTAATTTACGAAGTTCAAAGCTTGGTCTAGGGCACCTTCTTTCAGTAGTTATCGTAGTTATTTCAGTGTTCTCAATTTCAGCAACTAGTTTCTGGGCTATTACCGGGGGCGCGAACTCCCTAGTAACTGCAAATAAAATAGAAGTACTCCCACCTTTCATAGCCTCACTAAGTGACACCCCAAATAGGCCGAAGACCCTGGTAATTGGCAGAACTGAAGATCAACTTAACTACTTTGTTACCCGTGGTTCAGATTTAGAAATTGGGGATGCAGATGTTGCGGTTGCAACTCCGGGACCTGTCACCCAAGCCATTCTTGAATTGATAAGTGGAGCTGGACTTACGTCAAGCAAAACCTTAGGTGCATATGGCATTCAATATGTTTTCTTAAAAAACCCAATCGACCAAGGAGTAGCAAGAACTATTGATGGAATTGGTGGCTTTACTCGGAGCTCCTCCACAAATTCTGGAATTATCTGGCAGGTCGTTGAAAGTAAACCTCGGATTTCAGTACTTGACGCGACTGGTGCCACAACTGCAATTAATTCTGCAAAAGTTGGAGCCATGGATGATTTGCAGACTCCAGGGACAGTTACTCTTGCTGAAAAATTTGATCCAGGCTGGAAATTAATAATCAATGGCAATCAAGTTGAATCAACCCAATCCGCACTTGGATTACCAAGTTTTGAAGTATTGGAAACTGGTCCAATTATTATCTTGCATGATGGAACTAAGCACCGGGCGCTGATTTCAGTTGAATTAATTGCGTTACTGACAATCATTGTTCTATCACTTCCTGCCGGACGCCGCCGCCGCGAAGTTCCAGTCGAGGAGCTCGCATGATCAATAAAATAACGGTTTCACTAGGCGCACTTGTTCTTTCTATTGCATTTGTTCTCTTTATTAAGCCAGATAGCACTGGATCGACGACAGTTAAGTCTTATCCGGCAACGGTTTGCCCAGCAAATCTAAGTGACTCGACATCAACATCAGTTTTGCCATCTTCCAAAATCTTGGTTAAACAAATACCTTCTAAGAAAAATGCCCTGGTAAAAGCAAAGACCAGTTTCTATCTCTCCAAAAACCCATTGTTAGTCGAGGGAAATAGTGAAACATCAATAAATGTAACCCGATCAAAATCTCGCTCTCTTGCTACAACTGTCTGCTCAATAAGCAGCGGAGATCAATGGTTTGTTGGTGGTTCTGGCGCTGTTACAAGTAGATCCTCGCTTGCAATAATTAATAGTGGGCTTAGCACTTCAATTGTGGATTTAATTGTCTATTCACCAACTTCAGTCTCATCTGTTATCTCGGTACGAATCTCAAAGAACTCCAGTAAGCGGATCTATTTGGACACCTTGGCCCCAGGTGAAAATTCTGTAGTAATTCACGCGATTACTAGATCCGGTCGAGTAACAACATTCTTACATGATCAAAGGCAACGAGGCCTTATTGCACTTGGTGGAGATTTTGTTTCACAAGGAGCCAATCCTGCTACTCGTGTAGTAATTCCCGCAATCAGCAATATTAGTCGGACTGGCCGAAATACAAACCAAACTTTAAGAATTTTGGCTCCAGGATCAATTAACGCAAATGTTCGTGCGAAATTAGTGTCAAAAGATGGCACGTTTGCACCGTTAGAACTTGATGACATTTATATCAAGGCTGGAAAAGTTAAGGACATATCATTCAAGCCAGTAGTAAATGTACGTAATTTTTCCTTAGTACTTACCTCTGATCGCCCAATTGTTGCTGCAGTAAAGAGTTCTGGAGCGTTCAATGGAGCTAATGAATTCGCCTGGTCTACATCAGGGCATGAATTAAAAGATGTCACAATTTTCTTTGGTGGATTGCGACCTGATGTCGTCTTTCAAGGAAAGAATTTTGAAGTTGATGTGCAATGGACTGACAAGAATCGAAAGTTCTACAGCACAACTATTAGAAGCAGCAGTGATGATTTGGCAACCTGGCATCCCAAGAGCGGTGTATTAAGTGCCCGCTTTAGCACTGTGAATGAGAAGGTATATGGCGGTGCAATCTTTAAAGAAAAAATCGGCTTAAGCCATTTACCATTGGTTGCAGGCGCCCAACTTGAAAGTTCTGCGGTTCCAAGCTCTGATACAAAAGTTATTACACGCGAGTAAATCCCAAGTTTTATCGCCCAATCGCGATAGCCTCTTAGGTATGACACGTCCACAGCCTCGCACAGGTCGTCTGTGCTCTCGCGTTGGCTGTCGCCACCTGGCAACTCAGACACTTACTTATATTTACGCAGATTCAACTGCGGTGCTTGGACCACTTGCAACTTTCTCAGAACCACATGCATATGATCTTTGCGATCAACATAGTTTGCGAATGAGCGCACCAGTTGGTTGGACAGTAATTAAACATGAACCAGAATCAGTTGCTTCCGGACCCACTAATGATGACTTGATGGCAATTGCAGATGCAGTGCGTGAAGCGGGATCCAAAGAGAGCTCAAGTGAAACTACGCTATCGGGATTTGAAATTCCTCCGCTTGAAATTGGGCGCCGAGGCCATCTTCGCGCTATCCCAAATTAATCTACACTGTTCGGTATGTTCACTGGTGAATTCTTAGATTCAATTATTAAGGCTTATGACGTACGCGGTCTTGTTGATTCACAATTAACTCCTGATTTTGCCTTTGTACTAGGCGGGGCCTATGCAAAATTCTTGCAAGAAGAGCGGGAGCCTTCAACAATAATTATTGGTGAAGATATGCGCCCATCTTCGCCCAAATTGGCAGATGCATTTTCTGATGGTGCGACTTCTCAAGGTATGGATGTAATTCGAATTGGCTTAGCGTCGACTGATATGTTGTATTTCGCAGCCGGAAAATTAAATATGCCTGGCGCTATGTTTACCGCAAGCCACAATCCAGCCGCCTATAACGGTATGAAGTTATGCAAGAGCGGTGCAGTTCCTATCGGCCAAGACTCTGGACTCCGTCGAATCAAGCAATTAATTCTCGATGGAATGCCAATTACAAATCGACCTGTTGGCAAAGAGAGTGAACGCGATCTATTAACGGAATACGTTGACTACTTGATCTCACTCTTTCCTGAAATCAGTGATTCCAAAACCCCACAACGAAAGTTAAAAGTTGTTATTGATGCCGGAAATGGCATGGCTGGCCACACAGCGCCCGCAGTTATGGCTCTTTTAAATGTAGAAGTTATTCCCATGTACTTTGAGTTAGATGGAAATTTTCCAAACCATGAAGCAAATCCCATTGATCCAAAGAACTTAGTCGATCTTCAGAAGCGAGTATTAAAAGAGAAGGCAGATATTGGACTGGCATTTGATGGAGATGCTGATCGCTGTTTTTTAATTGACGAGAAAGGCGCACTTGTAAACCCATCAGTGCTTACTGGATTGATTGCGGTTCGTGAGTTAAAACGTAAGCCTGGTTCTACAATAATTTATAACTTGATTTCATCTAAGGCCGTTCCAGAAATAATTACAGAAAATGGTGGAACTCCACTTCGCTCTCGTGTGGGCCATTCATTTATAAAGAAGATGATGGCTGATTCTGGTGCCATATTTGGCGGCGAACATTCTGGCCATTTTTACTTTGCAGATTTCTGGCGTGCAGATTCTGGAATGTTGGCTGCGCTCTTTGCACTCACAGAACTCGCATCTGGAAAGGGTTCACTTTCAACGTTACTAAAACCATTTAATCGCTATTCCGCGAGTGGTGAAATTAATTCTGAAGTCAGTAATGTTCCTGCAACGATTGAGGCAATTCTCGCTGAGTATGGGGATAGTAAAAAAGGTTTTGAAGTAGATGAGCTAGATGGCATTACTTTGACCGGCCCTAAGTTCTGGTTTAACGTCCGAGCTTCTAATACCGAGCCATTGCTTCGATTAAATGTTGAAGGGGATACTGAGGCTCAAATGATCAAGGCTCGCGACTCTCTACTCGCAATCATCAGGGCTAAGCGATAACCTACGCTCCTACACATAAATTCGAGAAGCCTCTCATTCGATATTTAATAGGAGTAACACGTGAACGTAGCAACAGCCGTAAAGCATGACATTGCAAACGCTGCTTTAGCAGCCGAAGGCAAGAAGAAGATTGAATGGGCCGAACGCAACATGCCAGTTTTGGCACAAATTCGTGAGCGCTTTGAGAAGGAACAACCTTTTAAAGGCATTCGTATTTCAGCTTGCATGCACGTAACAACTGAGACAGCGAATTTAATGCGCGCCCTAAAAGCTGGCGGCGCTGAACTCGCACTCTGTGCATCAAATCCACTTTCAACTCAAGATGACACGGCTGCGGCACTTGTCCATGAATATGGCATCAGTGTTTTCGCTCGCAACGCTGTTGATCGCGATGGTTACTACTCACATATCAACGCATCTCTGGATATTCAACCGCACCTAGTCTTCGATGATGGTTGCGACTTGGTTAACACACTCCACACAACTCGCACCGAATTAATCGATGGCATCATCGGCGGTTGCGAAGAGACAACAACGGGTGTTATCCGTTTAAGCCAAATGACAAAAGATGGCGCACTTAAATTCCCAATGATTGCTGTAAACGACACAGACACAAAACATATGTTTGACAATCGTTTTGGAACTGGCCAATCGACACTTGATGCAATTTTCCGTTCTACAAACTCACTCGTAGCCGGAAAAACATTCGTTGTAGCAGGATTCGGATATTGCGGTAAAGGTGTTGCAGAACGCGCAAAGGGTATGGGCGCTGATGTAATTGTTACTGAAATCGATCCAACCAAGGCCTTAGATGCGCTTATGCAGGGATATCGCGTGATGCCAATGACTGAAGCGGCAAAGTATGGCGATATTTATGTGACTGTTACTGGTAATCGTGATGTTCTTCGCGAAGAGCACTTCAAGATTATGAAAGATGGTGCAATTCTTTCAAACGCCGGCCACTTTGATATTGAAATTGATGTTGCTTGGCTTGAGAAGAACGCTAAGACCAAGAATGCAAAGATGCGCCACCAGACAGATGAATATGTAATGGCAGATGGCCGTCGCATTCTTCTTCTTGCTGAAGGTCGCCTGGTAAACCTTGGTGCCGCAGAAGGTCACCCAGCATCAGTTATGGATATGTCATTCTCTGATCAAGCGTTAACTGCGGAATATTTATTGAAGGCTGCTGCATCTCTTGGTGCTGGCTTGCATGAAGTTCCAACTGAGATTGATAAAGAAGTTGCGCGCTTGAAGTTAGAGAGCATGGGGTCAACAATCGATCAGTTAACACCAGCACAAGTTAAGTACCTAAGCTCTTGGGACCACGGTAGCTAATGACTCTGATCATGGTTGTCGATGACGACCAAGATCTAGCTGAGATGCTCGGCATTGTTTTAAATGGTGCGGGCTACGAAGTGGATTTAGTAGGTCGCGGTGATGAGGTTATGCCAATATTCACCGCGCAGAATCCAGATTTAATTCTTTTAGATGTGATGCTTCCCGGTTTAAGCGGAGTTGAAGTTTGTAAATTAATCCGCGAAAAATCAATGGTGCCAATAGTTATGTTGTCTGCAAAGGGTGATAAGCAAGATGTCGTTGCCGGCCTTGAAGCCGGCGCGGATGATTACATGGTTAAGCCATTTGATCCATCAGAACTTGTTGCTCGTATGAAAGTTAGATTGCGTCGCAGCACTGCTGAAGTAAGTACTGATTTACAAATTGGAAATATAAAAATTGATCAGATTGAGCATTCAATTATTCGCGACGGCCAGATCATTGCGCTAACCCGACTTGAGTTCGACCTACTTGTGGCACTTGCAAAAGAACCAGGTCGTGTATTCAGCAGAGAAGCTTTGCTGAGTGAAGTCTGGGGCTACCGCCCAGCAACTGATACTAGGTTGGTAAATGTTCACATCCAGAGACTTCGCTCGAAAGTTGAACTTGATCCGGAGAATCCAACAATAATTCTTACTGTTCGTGGTGTTGGATATAAGGCTGGTGTTCCTGGAAGTTCCCAATGAAAACTCCATTCGCCGCCTGGAGATCTTCGCTCGTATTTCGCGTTACCAGCACAATCGTTGCGCTCTCAGTAATAATTATTTGGCTGCTTGGTTCAGCTCTCTTTAACCAAATCTCTTCAGGAATATTTGATGAAAAACTTAAACTTTCGATATCTGATGCGCAATCAACGGCCCGCAATACCCAAATTCAATTAACTTTCTCGCAATATCAGGATAAGGCCGAACTTAAATTAATTTTTGCCGAAATTTTAGCGGTACCTCCAAAAAGCTTCGAAAGCGCGGCGCGAGAGATTGCAATTTTTTCTTATGCAAATACCAGTAGCCGATATAAATTTGATGGTACTTCTAATCTCTTGGGAGAAAATTCTGTTTCAGAAAAGTTTCGAGAAATAAACAGATCTTCAACCCAGACTCAGTGGGAACGAACAGACCTTAGATATATCGATGGGAAAGTAGAGCCAGCAATTGTGGTTGGTCACACGCTAACTATTAAGGGCGCTGGCAAGTATGAATTTTATGTTCTCTTTAGCTTGGCTCAGCAGAGTCGGACCATGTCACTAATTCTTAACTACTTAATTTTGACTGGAGTTGCGCTGACTCTTTTGATTGGCTTGATTACTTTCTTCGTGTTCCGCAGAGTAATTGCGCCAATCCGAGATGCAGCAAGAGTTGCAGAGGAGTTAACGGCTGGAAATCTAGAACTTCGTTTAGATGTTCATGGTGAGGATGAAATTGCCAGTTTGGGTTATTCATTTAATGAAATGGCAGTGTCCCTTCAACAACAGATTTCAAGACTTGAGAATCTATCTAAATTGCAGCAACGTTTCGTATCCGATGTATCTCATGAACTTAGAACTCCTTTGACAACAATTCGAATGGCATCTCAAGTAATTTATGCGTCACGAGAATCCTTTGAACCAACAGTCGCAAGAAGCGCAGAACTTCTAATATCTCAGATTGAGCGTTTTGAATCCTTACTTACCGATCTTCTTGAAGTAAGTAGATTTGATGCCCAAGCCGCAGTTCTTGAAATTGAAGAAGTTGATATAACCGCTTTAGTTAGAGAGACAATTGATTATCTGCATCCAAGTCAGGACCGAATAATCCATCTCTGGGCACCAGATAAGCCAGTAATGGTTGATGTAGATCCAAGAAGAATTAAGCGAATCCTTCGAAATCTAATCTCCAATGCAGTTGATCACCGCGAAGATAAGAGCGTTGACATCCAAATCGAAGAGAATGAGAATGAAGTATCTGTTGGGGTTCGTGATTATGGAGTTGGCTTCAATTACACCGATAAGAAATTGCTCTTCGAGCGTTTTTGGCGAGCAGATAGTTCACGGGCACGCACAACTGGTGGCACCGGTCTCGGACTTTCAATCGCACTCGAGGATGCAAAATTGCACCAGGGAGAAATTGATGTTTGGGGAGCACGCGGTTTAGGTGCTCACTTTGTTCTAACAGTTCCTAAGTTTGCTGGTGGATCAATTCAATCTAAACCAATTTCTGCACAGCCAGAATAAGTCCACATTGTTAGAGAAAAAGCTTTAAAGAATAGTTGTATCTAAGATACTCACCGGGTGCCGCTTTTTAAAGATATCTCCTCACTGATTTTTCCAGCTCGATGCATCTCCTGCAAGAGAGATATGCCTGATGCGACCAGTGATATCTGCCTAAACTGCAAAAGAATTGTTGGAACCGAAGCGCTAGTAAATAATCGTGGCGCACTAAAAATCTTTGTTGGGAGTAAATATTCTTTAGTCACCTCTCGATTAATTCTTGGCGCAAAAGAGAGAAATCAATATCTAGCAAGAAACGTTTTGGTGGAATGTTTAGAGCGAGCCCTTGCAAGAGCAACAAAACAGAGTTCTATTGATTCAAAACTGCGCAATCCCACCATAGTTCTAGTTCCAATTCCATCCAGAAAAGCGGCAGATCGCGTTCGAGGGTTTTCGCACATAGATCTTTTAGTTGCTCAAATTGCCAGTGATAACCCGCAAATCAATTTTCGAATTCTCAACTGTCTATTTCACACAAGGAAGATTGTGGATCAATCAACCTTAAATATTGGTGAGAGAGAGCTAAATATGAATGGAGCGTTTGCAATTAAGAAACGCTTTGAAAATGAAATTTTGAAGACGCTAACTTCTAACGCAAATCCAAACGCCCTAATCTTCATAGTTGACGATTTAGTCACCACAGGTAGCACCGTCCGAGCGGCAAATATGGCGCTAAATCACCTCGGCGTAAGGGTTAATGGGGTCCTCGCATCGTGTGCAACTGATGGATTTTCACATTAAGATATGCCCATGTCCGTTAAGACGGCCGTTTATATGAAAGAGGATATGTGTCACCGCTACTAGACAAGATTTTGCGTGCTGGAGAAGGACGCCATATCCGCCAACTCGAAAAAATTGCTAAAGACGTTTTAGCTCTCGAGCCAGAAATATCTGCCTTAGATGATGTTCAACTTAGAGACCAGACAAAGAAACTTAGAGATCAACTTGCATCTGGTAAAACTCTTGAAGATTTATTGCCAGAAGCTTTTGCAACAGTTCGCGAGGCTGCAAAGCGCACCCTTGGGCAACGTCACTATGACGTTCAAATCATGGGTGGAGCCGCGCTTCACAAAGGCAACATTGCAGAAATGCGCACTGGTGAAGGTAAGACTTTGGTTTCAACACTTCCGGCATACCTAAATGCGCTAACCGGTAAAGGTGTTCACGTAGTAACAGTTAACGACTATTTGGCAGAGCGCGATAGCGAATGGATGGGTCGTATCCATCGTTTTCTCGGACTTAAAGTTGGAGTAATTCTCTCTAACATGTCACCGGCAGAACGTCGCGAGGCGTACGCCGCAGATATTACTTATGGGACTAATAATGAATTTGGTTTCGATTACCTTCGTGACAACATGGCTTGGACGTTAGAAGATTGCGTTCAGCGCGAACACAATTTTGCAATCATCGATGAGGCTGACTCAATCTTGATCGATGAGGCTCGTACACCGCTGATCATCAGTGGCCCCGCAGATAAACCAACAAAGTGGTACGTAGAATTTGCAACCATCGCCCAGAAGCTTGAGCGCGATGTTCACTATGAAGTAGATGAGAAAAAGCGCACTGTGGGCGTTCTCGAACTTGGTGTAACAAAGGTAGAAGAATTACTAGGAATCGAGAATCTTTACGAATCTGTAAATACTCCAATGATTGGCTATTTAAATAACGGTATCCGTGCCAAGGAACTATTTAAGCGCGATAAAGATTATGTTGTAATGAATGGCGAACTATTAATCGTTGATGAGCATACCGGCCGCATGCTTGCGGGACGACGTTATAACGAAGGCTTGCATCAAGCTCTAGAAGCCAAGGAGCGTCTAGAAATTCAAGATGAAAATCAGACTCTTGCAACTATCACTCTGCAGAATTACTTCCGTCTCTACAAGAAGCTCTCAGGTATGACTGGAACTGCGATGACTGAAGCATCAGAATTGATGCAGATTTATAAATTAGGCGTTATCCCAATTCCGACAAACCGCCCGATGCAACGTATTGATCAACCAGATTTAATTTATAAGACAGAATTAGCAAAGTTCGTTGCGTCTGCAGAAGATATTGCAGAGCATCACAGGAAAGGCCAACCAGTCTTGGTTGGTACTGTTTCAGTTGAAAAATCTGAAGAGCTCTCTTCTTTGCTTAAGAAGCGTGGAATTCCGCATGAAGTATTGAATGCTAAACAACATGAACGTGAAGCGGCAATTATTGCCCGTGCAGGAACTGTTGGCGCCGTAACTGTCGCAACAAATATGGCCGGTCGAGGTACTGACATCATGCTTGGCGGTAACCCAGAATTTATGGCGGACTTTGAATTACAACGTCGCGGCTTGAGCCCAGTTGAAACTCCAGAAGAGTATGAGGCAGCATGGCCTGAGGAATTAGCAAAGCAGAAAGCTGCAGTAGCTAAAGAACATGAAGTTGTAGTCGGATTCGGTGGACTCTACGTGCTTGGAACAGAGCGTCACGAATCACGCCGAATTGATAATCAGCTTCGTGGTCGTTCTGGTCGTCAAGGCGATCCTGGAGAATCTCGTTTCTACCTCTCACTTCAAGATGATTTGATGCGCCGATTTAACTCAGGAATTGTTGAAAGATTCCTCGGTGCTGCTGGCGTTGCAGATGATGTTCCAATCGAATCAAAGATGGTTTCAAATGCGATCCGTTCGGCTCAGACCCAAGTTGAATCTCTTAACTTTGAAATGCGCAAGAATGTTCTGAAGTATGACGATGTTATGAATCGCCAACGTGAGGTCGTTTATAGCGAACGCCGCGAAGTTTTAGAGGGCGCAGATATCCAAGAACAAGTAAAGACATTTATTGTTGACACAATCACGGCATACACCGAATCAGCAACAGGTGAAGGCTTCGGCGAAGATTGGGATCTTGATACCTTGCACACTGCGCTAAAAGCGCTTTATCCAATCTCCTTTACTGTTGAAGAGTTAATTGCTGAAGTTGGTGGCCGATCCGGCCTTGATCAAGGATTTATTTTGGATCGAGTTCTAGGTGATGTGGAAAAAGCCTACGAGGCTCGTGAAGAGAATTTAACTCCAACTGTTACCCGCGAGCTTGAGCGCAAGATTTTGCTTTCAGTGCTTGATCGCAAATGGCGCGAGCACCTATATGAAATGGATTATTTGCAAGAAGGAATTGGATTGCGTGCAATGGCACAACGAGATCCACTTGTTGAATATCAAAAAGAAGGATATGACTTATTCGCAGCCATGATGGATGCAATTAAGGAAGAGCTAGTTGGATATCTATTTAACGTCGAAGTAAATGTTGAAGAAGAATCTGGTGGAGTTGAGGCAAAGGGTCTTAGTCCAGCAATTAAGCCACAGAATGAACTTCGATATTCAGCGGCCGATGAAGATGGTGGCGTAGTTTCAAGCGGTGGAACTTCTCGCAACGCTCCATGTCCTTGCGGCTCAGGTCGCAAATATAAGCGTTGTCACGGCGCTGCTTAAATATTATAAGAGAACTAGTTCGGTGCAGAGCCAACGTTTATCTACGCCTTCAAATCTTAAAATCAACGACCTTACTCGCTCACCAATACGCAACGTAACAGTTGTTTCGGCCACTCCTTCAATCGGCTGGCTAATGTAGATCTTTCGAATTTTTGGGGCGCCTTTTATAGTTGAAGATTTAACTAAGAGTTGTTGATGAACTTGTCTATGGCACCATCTTGCTAGTTGATTCGCCGATCTCCGCCCGCCCCAGATTTCAACAACGCTTAATGCGAATTTAGTTACCCATTCTTGTATTTCCGGGAGCTCAGATAGGGGAGATGGTTGAGCCAAGAATTCGGGGTCAGAATAATCTTCAACATCTCTACCGAAATATTCTGGCGTTGGTACTAAATACAATTTTGCCGGAACCACGACTGGTTCTGCTGGTGCTGGCTCAAGATAGAAAGCGAGCATTGGATGAGCCCAAAGCGATTGATCTATTGGTGTTAGTGATCCCGGTACTCCGTAATTGAATACCCGATGAGAACTACTTCTATTTTCTGTGCTGATTAATTTTTCCATGGCGCTACTTTTCGCAGTTAACGGCCTCACCACCTCCTCCGAAAGGATGACTTATTGTGCCGTCAAGATTAACCACTAAAAGTATTTCTGTGGATTAGCCCTAATAGATCTGAAAAAATCTCGGTATCCATAGCCCATGAGAAAAATAGAAAATTTCAAAGCCATGAATAACCTGAACCTAGATTCGATTAAAGAGGTTGCTTTAAAGCGAGCTACAGCAAAGACCTATTTTGCAATTGCACTCCTACTTCTATCGCTATTCGCTGCATTTGCAATAACAGGTAAGGCAAATAGATCAGTGGCAATTTGGTCTGCAAGTAGTGATTTAGTCGCAGGCGACTTGATAACCAAGAGCAGTATCAAAAGAGTCAAAGTCTTTCTGCCCGAGAGCTCCTCTAAGTATCTATCGGCGAATTCAAGAATCGAGAACCAGATAGCAACTCGAAGAATAGTTAGTGGCGAATTAATTCCATCCTCGGCTATCTCAACCAACTTCGAGGGAGAGAGTGTCCGGAGCGTTCCACTGAGGATCTCTCGAAATGATCTCCCAAGTGACCTCACCTCTGGTCAAAGCGTCGATATCTACTCATTGCCCCAGCCAGATTTAAATTCTCAGAAGAATCAGAAAACAGAACTAATTTCCGAAGCGGTGATTGTAGAGAGCATAGATATTAAATCGCGGGACATGGGAGGTGACATCGGCATTGTTCTTAAAATTCCAGAACCAGATGTTATATCCCTCTTATCATCCGTAAATAGTTCAAGAATTGTGGTGGTTAGAAATGCGATCTGAAATTCCACAGCTAGAGGTAGTAACCGCAATAAGTGATGCAGATTGCGAAGATTTTGTCTCCCAACTTCTTTATAGTCAAAGTTGGAGCATTATTTATCGAGCAATAGATATGTCAGGTCTCAAAGATTTCCTAGAAGCCAGAACTGGTGCGCTGAGAACGGTTGTCATATTTAAGAGTGATTTACCAGATTTTGATGCGGATCTTTTGCAAGGCTTGGCCAATTCCAAAGTCACGCATATCTGTATTGATAACATTGAAACCAATTCTCATAGACTGATGACTTATATAAGAAGTCAACTTCGACTCCCTTTAATTTTTGAGAGTGAAATTCAAAAAGATGGATCTGCTGAAGTTATTTCAAATACTGCGCTAAAGGTTCGAAAGCCTTGTGTAATCACAATTACTGGAACTGTTGGATCACCTGGAAGAAGTTCTGTAGCCCTGAATATTGCAAACTTTTTAGCTGTTGAATCGACGGTAAATATTTACGATGCGGATATTCGAGCCCCCGCACTTGAATACCTTATTGGCAGAGCAGATAAGAACAGTGAAAAACTTAGCCTTGTTAACTTGGTCTCGCACGAAAAAACAATGGAGCTGAAAATCGGTGATAGCACTCGAATTAGCGTTGTTGATCTGGGACCACTGCCACCCTTGGAAGAAGTAGTTAATGATCGACGTTGGCAGGCAGGCTTTATTAACAGAACCCTTGAAGAGACTACGACTCTGATCTACCTATGTAAATCAAATGGCTTAAGTCTGATCAGACTTGAACAGTTCATGTCACAATTTCCAACGTTACTTCGCTCTTTGCCGATCATCTATATTTTGAATCAATCTGGAAGCACTCGAGAAGACAGAGCCTTGGCCAATCGATTTAAGAAGATGTGTGATGGTGAAACTTCCTTCATATTGCCCGTTAATGCTCGAATTAATACAAATTTAGTGGAGCCGGCCAAACGAGAAACTGGATTTGGTAGGGCAATCTCCGAGATTGGTAGGATCGCACAGGAAGTTAATTAGCGGATCAGATGAAGAGAGGCGATCAAATCATGTTATCTATCGATGAAATGATTGTTTCTAAGACTGCTTTAACCGAAGTGGATCGCGCTCGATTGATGGAGCTTCTTGCAGAATGGCAGTTGTTATCCGATTTATCTTTTGCGGATTTAATTCTTTGGATTCCAAAGCGTAAGGATTATCAATCTTGGCCAGATGGACATATTGCAATGGCACATATTCGACCAACAACAGCAGCGACAGTTTTCGCACATGATGTGATTGGCGATGTAATTAACTGGGGAAGTAATCCAAGAATTGATGGCGCGCTCTCGACTGGTGAAATTGACCGCGATTCCGAAGCGGAACTTGTGGGAGAGATATTGATTAAAGAAGAGACCGTTCCAGTTTATTTTGGTGGAAGAGTAATTGCCGTGATATCACGTCACCGAAATGCTGATTTAATGCGCTCACCTTCTCGGTTAGAACTAAATTATCGCGAAATCGCCCACAAAATTTATCAGATGGTCGCAGAAGGAACTTTTCCAATCCAAAATAGTTTTTATAGATCGGAATCGGCTCCTCGTGTTGGCGATGGCTTAATTCGTTTAGATGCATCGGGTCTAATTACTTATGCGAGTCCAAATGCTAGATCTGCATTTAATCGCGCTGGATGGAGCGATGAATTAGAAGGACACCTATTAGGTGAAGTTATAGAGAGCGTAAAACCAAATCTAAGTATTCCTACAGATGAATCTTGGCGCAGCATAATGAGCGGTAAGAATTTGCGCCGTGAAGAGTTTGAGAATGAGAGTGGAATATTTGATTTATTGGTAATGCCATTAGTTGCTGGCGAGGACCATATTGGCGCCATTATTCTGCTTCACAATGTGACTGAGTTACGCCGTCGCGATCGAGCGCTTGTGACTAAAGATGTAACAATCCGCGAAATTCATCACCGGGTTAAGAATAATTTACAGACTGTTTCAGCACTTCTTAGATTGCAATCTAGGAGAGTTGAAGATGCAACTGCGAAGAGCGCTCTAGAAGAGGCTGTACGACGAGTTGCATCAATCGCAATCGTTCACGAGACGCTCTCGAATAGTTCTACAGAATCAGTCTCTTTTGATGAGGTATATGACCGAATCGTTCATAATGCGATTGAGCTAAGCACGCACAAAATTAGCGTTAAAAAGGTTGGATCTTTTGGAACTTTTGATTCGCAGGTTGCAACGCCATTAGCGCTAGTTATTACTGAGCTCATTCATAATGCGCTTGAACATGGACTTGCAGATTCCGGAGAAAATTTGCGGGTTGAAATTGTCAGAAGTACTAAAAATTGTGAAGTAAAGATCATTGATGATGGCGTGGGTCTACCAACCGATTTCAACTGGGATCAGTCTTCAAACTTAGGGCTTCAGATTGTGAAAACTCTTACTGAAAATGAACTCAAAGGAAGCATCCAATTAATTCGCGTTGGAAGTGAGACCCAGGCCGTATTAAAGTTTTAGATAAGTTAGCGAGCTAAAAAACTAGAAGCTATTCTGATTCTCAAGTTGGCGTGCACGATTTCTTGCAGCACGTCGTTTAAGTGCGCGACGTTCATCCTCTGAAAGTCCGCCCCAAACTCCCGCATCTTGTCCGCTCTCAAGCGCCCATGCCAGGCATGGCTCTTTTACGATGCATCGATTACAAACTTTCTTAGCCTCTTCTATTTGAGCCAGGGCTGGGCCAGTATTGCCGACCGGAAAAAAGAGTTCCGGATCTTCATCGCGGCAAGCAGATTGATGGCGCCAATCCATAGTTCAGGGCTCCTTCTAAAGAATTACTCATAAATCGGGGGAAGTAATACGCGGTAAATACAATTTACAGCGGGTTACATAAGGAGCATTCTCCCGTGTAATACGCAACATAACAAGGACATTCGAGAATTGATTATGTGATTTGTGCCCCCGGCGGGAATCGAACCTGCGCACCCGCCTCCGGAGGGCGGTGCTCTATCCACTGAGCTACGGGGGCCTATTTAATGGCGATAAATGGCGATAACTGGATTGAGTGAACTCTACCTGCAAATTATCTGAAATGATTCTGCCATGAATTTAACAGGTACCACTCAGATCGAAATTGCATACTTCGCAACGGGATGTTTCTGGGGTGCTGAGCGCAGATTTTGGCAGTTGGATGGCGTAGTCGAAACTAGCGTTGGCTATATGGGTGGGGCCGGGGAAAATCCCAGTTACGAAGAAGTTTGTACTGGTCGCACAAATCATGCCGAAATTGTCTCAGTTGTTTTTAAGCCAAATCTAATTTCTTATCGCAGATTACTTGAAGAGTTCTGGGTGATGCATGATCCAACAACTCTAAACAAACAGGGTGGCGATATTGGAACGCAGTATCGAAGCGCAATCTTTACTACGAGTGATGAACAATTACAAGAAGCGCTCGCAACTAAAGCAATTTATCAATCACTCTTAACGGCAGAGGGCATCGGCCCCATTGTCACTCAAATTGAGAGCGCTAATTCACATATTTATTGGCCAGCGGAGGAGTACCACCAGAAATACTTGGCTAAAAATCCAAATGGGTATGACTGCCATTCCAGCACCGGAGTCGCATTTAAACCATAGATTTAAGTCATAGTTTGTGGCGTCTAAGTGTTAATTATTAGAAAATAGCGTATTTTACGAGCCATGAGCGCACATGTTTGGGAACTAACCCTCGGAATTCTCTTATTAGTTTTAGCCTTCGACTTTGCAATGGCTTACAGGCAGCGAAATGTTGAGACTTCACTTTCAACTGCAGTTAAATGGACACTTTTTTATATCGCACTTGCAGTTGGTTTTGGAATTTCACTTGGCCAGTGGGCAGACTCACAAGCGCAAAATGAATTCTTTGCTGGTTGGTTAACCGAATACTCACTTTCATTCGACAATCTATTTGTCTTTGTATTGATTCTTGCGCGCTTAAAGGTTGCTAAAGAGAAAGAACAACTAGTTCTACTATTCGGAATCGCAGCGTCGCTCATATTACGAGGCGGATTCATTGCACTTGGATCTGTAATCGTAAGTAAATTCTCGTGGGTCTTCTTCTTCTTTGGTGCATTCTTGATTTACACCGCATACACGTTAATTAAAGAGAGTGAAGAAGAGGAGTGGGAAGAGGGCAAAATCATCTCCTATCTTCGCGCGAAGGGGGCTTCAACATTCACCTTGGCACTAGTTGCTATCGCGATGACCGATGTGCTCTTTGCCTTTGATTCAATTCCAGCAATCTTTGGCCTAACTAAGGATCCATACATAATTGTTACGGCAAACATATTTGCCCTAATGGGATTGCGTCAGCTTTATTTCTTAATTGGTGGGTTGATGAAGAAGCTGGTCTATCTGACTGAGGGCCTGGCCTTGATACTTGCATTCATCGGAGTGAAACTTCTTATCGAAGCGCTACATTCCCAGCATTGGGATCACATTGGAAATTTCAAGATTCCACATATTTCACTCCAAGTCAGCTTAGGTTTTATCATCGGAACCCTTACCCTTACTGCGGTATTGAGTTTGCTAAAGACTCGTAAAAAGTAAATACTTTAGAGGATGTCAAAATTAACGGCACTTCCACTTTCACAACTACAACTACGTAAGAGCGATAAATGGCGAAGTTTTCCGGCTGACATTTTGCCACTCCCGGTAGCTGAGATGGATTTTGAAATTGCACAGCCAATTAGAGATGTTTTAAAAGAAATGATTCAGGGCTCAGATACTGGTTATCTTGGACCAGTTCCAGAGCTAGGAATTAATCTAGCGAAATTTGCTAAAGCACGATGGGACTGGGAGGTAGATCCAGCACAGGTCTTCACAGCAACAGATGTCGGCGTCGGTATGGTTGAAATGGCCCGAACAATAGTTAATCCGGGTGATTTAATCATGGTTAATTCACCGGTCTACCATAATTTCAAAAATTGGATCTCAGAATTGAAATGCGTTCTTTATGACGCACCACTTAGGAAAGATGAGTTGCACTACACACTTGATTTAGCGGCAGTTGAGGTCGGATATAAAAGTGGCGTAAAAATTCACTTCTTGTGCAACCCACATAATCCAGTCGGAACAGTTTTTACCAAGGCGGAACTTGCGGAACTTGCTGAATTGGCAAAGCGTTATGACGTCACAGTTTTCAGTGATGAAATTCATGCGCCACTTACATATAACACCTCTGACTTCACACCGTTCCTTAATGTGAGTGAAACTGCTCGAGAAGTTGGGATTTGTGTCACGGCGGCGAGTAAGAGCTGGAACCTAGCCGGCCTGAAGTGCGCAACAATTATTATCGACCACCCAGAGCAGTTAGCTCGCGCAAATTCCATGCCAATGGCGGTTCACTATCGCGCCTCGCTTTTTGGCGCAATCGCCTCAGCTACCGCATATGAATGTAGTGATTGGTTAGATAACGCGATTGAAACGCTGGACAGTAATAGAAAGTACATTGCTAAGTTGTTAACGCAGAAGTTGCCTAGCGTTGGCTATCGCGTTCCTGATTGTTCTTACTTAGCCTGGCTTGACCTAACTTCGCTAAATCTAGGCGCCGATCCAAGCGAGAAATTACTAACGGAAGCTAAGTTAGCGCTCAATTCTGGGATTAGCTTCGGCTTAGCATCCGGTCAATTCGTTCGTTTGAATTTTGCTACGAGCGAGGAAATTATTGACGAGGCGATTTCAAGGATTGTGTCGCTGACCTAGCGCAGGACAAGTAGATATTTTGTAAGGTAGATTTATCTCATGATTAAAGCCATCCGGCGCCTTTTGGCCACACTTACATTCCTTGCAGTAATCGCTGCCGGAATTAAGGCCGCCTTTGAATGGGTCGCGCAAAGCGGCGATGATGATCATGAAGTTTTTGCGGACGATGACCGCGAAACAGTTTAAAAAAAGGAAACACTAAATGGAATATGTCGCAGGCTCATGCAATCTTGGAAAAAGTGAGATTCGTCGCCGACAATTCGTTGCACTAATTGGTCTAGTTCTTTTAGTTTTCACAACTTTCGGTCTGCTTACAGGCGATGCAGCTAAGAGTGCACGTTTCGGTGTATTTATTCCAGCACTAGTTTTCTCAGTTGGCTTTATTCAATCCCGACGCAAATTCTGTTTAGCTTATGGTTTTATGGGAACATTCAATTTTGGTTCACTTGGAAAGTTATCAAAGGTCGCTTCAGCGGAAGACCGTAGAGAAGATCGCAAAACTGCAATCTCAATTTTGATACAAGCACTCTCGTTAGCGCTAACAATCACGCTGATTATTTACTTACTTCCGCTTTAATTTTTTGAGTAAGAAGTAGAGCGCAGTTCCAAGGGCAATTCCCCAAATAAGGTCAACAAAAACAACTACTGCTGCCGTAAAAATCAGGATGGAAGAATCTAGACGTGTTGTCCGAAGTAATTCTCTTAAGTTTCCAGGACTCGCCATGCGATAAGAGGTTCCGATTAAGACGCCAGCGAGAGCTGAGGTTGGGATACTCGAAATAATTGGCGATAAGAAAAGTACAACCGAGAGTAAAAATACCGCATGAAAAATTGCTGCAAGTCTTGAAATTGCACCTGCTCTAATGTTCACACTTGTTCTTGCGATAGCACCAGTTGCTGGCATGCCACCAACTAATGAAGAGAACATTGATGCCAAGCCTTGACCAAAGAGTTCGCGATTTGGTTGATACTTATGCTCATCATCGTGAATATGTGCAAGTTGATCGGCGACTCTTGCCGAGAGCAGAGATTCGATTGAGGCAAGGAGCGCGATAGCAATTACCGCAGAGATAAGTTCATAAGCTCCAAGCCCGAAAAGTTCAATTTTATTAAGGTGGAAAATCGCCTTGGGTAGATCTCCGACTTTAGGAATATCTATGTCGAGTGCAAGTACAACTATTGAACTAATAACAATTGCCAAAAAGCTTGCCGGTATGTGTATTTTTATCTTGAATCTGTGAACTAATTTCGGATAAGTAAATTTAATAAATAGCGTGAGAAGTACAATCAAGATGGCGGAAAAATTAAGTCCGTTGTCTATTGCACCATTAATAGTGTTCCATGCAGTAACGACTGTTCTGCCTCCATCAATCGATGGGGTAGCGAACGCCGTTGGAGCCTGTTGTAGTGCTATCACAAGTGCAATGCCGAGAGTAAAGCCCTCCATAACCGGCCATGGAACCCGGTTGATTATTGAACCAGCCCGTAAAATTCCGAGAAGAAGTGTTAACAGGCCAGCGAGGAAACCTAGTGGTATTAATACTTCCACGCCGTATTTAGTAACAATTGGAACTAACACAACAGTCATTGCGCCAGTTGGTCCACTTACTTGAAAATTGGAGCCACCAAAAATCGCGGCTAATAGACCAGCTAATATCGCAGTGACGAGTCCGGCCGCCGCTCCAGCGCCAGTTGTAATACCAAATGCAAGCGCAAGGGGTAGAGCAACAATTCCTACCGTAATTCCGGCTAAGAGATCTTTCCGCCAAGAAGTGCGGGCACTTTTATAATCAGCGCTACTAGGAAGGAAAACTCTAAGGTAATTCATTTCTTTTACATCCTACTGCGATATCTGCTTGAGTGGTGTAACTTGGACTTATCGATTGAAGAGGAGTTTTCATGGAAATCGTTATTCACGCTAGAAATGCAAATTTGGCAGAAGATTTCAGATCGATTGCACTTGAAAAACTAAAATCTTTAGAGCGTTTTAACCTCAAAGTTGAAAGTATAAAAGTTGAGATAAAGCATGAACAAAACCCAAGATTCGGGAAGTCATCACATGAAGTGCACCTAACTACTACTGGTTCTGGGCCATTTATGCGCGCTGAGGGATCAGGATTTAATGATTTAGCTGCATTTGATAAAGCGGTTACGGCTTTGGAGTTACAGATGAGAAAGCTTCATGAGAAATCTAAAGACATTGGACATGAAAGTTTGAGAAAGCCAAAGTAACAATATGAATTCAATTGGCGATGGCTTGATAGAAGCTTGGTGGATGTTTTTTCACACCTTCTGGGCGCTGGTACTTGGGTTCACACTATCTGGCGCGGTTCAAGCATTTGTTTCTCGCAAGGCAATGAAGGAGCAACTTGGTGATGATAGTTTCAAAAGCATTGGTAAAGCCTCGTTCTTTGGCATAGTTAGTTCATCTTGTTCTTACTCCGCAAGTGCTCTCGCGAAAAGTCTCTTCTCTAAAGGCGCTAATTTCACAGCTTCCATGGTCTTTATGTTTGCCAGTACAAATTTAGTTATTGAATTGGGGTTAGTCCTTTGGATTTTAATGGGGTGGCAATTCGCAGTCGCCGAATTTATCGGTGGCGCGATAATGATTCTTCTCCTTAAGTTATTGATTCCGGTATTAATTCCAGAGCGATTAATTATGGCTTCCCGAAAAAATATTGAAGCGGATAATCGGACAAATTCCTCAAGAAAGGCCACTTGGCACGATGCCGCCGGCTACACAATTGGTGATTTCAAAATGCTCCGGGTTGAATTAATTGTTGGCTTTTTAGTTGCTGGACTTGCCGCCAAATTAATTCCAACGTCATTTTGGAGTGCGTTATTTTTATCAGGACGCGGTCTGCTTTCAAGTATTGAGAATGCAATTATTGGACCGGTTATAGCTTTCATCAGCTTTGTTTGCTCAGTTGGCAATGTGCCACTTGCATCTGCTCTCTGGCATGGTGGAATAACCTTTGGTGGAACGATTTCTTTTATTTTCGCAGATCTAATTGCACTTCCATTGGTACTTATTTATCGCAAATATTATGGAACCAAGCTGGCAATCCGCTTAACGTTGGTATTTTGGTTAGTAATGAGCCTGAGTGGTTTCATAACCGAAGCTATTTTCCAACTAGTAGGTCAGATTCCGATCACCAACCACTCGATGTCACACTCAAATTCAATCGGTTGGAACTACACGACAATCCTTGATGTCGTTGCATTGATTGTAATCATCTGGGTTTATTGGATGTATCGCACCCGAAAAGTTGAAAGTGAAGATCAAGAGTTTGCTAAGGATTGGGTATGTGGCATGCAGGTGCGAATTTCTGATGCTCCGGCAAAATTTGAATTAGATGGGAAGGCTTATTATTTCTGCATGCCGGGATGCAGAGAGAGTTTCGCGGCAGATCCAAGCAAATTTATTTCGGTGGGCAAGTAAACCCAAACTCACTCTGTACTGTCGGTGGAACGTTTATGCACCCAACGGTTGCAGTGCCAAAATCTCTAATTTCCCACTTTCCATCAACTGCCTCGGCGAAGCCATATGCAGGATCGGTGACAGGCAAATACGGAATAGTCGTAAAGATAATCCAATTTTTATTAGCTTTTGAAATTCTTTGGTTCACTACAGCAGCAAAGTAGTTACTACCGAACACATCTTGTTGTAACTTTGTTATTTGGGCTGCAATTCCCGCAGGAACCGGTGACCCGCCTTCATAGTTATTAACATCAAGGGAATACTTGGTTGGATATTGCGCAAGAATTACCCACGGAACAACAACGCTACTTAATTCGCCATCTGAATAACTTGGCCACTTTAAAGTCCAGCCAGATTCAGTTGCAATTCCCTCCGGCAATCTCTGGGAAATTTGAGCCCTTACCTTTGCATCATTCCAATTCACTGACTTCGGATATTTTGATTCAAATTGCGTCAATAAAAGTTTGATGCCATCGCGAAGCTTCATGTCATCCGGGCGTTCATTGCCAGTTGGTAGCCCACATCCAGTTAATAGAAGTGAAGTTGCAAGGAGAATCGTAAGGATGATGGGAGCCTTACGTGATTTCATGAGTTGAAGGCTACTCGGGAATTGGGCTCTCAACTTGAATTAGTTGAATATTCAATTAATATATGGGTATTGAAGAGTATGGAATTGGAATTTTTATGAAGGAGAAATCAATTGCCTGCAGTAACCGTCGCTGATGTAACAATTTTGCCAAGAGTAATTGTTGAACCAACTGCGCGAGCTCGAAGCGTTAAGAGCATTACCACTGCGCCACAAGGTTTCGAGGGCGAAGGCTTTCCAGTCCGTCGCGCATTTGCCGGCATTGACATGGCAAAGTTGGACCCATTCATTCACTTAGATCAAATGGGCGAAGTTGAATACGCACCCGGAGAACCAAAAGGCACGCCATGGCATCCACATCGTGGCTTTGAAACTGTTACATACATAATTGATGGAATATTTGATCATAAAGATAATCATGGTGGCGGCGGATCAATTACAAATGGTGATACCCAATGGATGACTGCGGGCGCTGGAATTTTGCATATTGAAACCCCACCAGAACATTTAGTAATGAGTGGCGGCCTCTTTCATGGTTTCCAACTCTGGGTAAATTTGCCAGCAGCCAAGAAGTGGTCAAAGCCTGCATATCAGGATTTACGCGCATCGGATGTCAAATTATTGGCATCAAGTGATGGTGGCACTTTAATTCGAGTGATTGCCGGTGAAGTTGCTGGAAATGTTGGACCTGGTTCAACGCAAACTCCAATTTCAATTGTGCACGCAACTCTTGCACCTGGAGCAAAGCTAGAGCTTCCATGGAATAAGAATTACAACGCACTTATTTATACCTTAAATGGTCACGGTAGCGTTGGTGAAGATAAACAACCAGTTCATATGGGACAACTTGCAGTAATGGGCGATGGCGATACCTTGGTGATTCAAGCAGATCCGACTCAAGAATCTAGATCTCCAGAGATGGATGTTCTTATTCTTGGTGGCGAACCAATTAAAGAACCGGTCGCTTGGATGGGGCCATTTGTAATGAATACCAAGACCGAAGTTCTAAAGGCTTTTGATGATTTCCAGAAAGGTCTGCTTGGAACAATTCCAGCAGCAGACATTACGGGAGTGCACAACACACCTCATGAAGTTATTGAAGGAAATTAACTAACTAGTTAGAGAGCTTTTAAAGCACTTACAACTTTAGTTAGTGAATCTTTAGCATCTCCGAAGAGAAGCGTAGTTTTAGCATCGTAAAGCAAATCATTTTCGATACCGGCAAAACCTGGACGCATTGAACGCTTTAGGAAAATAACATTTCCTGCGCTTGCAACATCAAGAATTGGCATTCCATAGATTGGGCAACCTGGAGTTGTTTTTGCTGCTGGGTTAACAACATCGTTTGCACCAACTACTAGAACCACATCGGTTTGTGGGAAAGTTGGATTTATCTCTTCCATTTCAACAAGTTGTTCGTAAGGAACACTTGCTTCTGCAAGAAGCACATTCATATGACCAGGCATACGACCTGCGACTGGGTGAATTCCATAAGCAACTTCAACACCACGTTCAGCGAGAAGGTCTGCGAGTTCGCGAACTGTGTGCTGTGCTTGCGCAACTGCGAGTCCGAAGCCAGGAACGATTACAACGCGTTGGGCATAATTAAGAAGAATCGCAACATCATCAGGAGATCCTGATTTAACTGGGCGAACTTCGCCACCCACTGCTTGTGCTTGTGGCTTAGCAGTGAATGCACCGAAGAGAGTTCCAAATAGTGAACGACCCATCGCTTCTGCCATCTTGCGAGTCAGAATTGTTCCAGAGGCACCAACAAGCGTTCCTGCAACAATTAGAAGTGTTGATTGCAATACATATCCGCTTGCGGCAACTGTTAGACCAGTAAAAGCATTTAGAAGTGAGATAACGATTGGAACATCTGCGCCGCCGACCGGAAGCACAAATAGAACACCAAATAGAAGTGAAAGTCCGGCAAGAAGTAGAAGTGGATTTGTTCCACCACTAGTTATAACCCAACCAGATGTGACAAGTGCGCCCGCAAGGGTTACTGCTATAACGAAACGACCGCCAGGAAATACGACAGGGCGAGTAGTCATTAACTCTTGCAGCTTTAGGAATGTGATGATTGAACCGGAGAATGAAACGCAGCCGACAAGTACTGTAAATACAGTAGCAATAACTTCACCGATGCTTGCACTATCTCCAAGACTTAGATATTCAACGATTGCTACAAGTGCGGCTGCCCCACCACCAACACCATTAAATAGCGCAACTAGTTGTGGCATCTGAGTCATCTGAATCTTACGAGCCGCAGGAACACCAACGATTACACCAAAGGCGATTGCACCAATGATCAAAAGTGTGTTGTGTCCCTCTTCGATAGCAGGGTCAAAGAAAACAATTACCGTTGCAACAGTGGCGCCAAAGGCGCCAATTAAATTTCCACGGCGAGCGGTCTTAGGGGCTGAAAGTCCCTTGAGCGCCATGATGAATGAAACTGCAACACCGAGACCAAGGAGGGCATATAGATTTGAATTCATTACTTCTTACCGCCCTTTCCTTTAAACATTTCGAGCATGCGGTCTGTAACAACAAAGCCGCCCACCATATTTATGGTTGCTAATACAACTGCGAGAATTGCTAGCGTTGTTTCCAGCGTAGTTTTTGCCTCGGCAGCAACGAGAATTGCGCCAACTAAAATAATTCCGTGGATTGCATTTGCACCAGACATCAAAGGGGTGTGAAGGGTTGTCGAAACTTTAGATACAACCTCAAAACCTACGAAGACTGAGAGTATGAAGATTGTCAGAATTGCCATTGTGGTCATTTCTTGCCCTCCGGAGTGCGACGAGAGCCGCCATGAGTAAGTGTTGCTGAATCAATAATTTCATCTGAGAAATCTGGGATTACATCACCAGTTGGTTTGCCATCAACGCTCTTGGTCATAAGCAAAAGTAGGTTTACAACATTTCGTGAGAACAACATGGATGCGTGATAAGGCAGTTGGCTTGGAACATCTTTTCCACCCCAGATAACAACGCCATTTGAAGTTGTAATCGTTTCGCCAGGCTTACTTCCCTCGACGTTACCGCCAGTTTCAGCAGCTAGATCAACAATCACAGCGCCAGATTTCATAGCAGAAACCATTTGGCCAGTAACAAGTCTTGGTGCTGGTCTTCCTGGGACAGCCGCTGTTGTTATAACAACATCAGCTGCAGCTAAGTAAGGAGTTAGAAGTTCACGTTGTTTAGCAGCGCGCTCTTCAGTCATCTCACGCGCATAACCTCCGGCGCCTTCAAGAGCTTCAAGTTCGAGGGTAATAAATTTTGCGCCCATTGATTTAACTTCATCAGCAGATGATGGACGAACGTCATATGCACTTACTACTGCGCCTAGTCGCTTCGCTGTTGCAATTGCTTGAAGTCCAGCAACGCCGGCGCCAAGAACTACAACTTGTGCTGGAGTAACAGTTCCTGCTGCGGTCATAAGTAAAGGAAAAAATCTTGGTGAGAGTTCAGCGGCAACAAGTGATGCGCGGTAGCCAGCACAGAGTGCCTGCGAAGTTAAGGCATCCATGGATTGTGCGCGAGAAATACGTGGAACCAGTTCAAGTGAGAGCGCGGTTACTCCAGCACTAGCAGCTGCATCGATGGAATCAACTGAAGTTGTAGGAGATAGGAATGAGATTGTAAGTGCGCCTTTTTTGAGGGACTTCATTTGATCTGGAGTGAGCGCAGTAACGGATGCAATTACATCGGCATCACTAATTACATTGCCACTCTTTACTGTTGCGCCAGCAGCGGTGAATTCACTATCAGGAAAGCCTGATGCAATACCGGCCCCCGCTTCGATAACGACCTCAAGGCCAGCCTTGGTTAATTTGGAAATGATGTCTGGGACGAGCGCTACACGGGCTTCGCCAGATCGGATCTCTTTAGCTACGGCTATTCGCATGCGGAAAGATTAGTGCCTATTAACTTCGATGGTTGCCAAATATGTAGAGTTTTTAACCTACAAGTGGGGCAATTAGTGGTTGCCCTTTATCTCACCACGAACTAGGTGATAAAGAATTGCTTGAATCGTTGTTCGGCGATGGTAGGCCTCACGCCAGATTACTGATTTCGGACCATCGATAACTTCGGCATCAACTTCCTCTCCACGGTGTGCTGGCAGGCAGTGCATGAAGATTGAGTCCGGCGATGTCATTGACATTAAATTCTTAGTGATTGCATATGGTGCGAGGGCTTTAAGTTTCTCAGCTCTTACCTCTTCTGGATCCCCCATAGACATCCAAACATCGGTATATACAACGCTAGCGCCCGCTGCCGCAGCTTCTGGATCTGTTACAACTTCAATAGTTGCTCCAGTTTTACTAGCAATCTCTTTAGCGCGCTTAACTGCTGATTCTTGCGGGGCCCATTTACCTGGTGGGGTTGCTACAACGACGTGCGCTCCCATAATTGCGCCCATTGTTAACCAAGCATGTGACATGTTATTTCCATCGCCAACATATGTGAATTTTCGCCCAGAAATATCTTCGCCAAATACTTCCCGAATAGTTAACCAATCTGCAAGTAGTTGTGTTGGATGATCAGTGTCAGTTAATCCATTTAAAACTGGAATTGTCGAATGTGCACCGAGTTCATCGACATCAGATTGGGCAAATGTTCTAACAATTAGCGCGCTCGCAAATCCACTAATAATTTTTGCAGTGTCAGAGATTGTTTCGCCACGACCTATTTGCAAATCATCACCCCGAAGAAATATCGGAGTACCGCCAAGATGTGCAACTGCGGTCTCGGATGCGAGTCTGGTGCGAGTTGAGGATTTAGTCATATAAATGGCGACCGTCTGATTAGCCAGTGCATCCTTTGAGCGAAGTGGGCTCTTAGCAAATTGCGCAGCAGTATCGAGAATTAGTTCCACATCATTACGAGATAGATGCTCGGTACGCAATAGATCCTTCATTATTGAATAATACCCAATAAAGCAGGTCGCCTCGGTAGAATTTACGACATGGGAATCCCGAGCATAGATCTTCAGCCCTTCGCGGATGTATTAGAGAAGGAAGATACTCGGCTATCAAATGAAGATGGCGATCATGAAAGATTTGCCCACTATGTTCGCAAAGAGAAGATTGTTGAATCAGCTGTAACTGGAAAGGCAGTTCGTGCACTCTGTGGCAAGAAGTGGGTGCCTAGTCGCGACCCAGAAAAATTTCCGATCTGCCCAATCTGCAAGAAAATATTTGATGGCCTAAAGAAGGAATGAAAAAGCAAATAATTGGCCTTCTGCTTTCTGGGCTATTACTTATCAATATAACTTCTACTAGCGCTGCAAGCGCGGAAGATCGGCAACTTCGCAAAATTTTTTCCGGATGGATGACTGACTACAGCACATATGGCGACACAACTAAAGGCCAGATTCAGGCAATGGATTACGTAGTCGCACATTCTGAAATGTTCGATCAAGTATTGCCTTTTTGGTACACGCTAACTAGTGCAAAAACAATTAAGGATAAGTATGTAACGCAGAATTCAATAGATAAAGCAATTCCAATTTCCACTCTAAAAAGTTTAGGAATCAAGGTAATTCCAACTATCACTGATGGCACGGGTGAGGGCGTTCTCTCAAAGATTATGGGAACCGATGCAACCCGGGCTACTTTAATTAACACCATTTCAGAACTTGTCACCGCCAATAACTTTGATGGAATCGATCTAGATTTCGAGGGTTTTGCCTTTGTAGATAAAATTACAACCTGGCCCACGATTCAACCAAGATGGGTTAATTTCGTACGCGAGTTATCAACTACCTTGCACTCACAAAATAAATTATTATCAGTGACAACGCCATATCTGTTGGATCCAATAACCGGCAAGAAAGGTTATTACTTCTATGCCTGGCCAGAAATATCTGAATACATAGATCGATTAAATATAATGGCTTATGACTATCATAAATTTGATACTGCAGCAGGGCCGATTGGCCCGATAAATTGGTTTGAACCATCACTAATTTATGCACTTAAATCAGTTGCACCATGGAAGATTTATATAGGTACTCCAAATTATGGATACAACTGGGTTACAAAAGTAACTGGCATCTGCCCAACAAATACTCCTTCTTCTGAAAAGAAGAGTTCTAACGCGGCAATTATTCATCAATTGAAAGCACAAGCAATTTTAGATAAGCCAGGTGCTGTTGCAACTTACAATGAAAAATATGGCGAAACTAATGTGCTTTACACCGCAGAATTTAATGGTATTAATTCAGCTGGTGCAACTACTAGTTGCAAAGTTAGCCACTCAGTTTGGTATGTTGATGCTCGTGGGTATGGCGCAAGAGCCAAACTAGTTGAGAAGTATCGGTTAGGTGGAATTTCAGAGTGGGAGATTGGGTACGGCGATAATTTAGCAATTGAAGAAGTTAAGAAGGTCGCAATTGCAATGGGACAAGATAAAGTTGTTGGCGATGTAACTACGAGCACAGAAAATTTACTTTACGGCGAGAGCGTTGCATTCAATGGAAGCTTTAAATTGGCTGATGGGAGGCCACTTTCAAGTGTGCCAGTGTTTATGGAGATCAAGAGAGCATCGGGTAATTCGCGACGTGCAGTTGGTCAAACAGCGCCGGATGGAACTTTCCAGATAAAAGTCTTGCTCGGTGAATCAACAAATATCTCATTTTCTACCGATGAAACTTGGGATCGAACTTTGGGTTCAACGCCAGAAAAAATTATTGGAATTTCTAGAGTTGTATCTTGGAGTATTCCTGCATCAATGAAGCACGGGGTTGCGTATAAAGTTAATGGGCAAGTACAACCAAAAATTGCTGGGATAAAGGTTATTTTGGATGATGGAATTACTCAGGTGTCAGGAATTACTGCTGCAGATGGAAAGTTTGAAATTGAAGTAACTCAGACGAAAGTTGGAGTAAGACAATTTAGTATTGTGACTGAAACTGAAGCTGGATTCTTGGGTTCTAAGAGCGCACCTTCAACGGTATTGGTGCGGTAAGTAAAAATGGCGAAGACTCTTACAAAAGATCAAGTAAATATCAGTGAGTTACTTGATCGACCTTGGATAACAATAGTTTGGGATGATCCAGTAAATCTGATGAGCTATGTGACACACGTTTTTATCAAACTATTTGGCTTTTCTAAAGAACGTGCACATGAATTGATGATGCAAGTTCACAACGAGGGGCGGGCAGTTGTATCGACTGGAACCCGCGAGGAAATGGAGCGCGACGTTCAACGCCTTCACGAGCACGGCCTTTGGGCAACACTTCAACGCGATGACAAAATCTGATGTCGAGCTTTGAGAAAGTTGGCGATGGATTCTCACTTGATTTAACGCTCGATGAGGCGAACATTCTTATAAATTTAGTAGAACAGCTTTTGGAACTCCTCGGCGAAGGAGATTTCTTCCATCATTATGATTCCAGTGATCCACTTGCTCAGTTATTGGCTATGCCATCGGAAATAGTTACACCTGATGATCCAGTCTTACTGCGGTTATTACCAAATGCCTATGCCGATCCAGAAGCTGCATCAGATTTCCGCAGGTATACCGAACCACAATTGCGTGGATCCAAACAGAAGAATTTGCGACTGGTGCGTGAGGAGTTAACGATTTTGGTAGATGAGAACCACGGAGGAATAATTGAAGAATTAAATGCAGATGTCTGGCTCAAGGCTTTAAATGATTTAAGGATTGCGCTATCTGTTCGCTTAGAAATTGATGAAACAAGTTTTGATAAATTTGAAATGCTGCCTGATGAAGATCCACAGAAACCGGTTTATGCAGTTTATTTCTGGTTAGGTTGGTTGCAGGAGAATTTGTTAGGGTTACTCCTATGACTCTTCGCATTACCGCCGCACATGTTGAGGCAATTCTTGAGCAATCTCGCGCGGAATATCCTGATGAATGTTGTGGCGTAATTCTTGGTCCTGAAGGAAGCGATAGCGCTCAAGTTCTTAAACCAATGATCAACGCAGCACACTCACCAACATTCTATGAATTTGATTCCAAGGATTTATTGGCGCTCTACCGTGAAGTTGACGATAACTCCCAGGAAATAGTCGTGGTTTATCACTCACATACCGAGACTGAGGCTTACCCATCTCGCACTGATATTTCCTATGCATCCGAACCTGGCGCGCACTACGTTCTAGTTTCTACCCGCAAAGAGATTGCACCTGAGAATGAATTTCGTTCATATCGAATTATTGATGGCGTTGTAACGGAAGAAGATGTTGAAATAGTTACTCGGATTGGCGATTAAGCCAAGCTTCAAGGATACTTAACCCCATGTCTGCGCCAATTATTGAAGTTCGAATCCCAACAATTCTTCGTCCATATACCAATAGTGAAAAGGTTGTTTCGGCTGAAGCCACAACGTTGGAAGAGTTAATTTCATCCTTGGATAGCAAATTTACTGGGCTTGGCGAACGTTTACTTGAGAATGGCGAGCTACGTCGCTTTATAAATATTTATATTAATGATGAAGATGTTCGATTTATGGGTTCACTTGCTGCAACGCTTAAAGCTGGTGATTCAGTAACAATATTGCCCGCCGTAGCTGGTGGTTGCTAGTGACAAGATATGAATCTCTCGAAGCATCTCTTGGCCATACTCCTTTAATTGGCTTACCAAAACTTTCGCCAAAAACGCAACCAGGAAAACCACTTGTTCGACTCTGGGCGAAGTTAGAGGATCGCAATCCAACTGGATCAATTAAAGATCGCACTGCAATGGCGATGATTGATGACGCTGAAAAAACCGGAAGATTAAAACCAGGTGCAACAATTATGGAGCCAACAAGTGGAAATACTGGAATTTCTCTGGCAATGGTTGCAAAAGTTCGCGGCTATAAGTTGATCTGTGTTATGCCAGAAAATACAAGTATCGAGCGCACTCAGATTCTTGAAATGTGGGGCGCAAAAATAATTTATTCACCTGCTGCTGGTGGTTCTAATGAAGCGGTTCGAGTCGCAAAAGAACTTGCAGCAGAAAATCCAGATTGGGTCTTTCTCTATCAATATGGAAACCCAGCGAACACCCTTGCTCATTATCAGACAACTGGGCCAGAAATTTTTGAAGATTTGCCAACAGTTACCCACTTTGTTGCTGGCCTTGGAACAACTGGAACGCTGATGGGTGCAGGAAAATATTTGCGCGAGAAGAATCCAAACATTTCAATTATTGCCGCTGAACCTAGATATGGTGAAGTGGTTTATGGGCTACGAAATCTTGATGCCGGTTTTGTTCCAGAACTTTATGATGAATCAATAATTACTCGCAGATTCTCAGTGGGTGCCGAAGATTCAGTTCGTCGTGTAAAACAATTACTTGAAGTTGAAGGAATATTTGCCGGGATTTCTACCGGAGCAATTCTCCATGCCGCTCTTGGAGTGGCCAAGGAGAGTGTGGATGCTGGGGTCGGCGCAGATATAGCTTTCATCGTGTGCGATGCGGGCTGGAAGTATTTATCAACCGGTATCTATGGAAAAGATGGAGATTCAGAAGTTTTAGATAGCCAGCTTTGGGCTTAACTCTTCACTGAAGGTAGGCTTGGCTTTATGTCGGCCGCAAATTTATCTAAGAATTCGCCTATTGGTATCTTCGATTCAGGCGTTGGTGGCTTAACCGTTGCGAGATCGATTATCGATCAACTACCCGGTGAATCAATTCTTTATGTCGGTGATACTGCTCGCGGTCCTTATGGTCCAAGACCACTTGCTGAAGTTCGAACTTTTGCCCTAGAAATTCTTGATCAATTAGTTGAAGCCGGTGTTAAAGCGATTGTTATTGCATGCAATACCGCGAGTGCGGCTATGTTGCGGGATGCCCGCGAAAGATATTCAGTTCCAGTCATTGAAGTTATCCAACCTGCTGTTCGCAGAGCGGTTTCGGCATCTCGCAGTGGTCACATTGGAGTTATCGGAACAAATGCAACAATTGACTCAGGTGCATATCTAGATGCATTTGCCGCAGCACCCCAATTAGAAATTACTTCAGTGGCTTGCCCACTTTTTGTTGAATATGTCGAACGTGGCGAAACTTCTGGCACTGCGATCACCAAAATTGCAACAGATTATTTAAAACCTCTTGTCGATAAGAATATTGACACCTTAGTTCTAGGTTGCACCCATTACCCACTGCTTACCGGTGTGATTTCATATGTTATGGGAAATGAAGTGACTCTCGTTTCAAGCGCGGAAGAAACGGCAAAAGATTTATATCGAGTTCTAGTTGAAAGCGATATGTTGAACACATCTGGAATACCAACACACAAATTTGTATCAACTGGAGAGAGTGAAATGTTTAGCAAACTTGCCAGACGTTTCCTTGGTCCAGAAGTTACAAGAGTCGAATCGAGGATTTAAATGTCAGCTGATAACTTGAAGAGTGGTTCGAGAATTGATGGTAGAAATGCTGGAGATCTGCGCCAAATTAAATTCACTCGCAATTGGTTAAATAATGCCGAAGGTTCCGTTCTGGTTGAATTTGGAAATACTCGCGTACTCTGCGTTGCCTCATTTACTCCAGGTGTTCCTCGTTGGTTAGTTGGCAAGGGTGGCGGTTGGGTAACGAGTGAATATGCAATGTTGCCACGTGCCACACACACTAGATCTGATCGCGAAAGTGTTAAAGGAAAATTAGGCGGACGAACTCAGGAGATTTCTCGTCTTGTTGGCCGCTCTCTTCGCGCAATTGTTGATACTGCTGCGCTGGGTGAAAATACAATCGTTATCGACTGTGATGTCCTGCAAGCTGATGGTGGTACTAGAACAGCAGCAATAACAGGTGCTTATGTTGCGCTACAAGATGCAATTACTTGGGCAAAAGGCAAGGGCCATATTCCCGCTTCACGTAATCCAATTATCCAAGGTGTATCTGCAGTAAGTGTAGGAATTATTGGTGGGGTACCGATGCTTGACCTCTGTTACGAGGAAGATGTAACCGCTGATACAGATATGAATATTGTCTGTACCGCTGATGGAAACTTTGTTGAAGTTCAAGGTACTGCAGAGGGAAAACCATTTGATCGTGCCTTGTTGAATAGCCTTCTTGATTTAGGTGTTTCTGGATGTAATCAACTTTCAAAATTACAGCAGAGCGCTCTCGCTTAAGAATGAATTAAGCAGTGCGCCAAATCGTTTTAGCAACGCAGAACAAAGGCAAGATTGCCGAGTTTGAAAGGTTGCTGGCAGAATTCGCGGCAGATATCGAAGTCCTTGGGCTCAAAGATTTTCCGAACATGCCGGATATCGCTGAAACTGGAAAAACATTTACCGAGAATGCACTTTTAAAGGCTCGTGGTGTTTGTGAATTTACGGGACTCCCAGCGCTTGCTGATGACAGCGGACTGTGTATTGATTTCTTAAATGGTGATCCAGGTATTTATTCTGCAAGATGGTCAGGGGTTCACGGTGATGATTTGGCAAATATTCAACGTGTTTTGTCGCAATTAGATGGCGTACTAGATCAGGCACGTAGTGCACATTTCGTTTGTGAGGTTGCACTGGTGTTCCCATCAACTCACCAATCTGCAAATACCGAGGTGATAGAAAGCGGAAAACTTGAAGGATTTATCACCCTCGCCCCACGCGGTACTGCTGGTTTTGGCTACGACCCAATATTTCAACCTGCAGGTCAAGCGTTAACGCTGGGCGAATTCGAGCACGGTGAGAAAGACAAGATTAGTCATCGCGGAATTGCACTTAGAGCCATAACACCACGAATAGGCGTTTTACTCTAGCTTTTCTTGGTTTTGCAGAGCCCTGAGGTATCCTTTCGCTATTGAGTTTTCAATCTAACTTTCAATTACAAACCAAGGAGTACTACCGTGGCAGTTAAGAAAACCGCAAAGAAGTCAGCAAAGAAGTCAGCGAAGAAGTCAGCTGCGAAGCGCGTTGTTAAGAAATCTGCTGTTAAGAAGACAGCGAAGAAGTCAGCTGCTAAGCGCGTTGTTAAGAAATCTGCTGTTAAGAAGACAGCGAAGAAGGCTGTTAAGAAATCGGCAAAGAATTCTGCAAAGCGCTCTTCATCGACTTTTGTAGTCCCAGCGGTTCCGGTTTCATCAAGCCGTTCCAACTTCCAGAGCTCTTCTGTGACAAGTCGCCCAGCAAAAACTCCTGGTGCAAGCGTTCCTGCTTCAGGTACAGCAAATAACTCTTCATCAAAGCGTGTAGTTACTGCTGTTGTTATTGCAGTTGTATTGATTGCGCTATTAGTCGTATCTCGCAATGGTTCAACAACTACAGAGAGTGCCGCACCGGAAGAAACTACTTCTGTTGAAGCATCTCAAGAACCAACTACTGAGGCAACGGCGGAAGCCACTGAAGCTGCAACTGTTGTAGATGGCGGCGGAAGCGAACCAGTAGGAATTGTTGCCCAATACACAGCTACAGGCGCAACAATCTTCTGGAAGGCTCCAGCTGACGGAACAGCGGCTGCAAACTACAACGTTGAAATCCGATCAAATGGTGGGGATTGGAAATTAATTTCAACAGTTCCAGCAACTCAATACTCTTTGGATATTACAAAGAGCGATGCAACAGGTTGGTGCTCATTTAGAGTTTCAACTGTTCTCGAAGATGGAACTGTAGTTGGCGGAAAAGTTTTCGGACTTCCTGGCCAATACGCTTAAAGATTTAATTTACGTTTAACGCATCAAGAATTGATGCAACGTAAACATCACTACCAGCTTCAACTAAGTGGACACCATCCGGAGCGAAAAACTCCGGGTGGTTTTCTGCTATCTGGGCCCAATCAACAAGAGTTGCATTGGAATATTTAGAAACAACTTCGCCAATAATTTTATTATTTCCATCACGCCAAGTTCTCGGAACTGAAGTATTAACCACAATAATTTTTGGTTGATCCTTTAGTAACTCCATTAACTTGACCATATCCTCGCGAGATACTGAATTGTTGTTACCAACATTAAACACAACTACAGAGGATCCCACCTTAGTTTTATCCTCTTCAACAGCCGTTATTAGCTCTTGAATCTGTCGGCCAACTCGCGCATTTATTAGCGCAATATCTTGAGTTGCAGCCAACTTATTGCGGATGCCTAAAATTACAGAATCTCCCGTAACCCATAACCCAGTGCTATTTTCAGAGAGAACAGTCTGTGGCAACTCAAGTTCGGGCTTAACTTCAACGACAATTGATTGATCCCGTTGCCAAGCAACGGCAATTGAGCTTCCAGTCAATAGCATCGTGAAAGCAGATACGGTAGCGATAAAAATCCGCTGCCGTTTTTGCATAACCTTTGTTCGATATTTAATTCCCCTAATCCAATTTTGGACTAGACCTTTTCGGATTGGAATCTCTATTGCTCGAAGTGAGATATCAGCGAGAATCAAAACAAGAAGAACTCTCGCAATATTCAGCGCAAGTAGTGAGCCAGTTAAATCTGCGCCTGGTCTTGTCACTTGGAATACAACCCAGTGCCACAGGTAAATTCCATAAGACCTCTGGCCAATCCAGAGCAAAATTCTTGCGCTCAATATCGGCGAGAAACGCGATGCTGGATGAACGATAGAAATAATAGTTGCGCAACCGAATAGGCCAGCGAGTGGAAATGCAATTTGATACAAGGTTGCATTTGTTTCATCAATGAATAAGAAGATGCAGAGCAGGCCAACAAACCCAATTACGCCAATACCATCAATAAAGTCCTGGGCGCGTTGTGAAATATTTGGAGTTAAATTTCTGGGAATCCAACTAACAGCAAGCGCTGATCCTAGAAATAGCCCAAGGCTGTGAGTATCAGTACCGAAATAGATGTGGCTAATTCGACCCGCAGTTGCATTATCTGCCTGTAAGGAAAAGAGAAATAGCGCAGTACCAGAGAAAGTTGCAATCAACAGCGCAGCTCTTCGAACTACTCGCTTACCAAATCTGCGCCAGATAAAGAGCAGGATTATCGGCCAGATCAAATAAAACTGAAATTCAACCGCTAAAGACCAAGTATGTTGAAGTAAAGGTGGTCGACCTATCGCCTGGAAATAGTCCTGATGGAGTGCAACTAGATGCCAATTATTTGTACCAGAAAGAACAAAGGGGACATCATTTATAAATCTACGAATTGAATCTGGTGCAAAAAGCGCAATTGCAAGTGATGTGACTACTAATAAGACAAGTAATCCCGGAAGCAATCTGCGGACTCGAGCCGCATAGAATTCTTTGATATCAAGACCATTAGCGCTCTCGATTGAATCCAAAATTAACCTTGTTATTACATATCCAGAGATAACAAAAAACAGATCTACTCCAAGAAATCCACCAGGGATCCAATCAATGCCTAAGTGATAGAGAACTACGGCAGTTACAGCAAGTGCACGCAAGCCATCAATGGATGGAATATGTGTTGTAGAAAGAGATGCCCGCTGCAAAGTGGTTACTTACGTTTTTTGGTTGTGCTCTTCTTTGCCACTTTTTTGACCGGCTTCTTGGCAATCTTCTCTGCAGGTAAAGCCTCAGACTTTGCAGGTCGGGTATTTTTACGAATAAAAGTCTTTTCAACTGGGCGATTGTTATCATCGATATTGGCATCGATATCACCTTGTAGTGAAGCCAAGCGTTCGAAAGCCTGCTTTAAGCGAATACGAGTTTCACCAATTGCATGTTCGGCAGCTGTCAAAGATTGAGTCTGTAGGCGATACAACCGCTCTGATTCAGAGATTGCACTTGTAAGCCATGATCTAAATTCACTAATTTCACCAGTAGCTTCATTAATAATCTTTTCGGCTTCACGTTTAGCGGCAACCCCAAGTGAATTTGCCTCACGCTTACTTTCAGTCAGAAGATGTTCCGCTTGGCGGAGTGCTTTATCGCGAAATTCTAAAGCCTCAGACTCCGCAGCTTCAAGATACTTGCGGCCGCGAGATTCGGCTCCAGCCAAGATTGCCTTTGCTTTAACTTCTGAGGAATCTAAGCGTTCTTTCGTAATTCTTGTTGCTTCCGCAACAGTCTGCTCAGCAGATGCAAGAGCGCGGGATTCACGTTGTTGTGCAGTTTTAATCAAACTCATCGCTGTTTCACCAGCAAGAATTTCAAACTCTTCTTTACTTAAACTAGTTATGTCTCGACGTGAGCGGAGATCGGCTAGTTGAGTTTCTAATTGGCGAATTCGTTCAACTGCATTCTCAGTTGGGGCTGCAACGACTTCTTCTTTAAAGCCGACCCATGAACGGAATTTCTTCTCAGCCATTTTGACTCCTCATGTCTCTCAAAACAATTTCGTAAGGCGGTCAGCCTATAACAGAGGGCGGGGTGAGTGCCATGAGTGATTTCCCTATCCAGGACACCAGACGTGCGCTTAGAATTGCGACATGAGCGAAACAATTAAGAATTCACACGAGCTCTTGGCCGAGTTCATCAAAAATGGCGAGGATTTCATTTCAACCGCAAGATCGGTTAAGGAAGCAGATTTAGCCAAGACACCGATTTCCGGCGAGTGGTCAGCGGCATTTGTGATTCACCATTTATGCGATGGAGATTTACATTTTGCAACTAGGTACTTAAATAACTTAGCTGAAAATAGTCCAGATATTTTTCCCTTTAATGAGGACATTTATCCAGATCGAATTAATTATGCAAAGCGCGATCCATTGGCATCTCTTGCCGCAATCGAAGGAATTTTTCAAACAACAAAAAACATTCTTTCAATAGTTCCAGAAAGTGGCTGGCTGCGAACTTCAGTTCATGCCGAGCGCGGAGTTATAACTCTTGCCGATATGGTTTCACTAGCCTCTGGACACAGCAAGGCGCATGCAAATCAATTAAGAACAGTTATTGAGGCACTTTAAAAGATTTAACTAAATACTGGTGCGGGAGGCGGGACTTGAACCCGCACGTCCGAAGACACAAGTTCCTAAGACTTGCGTGTCTGCCATTTCACCACTCCCGCTGGAGAGATGAGAGAAGATTAAGGTAACTTAGGCAAAACCACCAAACTGAGATTAAATTAGGGCAGGCAAGAACAGCCTCATTCAATTAATTAGGAGCCGAAATGTCATTAACACCAACCCCAGCAGATAAATTCACATTCGGTCTTTGGACTGTTGGTTGGCAAGCGCGAGATCCTTTTGGCGATGCAACTCGTGCGCCACTAGATCCAGTTAGAAGCGTTACCGAATTAGCGCAGCGTGGTGCATACGGTGTGACATTTCATGATGATGATTTAATTCCATTTGGTTCAAATGATTCTGATCGCAACGCACATATTGCGCGCTTTAAAAAGGCACTTACAGAAACTGGAATGAAAGTTCCAATGGCAACAACAAATCTATTTAGTCATCCAATATTTAAAGATGGTGCGCTGACTGCTAACGAACGCGATATTCGTCGCTTCGCGATTTCGAAAGTGATGCGTAATATTGATTTAGCGGCAGAACTCGGCGCCGAAATTTATGTTTGTTGGGGCGGTCGCGAAGGCGCAGAATCTGATGCGGCAAAAGACGGCTACGTAGCCCTCGAGCGCTACCGCGAAGGCTTCAATATTCTTGGCCAGTATGTAATTGATAAGGGTTACAACATTAAGTTTGCAATTGAACCAAAGCCAAATGAGCCACGTGGTGATATTTTCTTGCCAACAATTGGGCATGCTCTAGCATTTATTAACTCTCTTGATCATCCAGAAATGGTTGGCGTTAACCCAGAAGTTGGCCATGAACAGATGGCGAACCTCAATTTTGTTCACGGCATCGCACAAGCTTTGTTCCATAAGAAGTTATTCCATATTGATCTAAATGGTCAGCACGGTCCAAAGTTTGATCAAGATTTGGTATTTGGCCATGGTGATTTGAAATCAGCCTTCTTCTTGGTAGATCTTCTAGAGCGCTACAAATATGCAGGACCAAAGCACTTTGATTACAAGCCAGGTCGCACTGAAGATGATCGTGGTGTCTGGGTTTCTGCAACATCAAATATGCGCACCTACCTCGCACTAAAAGAACGCGCACTGGCATTTCGTGCTGACCCACGCGTTAAAGCAGCAATGGAAGATTCTCGAATCAATGAACTTGAAGTTCCAACACTTGCCAAGGGCGAAAGTTGGAAGGATTTAACTTCAGTCAATGTTGATGTTGATGGCTTGGCTGCTCGTGGATATCAATACGAGACAATCGACCAATTAGCTATTGAACACTTGATGGGCCTTTAAACTCACTTCAACCTGTAAACTTCGTTAGATGAGCGCCGCACAAAATAACCTGAGTATTCAGGATGAAATAAGCGCGGCGATTCTCCAAGTTCTACGTGATGCGCACTCTCAATTAAATTGCGAGATTCCAACTTCACTCACCTTGGATCGCCCTAAAAATCGCGACCATGGAGATTACGCAACCTCAATCGCACTTGCCTTAGCTAAAGCTTCTGGCTTAGCACCGCGCAAGATTGCTGAAATTATAGAAGCCGGTTTGAAGTCACGCGAAGATATCGCTGCAGTTGAAATTGCCGGTCCAGGATTTGTAAATATAACTCTGGCGAAGAGCAGCCAAGGTGGCGTAATTGCAAATATTCTTTCAGCCGGCAAAACCTTTGGCCATGGAAGTAAATTAAGTGGCACAGCAATTAATCTTGAGTTTATTAGTGCAAACCCAACAGGCCCGCTACATCTTGGTCACACTAGATGGGCTGCTGTGGGAGATGCGCTTGGCAGGGTTTTGTCGGCCGCTGGCGCAAAAGTAACTCGCGAGTTTTATATTAATGATCGTGGCGTTCAGATGGATAAATTTGGTGCCTCACTTCAAGCCGCGGCGCTCGGTCAACCTCGCCCAGAAGATGGTTATCACGGTGCATATATCGATGACTTAGCAACCGAGATAGTTTCGATTAATCCAGATATCTTAAAGTTAACCGGTGAAGCGCAAACTTTTGCCTTCCGTGATTTAGGTTATCGACTTCAACTTGCCCAGCAACAAGGCGTATTAGAAAAGTTTGGAACCCACTTCGAAGTCTGGTTCTCAGAGAAGAGTTTGTACGACAATAATTTCTTTGCCCATTGCCAAGAAGTATTAAAAGCTAAGGGCCATGTCTTTGAATTAGATGGTGCAATTTGGTTGCGTACAACAGATTTCGGTGATGATAAAGATCGCGTGATGGTGAAGTCCGATGGTTCAATGGCTTACTTCGCATCAGATTCGGCTTACTACATCTCAAAGCGCGAACGCGGATTTGATGTTTGTATCTATATGTTGGGCGCAGATCACCATGGATATACCGGTCGATTGAAAGCACTTGCCGCATGTAATGGCGATGATCCGGAATATAACGTTGATGTATTAATAGGTCAGATGGTAAAAATTATGGAGGGCGGAGAAGAGGTAAAACTCTCTAAGCGCGCCGGCACAATAATTACCCTTGAAGAACTTGTTGAAAAAGTTGGCGTTGATGCTGCTAGATATACCTTGATTCGCTATCCAGTAGATACGCCAATGGTTATGGATGTTGACATACTTCGCAGCAGAACAAATGAGAACCCGGTTTATTACGTGCAATATGCGCATGCTCGAATTTGCGCAGTTCTTCGAAATGCCGAGGATGTCGGGATCAAATATGGCGCCGATTTAATTCACCCAGAGTTGCTGGTGCACGAACGTGAACGTGAACTTATCGGTGCACTTGGCGAGTTTCCAAGAGTTGTTGCTGGTGCCGCAGAACTTCGTGAACCACATCGCGTTGCGAGATATGTTGAAGAACTTGCCGGTGTTTACCACCGCTTCTACTCTGATTGTCGCGTGCTGCCGTTGGGTGATGAAACTCCAAGCGAGCTTCATAGCGCCCGCGCTACCTTATGTTCTGCAACCGCACAGGTGATTGCAAATGGCCTGGAACTACTCGGTGTTAGCGCACCAGAAAAGATGTAAGTCATGAATTTCTTACCTGATGTCTTTTCAATTAATTCTGCTGTTGTGTCGGGGGAGTTAGTTATTGGTGGCTGCAAATCAACTTCACTTGCTAAAGAATTTGGAACTCCACTTTTTGTTATAGATGAAGGTGATTTTAAATCTCGTATAAACGGTTGGAAAACTGCACTTGATAAGAATCTCGGATCAAGCGCTGGACAAGTTTATTACGCCTCTAAATCTTTTCTATCCGTTGAAGTTGCAAAGTGGATTGATGAGGCCGGGATTGGAATAGATGTTTGCACCGGAGGCGAACTTGCAGTTGCGCTAGCCGCTAAATTTCCAGCAGATCGCATTGAAGTTCACGGTAACAATAAATCTGAGGCGGAGATTGCAAAGGCAATCAGCGTTGGCGTTGCAAAGATTGTTGTTGATTCAATGCAGGAAATCGAACGAGTTAATCGCTTAGCTAAAGCGGCTGGCAAGGTTCAGAAAGTCTTTCTGCGAATAACTCCGGGAGTAGAAGCCCATACTCATGAAGCAATCTCAACAGCACATGAAGATGTGAAATTTGGATTCTCCATCGCGAGTGGTTCTGCATGGAAAGCGATTTCCGAAGTTGAAGCCGCAGCGAATCTTTCACTCGAAGGCTTGCACTGTCATATCGGTTCACAAATCTTTGAAAACGAGGGATTCATTCTTGCAACATCGCGTTTGATTGAACTTGCAGCTAAGTTCCGCGACCAATTTAATCGAGAACTTTCAGAGCTAGATGTAGGCGGTGGATATGGAATTGCTTATGTTGATGGTGAAATAACTTTCGATCCAGATAAAGCGATGTCCGCACTGGCTGATTTAGTTAAGAGTCAATGTGCAAAATATTCGATAAAAGTCCCAACTATTTCAATTGAACCTGGTCGTGCTATTTCTGGTCCAACGACCACAACTCTTTATGAAGTAGGAACGACTAAAGATGTAGTCCTCGATGGTGGAAAGACCCGTCGATATATCGCTGTCGATGGTGGCATGAGCGATAACGTAAGACCGGCGCTTTATGGCGCAAAATATTCCGCCATTCTTGCGAATCGCACATCAACAACTGCGCCAGTAGATTCCCGGCTCGTTGGAAAGCATTGCGAATCGGGCGACATTATTATTCGAGAAATAGGACTGCCTGCAGATATTGCTCCTGGGGATTTAATCGCGATTCCCGCAACCGGGGCTTATGGCCGAAGTATGGCTAGCAATTACAACCACATGTTGAAGCCAGCTGTTATTGCTGTTGCAAATGGCAGCGCCCGCGTAATTTTACGCCGCGAGGTCGAGGCTGATTTATTGGCCCTTGATGTAGTCGAGGCTCCCCGAACTATTAATTAGGAAAGCGGACATAAATAGCGTTCGGCTTGAGCAAAAAATAGGGGAGAATAGCCTAATGAATTCGCAGAAAACTCTTCGCGTCGGCATGCTCGGCTGCGGCGTTGTTGGCAGCGAAGTCGCACGTCTAATTGTTGCAAACCAATCTGACCTAACTGCAAGATCTGGTGCGAAATTAGAGCTTGTGAAAATCGGCGTTCGTAATTTAACAAGAGCAAACGTTGCGAAAGAATTGCTGACAACTGATCTTGAATCAATTGTTAAAGATACAAATATTGATTTAATAATAGAAGTTATTGGTGGCATTGAACCTGCCAAATCACTAATTCTAGAAGCGTTTAAGAATGGTAAGTCCGTTGTAACTGCGAATAAAGCACTCCTGGCAAAGCATGGTGGCGAACTATTTGCTGCTGCAGATAAGGGCGGTGTGGATCTTTATTATGAAGCTTCAGTTGCTGGCGCAATTCCAATTCTGCGCCCACTTCGCGAATCACTTGTTGGCGATCATGTACAACGAGTAATGGGAATTGTTAATGGAACAACTAATTTTATTCTGACCAAAATGGATGAATCAGGTGCGGCATTTGCCGATGCACTCGCGGAAGCACAGGCTCTGGGATTTGCCGAGGCAGACCCAACTGCTGATGTCGAAGGATTTGATGCTGCTGCAAAGGCGGCAATCTTGGCCGGCCTCGCTTTTCACTCGCGCGTGACTGATGCTGATGTATTTCGCGAAGGAATCACAAAAATAACTGACACTGATGTTGCGGTTGCAAAGTCGCTAGATTTAGTTGTTAAGTTATTGGCAATCGCTGAGTTAACAAGTGATGGCAAGATAAGTGTTCGCGTTCATCCAACTCTGATTTCTCGCAGCCATCCACTAGCCGCCGTTCGCGAAGCCTTCAATGCAGTGTTCGTTGAATCTGAATCTGCCGGCGCAATGATGTTCTATGGTCGTGGCGCAGGTGGCGCACCAACTGCATCAGCAATTCTTGGAGACTTAGTAGCTGTTGCTAGACATCGAGTAAGTGGGGGCCTTGGTCCACGTGAAAGTGATTATGCGGATCTAGGAATTGCGCCAATGGGATCAACTAAAACTCGCTATTTGATTCGGTTAGATGTAGCAGATCGCCCAGGTGTACTTGCAGCTGTCGCACAAACATTCGCAAAGCATGAGGTTTCAATTCAAACAGTTCGCCAGACTGGCCGCGGCGATGCTGCAGAATTAATTGTTATGACCCACAAAGCTACAGATGCAGCACTTGCTTCAACCGTTTCTGATTTACAGAGCCTTGATGCAGTTAAAGATGTTGCAAGTGTTATTCGAGTTGAGGGTATGGGCGCATGAGTATTTTTAAGAAAAAAGGCGCACATCAATGGCGCGGTGTAATTGAAGAATATCGCCATCGCTTACCCGTTTCTTCCAAGACTCCTGTAGTTTCACTTCGCGAAGGCGGAACGCCACTGGTATCCGCATGTGTTTTATCTGCAATGTTAGATAACGATGTTTGGTTAAAAGTTGAAGGTGTAAATCCAACTGGTTCCTTTAAAGATCGCGGCATGACAATGGCCATTTCTAAAGCGGCAGAAGCTGGTGCCAAAGCTGTTATCTGTGCATCGACCGGAAATACTTCAGCGAGTGCTGCGGCATATGCAACTAAAGCCGGAATGCGCCCAGTTGTTTTAGTTCCCGAAGGCAAAATTGCAATGGGAAAACTTGCCCAAGCAATTGCGCACGGCGCAACACTTCTTCAAGTAGATGGCAACTTTGATGATTGTTTAAATCTGGCTCGTGAGCTATCGGAGAAATATCCAGTCGCACTTGTTAACTCTGTAAATCCATATCGTATTGATGGACAGAAGACTGCAAGTTTTGAAGTGGTAGATATGTTGGGAGATGCTCCTGATCTGCACGTGCTTCCAGTTGGAAATGCTGGAAATATCACTGCATATTGGATGGGCTACAAAGAGTATTTTAAAGATGGAATTGCTAAACAGTTGCCACAAATGTGGGGCTTTCAAGCAGCCGGTTCAGCACCAATTGTTCTTGGTGAAGTAGTTAAGAATCCAGACACAATTGCAACTGCAATTCGGATTGGAAATCCCGCATCATGGCAACAAGCTATTGAAGCGCGTGATTCATCTGGTGGCTTAATTGATTCAGTAACTGATGAAGAGATTCTTGCGGCATACCGTTTAGTCGCTGCTAAAGAAGGAGTCTTTGTTGAACCTTCTAGCGCTGCGGGAATTGCGGGGCTAATCAAGAAGCAGAGCCAAGGAAAGTTACCTAAAGATAAGCGAATTGTTATTACTGTTACAGGCAATGGTTTGAAAGATGTTGGCTGGATTTTGGATCATGCCGAAGCGCCAACTGTTATTCCAGTTGATGTTAAGCGCGCAGCAGAAGCGATTGGACTTGCATAATGGCATCAGTTAAAGCTCGCCTAACTTTCAAAGCCACAATGGCGCAGGTAAGTGTGCCTGCCACAAGTGCAAATCTTGGGCCTGGCTTTGACACTCTTGGTCTTGCGCTTGATCTACGCGATCGTTATGCCGCACAAGTTTTAGATGATGCAACATTCGACGTTGATGTTTCGGGTGAGGGCAGTGCAGATGTTAAGAAAGATAAGAACAATTTAGTTATTAAGGCGATGTTGCACGGCTTTGAACATATGGGGCAGAAGCCAAAGGGAATCGCACTTCGGCAATTAAATGTAATTCCTCATGGTCGTGGGCTCGGCTCTTCGGCTGCAGCAATCGTTGGTGGGTTGTCACTTGCACGCGCCTTAGTTCTAGGCGGCGACCAGTTAATGACAACTGATGAAATGATTGCACTCGGAACAGAACTTGAAGGACATCCAGACAATATTGCTGCGGCTGTTTTAGGCAGTGCAACTATTGCGTGGACTGAACATAACGTGGGCCGTGGAGTTAGCATCAAAGTTAACCCAAAGATTAAGGCTCTGCTCTTTATTCCAGAGAGCCATCTTGCAACTGCAAAAGCACGTAAATTATTACCAGAAACTATTCCGCACCAAGATGCAGTACTAAATGCATCACGTGCAGCGTTATTGGTTCATGCAATTGAATCGCGTCCAGATCTATTGTTAGAAGCAACTGAAGATTTGTTGCACCAAAATTACCGCGCTGAAGCGATGCCAAAATCAATGGCACTTGTAACTAAACTTCGCGCCGCTGGTGTTCCTGCAATGATCTCGGGAGCGGGCCCATCTGTTCTAGTGCTTCACACACTGGATGACCTTGAGGTAGAAGCAGTAATAAAGGTAGGGGCCGGCTCATTTACCGCTCAAAAATTGGGCATTTCAACACACGGAGCCGAGTAGCCAGAATTTTGCCCAAGGATGAGGGCATATGCTAAGTTTTCCCTTATCTGGTAGCCGAGAAATCGTCGGTAAGTAAATCTAGATAATCAATTAATTCGCTAAATTAAAACACTTTCCTTTAGCGCAAACACAGAAATGAAAAAGTAAAAAATATATGGCAACTACAAAAGCTACTGCAAAAGAATCTGGCGAACTTTCAGCGATGCTCCTTCCTGAGCTAAAGAAAGTTGCAGGCCAACTAGGCATCGAAGATGCCACATCAATGAAGAAACCTGACTTGGTTCAGGCAATTGGTGATCTTCAAGCAGCAAATCGCGATGCCGCAAAGGCCGAACGCGAAGCACGTCGCGCAGAACGCGATGCCCGCCGAAAAGGTGGAAATAAAAATTCAAATAACAACAGCAATAACAATAATCAGAACGATTCAGATGATGGTGAGAACCAAGGTTCTAACCCAAATGATGCTTCTGATGCTGATGTGAATAAGAAGGAATGGACTGGCGCCGGAAATAACAACCGCAATGACCGCCACAATAATCGCCGTGACCGTGGAGATCGAAATGATCGTGGAGATCGCAATAATCGATTCCGTGACCGCGGAAATCGTGAAGAGCGCGAAATAGTTATTTCGGAAGATGATGTCCTACTTCCAGTTGGTGGCCTCCTAGATATTCTCGAAAATTATGCATTCATTCGCACCGGTGGCTATTTAGCTAGCCCAAATGACGTTTACGTTTCTTTGCAGCAGGTTCGTCGTTACGGACTTCGTAAGGGCGATGTAATTACAGGTTCGGTTCGCCAACCACATGAGGGTGAACGTAAAGAGAAGTTCAACGCACTTGTGCGAGTAGAAACTGTCAATGGCGCAGATCCTGAGAGTTCAAAAGAGCGCGTGGAGTTTGCAAAATTAGTTCCGCTATATCCGCAGGAACGTCTGCGTTTAGAAACCGAACCAAACATTTTAACTACCCGAGTTATTGATTTAATTTCGCCAATTGGTAAGGGCCAACGTGGACTTATTGTTTCGCCACCAAAGGCTGGTAAGACAATGGTTCTGCAATCAATTGCGAATGCGATCACAACAAATAATCCTGAGTGTCACTTAATGGTTGTTTTAGTTGATGAGCGCCCAGAAGAAGTTACAGATATGCAGCGTTCAATCAAGGGTGAAGTTATTGCTTCAACTTTCGATCGTCCTGCAGATGACCACACTTCGGTTGCCGAACTAGCAATCGAGCGCGCAAAGCGTCTGGTTGAACTTGGCCACGATGTAGTTGTGCTTCTCGATTCAATCACTCGACTTGGTCGCGCTTACAACATCGCAGCTCCAGCATCAGGACGTATCTTGTCCGGTGGTGTGGATTCCGCAGCGCTCTATCCACCAAAGAAATTCTTCGGAGCAGCACGTAACGTTGAAAACGGTGGCTCACTAACTATTCTTGCAACCGCCCTGATTGATACTGGATCGAAGATGGATGAAGTTATCTTCGAAGAGTTTAAGGGAACTGGAAACATGGAACTTATCTTGAACCGTAAATTTGCAGATAAGCGCATCTTCCCAGCTGTTGATGTTGTCGCATCTGGAACTCGTAAGGAAGAAATCCTTATGGGAACTGAAGAGTTAAATATTGTTTGGCGCCTGCGTCGCGTGCTTCATGCACTCGAACCACAACAAGCACTTGAACTTCTTCTTGAAAAGATGAAGGGCACTAAGTCGAATGTGGAGTTCTTGATGCAGATCCAGAAGACCACAACCTCTGAAGGTGGCACTTCCACCAACGGCAGCTAAGGCCAAATTTCAGGCAATTTCAGAAATATGGCCCCGTCGGGCTATCCTTCAACCTCGCACTGGTTCACGGTTAATAACCGATCCAGTCAAAACCTAGGAGATACGAAATGAAGAACGAGATTCACCCAAATTATTTAGAGACCACAGTTACTTGCGGTTGCGGTGAAGTTTTCACAACCCGCAGCACAAAAGAATCAGGTTCAATCTACGTCGAAGTTTGTTCAGTTTGCCACCCGTTCTACACCGGCAAGCAACGTATTCTCGATACTGGTGGCCGCGTAGCCAAGTTCGAAAAGCGCTTCGGAGCATCAACAACTAACTAGCTTTCTTAAGAGACCGCAACGTTTTCACTTCGCGTGAGAACGGGCGGTCTTTTTTATTTTATTATTGATTTGATTTCACCATTAAAAAGAATTGGAGGAAGTAAAAATGGCAGCAGATAAACCGACTGATCGTTTTGCATCCGTCCATGCACTTTTAGCGGAATACGATGTTCTAGAGAAAGAGATGGCAGATCCTTCAATTCACTCTGATCAAGGCAAAGCTCGCCAACTTGGAAAGCGTTATGCACATCTTGGCCCAGTAATCGCTGGATACCGCGCTTGGAAATCTGCAACTGAAGATTTAGCGGCAGGAAAAGAGATGGCAGCAGATGATGCAGATTTCGCATCCGAGATTCCCGCGCTAGAAGCAAAGTTACAAGAGACCGAAACTTCACTAGAAGAGTTGTTGTTACCACGCGACCCTAATGACGACCGCGATGTTATTTTAGAAATCAAAGCCGGTGCAGGTGGCGATGAGTCAGCGCTATTCGCTGGCGATTTACTTCGTATGTATCAGAGATTTGCCGAGCGCCAAGGTTGGAAGACTGAAATTATTGATTACGCAGATTCTGAAATGGGCGGCTATAAAGAAATATCAATGGCCGTTAAATCTAAAGGCGTAGCCGAACCAGGTAAGTCGCCATACGCAAAGTTAAAGTTTGAAGGCGGTGTACATCGTGTGCAACGTGTTCCAGAAACTGAATCCCAAGGTCGAATTCATACATCTGCTGCCGGTGTTCTAATCCTTGCTGAAGCAGATGAAGTTGATGTAGAAATTCGCCAACAAGATTTACGTATCGATGTTTATCGCTCATCAGGTCCAGGCGGCCAATCAGTTAATACAACGGACTCTGCAGTACGAATTACCCATATTCCTACTGGCGTTGTTGTCTCATGCCAGAATGAGAAATCACAATTACAGAATAAAGATTCTGCAATGCGAATCTTGCGCGCAAGACTTCTGGCCCATGCACAAGAGCAGGCTGATGCCGAAGCAATGGCAGCACGTAAATCGCAGGTTCGCACAGTTGATAGATCTGAGCGCATTCGTACCTATAACTTCCCAGAGAACCGCCTAAGTGATCACCGAGTTAACTTCAAATCGAATAACTTAGATGCAGTATTAAATGGCGATCTTGATCCAGTCATTGAAGCGTTGTTAGAAGCAGATAAGACCGCGAAATTGGCATCAGGTGATCGTTAAAGATTTATTGAAGTTGGGTAAAGACCAGCTTGCCACAAAAAATATTGCACCAGTTGAGGCCGAACTTTTGTTGGCACATGCACTTGGGGTTAATCGCATGGAACTCCATGGACGAGTAATTGATTTAGATGAAGAGCAAGTTGTCGAAACTAAAGAAATTTATAACCAGGCAATTGCGGAACGGCTAACTGGAAAACCAACGCAATACATTATTGGCAGCGCACCGTTTAGATATTTGGAATATGAAGTTGGCCCAGGTGTATTGATCCCGAGACCGGAAACTGAAAGTTTGGTAGATGAAGTCCTCCACCAGTTAAACACCTTTGCCGACCCAGTAAGTCTGGTTGATCTCGGTTCTGGTACTGGCGCAATTGCAATCTCAATCGCATCAGAAACTGCTGGCAAGAAAGTTGTTCACGTAATCGCAGTAGAAAAATCTGAAGAAGCGATTGTCTGGCTAGAGCGAAATATTGCAAAACACGATGTAAGTGTTCGCGTTGTGAAGAGCGATGTCACAACCGCACTTGAAGGAATCAAGTGTGATGTTGTTGTGGCCAATCCACCTTACCTGCCTGACGGTGCACAGATTCCGCAGGAGTTAAATTTTGAACCGGTCGAAGCGCTTTTCGGTGGCCCAGCAAATGGGATGGTCGCCCCAAAGATCTTTATCGAAGCGGCTTCAAGGTTATTGAAACCTGGTGGATTATTCGCGGTCGAACATAATGAATTACAAGGGCCATTAATCGCAGCAGAATTGGCGACAGATTTCGAAACTATCGCGCTCCATAATGATTTAACCGACCGCCCACGTTTCACAACGGCGCGCCGGAAAATCTAGAGAGGCATTACTCTTTACCAATGACTGCATCCACATTTCAGGCCGTTGACCCGACTACCGGATTGGCATTTGGTGATCAGATTACCGAGATGTCCGCATCAGATGTATCAGGTTTAATCTCTAAAGCTGTTGCGACAAAGAGCGCATTTGCAGCCACGACTCCAAGCGAGCGAGCCGCCGCACTTCGTGCAATTGGAGCAGAAATAGAATCCCGCCGTGAAAAATTAATTGAAGTTGGAATGAGTGAGACTGCTCTTCCAAATGGTCGGTTAACTGGCGAACTATCTCGAACAGTTTTTCAATTAGAACAATTTGCAAAGTTAGTTGAATCTGGCGCGCATTATCAAGCGATTATTGATCGCCCAAATGCAGAGTGGGTTCCAGCGCCTCGTCCTGATATTCGCAAAGCTAACCAAGCGCTAGGCGTTGTTGGAATTTTTGCCGCAAGTAATTTTCCATTTGCATTCTCGGTTATTGGTGGCGATAGCGCTTCAGCACTTGCTGCAGGTTGCCCAATAGTTGTTAAAGCGCATCCATCACATCCAAACACCTGTCGAATTATGGGCGAGGCTGTTATCGCTGGCTTAAAGAAAGTTGGAATTTCTAGCGATACCTTCGCGCTTGTTGAGGGAATCAATCCAGAAATTACACATTGGATTGCAAGCCATCCTGATATCACTGCAATTGGATTTACCGGTTCTGGAAAAGTTGGAAAAATTCTTATGGACATCAGCGCAAAGCGCGAAGTTCCAATTCCGGTTTATGCCGAAATGGGATCTTTGAATCCAGTTTTCTTCTCACCTAAATCACTTGCCGAAAAAGCAGTTGACCTTGCTAAAGCAGCAATTGATTCAGCAACTCTTGGATCGGGTCAATTCTGTACCAAGCCTGGAATACTTATTGTTCCAACTGGCTCTGAAGGTGATGCCTTTATTGCTGAAATTGAAAGTTACCTAGCAACAATTGCAGTAGCACCACTTCTTAATAAGGGAATTGCAGATCGCTTTAGTTCAGCAATCTCAGGTCTGGCAAAGAGTTCATCACTAAAAACTTTCGCGGGCAAGGCAACCGATGGTGGCTTTGGTGTAACGCCTACAGTCTTCGTTGTCGATTGGGCAGATGCATTCAAAAATAGTGAGCTACTTGAAGAGCACTTCGGGCCAACTACCGTGATTATTCGTGCTGATTTTGCTAAGTTTCAAGATGTGGCCGGAAAACTTGAAGGCCAATTGACTGCAAGTTTGCATGTAACCGCGGGTGAGGATGTTGCAAAATTAGTTGAAGCACTTAGTCAACTTGCAGGCCGCGTAATCATGAATGGTTTTCCAACTGCTGTCGCTGTTACCGCAGCAATGCAACATGGTGGCCAATTCCCATCATCATCAAGTCACACCACATCAGTCGGCTTAGATTCTATTTATCGCTTCTTACGTCCCGTTGCTTTCCAAAACTTTATCGATGCCCTTCTTCCACCCGCACTTCAAGAAGCAAATCCACTAGGAATCAATCGGATTACAAATGGCTGATTTAACAAAAGCGCTTGTCGCTGCAAAGAGTGCAATAGATACTGAGATTGCTGCGTTATCTACTTTTGCCCAATCTCTAGAATCAAAATTAAAACCAGCACTTGAAATCATGGTTGAGTGCAAAGGGCACGTTGTTATAACCGGACTTGGTAAATCAGGTTTAGTCGGCGCAAAGATTGCGGCAACGCTCGCTAGTACTGGAACTCCATCGTTTTTCTTGCATTCGGCTGATGCGCTCCACGGTGATTCAGGTGCGCTGACTCCTGGGGATGTTCTAATCGCAATCTCAAACTCTGGTGAAACAGCCGAAGTAAATGCAATTGCAAATATGGCTAAAGGCTGGGGCAATCCCACAATAGCGATTACAAAGAATTCCAACTCGAGCCTTGCAAAGAGTTGTGATGCAGTAATTAACATTGCATTTGATAAGGAAGCCGATCCGCTTAATTTGGCACCGACAACTTCAACTACGCTAACAATTGCTGTAGGTGATGCAATCGCATCGGCGCTTATGGCGCATCGCGGATTTACTGCTTCAGATTTCGGAAAACGCCATCCAGGAGGATCGCTGGGTAAGGCAACAAATAAGTGACACCTCAACAACCTCGCGTTACAACTTTCGGAAGTTTCATGATGGACCTTGTGGCATACACTCCACGTCGACCAAATAGTGGTGAAACTCTTCGTGGTGACAGCTTTGGAATCGCACTTGGTGGCAAAGGTTTTAATCAAGCAATCGCAGCAGGTCGCGCGGGCGCACAAAGTGCGATGCTTGGCAATCTTGGAACCGATGGATTCGGTGATGATTTTATGAAAGCCTTCGGCGACGAGGGTGTTTATTCAGGTGACATTGAACGAAGTGCTGAACTTGGAACTGGCGTTGGTCATATCTCAGTGCAAACTTCAGATGGCGATAACTCAATTATCATTATTCCGCAGTCAAATGATTTAGGAACCGCTACATATATTGCGCGCCATGCAAAAACTATTATTGAATCAGATATTTTGCTTCTTCAATTAGAACTTCCTACCGATGGCAATTTGGCTGCGGCTAAATTAGCGAAAGAAAATAACGTAACTGTAGTTCTAACTCCTGCCCCAGTTGCTCCACTAATTGGCTGGGAAGGTTTAGTTGATGTCGTAGTTCCAAATGAGGGCGAAGCCGCCGCACTTACCGGTATCGAAGGTGATGTTGCGAAGCAAGCGGCTGCACTATCCAAGGCACTTGGTTGCAAATATATTGTGATTACTCTCGGACCGAAGGGCGCATTCGTAACTGATGGTGAAAGATCTGAAACAATTTCTGCGCCACCAGTAACTGCTATCGACACCATTGGGGCAGGTGACACGATGTGTGCAAATCTTGCAACTCGCCTTGCGGCAGGCGATGACATCTTTACCGCCACACGATTTGGCGTTTATGCTGCGACTCTGAAAGTAACTCGCAAGGGTTCGGCGATGGCATCGCCCACACCTGATGAAGTTAATAAATATATTTCTGCAAACAATTAAGCAAACCAAGGTAACTAAGGAGCGAAAATGAAATACACCGGAATCATTAACCGCGATATCTCTGCAATGGTTGCACGTACCGGCCACTTTGATCGCATAGTTATTTCAGATGCTGGCTTTCCGATTCCTGCCGGAGTTCCTTGTATCGATCTTTCTATGGGACCTAATCTGCCAAAAGTTGTAGATGTATTGAAGATGTTGACCCTTGAACTTCCTATCGAACAATTCTGGTTTGCAAGTGAGATCCAACCAAGTGCCGATGGCCGTGCTAAGGAGCTTTCAGCAATCATGACAAAGGCTGAATGTATTCCGCTGCCACATGCCGAGTTTAAAAAGCTTGCTTATGGCGCAGTCGGTGTTATTCGTACCGGCGATTACCTTGCATGGGGCAACGTAATGGTTGCATCAGGCGTGGCTTACTAAATTAAATTAAGAGTTATTAAGCCTTATAATTTTTGAAATGGTTCGTAATTGAACCGATTCCATCAATTCCAGTCTTAACAACTTCGCCACCCTTTAGGTATTTCTCTGGCTTGAATCCCATACCAACACCCTGTGGTGTTCCAGAGTTAATGATGTCGCCCGCATGAAGTTCCATAACTTGTGACAAGTACCAGACGCAATAATTAATATCAAAGATCATGTCGCTGGTGTTTGAATCTTGACGGCTTTCACCATCGACTGTGCACCAAAGGCGAAGGTTCTGCGGATTCTTTAATTCATCGGTTGTAACAATCCATGGGCCAACTGGATTAAATGTTGGAAATGACTTTCCCTTTACCCATTGACCTGAACGTTCAACTTGCCAGTAGCGCTCGGAAACATCCTGTGAAATCGTGTAACCAAGAATGTAATCAGCGGCTTCTTCTGGAGATTTTAGATAGAGCGCGCGCTTTTTTATAACAACACAGATTTCAACTTCGTAATCTGTCTTGACTGAATTTGGCGGGATAATTACATCATCGTTACCACCAATAACAGTGTCTGGCGCCTTCATAAAAATAATTGGTTCAACTGGTGGGGTAGCGCCGGTTTCGATTGCATGTTGCTTGTAGTTCAAACCGATACAGATTGCTTTTGTTGGGCGAGCAACTGGTGAACCGAGACGGTAATCAGAGATTTTTACCTTAGGACGAGCTGAGAGATCAAGTTTCGTAACCTTTTCGAGCGCACCATTTTCAAGTTCGACGCGATTCCAATCAGCGATTACATCATCAACAAATACCGCTTCATCGTCATTAATTACGACAGCTGGTTTTTCTTTATTGAATTCCCCAAGGCGTGCAATTCGCATTTCGTCCCCTTATTTATTGAGATGTTTTGAGTAATTGAAATTTAGTCCCTTAATTAAATATAACAAAATGGCCAAAATGTGAGATGAATTGCGTTGTTGCAGTAGACGGCGAACTTATCCGAGGAGTAGATTGCCCGCATGAGCGAAGAGGTATTCAAGCGTCGTAGTGAGAATTGGTTCAAGGCCGAAGGCAAGCATGGATATATCTATCGTGAGCGCTTCCGTAATATGGGATTCGGCTCTGAAGTATTTTCCGACAAGCCAGTAATTGGTATCGCAACAACTTGGTCTGAATTAAATCCTTGCAACGCTCACCTCGATCGCGTAGCTGAAGCAGTAAAGCGTGGAGTTTGGGAGGCCGGTGGTTTTCCACTCGAGTTCCCAACAATGTCACTTGGCGAACCAGTTCAACGTCCAACAACAATGTTGTGGCGCAACTTGCTTGCAATGGAGACTGAAGAGTTAATTCGTTCCAATCCGCTTGATGGCGTAGTTCTACTTGCTGGTTGCGATAAGACGCCCCCAGGAATGTTGATGGGCGCAGCATCAGTAAACCTTCCAACTTTAATGATCACCGGTGGACCGATGTTAAACGGTCGCTACAAAGGTGAGACTTTGGGATCTGGAACTGCAGTTTGGAAATACTCTGAACAAATTCGCGCAGGTAAGTTAAGTATTGAAGAATTCTTTGCAATGGAATCTTGCTCTGCACGTTCAAATGGTTCATGTATGACAATGGGAACTGCATCAACAATGGCATGTGTGACTGAAGCCCTCGGAGTTCAACTTCCAGGCAGCGCCGCAATTCCTGCAGTAGATGCCCGTCGCTTCTCTACATCACAAGAAGCTGGCCGCCGAATTGTTCAAATGGTTTATGACGACCAAGTTCTTTCAAAGGTTTTGACCCGTGAAGCATTTGAGAATGCAATCAAAGTTAATGCGGCAATCGGTGGTTCAACAAATGCTGTTGTTCACTTACTTGCAATCGCTGGGCGTATCGGCGTAAAGCTTGAATTAGATGACTTCGATTCACTTGCTCGCGAAGTTCCAGTCCTAGTTAACCTAATGCCATCAGGTAAGTATTTGATGGAAGAGTTCTTTGATGCCGGCGGACTTCCTGCAGTAATGAAGGAAATTGAAGGCATGCTACACACCGAACAGATCACAGTTTCTGGCAAGACAGTAGGCGAAAACATCGCGACTGCAGAATCTTGGAACGCTGATGTAATTACTCCAGCTTCAAAGCCATTCCAAAAGGCTGGCTCTGGAATCGTTGTTCTAAAGGGATCACTTGCACCAGATGGCTGTGTACTTAAAGTTTCAGCAGCAACTCCGGAACTTATGGTTCATACGGGTGAAGCACTTGTATTTGAAGAGATCGAAGATTATTTAATTGCTTCTGAAGATATGAATCTTCCTGTTACAAAAGATACAGTTTTAGTTTTGAAACATGCAGGACCTCGCGGTTTCCCGGGTTTCCCTGAAGTTGGCAATATGCCAATCCCAAGAAAACTTTTGGAACAAGGAATCACAGACATGGTTCGTATCTCTGATGCACGTATGTCAGGAACTGCCTACGGAACTGTTCTGCTTCACACATCGCCAGAAGCTGCGGTCGGTGGACCTCTTGCTCTTGTTAAGAGTGGCGACATGATTGAACTCAACGTTCCAAATCGTTCGATTAACTTACTTGTTTCTGAAGAAGAGATGGCAAAGCGCAAAGCCGCTTGGGTTGCTCCCGCTCCTAAGCACACACGAGGTTGGTCAAAGCTTTATTACGAGACTGTGCAACAAGCACACCTCGGCGCCGATCTTGATTTCTTAAACGGCTCTTCAGGAAGCGGAATTCCTCGCCACTCACATTAGTTCTTAGTCAAGAATTAAAAAGGTTTTGCGAACTCGCAGTTCTCGGTTGCCTCAAGTTCAAGTAAGCGATTCCACTTAGCGGTGCGATCTGCGCCATGGGTAGAGCCAACTTTGATTTGTGAGGCGCGCCAACCTGTTGCGAGATCAGCAAGCCATGAATCTTCAGTCTCACCACTACGGGCAGATACAACTGTCTTAAAGTTATTCGCTTGAGCAGTGGTTAGAACTTTTTGGGTAGATGTAACCAAACCATTCTGGTTTGCCTTAATAAGAATGGCATTCGCACTTTTTTCATCGATACCGCGCTGAAGGCGAGCAAGGTTGGTTGTAAATAAATCATCACCCAAAACCTGTAGGTGCTTTGGTGCGGACTTCATGAACTCTGACCAAGAAGCCCAATCATCTTCGGCAAATGGATCCTCGATAGAGAGGATTGGATGATCGCTAACCATCTTAGAAATAAAGGCTACGAATTCCTCTTGGCTAAACTCTTTGTTGAGCGCAGTTAATTTGTATTTATTGCCATCGAAGAATTGTGTGGAGGCAACATCGATAGCAAGACTTACCTGCTTGCCAGGCTCTAACCCAACTTCACTTATGCAATTAGTAACAAATTCAAGGGCGTTATCGATGGTTGGGAATGCGATTCCAAGCCCACCTTCATCAGCAATTAAATGTGTGATTGCGCCAGACTTGGCACCTTTGCTTGCAGCAAGTTCACGAATTGCGACAATCCAGGAGAGCGCTTCACTAAATGAAGTTGCGCCATTTGGAAGAACCAAAACATCTTGAATATCCATTGTGCGATTTGCATGAGCCCCACCAGAGAGAATATTTACCATTGGCATTGGAATAATTAATTTGCCTTCAGGTTGGAAATATCTTGCAAGTGATAAGCCGGCGGTATGCGCGGCGGCCTTTGCAACTGCAAGTGAAACTGCGAGCAGGGCATTTGCGCCAAGAAGATGGTGGTCAGGAGTGTGATCGAGTTCGACCAAGATGCCATCGGTTGCAAGTGGAATAGGGCGATGGCCCTTAAGACGCGGTGCGATTATGTTATTTATATTTTCAACGGCTTGGTAGACAGATTTTCCACCATAAAACTTCTCAGCAAATTTAGTATCGGTGTCGCGAAGTTCTTTCGCTTCGTGTGCGCCAGTTGATGCACCGGAAGGAACTCTTGCGGTGTGGATTGAACCATCTGAAGTTGTGAGTGTTACTGCAACTGTTGGACGTCCCCTGGAATCGAGAACTTGATAGCCAACTAAATTCTTGATGCTCATGCAAATAAACCTTCGAAAGTTATTGCGGGATTTGCTAGCGCGGCTTTGGTCACGCTTTGAACTCTAGCCTTTGCTGCTTCATCTAGATAGTTAACTGGTGAAACTCCCTCAACTCTTGCGAGAGCTATCACTGCAACATGATGGGGCAGTGAATTTGCAACCACGATATTGCAGGTCTGGGCATAGGAATTTATGAATGAAATAGCGGTCTCTCGGAGAAGTACACGTTGCGCTAAATCCTCAGTGCGCAGATATTTACAGAGCAGGTGGGCGCTTACAAAGCCCAGATCAAATACTGGATTGCCAGTGTGCATTACTTCGAAATCTAGAACAATGGGTTTATCGGTGCCAGTAATCATTATGTTCTTAGGGGAGAAGTCACCGTGAACCAGAGTTACTTTAATTGTGGTGATTTCATTTATCAATTCTTGAATTCGAGAATTTAGCGATGGATTTACTTTGGCGACGGCGCGGTAGAACGGAGTAACGCGTAACTGATCGAAGAGAGAGTCTTCCATGTAAGCATCGAGGGATTCTTTGGAGGTTGCACCGAAGTTGTGCCAGGTTGCGAGGATGCTTCCTAAATCTTTTCCGATACTTGGTTTGATTACACCTTCTAGTAGATCACTCTTCCACACCGTACATTCGCGGGGCAGGCGATCCATCGTCAGTGTGAATTCTTCAGGATCTAAATCAATCAAATCGGGAACGTTTTCTGGAGTAATTGAGTGCAGAAGTTTCATGCCATTGGCTTCAACTATTGCGCGCCGTTGATCTGCCTTCCAAACCGCAGCAACCTTTAATTGGGGAAGTGCCTGCTTTAAAACTAAATCTTTCTGGCCGGACTTAACGCCAAGAACAACATTGGAAACCCCACCAGTAAGCTCTTCAACTTCTGCCGGGCCGCTAATAATTCCACGACCAGTTAAATATGCAACAACTGTAGTTTCATCAAGAAGCTCTTTTTCCATTGCAGTTACCTAGATTGTGCGGGCGATTGAAAATCCGCGATCAACGAAGATGCTCTGACCTGAAATACCAGTATTCAACTTAGACCCAAACATATAAACGCTATTTGCAACATCTACTGGAGATGCAAGTTCGCCACCGGGAGTTTGTCCCAGCACATTTGCAACTTGCTCAGGTGAAAGTGTTCGCGCAACCATTGGACTATTTACAATTCCAGGAAGAATTCCATTAACTAGAATTTTCTTCTGGCGACCAAGGTCAACTGCTAGTGAGCGAACCAAACCACCAACAGCGGCCTTAGTAACTGAGTAGGCAAATTTCTCTTGACGCGTGAACTGTTCCCAGAGCGAACTCAAGATAACAACTTTGCCAGCTTCATTAATTGCATCTGCTCCCATAAGAGTTGAAATACTCTCAGCGATAACAGTTACATTCGCTTCAAATAGCTCATTTAACTCTTTAGTTCCGGTCTGCATCGCAGAGCCATTTACATTTGCGCCTTGAGCAAATACAACAGCATCAAACTTTTTTCCCGCAAGAACAGCGGAGGTAAGAGGCAATTGAATATCGCAATCGTTAACCACTTTGCGAACCGCGCAGGTTACATCCCATTTTTCGCTGCGATACTTTTCAAGGATTGCCCCACCAAGAGTTCCGGTCGATCCAAAAATTAAGAGGTTCGGCATCGCTTATTTTTCAAAGCCATAGCGAGTCAACATTGAATAACCAATCGATGCGCGACGAACACGTTCGCGAGCGGTTGATTCAACTACGCCTTGGATATGAGTTCCAGATGGATAAAGTCCTGGAGAATTTCGCACAGTGAACTTGAGATAAATCGGTGCAGCAACGCGAACCAAATCTGCAACTTCATAATGGCGAACTGGGCCACCGAAATCATCTGGGCCTTCAACATAAACATCAACTGGAACATCTACTTGCGCGCGAATTGCAGCAATTTGTTGAAGTGAAAGATCGGTAGCAAGGTTCAAAGTTGAGGCACCCATTGAAACCATAAGCGCTGCAGTTGCTGGATTGTTGCAAGGCATCGCAACTGAAGTTTTAAGAATGAAATCACTTGGCAGATCGCCGTTGCGCTTGGCATCGCCAAGAACTTTTAGAAGTCCCATATCGCCAACTAGAACTGAGCGAATTCCAAGGTCTGCGCCATGTAGAACATCTTCAACTGCATAACGAAGTTGATCGCCACCACGAAGAGTTGGATTTGCTACACCGCCAGCAGATGAGAGAACTTGCTTTCCGATATCCCATGAAGCGCGTGGACCAACGAATAAACAGACTTCAATATTCTCACTCTTGCCGATTGCAACCATCTCTTTAATTTCAACATCGGTCTGCATCATGATTCCAGAACCCTGTGAAATACGGGCGACTGGCAACTTATATTTTTTTGCTTCTTCTAGGACGACTTTAAATGCAGCTGGACCTTCAACTGAAGGAATTTCAATCTTCCAACGTGAACCATCAGCAAAGCGCTTTGTAGATTCAGGTAGCCCATCAGCGTCACTGCTCTGAATATTCTGCTTGGCAAGAAGTGAAATTGATTTCTTCATTGGACCCTGGGGATCGCGAGTTGATGGCCAGTTACTTGATTCGGTCATTTCATTCCTTCTTATTAGTTGGTTTGGATAATTAAATTAGTTGGGAAACAGGGTTGGAGCTACGCCTGGAACTTTAGGGGTACAGATGAAAGTTTTACCCCAATCGGCGCCAGCATCAGCAACGCCATCGTGCGCAGAGGTAATAATCATTTGTTCAAAGTTTGGTCCGACAAAAGCAGCGCTTGTAACCATCGGAACTGGCATTTGAATTTCATCAGTAATGTTGAAATCTTTATCGAAGCGACGCAGGCATGAACCACTCCAAAAGGCGACCCAGATTCCATCTTCAGAATCTATGCACATACCATCGGGCAATCCTTGTGAGTCATCAGTAACTCTCCAGCGAACTTTTCGGTTTGAAATCTCACCATTTGCATAATCAAAAGTGTCGATCGATTTCGCAAGAGTGTCGATATAAAACATGGTTTTGCCATCGCTAGACCAAGCAATTCCATTACTTAACCAGACGCCATCTAAAACTTTTGTTAGCTTCGTTCCACCTTTATCAAGACGATAGAGCCCACAAGCACTTACATTCTCGGCCCATTCATATGGCATATTTCCTAAGAACAAATGGCCATCTGGCGCGACCTTTGCATCATTCCAACGATGTGGAAATTTTGGAATAGATTCATCGGCATCTACGAGAGTCGGTAACTTTGTTATCGAGCCATCTGAATTCTTACGGACTGGTCCATTTGCTGTTCCTAATATCTCTGAACCATCGGCGCATGGGATAACGAAGCCAACGTGTTCTGCCGTTTCATATGAACTTGTTGCGCCGGTTTTCAAATTTCGTTTGTGAACTAACTTGCCCATGATGTCGACCCACAATATTTCGGAGTTATCTGACCCGATGGCAACCGGGCCTTCACCGACCTGACAACGGCGCTCGTCCCAAACTTTAAGATTGACGTCATAACTCATACGGGCACTATAAACGATGGGGCTAGTGGACTACTATCGGTTTAGAGAAGAATTTAAATAATGAGATGGAGATTTAGAACTGATGGCCGCTTCGAACTTAACGAACTTTGCTGGGCAAGTTGTATTAGTGACCGGAGCCGCTAGCGGTATCGGCAAGGCCGCCGCAGAGTTAATTGCAGAGCGCGATGGAACGGTAATTTGTCTAGATCTAAATGAGGCTGGGTTGAAAGCAACAGTTGCAGAGATAACCGCGGCTGGTGGCACGGCAAGTTACAAAGTGTTGGATGTTTCATCACAATCCGGAGTAAAGAGCGTTGTCGCCGAAGTTTTGGCCGAACACGGTCAGATTCATGCGCTCGCAAATTCTGCGGGAATCTCCGGACCAACTGGCAAGCCAGTCGAAGAAGTTGAATGGGCTGCATTCCAGAAAACAATTGAAATTAATTTGTACGGAACAGTTTGGTTGACTCAAGAGTTAATGCCATCGATGAAGGCAAATAAGTATGGCCGCATCGTTCACTTAGCATCAATCGCAGGCAAAGAAGGTAACCCAGGAATGTCTGCCTACAACGCATCAAAGGCGGGCGTAATTGGTTTTGTTAAGGGTGTTGCAAAAGAGTGTGCAACATTTGGAGTCACAATTAATGCTGTTGCACCTGCGGTAATTCGCACACCAATTAATGAAACAGTTGCACCAGATGTTCAGGCATATATGGTTTCAAAAATTCCAGTTGGTCGTTTAGGTGAACCAAATGAAGTCGCTGAAATTATCGCCTTTGCTGCATCTAAGGCCTGTTCATTCACAACTGGTTTCACCTTCGATGTTTCAGGTGGTCGGGCTACTTACTGATGGCAAAAAGTTACGACCTCTACACCTTTGGTGAAACGCTAGCGCTCTTTATGACAGTTGATTCCGATTCAGTTGTAACAGCAACGAATTATTCAATGACGGCGGCTGGCACTGAAGCCAATGTTGCAGTTGCGGCGCACCAACTCGGACTAGATATCTTTTTCCAGACAAAACTTGGACCAGATGAACTTGGCGATGCAGTTCGCGATAAATTCTTAGAAGTCGGACTAAAAGCAGATCACTTCATTCGTTGTGAAAACTACACCGGAGCCTTAGTTCGCAATCACGGTGGCACCCAACCATTTGTGAACACTTACCTGCGCAGATGCAGCGCTGGTTCAACATTTTCCCCAGCCGATGTAGACGAAGAGGTTTTGGCAAATTCGAAGTGGCTGCATGTAACTGGAATCAGCGTTTCTATTTCCGATAGCAGTAAAGCCGCAGTAATCCATGCAATCGAGATTGCGCGGAAAAATAAAGTGGGAATTAGCTTTGATTTAAATTATCGCAAAAAGCTTTGGAGTGAGAAGGAGGCCAGCACAGCACTTAACGCAATCATCAGAGATATAGATGTTGTTAGTGGTGGCGTCGATGAATATGAAATTATCTTTGGATCGAAAGATCCAGAAGTAAACCTGGCAACTGTTGCAGCGCTTGGGGTAAAAACCGTAATTATGACTGCAGGTCCAGATGAGATGCGAATTTTGCATGATGGAACACGATTTAATTTCACACCACAAAAGGTAAAACTTGTTGACCCAGTTGGGTCTGGTGATGCTTTCATCTCGGGGACTATTTCTGGATTGATAGGCGGACTTTCAATTCAAGATGCGATTGCACAAGGTAGTAAATGTGGTGCCGCGGTTGCGGCAACGAGAGGCGATTGGGCCCTTATGATTACAGGTAAGAGTGGCGTATTAATGAGTGGAGAAGTAAATGGCTAGCAATAACAGTGAAGTTTCATTTGATTCCGGACTTGTTGGAATCATTCGTACTAAGACCGCTGATGAGGCGCGTTCTGCTGCAAGTGCGCTAATTGCTGCCGGAGTTGATGTAATTGAATTTACAACCACAACCCCCGCAGTCTTTGATCTAATTGAAGAGTTCTCCTCCGATACATCAAATAAGTATGTGCATGTTGGTCTTGGTACTGCCATGACACGAGCACATGTTTTATCTGGAAAAGATGCTGGCGCAAAGTTTGTAATCTCACCGCATGTTTCGCAGGAAGTTATCGAAGCCACAAAACAGGCTGGTCTTATCTCAATTCCGGGTGTTGCCTCACCAACCGAAGTAGCCGATGCCCTTCGCTTTGGTGCAGATATGTTGAAATTCTTTCCAGCTTCATCACTCGGCCCGAATTATTTAAAATCAGTTCGCGATCCCTTTCCTGGGAATACTTGGATGGCAACTGGTGGAATATCAATCGACACGGTTGAAGAGTGGGTCCTTGCAGGAGTATCTGGTTTTGGTCTAGGAAGCCCACTGTTGTCGGGTGGTCTTGCTGAAATTCCTAACCGGGTAGCAGAATTCAAGAGAGCCATAGCAAATGCGAAAGCAAAGTAGGAGGTAGGAAATGAAACTTAAAGATCAACATATTTTTGTCACTGGCGGGGCTGATGGAATTGGCCGTGCGGTTGTGCAAGATGCAGCAGATGCTGGTGCGAAAGTTTCATTCTGCGATTTAAATATTGAAAAGGGCAAAGCATATGAGAGCGAGTTAAAAGCGGCAGGCCATCGCGCTTTTTTCATCCCAGGAAATGTTGGCGTTGTTGCCCAAATGCAGGAAGTGCACGCAGCTATTGTTAAAGAATTTGGCGATGTAAACGGTGTTGTAAACAATGCTGGGCGAAATGCATATTACGATCCCGTCGAAATGACTGAAGCCGAATGGGATGATTTTATGAACGTCGATTTCAAAAGTATTTGGGTGACTGCGAAGTTGTGTCTGCCCGCAATGCGTAAGGCGAAGAAGGGTGCGATTGTAAATCTCTCATCTATTCACGCCCGAATGTCGTATCCAAATTATTTTCCATATGCCGCTGCTAAATCTGGAATCTTAGGATTAACTCGAAACTTAGCGCTGGATGAAGCTAAGCATGGCATTCGTGTTAATGCGGTACTACCTGGATTTACTTTGACCCCTCTGGTTGAGGATTACTTTGTTAAGAATCCAGAGAAGCGAGGCGAAGCACTTGCTGTTCAACCTATGGGACGCATGGCCCAGCCAATTGAGATTGCAAGGGTTATTACATTTCTATTATCGGATGATGCCTCATTTGTTAATGGCGCTGATTGGGTAATTGACGGCGGCTTATCTCAAAGATTCGCTTAATTAATAGTTAAAGCAATCTTGCCACGGGGCGCCGGTGCAGATTTAAGCGCCTCTATCGCCTCGTTAAAATCGCTCAATTTGAATTTATGTGTCACTAAATATCCCAAATCCAATTCACCAGAGTTAAACATTGCAACTGTTTTCTCCCAAGCAGCCAGAGATGAACCAAAAGAGCCGATGATATTTAGGTCGCCGTTGATTACATCATCAACAACAATTGCAGCAGTTTTCTGATGTCCTGGATAACCCAACAGTAAAAGCGTGCCGCCTCTAACAAGTTGGCCAATTGCAGTGCTGATGCGAGTTGGTGCGCCCGCCGCTTCAATAATTAGATCGTACTTTTCTGTAGTTGCTTCGGTAAGAAATAAATCTACACCTGCCGCCTTAGCAATCTCATTCTGGCCAGCTTTAAGTCCAAGCATGTGAATTAACTTTGGCTTATAAGTTTTTGCCATAGTCGCTGCAATCAACGCAATAGTGCCATCACCAATAATTAATATCTTGGCATCCGTTTTCGGATTAGCCTTCATAAAAGCTTGAGTTACTACTGCAGTTGGTTCGGCAAGCACTGCTGATTCATCTGAAACGTTTTCGCCAACAACATGGGCAAGCCATGCTGGCACGGTGATTAAATCTGCTGCTGCCCCTGGTCTTGTAAATCCAATTTCATCGTAGATTAAACAGCGGTTGGTATCACCATTCTTACATTCAAAACATTCCTTGCAGGGAATTATTCCAGTTACAACAACTCGTGAACCAATTGCAGGTTCGCTAACTCCAGCGCCATGCCCAATTACTTTTCCGGCCCATTCATGACCTAGAGATGCTGGGTACTTAACAAAAGCAGGGTCACCATCACCGCTGATTATTTCTAAATCTGTTCCGCAAATGCCGGCAGCAATTGGGGCGACTAATAACTCGCCTGGGCCTGCAACGGGATCTGCAACATCTACTAGCTTTGCAGTTCCATCGCCTGTTGTTATTAGTGATTTCATAGTTGCAGGAAATACTATGAGTAGACTCCCAACATGTCTAACTTGCGCAGTAGCGAGTGGTTCTCTGGTGATGACGAGGTCGCCCTCTCACACCGGGTTGTTATGGCATCTATTGGCCATGAAATTGATGTAAATAATTCAAAACCAATTATTGGAATTGCGGATTCCTCAAGCGATTTAAATCCATGCAATCTTCCGCTTCGTGCTTTCATTCCAGAAATTGAACGTGGAATTATTGAAGCCGGCGGCATACCAGTTGTCTTCCCGGTTATGTCTTTGGGCGAAGATTTAATGAAGCCAAGTGCAATGCTCTATCGAAATATGTTATCGATGGAAGTCGAGGAGTATCTCCGTTCATATCCATTAGATGGCGTAGTTCTATTAGCAAATTGTGACAAGAGCGTTCCAGGTGCATTGATGGGCGCAATCAGCACAGACTTGCCAACAATAATGTTTACGGCAGGAGCAAGACCCGTTGCAGAGTTTCGCGGAAAGCCAATTGGTACGGGCACAGATTTGTGGCGGATGTGGTCGGATTACCGAGCAAAGAAGATTAGCGAAGAGCAATGGAAAGAATTTGAGGGTTGCTTAAATTGTGGTTTGGGTTCATGCAACACAATGGGAACAGCATCATCAGTTGCAATGATGGTTGAAGCACTTGGGTTATCACTTCCTGGAACTTCGGTTATTCCCGAGAACGATCCGGCTCGCAAAGTTGTGGCCTTTGATTCTGGACGCGAGATTGTAAAGATGGTTAACGAAGAGATTATTCCTTCGAAAATATTAACGCCGGCTGCTTTTAGAAATGCCATGCGGGTTTTGCATGCATGTGGTGGATCTACAAATGCCATCATTCATCTTCTTGCAATCTCTGGACGTATCGACGGCGGATTGACACTTAGCGCTATAAATGAACTTGGAACAGGTCTGGCGGTTATCGCCGACGTTGAACCATCGGGCGCGAAGTTGATTCAAGATTTTAATCAGGCCGGTGGTCTACCCGCATTAATCGCCAATTGTGGTGAAGCCTTTGAATTAGATGAACAAACACTTATTGGTAAGAGCTGGCGGGAAATAGTTAAGGGTGTTGTAGTTAAAAATAAAACTATTCGCACACTTGAAGATCCGATTTACCCCGCGGCCGCCTTTGCTGTAGTTAAAGGAAATCTCGCACCTAATGGCGCAGTAATAAAAGTTTCCGCGGCCTCTGAAGATCTACTTTCACATACTGGACCGGCTGTTGTATTTCATGGGTATGCAGATATGCGTACTCGAATTGATGACCCTACTTTAAACATTACAAAAGATTCAGTTTTGGTGTTACGTGATTGTGGTCCAGTTGGAGTTCCAGGAATGCCCGAATGGGGAATGATTCCGGTGCCCAAGAATCTAATTGAAGCTGGTGTTACAGATATGGTTCGAATCTCTGATGCTCGGATGAGCGGAACTTCTTTTGGAACTTGCGTGCTGCATGTTTCACCAGAATCAGCAATTGGTGGACCTCTTGCGCTAATCCAAGATGGCGATCAAATTAAATTAGATGTAAATAGCGCAAGCCTTGAATTATTAGTTTCCGAGACGGAGCTCGAAGCACGTCGGGCTAAATGGCAAGCGCCAGTAAGCAAACATTTACGTGGGTGGCCGGCGTTGTATCAATCACATGTCATGCAGGCCGATCTTGGTTGTGACCTCGATTTCTTACGTCCGAATAGCAAGATTGAGCGCAAATTCGTGCCACCAGTTGTTGGAAGATCTTAAGAATTCATTGGTAAAGCATGGGTTTTTTTCGTCCAACGCAATAAAGTTCGTCAACCACTACTACAGGAGGATCAATGCGTAGAAAGTCACTTCTCGCTGGCGCACTTGCTTTTGCAATTGCAGCCACCGGAGTCGGAATGAATATCCAGTCTGCTAACGCAGCAACAACAATTACGATTTGGCACAACTTGGGAACTACCCAGAATGCTGAAGCAGTTAAGGCACTTACTTCTGCTTACACAAAGGCAAATCCATCAGTTACATTTAAATTAGTTGATCAACCTGGCGATAATTATTTCGCACTTTTGCAATCAGCAGCCATCTCAAAGAAGGGCCCAGATTTGGCTCTTATGTGGACCGGCTTATTTGCACTTCAATATAAGAGTTACCTACAAAACTTAAAGGGTAAAGTCTCAGATGCTGCGCTAGCTCGTGAAGGTTCACTGAGCTGGTCATCTCCAAACTTTGATGCAAAGAATGGACCTTACGTAATGCCACTAGATCGCCAGTTCTATATTGGCTTCTATAACAAGGCAGCATTCAAAAAGGCTGGAGTTGCAACTGTTCCAGCAACTTGGAATGAACTTTATGCTGCATGCGGCAAGCTAAAGAGCGCTGGATACACCCCACTTGTTTACGGTAACGGTGGCCAGAGCCTCGGTGCTTTGTATTACCCATGGTATGACGCAAGTTATATCGCAATCGGACAATCTTCAGTTTCAGGTCTACGCGATCTTTACAGCGGAAAGAATCAATGGGATTCAAAAGCAAATCTAGATTCATACGGCAAGTACGCAGCACTTAAGTCAAAGGGTTGCACAAACACTGACGTACTAACTAAGACCAATAACGTTGAAGATTTCATTGGTGGCAAAGCCGCAATGATCATTGACGGAACTTGGGATACTCAGAAGTTCACAGATGCAATGAAGACAAATGTTGCAGCATTCGTTCCACCATTCTCAGATAAGCCAATCAAGGGCGTTGTCGAGTTTGCGGGACAAGGACTTGCAATGACTAACTACTCAAAGAACCAAGCTGCAGCCAGCAAGTTCTTAGAGTTCATGACAACTGATGAAGCGGCAAAGATTCTTGATGGTGTTGGCTTAATTCCAAACATTTCAGGATCGAAGACAACCAATCCTGTTAACCAACAGATGTTGGACTTCGCTGCGAAGCAGAGCTTCGTACGCTATCCAATGCTAGATAACGTGCTGCAAGGCGACGTTGTTGATGCTGGTAACAAGATCATCCCAGCAATTCTTGGTGGAAAGACCAAGGCTGCCGATGGCTTGAAGCAGATGGCCCAAGTTTGGAAAGCACTTCCCGCTGCAAAGCGCGGCGCTTCTTATAACTAATTAAACCTAGTTGTAAGTAGCAATCCTGTAAGTAGATATGACATTGAGAGCGAAGTGAATTCTTCGCTCTCAATGTTTTTGATAAAGATAATTAAGGAAATTGAAACTTAAATGGTGCTTGTAAATGGCTAAGAAATCTTCACTCCACCAACAACGCTCGCGAGTTGGAATGTTTTTCGCGACTCCAGCTCTAATTTTGGTGAGCGCATTTCTAGGCATCCCAATTATTCAAGCCGGATATTTCTCTCTGACTGAGTGGAATGGCATCGATGCTAAGTGGCTTGGTATTTCAGCCTATCTTCAGGAATTTAAGAACCCGATTTTTTGGCGAGTATTAGAGAACAACGGACTTCTTCTTCTGGGAGTTCCGGTAGCAATTCTCTTCCCAATGGGAATCGCCTTTCTATTAAATGAGAAAGTTGCAGGCTGGAAGATTTTTCGTTCGATCTATTTTCTACCAACAGCAATTTCTTGGGTTGTTATCGGCATGGTCTCCATGCGCTTCTTTGCGCAAGAAGGATTGCTAAATGAGATGCTAAAAGCCTTTGGCTTGGGCTTTATCAAGACTGATCTACTTTCATCCGAGAAGGGCGCGCTCTTCGCAGTTGCGATTACCTTTATCTGGTCGATGGTTGGAACAAATTCGATAATCTTCTTAACTGGAATGGCGACTTTAGATCAATCGCTAAATGAAGCGGCCCGCATGGATGGTGCGGGAAACTTTAGGATTTTTAGAAGTATTACCTTGCCCCAACTAAATCGCTTTATTCAATTCTCTTTCATCATCACAGTCATCAGCGCGTTTACCGCGCTCTTTAGTTTGATCTTTGTTATGACTGGTGGGGGACCGGGCTTTGGAACAACTACCCTTGAATTCTTTATCTTCCAAAGTGCTTTCTCGCGTGGCAACTTCGGTACTGGCGCGATGCTTGGCGTAATTCTCTTCTTCATGATGGCAATTCTTGGAATCGGCCAACTCTTGCTCATGCGAAAGAAGGATGAGTAAATGCGCAGCCGGAAATACAGTCCAAAGACAGTTACCGTGTTCATCGCGATGTGCGTTCTTGCTGTAGTGATGCTTTATCCATTTGCTTTCATGATTAACACCTCATTCAAATCCAAAGCGCAATACTTCGGAGCCCCTGGCCACTCAACTGCTTCTTGGGGAAAGCTCTTTGACACCTTGCCAGTCTGGAAACAACTACTCAACTCAACGCTGGTCTGCGCTGGAGCCATTTCGATAATTCTCGTTGTAGCAACAATGGCGGGCTTTGCAATTGCCAAGATGCGATCTAAAGCAACGCCTATTTTCTTTCTTGGCATTGTTGGCGCCATGTTAATTCCACTGCAATCAATTATCATTCCGGCATATATAAATGCCAGCAAATTAAATCTATTGAATGGTTATTGGGGCGCAATCTTTGTTTATGCGGCACTTGGTTCACCATTTGCAACTTTCTTAATGACCTCATACTTCCGTGGTATTCCGGATGATTTAGTCGAAGCCGCAATTGTTGATGGCTTGAGCTATCCCAAAGTATTTTTAAAAATTGCTCTACCACTTGCGGTTCCAGCGATCATTACTGTGATTGTTCTGCAATTTATTCAAGTGTGGGACGACCTATTGGTTGGACTTCTCTTTATTCAAGATCCGGCCTATCGGACAATCACAGTCGGACTTGGTGCGCTATCCGCTGGACGGGTTACAGATATTCCGGTGCTGATGGCGGGCTCTCTAGTTTCAGCAATCCCTGCAGTTGTTGTCTATTTAATTTTCCAGCGCCAACTAGTAAATGGCCTAACCGCTGGAATTGGAAAGTAAAATTTCACCATGGCTAAATTAAAAATCGTCGTAACCGGTGCAACTGGATTGTTGGGCAGAGCCACAGCAACCCATCTTGTTGAATGTGGCCATGAGGTTATTAGCGTTGATCGCAAAGAAGGAGATTTCGCCGCTGGTTCAAAGTTAGTAGTAGGGGATTTAACAAGTTTAGAGTTCTGTGACAGCGTTATTGAAGGCGCTAACGCAGTTGTTCATTTAGGTGCAATTCCGAACCCAACTGATGCCCGCCAGTTCAACGTTTTTCAAAATAACTCGGTTAGTACCTTCGCGGTCTTTACTGCAGCAGCTCAAGCAAAAGTTAAAACAGTTGTTTATGCCTCAAGTTTGTCGGCATATGGCTTCGCATATTCCGACGAGTGGACCTCGCCAATTTATGCACCAGTCGATGAAGCACATCCATTTGTTTTTGAAGAGAGTTATGCACTTTCAAAAGAGGTTAATGAACGCTCAGCTTTGATGTGGTCGCGCAGATGTGAAACAGCATTTGTTGGTATGAGATTTCCTTGGACAAATACGCTGGAGAAAACTTTAGAACTTGCCCGCAGGTTTAATGATGAAGATAAGTTGCCACCAGATCCCAGATTTCCTAAGGGTATCGTCGCAAAAATATTGTGGACTTATTTAGATTTGCGTGATGCAGTAAAAGCAATTGAAGTTGTTATTAATTCAGATATAAAAGGTGCACACGTTTACAACTTTGCTGCGCCAGACATAATGGCTAAGGCGCCAACCATGGAACTCATGGCCAAATTCCACCCCAAGACCGAGATTCGAAGCCCCCTGCCCGGCCACAGCGCCCCACTTTCGAGCCAAGCCTTTGTACATACGTTCGGATATGCCCCTCAATATTTGATAAACCGGGGCGAGATTTAAGGCGATTTAAGCCCGCTTTTCGATTGTTTTGAGCGTGAATTCGGTAACGGAAGTGTTATCAAATATGCCCCTATCCATCTTGACCAGTCAGCCCTGCCCGATAAGAATTTCCCAGTGCAGCAGATCTGCACAATTTATCTACGTAGAGAATGGATATAAATGCTAAAGAAATCAAAGCTAGTAGTAGCGCTTGCTGCGGTTGCACTTGTTGCATCAACAGCACCAGCAGCTCCTGCAGCAGGAAACCTAGAAATCTTCACCTGGTGGGCATCAGGCGGAGAAGCTGCAGGTCTTGCAGGAATGACAACTGAATTCACAAATAAGAATCCAGATACAACTTTCGTTAACGCTTCAGTTGCTGGTGCAGCTGGAACAAACGCAAAGGGTGTTCTAGTTTCACGTATGGAAGCAGGAAACCCACCTGATACTTTCCAAGCTCATGCTGGTGCAGAACTTTCATCTTATGTGAAGGCTGGACAGCTAGAATATCTAACATCTCTTTACAAGTCAGAAGGTTGGGACAAAGTATTCCCAGCAGGTTTGATCAAGACTCTTACAACAAAGGGCAAGATCTACTCTGTACCTGTAAACATTCACCGTGCAAACGTTCTATGGTGGAACCCAGCAGCTGCAAAGA
>WLJX01000020.1 GCA_009701575.1 Actinomycetota bacterium
GCTCGCGTGCAAATGCCTTACGTTACAGAGCGCTGGCTCGGTGGAATGCTTACAAACTTCCCAACCGTGTACAAGCGAATTCAACGTCTTAAGGAACTCGAACTTCTCGAGAATACAAATGATCAACTTTTAACAAAGAAGGAACTCCTAGTTCTTCGTCGCGAACGCGAGAAGCTAACTAAGAACCTTGAAGGTATCCGTAACATGACTAAGTTGCCTAGCGCGATTTGGGTTGTTGATACTAAGAAAGAGCACCTTGCTGTTGCGGAAGCACACAAGCTAGGGATTCCAGTAGTTGCAATCTTGGATACAAATTGCGATCCAGATGAAGTCGATTACAAGATCCCTGGTAACGATGATGCAATTCGTTCAATCGCACTTCTAACCCGTGTTATTACTGATGCTGCAGTTGCTGGTCTTGCTGCACGCTCTGCAAATGCTGCCGCTGCTGCCGATAAGGCCGCACCAGTTGCAGATGCTGCAAAAGAAGCAGAACCACTTGCTGATTGGGAGAAAGAACTTCTCGCAAAGGGCGATGCTCCAGCCGCAGAAACAACTACAGAAGTAACAGGAGAATAATTAAATTGGCTTACACCGCTGAAGATGTAAAGAGATTACGCGAAGCAACAGCTGCCGGAATGCTTGATTGCAAGAAGGCGCTTGATGAAGCAGATGGCGATTACGAAAAGGCCGTTGAGATCATCCGCGTTAAGGGACAAAAAGGCGTAACAAAGCGTGAGGGCCGCACAACATCAAATGGTTTGGTGCTTGCTAAGGCTGAGGGCGATGTTGGCGTAATGCTTGAATTGAATTGCGAAACCGACTTCGTCGCAAAGGGCGATCGCTTCCAAGAACTTGCAAATGAACTTCTAGCCCATCTGCTTTCAAGCAAGATTGGCGAGATTGCAGAGTTCAGTGCTTCAAAAATGGCAAACGGTAAGACTGTTCAAGAAGTTATTGACCTAGGAAATGCAACTCTTGGCGAGAAGATCGAACTTCGCCGCGTAGCAGTTCTTCAAGGTTCTCCAGTCTCACTTTATTTACACCGCACTAGCCCAGATTTGCCACCACAAGTTGGAGTTTTGGTTCAACTTGCTAAGGATGCAGCTGAAGCTGGAAAAGATATTGCACAACACATTGCAGCATTCGCTCCACAATTCGTTCGTCGCGAAGATATTCCTGCCGAAAGCATTGAGACCGAACGCCGTATTGCTGAAGAGACTGCCCGCGCAGAGGGTAAGCCAGAAGCATCAATCGCCAAGATTGTTGAAGGTCGCGTAACTGGTTTCGTTAAGGAAGTTAGCTTGCTTGAGCAAGCCTTCGCTAAAGATGCCAAGAAGACCGTTCAGCAAATCGCAGATGAGGCAAAGACAGCCGTGTCGGCATTTCACCGATTCCGAGTTGGACAGTAATCTCGCCTTATAGAACCCCATAGAGATAGCAGTTAAGTCGAAGTAGATTTCGAAGTAGATAAGGAGCACTTAAATATGGCCCGCAAAGGTTATAAGAGAGTGCTCCTTAAACTTTCCGGTGAAGTATTTGGTGGCGAAAAAGGTATCGGTGTTGATCCCGATGTAGTTCATGATGTTGCAGCTCAGATTGCTGATGTAGTTCGCAGCGGAATCCAAATCGGAATCGTCGTAGGTGGTGGAAATTATTTCCGAGGCGCAGAACTACAACAACGCGGAATGGATCGCGCTCGCGCCGACTATATGGGAATGCTCGGAACGGTCATGAACTGTCTAGCACTTCAAGATTTTCTAGAAAAAGAGGGTATTGATACCCGAGTACAAACCGCAATCACAATGGGACAAGTTGCAGAGCCTTATATCCCTCGTCGCGCAATCCGCCACTTAGAAAAAGGTCGCGTTGTAATTTTTGGTGCAGGTGCCGGAATGCCATTCTTCACAACAGATACCGTTGCTGCCCAACGCGCACTTGAAGTTTCAGCCGAAGCGCTTCTACTCGCAAAGAGCGGAGTTGATGGCGTTTATTCTGCCGATCCAAAGAAGGATCCCTCAGCAGTTAAGTACCAGACTGTAAGTTTCGATGATGTTTTATCTAAGTCATTAGCAGTAGCAGATGCCGCAGCATTTAGTTTATGCCGAGAAAATAACCTTCCAATTGTTGTTTTTGATTTGAAGAACAAGGGCAATATCGCACGAGCAGTTCGCGGCGATAGCGTCGGAACTTTAGTTTCGTAAGGTTATAAGGGGAGAACATGAGCGACATTTCAACAGCTTTGGGCGATGCAACATCGAAGATGAATAAAGCAGTTGAGGTTGCGAAGGAAGATTTCGGTGCTATTCGCACTGGTCGCGCCCATCCTGCAATGTTTGCAAAAATTGTTGTTGATTACTACGGAACGATGACTCCACTCTCACAACTCGCATCTTTTCAAGTTCCAGAACCACGCATGGCCATCGTTTCACCATTCGATAAAGGCGCATCTGCGTCGATCGAAAAGGCGATTCGCGAATCAGATCTCGGAGTAAATCCAGCATCTGATGGTGGCGTTATTCGCGTAAATTTCCCACAATTAACGGAAGAGCGTCGCAAGGATTACATCAAGGTTGCACGTAATAAGGCTGAGGATTCTCGTATTTCAATTCGCAATATTCGTCGTACTGCAAAAGAGGCGATGGAGAAGTTAGAGAAAGATGGCCTTGCCGGAAAAGATGATGTGGCTCGCGGTGAGAAAGATTTAGAGAAGATAACTTCAGATCACGTAGCGAAAATTGATGATCTCTTGAAGCATAAAGAAGCTGAACTTCTCGAAGTTTAAATTATGGATGACTTTCACTCGATAAATGAGGCGATTAATGCCAAGGCCGGACGCAAGTTAGGTCCTTCAATCCTGGTCTCACTCTCACTTCTCGCAGTGGTATTTGTAACTATTTCATTTGCTAAATTTCTCTTCGCAATTTTTGTTTGGGTAGCAATACTTCTAGCAGCACGAGAGTTAATTCGAGCATATAAGGCTGGCGGTATTGAACTTCCAGGCAACGCAATAGCAGTCGCAATAACCGTCCTTCTTGCTGCTGCTTGGTTTGGCCGAGTATCTGGATTAGCAGTTGCAACTGCAATCGCAATCCCAAATGTTTTGGTTTACATTCTCGTTAAAGACCCTAAAGATTTTGTACGTAAGTCAACAGCAGCAGCATTTGCAATATTTTATCTAGCCTTTCTAGGTGGTTTCATTCTGCTACTGGCCCACGATAAACAGGGACTTGCTCGAATTTTCACACTCGTAGTTCTCGTAAGTTGTAACGATACCTTTGCTTATATTTTTGGAGTTTTAATCGGTAAGCATCCTTTAGCACCGCACATCTCTCCGAAGAAGACCTGGGAAGGTTTGATTGGTTCAGTAATTGCCACAACTATTGGCTCTGCACTGGTATTTCAATATGCACTCGGGCACACCTGGTGGATCGGCGCCGCAATCGGTTTAGTTGCAGTAGTTACTTCGACATGTGGGGATTTAATTGAATCCGCTGTAAAGCGAGATTTAGCAATAAAAGATATGGGAACTATTTTGCCTGGCCATGGTGGAATGCTCGATCGAATTGACTCCGTTTTATTCACTGGCCCAGCGGTCTGGTTTGCGCTCGAATTTATTAGGCATTTCAAGATATGACCGAGTTAAAATTAGTCTTTGACGAGCCAAAGCAACGAGTAAAACCACCCAAACACTTTGCGGATTTAGATCCTGCCGAGCGCAAAGCTTTAGCAGTCGAGCTTGGGATTCCAGCATTTCGCGCAAACCAAATGGCGGTTCACTTCTTTACGCATTACAACGATGATACTGAAACCTGGAGTGATATCCCGAAAGATCTGCGCGAGACACTTGCGAAAGAGTTTGTTCCAAAGTTAATTACCTTGGTTAAATCTGTAACAACAGATAGTGGCAAGACTCGTAAAGATTTGTGGCGCTTGCATGATGGGGTTTTAGTTGAGAGCGTTCTAATGCGTTACTCCGACCGCACAACTGTCTGCATATCTTCGCAAGCAGGGTGTGGAATGAACTGTCCGTTCTGTGCGACCGGGCAAGCCGGGTTAACTCGCAATTTAACTGCTGGCGAAATTACCGCCCAAGTTGTCGCAGCCGCACGAATTTGTGCGGAAGGTGAATTGCCAGGCGGCGAAACCAGACTTTCAAATGTCGTGTTCATGGGTATGGGCGAACCAATGGCTAACTACAACCCAGTAATGCGTTCGATTAGAAATATCACTGCACCGCAACCAGATGGTCTTGGAATTAGTGCAAGATCAGTAACGCTCTCAACCGTTGGTTTAGTAAATGGAATTGAGAAACTTTGTGATGAAGGTATTCCAGTAACGCTCGCAGTTTCACTTCACACTCCAGATGATGAACTTCGCGACACTTTGGTTCCAATTAACTCGCGCTGGAAGGTTCGTGAAGTCTTAGCCGCTGCAGATAAATATGAAGCGAAGACTGGTCGCCGCTATTCGATTGAATACGCCCTTATTCGCGACATCAATGATCAGGCTTGGCGTGCGGATTTATTGGGACGGCTTTTGAAAAATCGAAACGCCCACGTGAATTTAATCCCGCTAAATCCGACCCCTGGTTCAAAATGGACGGCATCCCGTCCAGAAGATGAAGCGGAGTTCGTTCGGGTTTTAGAGAGTTACAAAGTTCCCGTGACGGTTAGAGACACACGAGGCAGAGAAATCGATGGCGCATGTGGTCAATTGGCCGCGTCCGAGATAATCTCTGAGGTATGAAAAAGCTAAATAACTTTATTGATGGAAAATCCCAGCCAGCTAAGTCTGGTGCAACAAGTGAAATTATTAATCCTGCTACAGGTAAAGCCTATGCAACAGCTCCGGTATCTGGAGTCGATGATGTCAACAGCGCGCTAAGCGCCGCAAGTAACGCATTTGTTGAATGGCGTGATTCAACACCATCAGAACGTCAACGAGCACTAAATAAAATTGCAGATGCTTTCGAGGCCAGAAGTGATGAGTTAATTGCGATAGAAGTAGAGAACACAGGTAAGCCAATCTCGCTAACCACTTCGGAGGAAGTTCCACCGATGTTGGATCAGATTCGCTTCTTTGCTGGCGCTGCCCGTAACCTTGAAGGAAAATCTGCGGGCGAATATATGCGCGGAATGACCTCATTTATTCGTCGTGAACCAATCGGCGTATGCGCACAAGTAACTCCATGGAACTATCCAATGATGATGGCTGTTTGGAAATGGGCACCGGCAATTGCTGCAGGTAACACCGTTGTTTTAAAGCCAAGTGATACAACTCCAGCATCAACGGTATTCATGGCAGAAGTTATGTCAGAGTTCTTACCAAAAGGTGTATTCAACGTTATTTGTGGCGACCGTGAAACTGGACGCACACTTGTGGAACATAAGACACCTGCAATGGTTTCAATTACTGGATCTGTTCGTGCAGGAATCGAAGTTGCTAAATCTGCAGCGAGTGAATTAAAGCGCGTACACCTTGAGCTAGGTGGCAAGGCACCAGTAGTTGTATTCGATGATGCTGATCTGGAAAACGCGGCTGAAAATATTGCAATCACTGGCTTCTTCAATGCTGGTCAAGATTGCACAGCAGCTACTCGAGTAATTGTGCAGGAGAACGTCTACGATAAATTTGTCGAACTTCTTGCAAATCAAGCAAAAAATAATATTGCAACTGGTGGCCCAACCGAAGATGTGCTCTATGGCGCTCTTAATAATGCCGACCAACTTGCACGAGTTTCTGGATTTGTTGATCGCACCCCAAGCCACGCGAAGATTGTTGCTGGCGGAAGCAAGGTTGATCGTCCAGGCTATTTCTTCGCACCAACAGTTATCGCAGGTCTTCGCCAAGATGACGAGATGATTCAGAATGAAATTTTCGGACCAGTAATCACCGTCCAGAAATTTAAGGATGAGGCCGAAGCGATCTCAATGGCTAACGATGTTGCATATGGGCTTGCTTCAAGTGTTTGGACAAGTAACCACGGTCGGGCAATGAGATGTGCAAGAGCCTTCGACTTTGGTTGTGTCTGGATAAATACCCACATCCCAATCGTCGCGGAGATGCCACATGGCGGGTTCAAGCGCTCTGGTTACGGCAAGGATCTCTCGAGTTATGGCTTCGAGGATTACACCCGAATCAAGCACGTGATGACAAACCTGAACGCCTAAATCTCCGCAAATTTTTTGGAAAAATTTCCCTCATTCCTGTTGCAATATCGCAACTCTGTGGGGCTAGACTTTCCCCGTTCTCACTAGTTGCTCATTACGAGCTAGCCCTAAGAAGAAAGTGGTGCCATGACAACAGATAACTCCCACGAAGAGTTCCAACCAGGATTGAAAGACATTATTTCTGCGAAGGTTTCAAGACGCGGAGTATTTGCTGGTATCGGTGGCTTAGGCGCCGCGGCTTTTCTTGCATCTTGTGGCTCTGGTGGCAGTTCTAGTTCTGGCGGCGAAGCACTTCGATGGGGCAACTGGCCGCTCTATCTAGATTTTGATGAGAAGACAAAGAAATATCCAACTCTTGAAGCATTTATCAAGAAGACCGGAATTGAAACAAAGTATTTCGAAGATTACAACGACAACGATGAGTTCTTCGGCAAAGTTCAAGCGCAATTAAAACTTAAGAAAGATATCGGATATGACATCGTTACGCCTACCGATTGGATGGCTGCACGTTGGATTCGACTTGGTTATACCCAAAAATTTGATGGCGCCAATATTCCAAATGCTTCTAACATTCTAGATACTTTGGCAAGTCCATCTTTTGATCCAAGCCGGGAACAGACTCTTCCATGGCAGGGAATTATGTCGGGCTTTGGCTGGAATGTTCAAAAGAATCCAAAGGGAATTCGAACAATTGAAGATCTCTTTGCACCACAAAATAAGGGAAAGATTGTTGTTCTCTCAGAACTACGCGACACCATCGGTGTAATTCTTCTATCGCAAGGCGTAGATGTCACAACGGTAACTGAAGATCAATACATGAATGCTGTTGACTTCATGGAGGGAAAGATTTCTGATGGCTGGATTCGTGGCGTAAAGGGCAACGAATATGCTGAAGATCTAACTTCTGGCGATGCCACCGCAGTAATTGGCTGGTCTGGCGATATGTTCATTCTTGCTTCAGAGAATGAAGGAAAGTTTGACTTCGCAATTCCAGAATCTGGTGGAACTATTTCAAGTGATAACTTTGTAATTCCTTACACAGTTGGCGCTGATGCAAAAGCTAACGCTGAGAAGATGATCAACTATTACTACGACCCAGCAGTTGCTGCAGAGGTTGCGGCATATGTGAATTATGTTTGTCCAGTAAAGGGCGCTCAAGCTGAGATGGAGAAGATTGATCCAGATCTAGCAAAGAGTGAATACATTTTCCCAACTGATAAGACAATGAAGAACTTGAATGTATTCCGCGCACTAACAACTGATGAAGAAACTTCTTGGACTGAAGCTTTCCAAAAGGCTGCAGGAAACTAAGTGGTAAAAGCCTCAATTGAAGCGCGAGGCGATCTTCGGCTAACAAGACTCACCAAGAGTTATGGTGATTTCACCGCAGTTGATGATCTTTCGCTAACAATCCCTAAGGGTTCTTTCTTTGCGCTGCTTGGACCATCTGGTTGCGGCAAGACAACAACGCTTCGAATGATTGCTGGTTTGGAAGAACCAACTGCTGGCAGCATTCATCTTGGTGAAACAGACATCACCACAACTAAGCCATACCAACGCCCGATTAATACAGTTTTTCAGAACTATGCGCTATTTCCACATTTAACAATCTTTGAAAATATTGCATTTGGCCTGCGTCGCCGCGGCCAGAAAGATGTAAAAGAGGCAGTTGATAAAGTTTTAAATCTTGTTGAACTTCCGCATCTAGCAGAGCGCAAACCAACTCAACTTTCTGGCGGACAACAACAACGTATCGCCTTGGCCAGAGCAATAGTGAACCGCCCAGCGCTTCTACTGCTTGATGAACCACTTGGCGCACTTGATTTGAAACTTCGTCGCCAGATGCAGATCGAACTTAAATGGATTCAGAAAGAGGTTGGTCTAACTTTCGTTCACGTAACTCACGATCAAGAAGAGGCCATGACAATGGCGGACACAATCGCAGTTATGAATGAAGGCCAGATTGAACAAATGGGCTCACCTGCAGAGCTATATGACAACCCGGAAACTGCATACGTTGCCAACTTCCTAGGTCAGTCAAACTTAATTAAAGGAACTATTTCAGGCAATGATGGCGATTCACTTATCGTTGATTTATATGGTCAGAAAATTGCGCTACCTAAGAACCGATCACATGCAATCGATAACTCAACATATGCCGGTATCCGCCCAGAGAAATTTCGAATCTCGCTCTTAGAAACGCCCGTACATGGAAATGTTTTAACTGGCGGTCGCATCGAAGATGTTTCATACATTGGTGTTTCTACTCAATACCAGGTCGAGATGCCGTGGGGTCAGGAACTTATGGTCTTCGAACAGAACGATGATGGCGTAGCCCCATTTAATAAAGGTGATGCCGTAAATATTTCGTGGGCGCCAACATTTACCTTTGCACTTCGTGGCGATGAAGATGTTACGGCTGGATCAGAAGTTGAACCAGAAGATTTAGACGAAGAATAAAATCTATGGGAAAGATTCGCACCCCTTATCTGCTTCTGCTTCCTGGATTTGGTTTCCTATTTACCTTCTTTATTCTGCCGATTATTAATCTTGCCCAAACCTCAACCCAAACAAGAGTTTCTGGGGGAGATACTGGTCAATATGAGCAGACCTTAAGGTTCACAAATTATCTTGATGCATTTGTGGAAAATAAAGAGCAATTCGGACGCTCATTTTTATACGCCATCATTGCAACAGTTTTGGCGCTAGCAATTGCCTACCCTCTGGCTTACGCAATTGCATTCAAAGCCGGAAAATATAAGAACTTACTGTTGGTACTTGTAGTTGCACCTTTCTTTACCTCATTTCTTCTTAGAACAATCGCTTGGAAGCAGATCCTTGGCGAAGAGGGTTTCGTTGTACCAACTCTGCGATCGCTCGGAATAATCAGCGAGAGCACAACTCTCACATCCACCTCGTTTGCCGTTGTAATGGGTATGACTTATAACTTCCTACCATTTATGACGCTGCCACTATTTGCATCTATTGATCGTATTGATCCAAGAACTCTTGAAGCATCTGGTGATCTTTACGCGAATGGCCTGACGACATTTCGCAGAGTTACTTTGCCGCTATCGATGCCAGGTGTGGTTGCTGGGACTTTACTTACATTCATTCCCGCCGCCGGTGATTATGTAAATGCGGCAATCCTAGGAAATCCAAATACCAAAATGCTTGGTAACGTAATTGAATCTCGCTACTTCAAGATTGTTGACTATCCAACAGCCGCTGCTCTCTCATTTACTTTGATGGCTGCGATTCTAATTTTGGTAACTCTCTATATCCGTAAAGCTGGAACTGAGGAGTTGGTATGAGCCAGAAACTTAAGGATGCAACGATTCCAACAATTCCACTTGGCGCACGTATTCAACGTTGGATCGGTCGTAATTTAATTCGCATCTACGCAGTTTTCGCATTTACCTATCTGTTCATTCCAGTGGCATATACCTTTGCATTTTCATTTAATGATTCTGGAAAGAGCAACTTAATTTGGAAGGGCTTCACACTTGGAAATTGGCAGAACCCATGTGGTGCGCCTGAAGTTTGCAACGCGCTAGGCAATTCAATAAAGATTGGTTTCCTTGCAACTTTCTTCTCAACAATCCTTGGAACAATGATCGCATTCGCGATCGGGCGACATAAGTTCAGAGGACGTTCAACATCAAACTTGCTTATCTTTTTACCTATGGCAACCCCAGAAATCGTTATGGGTGCATCCTTACTCTCGCTCTTCTTAGTACTTAAAATTAATCCTGGTTTCTGGCCAACAGTTATTGCGCATATTGTTTTCTGTATCTCTTTTGTTGTTGTCACAGTTAAGGCGCGTATCGCAAGCCTTGATCCCAGACTTGAACAAGCTGCAATGGATCTCTATGCAAATGAGTTTGAAACATTTAGAAGGGTTACCCTGCCACTAGTAGCTCCTGGTATTGCAGGCGCCGCCCTTCTGGCATTTAGCCTCTCCTTTGATGATTTCATTATTACAAACTTCAACTCTGGAACTCTGACGACATTTCCTAAATTTATTTATGTATCTGCCGCTCGCGGAATTCCAGCACAGGCAAATGTAATTGGCTCTGCGATGTTCTTCTTAGCTCTAACAATTGTTATCGTGGGGCAACTAGTAAACCGCCGAAAGGTGCGCTAAACTTTTAACGTTTCCATGGTGAACGACAGAACTGTAAGTAGTTCTGCGTCATGGGGTAGGACTCCGGAGGACCCGGGCCAACTAAAAGTTGTGATTGAAGGGGTGATCCCGGTTTCGGCCGGATTACGCGATGGCTAACATCGACTCCTCCTATTTAAATCTTCTCTCGCATATGCAACCGCAGTTGTATTGGCTTGACGCTGACCCACTAGAACCAGAAGTTCACCCGACTCTTATTGGTGAAACAACTACTGATTTATGCATAGTAGGCGCTGGATATACCGGACTCTGGACTGCGCTATTGGCTAAAGAGAAGAGCCCAGAACGTAAGGTAATAATTATTGAACAACTCGAGACTGGCGCCGGTGCATCTGGTCGAAACGGTGGCTTCTGCAGCTACTCCTTAACTCATGGTTTTATGAATGGCTACAGTCGCTTCAAAGATGAGATGGCAATCATTGAACGTTTGGGTCGCGAAAATCTTGAAGGTATTGAAGCAACAATTAAGAAGCACAAGATTGATTGTGGCTTCGAATTAACTGGCGAGATTAGCGTCGCAAATGAAGAGTGGCAGATGGAAGGCATAATCGAAGAGGCCAATCTCCGTAACTCATTTGGCGATAACGTCGAAGTATTAAGCAGGAAAGAGATGCAATCTCGAGTTAATTCTCCGCTATCTGTTGGTGGACTTTGGGATCCAGATGGAACCGCGCTCGTCGATCCAGCACGTTTAGTTTGGGGCCTTGAACAGGCCTGTATCGCGAGTGGGGTACAAATTTATGAGAACACAAGTGCGCTGCGACTAGAGCGAACAAGTACCGGAATTATTGTTCACACTCCTTACGGAAGTGTATTTGCGCAGAAAGTTGCACTCGCGACCAATGTTTATCGATCACTGGTTAGAAGCGCTAAGAAATATGTTGTTCCAGTTTACGATTTCCAACTAGTTACAGAGCCACTTACGCCAGCCCAGATGGAGTCAATTGGTTGGAAGAATCGCGAGGGACTTTCAGAGGCTGGAAATCAATTCCACTATTACCGACTGACTAAAGATAATGAAATTTTATGGGGTGGATATGACGCAATTTATAACTTCCGCGGAAAAGTTCGCCACGAATATGAGAGCAGTGCTGAAACTTACGCACACCTCGCAGAAGCATTTCTAGAAACTTTCCCACAATTACAGGGAATTAAATTCACACATGGTTGGGGTGGTGCAATTGATACCTGCTCTCGCTTCACTCAATTCTGGGGCCAGGCCCATCGCGGAAAAGTTGCATATGTAATGGGATATACCGGCCTTGGTGTTGGCGCCTCTCGTTTCGGTGCTCAAGTTATGTTGGATCTCTTAGATGGCGAAGATAACGAGCGAACCAGATTGCGCATGGTTAGAAAGAAGCCACTGCCATTCCCACCGGAACCATTTAAATTTATCTTTATTCGATTAACGCAATGGTCAATTAATAAATCAGATATGAATCAAGGCAAGCGAAATTTGTGGCTTAAACTCTTGGATTCACTAGGACTTGGTTTCGACTCTTAACTTAGAGGCTGGCGAAAGCATCATCAATAATTCCAAGAGCCTGTTTTAACAAGTGCTCTGGCATTACTAATGGTGGCAACAAGCGAATTACATTGGAATAAGTTCCGGCGCTAAGAATTAATACGCCTTTCTGTTGGCAATATTTAATCACGGCGCTCATAGCCTCACTATTAGGTTCAATAGTTCCTGGCTTTACTAATTCAATTGCCTGCATCGCACCAGCGCCACGAACTTCACCAATTACTGGATATTTCTTAGCCATTGCCTGCAGCGCATCAACCATAATTTTGCCAATTACATTTGCGCGATCTACGAGTTTCTCTTCTTCGATTGTTGCGAGAGCGCCAAGTGCTGCTGCGCAGGCTACTGGATTGCCACCAAATGTTCCACCAAGTCCGCTGGCATGAACTGAATCAAGCATTTCAGCGCGACCGGTAACACCAGCAAGTGGGAAGCCACCAGCAATTCCTTTTGCAGTTGTAATCAAATCAGCATCAACGTTCTCGTGTTCTACTGCAAACATCTTGCCAGTTCGGCCAAAGCCAGTTTGGACTTCATCAGCAACAAAGACGATGCCATTATCTTTAGCAAACTTTGCAAGACCAGGAAGAAAACCCTTAGGTGGGACGATAAAGCCACCTTCACCTTGAATTGGTTCGATCACAATTGCGGCAACGTTCTTTGCGCCAATTTCCTTCTCAATTTTATGAGTAACAACTTCAAGGGTTTCGGTTGCGCAAGCCGCGGCATCGCCATTGAATCTAAATGGATATGCCATTGGCATGCGATAGATCTCGCTTGCAAAAGGTCCGAAGCCCTCTTTGTAAGGCATATTTTTGGCGGTCATTGCCATAGTTAAATTTGTTCGACCGTGATAACCGTGTTCAAAAACGACTACCGCTTGGCGCTTTGTATATGCACGTGCAATCTTGATTGCATTCTCAACTGCTTCGGCGCCCGAATTCAGCAGAACTGATTTCTTCTTATGCGTTCCTGGTGTGATTCGATTTAAGATTTCACAGACTTCGATGTATCCAAGGTATGGCGCAATCATGAAGCAGGTATGTGTGAATGCTTTCACTTGATTAATTACGTTTTCAACTACGCGGTCTGCGCTATTTCCAACATTCACAACTGCGATACCAGCGCCCATATCGATAATTGAGTTTCCATCAACATCAACAATTACACCGCCGCCAGCTTTTTCGACAACAACAGGAATCGCCATTCCGAGTGATGCAGAAACCGCTTCATTTCTCCGCTTGATAATTTCCTGGGACTTTGGACCCGGGATTGGTGTTACGAGGCGGAGTTCTTGCGGGATATTTGGACCGGATGTCATGGGCGCAGTCTATCTGAGGCAAAACTTTTGCCTATTGTTACTTAGAATAGGGGAGTGTCCGCTCCTATCGATTTAGTCATCCTTGGTTCAACGGGATCAATCGGAACCCAGGCGTTAGAAATAGTTGAGGCTAACCCAGATAAGTTCCGAGTCATTGGACTTTCGGCAGGCGGCAAAAACCTTGAACTTTTAGCAGAGCAAGCGAATAAGTTTTCGGTACCGGTAGTAGGAACTACGGGTAATCGAGAGACCTTGATTTCAAAGCTAGGTAAGACCCAGGTAATTGATGGACCAAATGCCGCATCGGAAATTGCGGCGATGACTTGTAACGTTGTACTAAATGGAATTTCCGGATCAATCGGACTTGGACCAACGCTTGCGGCGCTATCAGTGGGAAATAAAGTTGCGCTCGCAAATAAAGAATCACTTGTAGCGGGCGGCGATTTAGTAATGGCTTTCGGACGAGATCAAATTATTCCAGTTGACTCCGAACACTCAGCTCTTTACCAATGCTTCTTAAGCGGTAAGGCTTCGGAAGTTAAGCAAGTTATCTTGACTGCGAGTGGTGGCCCATTTAGAGATCGCAGCGATCTGTCAGATATAACAGTCGCAGAAGCGCTAAACCACCCAACTTGGTCGATGGGTCCGGTCGTAACTATTAACTCTGCAACGCTAATGAATAAAGGTTTAGAAATAATTGAAGCGCACTACCTATTTGATCTTCCATATTCCAAAATCAGCGCAGTAATTCATCCACAATCCGTCGTTCATTCGATGGTGGAATTTGTAGATGGTTCGACTATCGCACAGGCTAGCCCGCCAAATATGAAGGGGCCAATTGCATATGCAATTTCTGATACCAACCGAATTCCTAAAGCAACGCCACCTATCGATTGGAATCAAAGCCACTCTTGGAATTTTGCACCAATTGATAATGCAAAGTTTCCAGCTGTTGATTTGGCTCGCAGATGCGGTGAACTTGGTGGTGGGCTGCCGGCAATTTTTAATGCAGCCAACGAAGTCGCGGTTGAGGGATTTCTAAATGGCGCTATCTCATTTGCTCAAATAGTTGATGTGGTTGATGCAACAGTTCAGAAGCTAGGCGGAAATTCACCGGTAACAATAAGATCGCTCGCTGATGTCAGTGCTATCGAGAATGATTCAAGAGTTATATCGGCCCA
>WLJX01000021.1 GCA_009701575.1 Actinomycetota bacterium
CATGTCCTTGTGAGCCGTATCCAATTACTGCAACCTTCTTAGATTGGATAATTGATAGATCGGCATCTTCGTCGTGATACTGGGTTGCCACTTTTATGACCTTCCTCTTCCTGGTAGTTGATTTGCTTTGGTTTTGTTAATACTGGGGGTAAGCCTATTTTTTATTTCTTATCTTCTGAAATCGAGCCCGGTTTTAGCCCTCGAGACATCGCAACTAAGCCTGATTGGATCAGTTCCAAGATGCCAAATGGCTCAAGGACCCGGAGCAGAGCTGAGATTTTCTCGGTATTGCCGGTGGCCTCAATAGTGACGGCATCCTGTGCAACATCTACAACCTTGGCGCGAAATAGCTGGACTGTCTCAAGAACTTGAGAGCGAGTTTTCTCATCGGTTGAAACTTTAACCAACAAGAGTTCACGTTGAACCGAGACAACAGGGTCTAGTTCGGTGATGCTTATAACATTAATCAATTTATCTAATTGAGCAATAACTTGCTCAAGCGCATGATCTTCAACATTGATAACTATTGTCATTCGAGAGAAGTTCGGATTCTCTGTTGGCCCAACAGCGAGTGAATCGATGTTGTAACCACGACGTGAAAATAGTGAAGAGATTCGGGCAAGTACGCCCGGACTATTTTCAACCAGAACTGAAAGCGTGCGAGTCTTTAAGATTGAAGTAGATGATGAAGGTGCATCTGGATGTGACTGTGTCATTTATAACTCCTGTGAATCCCAGATAGGTGCAAGGGAACGGGCATTAACAATGTCATCGTTTGAAGTTCCAGCTGCGACCATTGGCCAGACCATTGCATCCTTATGAACGCTAAAGTCAACTACAACTGGGCGGTCATTGATCTCCATTGCCTGGGCAATTGTCTTATCGACATCATCTCTTGAATCACAAGTCAAGCCAACGCAACCCATCGCCTCGGCAAGCTTTGCAAAATCAGGAATGCGCTTTGAATGTAGCTGAGTATTTGAATAACGCTCGTTATAGAACAGTGTCTGCCATTGGCGAACCATTCCTAAACTTTCATTATTTATAACTGCAACTTTGATTGGAATATTATTTAGCGCACAGGTAACTAACTCTTGGTTAGTCATCTGGAAACAGCCATCTCCGTCAATTGCCCAAACTGTTGTGTCAGGTGCGCCAACTTTTGCACCCATTGCTGCAGGAACGGCATAACCCATAGTTCCAAGTCCGCCAGAGTTCAACCAAGTTCGCGGCTTCTCATATGAAATGAATTGTGAAGCCCACATTTGATGTTGTCCTACACCCGCGGCGTAGATTGCATCTGGTCCAGATAGTTTTCCAATTCTTTCAATTACATATTGTGGTGAAAGACTTCCATCAGATGGGTGGTCGTAACCAAGTGGGAATCGATTGCGCCAGCCATAGGCTTGAGATAACCAAGCAGAAATATCTGGTTGGTTCTTCTTAAACTCACTCTTGATTGCAGGTAATAGCGCTTCGATAGTTAGACGCAAATCTCCAACGAGAGCCACATCAGCGCGACGATTCTTACCGATTTCAGCAGGGTCGATATCGGCGTGAATGATCTTTGCATTTGGCGCAAATGTTGAAAGTTTTCCAGTAACACGATCATCAAAACGGGCACCAAGTGTTATTAACAAATCTGCTTTCTGAAGCGCTGTAACAGCGGCAACAGTTCCGTGCATGCCCGGCATTCCAAGGTGTTGTGGGTGTGAATCTGGGAAAGCGCCGCGTGCCATAAGTGTTGTTACTACTGGTGCACCAGTAAGTTCGGCAAGCTTTAAGAGTTCCTTATGAGCTTGCGCCTTTATTGCACCGCCACCAATGTAAAGAACTGGGGCCTTAGATTGCGCGATTAGCGCAGCGGCATCACGAATTGATTCTGGGGTTGCATCTAACTTTGGCTTGTAGCCACCCAAATCTATTGACTTTGGATAATTAAATTCGGTCTGCATTTGAAGTGCATCTTTTGCAATATCAACCAACACTGCGCCAGGTCGACCTGTGCTCGCAATATGAAACGCTTCGGCGATACTGCGTGCAATGTCTGCTGGATCTGTAACTAGAAAAGAATGCTTTGTAATCGGCATTGTTATGCCGCGAATATCAGCTTCTTGAAAGGCATCAGTTCCGATTGCACCTGATGCAACTTGACCAGTGATTGCGACGATTGGAACAGAATCCATCTGTGCATCCGCAAGTGGTGTAACTAAGTTAGTTGCTCCTGGTCCTGAAGTTGCAATACAAACACCAACGCGACCAGTTGCTTGGGCATAGCCGGTTGCAGCATGTCCAGCGCCTTGTTCGTGTCTAACTAAGATGTGGCGAATCTTGCTATCAAATATTGGATCGTAAGCCGGAAGAATTGCACCACCTGGGATACCGAACATGACATCTACGCCAGAAGCTTCTAACGCTTTGACGAGCGAACTCGCCCCCGTCATCTTTGTTGATTCACTCATGTTCATCTCCCTTCAAAACTAAAAGCGCAATTGAAATGCGAAACCCCTCAGTTTCCACTGAGGGGCAGCACACGAACTAGTTATTAACTAGAGCGCGCGCTCACCAATTACCACGACTGAAATCATGACTGAATTCTCCCCTGACCTTTGCATTTGGTCAACCCCGGGGATGAAAATCTCACTATTTAACCGCAGACCGCACCCTTGGAAGCCGACCCCACAACCTTTGTGTATTTTGCCAATACCCCACGCTTATATTTATGTGGGATTGGATTGAAATTCTTACGACGCTCAACCATTTCTGCTTCATTCACCAAGAGATCTAAGGTGCGAGCAATAGTGTCAATGCGAATTAAATCGCCATCTTTAATAAAGGCTATTGGCCCGCCATCAACTGCTTCTGGTGAAACATGTCCTACACATAGTCCGGTACTGCCACCACTAAATCGACCATCGGTTAATAGCAGAGTTGATTTGCCGAGACCGGCGCCTTTAATCGCACCAGTAATCATTAACATTTCGCGCATTCCAGGTCCACCCTTTGGACCTTCATAGCGAATTACAACTACGTCGCCCGCTTTAATAGTTCCATCTTGTAGCGCATCCATTGCAAGTTGTTCGCGTTCGAAAACTCGTGCCGGTCCTTCAAATTTATCAACACCGATGCCTGCAGTTTTACAAACCGCACCTTCTGGAGCGAGTGAGCCACCAAGAATTGTGATTCCAACAGCAGTTGAAACTGGTGATTTGATTGCGTGAAGAACTTCGCCATCTGGATCAAGTGGAGCTAATTCTGCAAGATTTTCAGCCATAGTTTTTCCGGTAACTGTTAAGCAATCTCCATGTATGAATCCGGCGTCGAATAGCGCGCGAAGAACTACTGGAATTCCGCCGACGCGATCAATATCAGTCATTACATACTTACCAAATGGTTTTAGGTCGCCAAGTAGTGGGACTTTAGAACCAATCCGGTGGAAATCTTCCATAGTTAAATCAACTTCAGCTTCATTTGCGATTGCTAGTAAATGCAGAACAGCATTTGTCGAGCCACCTAGCGCCATAAGAATTGTGATTGCATTTTCAAAGGCTTTCTTAGTCAAAATTTGGCGAGTTGTGATTCCCTTGCGAATTAATTCAACAACCGCGGCGCCAGATTTGATTGCGTAATCATCGCGGCGACGATCAACCGCAGCAGGTGATGCAGAGCCAGGAAGTGAGAGACCCAGCGCTTCACCGATTGCAGCCATAGTGTTCGCGGTAAACATGCCTCCACAAGCACCTTCGCCAGGACAGATAGCGCGTTCAATTTTATCCACTTGCTCTTCGGTAATTAGTCCGCGAGCACACGCACCAACCGCTTCGAAAGCGTCAATGATTGTTACATCTTTACCGTCAACCGAACCGGCCAAGGTTGATCCGGCATAAACAAATACTGATGCAACATCGATACGTGCAGCGGCCATCATCATTCCGGGAAGTGATTTATCGCAACCAGCAAAGGTAACCATTCCATCTAAGCGCTCGGCCTGCATAACAGTTTCAACTGAGTCAGCAATAACTTCGCGAGATACAAGCGAGAAGTGCATTCCTTCGTGGCCCATTGAAATTCCATCTGAAACTGAAATAGTTCCGAATTGCATTGGGAATCCGCCGGCAGCAATTACACCTTTCTTTGAGGCTTTCGCCAGACGATCTAATGAGAGATTGCATGGCGTAATTTCATTCCAAGAAGATGCAATTCCAATTTGTGGCTTAACCCAATCGTCATCGCCCATTCCAACTGCTCGCAACATTCCACGTGCAGGTGCGCGCTCAATTCCATCAGTGACTAAACCGGAACGAGGCTTCATTGGATTACTCATCTACGTTTCCTATCCTTGACCTAACCTTGACCTAAGTGCCTTAATAATAGTTCGCGAACCTTCGCTGCGTCAGCCTGACCACCAGTGGCTTTCATTACTGCGCCAATAAGTGCGCCGGCTGCTGGAATGTTTCCACCACGGATGCGCTCTGCAGTATCGGGTTGGGCGGCAATTGCAGCTTCGATTGCAACCATTAACGCTGAATCATCAGATACAACTTTTAGCCCACGTTTTTCAATAACTTCTGCTGGTGAACCTTCACCATTTACAACGCCTTCAACAACTTGGCGAGCTAATTTATCTGTGAGATCGCCGCTAGAAATTAGCGCAATTATTTCGGCAACAAATGTGGTCGTAATAAGCGAGGTAGGTGCGACTTCTTTCTCATTTGCAAGACGTGAAATTTCACCGAGCCACCAAGTACGAGCACGGGTTGGTTCTGCACCGAGCTTGATTGTCTCTTCAACAACATCTACGAGTTCAGCATTAATTAGTGATGTCATCTCTGAATCAGGAACATTCCACTCTTTCTGTAATCGCTTGCGGCGATCTGCAGGATTTTCTGGCAACTTTGCCCGCAGTTCTTCAATCCATTTAGCATCAGGAGTTACTGGAACTAAATCTGGTTCTGGAAAATAGCGGTAATCCTCTGCCTGCTCTTTAGAACGTCCAGGTCGAGTCAATCCGCTCTCTTCTAAGAAGTGACGCGTCTCTTGAATAATTCGCTCGCCTGCTTCTAACCGATTTGCTTGACGTTCAATTTCACCAGTTAGCGCACGTTCTACGGAACGTAGTGAATTTACATTCTTAGTCTCACTTCGAGTGCCAAGTAATCCACTACCAATCGGGGCAAGTGAAACGTTGGCATCACAACGAAGTGAACCTTGTTCCATCTTTACATCGCTAACGCCGAGAGATCGCAGAATGTCACGAAGTTGGGTTACGTAAGCGCGAGCAACTTGTGGTGCATATTTTCCGGTCCCCGGAATAATTCTGGTAACAATTTCAACAAGTGGAATTCCAGCGCGGTTGTAATCAAGTAATGAATATTCTGCGCCATGAATTCGCCCAGTAGCGCCACCAACGTGAAGTGATTTACCAGTGTCCTCTTCCATATGAACACGTTCGATATCAACTCTAAATGTCTTTGGACCATCTTCGGTTTCGATTTCTACATCTAAGTAGCCATCGACACAGATTGGTTCGTCATATTGTGAGGTTTGAAAATTCTTAGGCATATCTGGATAGAAATAATTCTTTCGGGCAAAGCGGCTATATGGCGCAATCGAACAGTTAAGTGCAAGGCCAATTAAAATTGTGCTCTCAATTGCTTTTCCATTTACTACTGGAAGCGCTCCTGGAAGTCCCAAACAGACTGGACAGGTTTGAGTATTTGGTGAAGCGCCAAACTCTGTAGCGCATGAGCAGAACATCTTCGAGTTTGTATTTAACTCGACGTGAACCTCTAAGCCAAGAGTTGGCTCATACTTTTCGGTTGCACCTTTATAGTCGAGTGTCATTTTTTCACCGCTAAATCTGGTGCGTTGGAAAGAATTGGTTTGCCCCACTTTGAAAGTAAGGCCGCCTCTAGAGTTCCACCTACGCGGTAGAAACGATCATCTTGCATAAGTGGCGCCATGATTTGTAATCCGACAGGTAAACCATCTTCTTCTGCAAGCCCAACTGGAAGGCTCATTCCGCCAATGCCAGCCATATTTACTGGGATGGTTGCGATATCACTTAGGTACATTGCGACAGGATCGTTGCTCTTCTCCCCAATTTTAAATGCAGTAGTCGGAGTTACTGGTGAAATCAAAACATCGGCCTTGGCAAATGCGTTTTCGAAATCACGCTTCACAAGGGTGCGAACTTTCTGTGCCGATCCGTAATAAGCATCGTAATAACCAGATGAGAGTGCGTAAGTTCCAAGAATTATTCGGCGCTTAACTTCCTTGCCAAAACCAACTTCACGAGTAGCACTCATAACTTCTTCTGCTCCCTTAGTACCGTCATCACCAACGCGTAGTCCGTAGCGCATCGAATCAAATCGTGCCAAGTTTGATGAGGCTTCTGAAGGTGCGATTAAGTAATAAGCAGCAAGTGCATATTCAAAGTTCGGACAAGAGACCTCAACTATTTCAGCACCCGCAGCTACCAATAATTCGATTGATTCATTAATTCGCGCACTTACTCCTGCTTGAAAACCAGAGCCGCTAAGTTCTTTAATTACCCCGATCTTCATACCCTTAACATCAAGACGTTTTGAAGCCGCAACAACTTGTGGAACAGGTGCGTTAATACTTGTTGAATCGCGTTCATCATGTCCCGCAATAACTTCATGTAAAAGCGCGGTATCTAAAACTGTACGACCAAAGGGCCCAACTTGATCAAGACTTGATGAGTATGCAATAACTCCGTAACGAGAGACGCCGCCGTAAGTTGGTTTCACTCCAACAATTCCAGTGAGTGCAGCAGGTTGGCGAATTGATCCACCGGTATCAGTTCCAATTGCAAGGGGCGCTTCAAATCCAGCAACTGCTGCTGCGGATCCGCCGCTCGAACCACCTGGTGTTCTAGTTAAGTCCCAAGGATTTTGAGTTGGGCCATAAGCAGAATTTTCAGTTGATGAACCCATTGCAAATTCATCCATATTTGTCTTGCCAAGAATTACGACACCGGCTGCCTTTAACTTTGCAACAACGGTTGAGTCGTATGGCGGACGCCAACCTTCAAGAATCTTTGAACCAGCAGTAGTTGGAATACCTTTCTGCGCCAAAATATCTTTTACTGCGATTGGTACTCCAGCAAGTGGTGACAGAACCTCGCCCTTTGCACGCTTTGCATCAACTTCAGCCGCCTGTGCTAACGCACCTTCATCATCAACATGAAGAAATGAATGTAATTTTCCATCAACTTCGGCAATACGATCTAAATGTGCCTTAGTTAATTCAACTGAAGTGATCTCTTTTTTCGAAAGCGCACTTGCCATTTCGGCAGCAGTAGAGTGAATATTTGTCATTCTTCACCGAGAATTTGTGGAACCTTAAAGCGATCTTCAGCCTTTGCTGGAGCGCCAGAAAGCGCCTCTTCATTTGTGAGACTTGGCTTCACAACATCATCACGGAAAACATTCGACATTGAAAGTGGATGTGAAGTCGGTGAAATATCTGCCGTTGCCACTTCTTGAACTCTTTTAACTGCGCCTAAAATTTGTTCCAGTTCGACCGCCATATGATCAAGTTCATCCGGGGTCATCTCGACTCGTGCCAGCTTTGCTAGGTGTGCGACATCGTCACGAGAAATTGCGGCCATGGTCGAACCTTATCGCGAGGAAGTGGCTTGCTATAAATTGAAATTATGCGCGAATCTGGCCAGAGCCAGTAACAATCCAAGTTGTGGTGGTCATTTGTTCTAGACCCATTGGACCGCGGGCATGAAGCTTCTGATTTGAGATCCCGATTTCAGCACCGAATCCCATCTGTTCGCCATCAGTAAATCTTGTCGATGCATTAACCATTACCGCAGCGCAATCACTTAAGGCGACGAACTTTGCGGCATTAGCATCTGATTGCGTCACAATCGCTTCGGTGTGCTTAGTTCCATATTTTGCAATGTGATCTGCTGCGGCAAGAAGGCTTGGAACAACGGCAACATTCATCTCTAGCGCGTTGTATTCGGTAGACCAATTCTCTTCAGTAGCTGAACTAACTGCAATTTTATTTTCATCTGCGATTTTGGCTGTTGCAGAATCTACATTTAATTTAACTTTCAAATCGCGAAGTGCAGAAAGCACAACTGGCAAGAACTTTGCTGCAACGCTTTCATGAACCAATAGCGTTTCCGCAGCATTACAAACACTTGGCCGGTGCGTCTTTGAATTCAAAACTATTGGTAAGGCCTTTACAAGATCTGCTTCGGAATCGATATATACATGGCAGACACCAGCGCCAGTTTCGATTGTTGGAACAGTTGAGTCATCGATAACGGTGCGAATAAGGGCTGCGCTCCCTCGTGGAATAACTAAATCAACTTTGCCTCGAGCATGTAATAGCGCTGCAACGGTCGAGCGATCTGTAGATGGCACAAGTTGTATTACATCGGGTGAAATATTGGTTTTGGAAAGTGCCCGGCGCATTACATTTACCAAGACTTCATTGCTATTCGCCGCACTTGATGACCCACGTAGCAGCGCGGCATTTCCTGACATCAATAAAATTACTGCAGCATCCACCGTTACATTTGGACGCGCTTCGTAAACCATTCCGACGACGCCAAATGGAACTGAGATTTGTTTTAAGTGAAGTCCATTTTCTAAGGTGCTCTCCCGCAGAGTTTTTCCAAGCGGACTAGATAGTTTTGAAACTTGTCGGGCGCCATCTGCCATTCCATGAATTCTTGCTGCTGTTAGGAGCAACCGGTCCTGCATAGATTCAGCCATACCGTCGCGCACAGCGTTCGACATATCATCTGCATTTGCTGCCAAAATTTCGACTTCACTTGCAAAAATTTCCTCTGAAATTCGGTTCAATGCTTCAACACGATCAGCGTCACTCGCCGCGATTAAGGTGCGTGCAGCCAATTTAGCTTTATCAGCAAGTTCGGCAATTATCGCAGTGGCTTCCATGTTCCTAGCCTAGAGCCTTCTACCCTTCTCTCATGAGACGTTTATTGCGAGTGCTGCGAAATACCTTAATAGTTCTAGTTGCCCTAGCGGTTGCCTTAACTGGGTTCACTAGATTTATCCATTACCCAAATCCAATAGCGACGATAAAACTCGGTTTCGCACCAGCATCGAAAACGCCGACTCTAATGCCGTGGCACACGATTGCACCTTCAACCAATCCAATCGCATGGCCAACAAGCAGCGAAACATCACCTGAGACCGTCGCCTGGAAGGGCAAGCAAATTAAATGGCAGGACTTCTTAGATCGAACTAACACAAATGCATTTCTACTGATAAGAAATGGCGTAATAACTTACGAGTATTACAAGAAGGGTTTTAGTGAATCTTCACAGCTACCTTCCTATTCAGTTGCGAAAACAATGACCGCAATCGTTGCCGGCCAATTAATCTCCGAAGGAAAATTGAAAGAGAGCGATACCTTTGTTAAATACTTCCCAGAGTTAAAGACCGGAACTTCTTTCGATAAGGTAACTGTGCAATCTCTACTTGATATGCAGAGCGGTGTTGGTGTTTCAGATAATTATCCAACAGGACCAGCCGGCTGGGGCGTTGCAATTGCACAGATGTATGCGACAACTGACCTTGATTGGTTTATGAAGCATAACCGCAAGATGGCTTTCGAACCCGGTTCAAAATCTGAATATCGCAGCGTTGATACCATGATGCTAGGAATGATTATTAAATCTATAACCGGAACTACGCTCGCTGATTACTTCAGTAAAAATGTCTGGCAGCCAATTGGCGCAAAGTATCCAGCAACTTGGAATGTTGATCGAGTTGGTGGAACTGAGAAAGCATTCTGTTGCTTCAATGCAACTGCAAGAGATTACGCGCGAGTTGGACTAGCGATGCTAAATGGTGGCCAAGCGGGAGCAAAACAAATTATTGATCCAACTTGGTTAAAGCGAATGACAACACCAGTAACAACGCTTGATCATAATTGGGGTTATGGTGCATTTGTCTGGCATCCATTCCCAGGTATTAGTCAGGCAGAAGGCTTGCATGGCCAATACATTTTCATGAATCCGAAAACCAGAACGGTGATAGTGAAACTTTCAGATAATCCAACAGGTTTAGATGAAACGGTTGCGACTGCGAAAGTCTTGCTAGAGGTGACTAAGAAACTTACTTAGCTGTAAAGAGCGTTCCAACATCTTTACCTGAGAGCGCATCTCCTAGATTGGCTAGGTCTGTAAGTAACATGCTGGCGCCATTTGCTGTCGCAATTTCTGCGGCTTGAATCTTGGTAACCATTCCCCCGCTGCCAACTCCTGAAGTACCAACTCCACCTATATCAATGGTTTCAAGTTCTTTGAAGTCGGTAACTTTTGCGATTCGATTTGCACCTGGTTGTGATGGAGGTGCGTCATAAAGAGCATCAATATCTGAAACTAGAACAAGAAGATCAGCGGTAATAAGTTCAAGGACCAGTGCCGCAAGTCGGTCATTATCACCGAGGCGAATTTCCTCGGTCCCGACTGAATCGTTCTCGTTAATAATTGGGACGACTCCAAGTTCAAGCAATCGGAGCAGAGTTCGCTTGGCATTTTCTTTATGTAGATCGCGCGATAAATCATCACCAGTAACAAGCACTTGGGAGGCAACAATGTTATGTCGAGTAAATTCTGCGCTGTATTTCGCAATCAACAAACCTTGACCAACGGAAGCCGAAGCTTGTTGAGTTGCAAGATCTGTTGGTCGCTCTGTTAGCCCGAGTGGTGCCATGCCAGCAGCAATCGCAGCAGATGTAACAATAATGACTTCTTTACCAGCGCTCTTTAGTTCAGCAACAACATCAACTAGCTTTGCAACAGCCGCACCATTTAGCGAAGTTCCCGCATCTCCCGTAAGAGTAGAAGAACCAACTTTGATAACAATTCGCTTTGCGCTCATTAGTTATCCTCCGAATTAGCTTCCACAACTACGCGTGGATCTCTTGGATTCTCGGTGTTGTATTCCCACTGCATTGCAATTTCATCATCACTAAGTAAATCATCAACTAAATCTTCGGTGTAACGCCCCGCCCATGGTGATTCCAAACGAAGATCGCCACCACGAGGACCAGCAAGTAATTCTGCACCCGCTTCAATCGATGGTTCCCAATCGAAGATGACAGCGTTATCGCCTTCACCGATTCGAACTTCATCTTTCGCCTTTGCGCCTTTTTTAAATAGCTCTTTTTCTACACCCAAAGTTGCAAGTCGATCAGCCAAATAACCAATTGCTTCGGCATTGCCGAAATCTGTCTGCTTTACCCAACGAACTGGCTTGTCACCAACAACAGTAAATGAACCATCCTTATTTGCAGTCACAGTAAATCCAGAATTTCCAACTGCAACTGGGCGAAGAACGATTCGAGCCTTTTCGACAAGCGCTTCAGCCTTACGTGCCTCTTGAATTATTCGAGCCATCGCATAATTTAATTCAGTTAAACCAATATGTGATGCCGCAGAAATTTGGTAGACCTGATAACCGCGGGCCTCCAAAATTGGTTGCACCATATCGGCCATCGCTTTTCCATCTGGTAGATCTACTTTGTTTAAGGCAATCAAACGTGGGCGCTCTGACAGTCCACCATAATGTGAAAGTTCTTCTTCGATAATGTCGAAATCTTTTACCGGATCGCGATCAGTTTCTAAAGTTCCGCAATCAAGAACATGTACAAGTGCAGAACATCGTTCAACGTGACGTAAGAATTCAAGGCCCAGGCCCTTACCTTCAGAAGCGCCAGGAATTAAACCTGGAACATCTGCAACAGTGAATCGAGTATCGCCTGCTTGAACAACGCCAAGGTTTGGAGCAAGTGTTGTGAATGGATAATCAGCAATCTTTGGTTTAGCAGAAGAGATTGAAGCAATCAGTGAAGATTTTCCAGCGGATGGAAAACCAATTAAACCAATATCTGCAACGCTCTTAAGTTCAAGAATTAGCGTGCGCTCTTCACCTGGCTCACCTTTAAGTGCGAAGCCTGGGGCGCGACGTTTAGAGGAAGCTAGGCCAGCATTTCCTAGCCCACCTTTACCGCCTTGTGCCGCAATAAAGCGAGTTCCAAAACCAACTAAGTCTGCAATTACAGTTCCGGTTGCATCTTTAACAACAGTTCCATTTGGAACATGCAGCGTTAAATCTTTACCCTCTTTACCGTTGCAGTAATCGCCATAACCGAGTGAGCCATTAGTACCGCGACGATGTGGTGAATGGTGAAAATCTAGAAGTGTTGTTGTGTCTTGATCAACGATAAGAATTACATCGCCACCACGACCACCGTTGCCGCCATCTGGTCCACCTAGAGGTTTAAATTTTTCGCGGTGAATTGAGACGCAACCATCGCCGCCACTGCCGGCAGATGCATGGAGAGTTACGCGGTCAACGAATGTTGCCATTTTACTTCTCCTCTCGTTTTAAAACTTCACTTATAAATTTAAAGTTAAAAATAAAAATGCGGGCCCGCTAGTC
>WLJX01000022.1 GCA_009701575.1 Actinomycetota bacterium
CTTCTTGCGACGCTTCTTTGGTGCTGCTGTTTTAGCAGCTGCCTTCTTGCGACGCTTTGGTGCAGATTTCTTAGCTGCGGCCATGTACATCTCCTAATCAGAATAGTTCGATCCGTCACCGAACCTGTTCATGGATAAGCGTGTCATTAAATACAAAAACTTTCCACTATTTTGAGTGATTTTTTACCTGCGTGTCGCAACATTATTTTTTTATAATTTTATGTATTTCGTGAAATATTTTTCGCAAAATTAGCGATTTTTTTTAACAATTACTGATCTGAATCCTCATTTTGCACCCTTTTTGCATCTTCAGCCCGAATTTTTCGCTGTTCAACCGCAAATTCGTTGGTTCTGGCGTCATATTTTCTAAATTTTGGCAGAGCAGCGGCCGCAATTGTTACAAATCCGATACAAAGCAAGCCGCCGCTTATTACCGAAGTTCGTAAGTTAGTAACAGCAGCAAAAGTTCCGGCCCTCATCTGCCCACCAAGTGGACCTACTGAGTAGGAAAGTAATTCGATTCCTGCCAACCTTCCGCGAAGTTCATCGGGTATCGATTGGTTCCAGATGGCTCCTCTGAAAAGTGCACTGACCATGTCGGATGCACCGGCAATTGCTAGGAAGAGCAGAATCAAAAAGAGCGAGTTGGTTGTTCCAGCCAAAGTTATGGCTGCGCCCCAACCAAGTGCCGCCAAAAAGACTGCGCGCCCATGATGATGATAATTTTTTATCCAACCACTGGTCAAAGTAACGATGACCGAACCAATTGTTCCGGCGGCATAGAAGAGACCAAGGGCCCAAGTGGCATTTAATTGATCTGCCCAAAATGGAAAGAGTGCATTTGGCATCGCAAAGAACATTGCTGCGAGATCCACCAAGTAAGTGCCCAGTAGGTCTTTGCGAGAGGTCGCATATCTAATTCCTTCAACCATTGCGCCAAGCGTTGGTGCCGGATTCTTAGTTATTGGTTTTACCGACTTAACTCTAAGAATAAAAATTATGGAAATTGCAAATGTAATCACATCAACCAAATATGCAGTTCCGGTGCCAGCAGTCGCTAACAAAATGCCAGCAAGTGCTGGTCCGGTGATTACTCCGGTCTGCCAACGAAGAGACATCAGCGCACTTGCAGAAGGCAGATCTGCATGACCGACCAATCTTGGCAATATTGCATCGGCGCTAGGTCGCTGCAACCCATCTAGGGCAGCAAACGATCCGGCGACAACATAAATCCAAATCAAACTTGGCTTGGTTAGCTGGCTATTTATAAAAAGCGAGAAGGTCATAACCATCAGAGCGAACTCGGTCAGCAAAATCATTTTGCGACGATCCACCCGGTCAGCCAAGACTCCGCCATATAGCCCAAAAACAATCAATGGAATCAATTCAACGGCTCCCATAAGGCCAACAGCGATGTAGGAGTTAGTTAGCTCCTTGATTTGAAAGGGAAGAGCAACGTAAGTGATCATGGAGCCGAAATAACTGATCAATCCAGAGCTCCAGAGTCGACGGAAGTCGGGATATTTGCGGAGCGGGGTGATATCGATCGCAAACTTCTTGAGCATGGGGATAATCTATTTAATTAATTAGTGAAAAGTTTGTTCTGGGCCGGGGAATTGCCCACCAGAAACATCCACTGCAAATTCTTTGGCGGCATTTAGCATCTCAAGGCGTAAGTTGCGATAAGCCTTAGCCAACTTTGGGGCGTTCTTGGTGATTCCCATTAAGTCAGTCCAGACCAAGACTTGGGCATCACATTTGGCACCAGCGCCGATTCCAATTATTGGAATGGAAAGGGATTTAGCAATTTCTTCCGCCAACTCTTCTGGGACTAGTTCTAAGACAATGGCAAATACCCCTGCTGCTTCTAGCGCTTTTGCATCAGCCATGATTCGAGCGCCGTCATCGCCACGGCCCTGAACTTTAAAACCACCAATGGCATGGACTGATTGCGGAGTAAGACCAAGATGTCCCATAACTGGAATTCCGGCTTCAATCAATCGCTTAATTTGGGGAACCACTTTCGCCCCGCCCTCTAACTTAACGGCATGGGCTTTAGCCTCTTTGAAAAATCTGATGCCTGTAGCAAGTGCGGCATCGGGACCAGATTCATATGAGCCAAATGGAAAGTCTGCAACAACCATCGCCCGCGATGTTGAATTAACAACGGCCCTTGCCAACGGAATTAGCTCATCGACAGTTACCGGGATTGTGTTCTCTTCTCCTAAGAAATTATTGCCAGCCGAATCGCCAACTAGCAACACTGGGATTTGGGCCTCATCGAAAATCTCGGCAGTCATCTGTTCATAGCAAGTGAGCATCGCCCATTTTTCGCCGCGCTTTTTGAAGGCAGCCAGATCTGAAATGGAGATTCGATTAATTTGAACCATTTAAAGCTCCTAGATTCAATTGCGCGAACTCAAGGCCGGCTTTCGGTCCCTGGTTGGTGCTTGAACTATGTGAAAGTGTAACCAAATCTCAAGCAGGTAGGCTAGCCACATGGGAAATACGGGCGGACTTGCCATCGGTCAACTGCGAATTGCACTTGCCCAGATCAATCCAACGCTCGGTGATTTAGCTGGCAATACCGATTTAATCTGCGAATATGCCGTTAAGGCAAAAGACGCCGGAGCCCATGTAGTTCTCTTTCCCGAGATGGTTATTACCGGATATCCAGTTGAAGATTTAGCACTTCGCCAAACATTTAGGGCAGCAAGTAGAGCAGCAGTAGTAGGAGTCGCAGAACGCCTCGAAGTTCAAGGCCTTGGTGAAATTCTTGCAGTTATCGGTTATTTAGATGGCAGCGCAGAACAGAAACCACAGAATGCCGTCGCCTTGGTTTACCGCGGTGAAATTGTTGCCACTTATGTAAAGCACCACCTTCCTAACTATGGCGTCTTTGATGAATTCAGAAATTTTGTTGCCGGTGATCGCTCACTTGTAGTCCGGTTCCATGGCGTAGATATAGGTATCGCAATTTGTGAAGATATCTGGGTTGAAGATGGACCTGTTGCAGAATTGAAAGCGCGAACTCCAGGTCTTGTCCTAGTTCCAAATGGCAGCCCTTACGAGCGAGCGAAGGAAGATATTCGCCAAGTGCTTGTTAGGAAACGAGCAAAAGATATTGGCGCACCATTGGCCTATGTGAATATGACTGGCGCCCAAGATGATTTAGTTTTTGATGGTGACAGTATCGTCGCAACAGCAAATGGCGAGATTATTGCAAGAGCCCCACAGTTCTTTGATGGCCTAATGGTTGTGGATCTAGATGTACGCCTTGGTACCTCAACACCAGATGTTGTTATTTCGGATCTGCCATTGACCCCATACGAAAAAATAACTCACGGCATCGCACATCCAATGAGCGACTTGTCTCAGACTTGGCAGGCGCTGGTTATAGGGCTTCGGGATTATGTTGAGAAGAATAAGTTTAAGAGCGTAATTCTTGGCCTTTCTGGTGGAATCGATTCGGCGCTTGTAGCAACGATCGCTGCAGATGCGATTGGTAGTGACCGAGTATTTGGGGTCGGGCTTCCAAGTCGTTACTCATCCGATCACTCACTAAGCGATGCCGCAGAACTGGCGAAAAATATTGGCTTAAATTATCGCGTGATCGAAATTGAACCAATGGTTTCTACATTCTTATCTCAACTTGGGTTAACCGGTGTTGCTGAAGAGAATGTTCAAGCCCGAGTTCGCGGAACAACTCTGATGGGGCTATCAAATCAAGAGGGCCACTTAGTTCTCGCTACTGGCAATAAGTCTGAACTCGCTGTCGGTTATTCAACTTTGTATGGCGATGCGGTCGGTGGATATGCGCCGATAAAAGATCTATTTAAATCTGAGGTCTGGGCGCTTTCAAAGTGGCGAAATGCGCAAGCAGTAAAGAATGGCCATACTCCGCCAATTCCAGTTAACTCAATTTCCAAGGAGCCAAGTGCTGAACTTCGCCCTGGCCAAAAAGACACCGATTCACTTCCCGATTATTTACAGCTTGATCAAATTCTTCACATCTATATCGACCAGGATCTTGGGTTAGCCGGAGTTCTAGCTGCTGGTTTTGATTTAGAGCTCGCGACAAAAATCCTGCGCATGGTCGATGCCGCTGAATACAAACGTCGTCAATACCCGCCAGGAACCAAGATCTCTAAGCGCGCATTCGGCAAAGATCGTAGATTGCCTATTACTTCAGCCTGGCGCGAGCACAATTAAGTAACTGCAAGGCTTTATCTAGGGGAAGCAAGTGGACACCGAATAGCCTGCCTCTTTAGAATTCCTAAATTCGGGGAACCCCAATGATTGTTAAACATAGAAGTGGAAGGCTCATAATGAAAAAACTTAAGTTATTGGCACCATTGGCAATTGCAGCAATATTGCTGACAAGCTGTGGTTCTTCAGACGATTCCAAGTCAGCATCTGCTTCAGGAGAGTGCAAGGCTGGCGCACTTTCAACTGTGACACCAGAAGTTCTGACTATCGCAACTGGCGAACCTGCTTATTCACCATGGGTTCTAAATGACAAGCCAGAATCTGGCGAAGGTTTCGAAGCCGCTGTTGCCTATGCAATTGCGACTGAACTTGGTTACAAGAATGAAAATGTAAAGTGGGTTCGTACCACATTTGATGGCGCAATCGCTCCCGGACCAAAGACTTTCGACTTCAACATTCAGCAATACTCAATCACTGCTGAACGCGCGAAGGTTGTTGACTTCTCATCTTCTTACTACAAGTCAAACCAATCAATCGTCTCCTTCAAGGGAAGCAAGATTGCTGGCGCAAAATCAATCGCTGACGTTAAAGCAGCAAATCCAAAGATTGGTGCTGCAGTAGGAACAACTTCACTTGATGCAGTTGAAAATGTACTCGGCCTAAAGGCTCAGGTTTTCAATGACAATGCTGCCGGTGTTGCTGCTCTTAAGAATGGTCAGATTGATGGCTTTGTAGTCGATCTTCCAACAGCCTTCTATTTATCTGCTGCTGAAATTGATAACGGAATCATCGTTGGTCAACTTGAGAATTCAAGTTCAGCCGATGAAGGTGCCGGACTCCTACTTTCAAAGGACAACCCAATTACAAGTTGCGTAACTAACGCTCTTGAGGCGATCCGCAAGAGTGGCGAGTTAGAAAAGATCACGAATAAGTGGCTAACTTCTGCTGCAGGAGCGCCGTTCTTAAAGTAATCTCCAACCTAATATGAGTAATGAAATAGGGCGTCCATCTGAATCTGATTCAGGTGCGGCGCCCTATAACTTTGGTGGCGAATGGAAGCCGAGCCAATTAGAGCTAGATCGCAGGGCTGCACGTAAGGCTCGCAATCGTAGAAATGCAGCGATCGCCATTCTTTCTAGCATCGTTGTCATCGGCGGATTGGCGCTAGTTGCCGTTACCTCGCCTGGATGGAAATCGCTTTCAGATACTTTTTTTGCCTGGGCTTATGGCGTTGAAGTTTTACCGAAAATAATTCTCGGCTTCGGCACAAACGTTGCGCTAACTTTAATCGCATCAGTATGTGTTGGAATTTTTGGATTAAGCATCGCGCTAATTAGAACTTCAAGGTCGCCAGCATTGGCGCCATTTCGAATACTGGCCACAGTTTATGTAGATGTGTTTCGCGGCATCCCAATGCTGCTCGTCTTGCTACTTGTAGGTTTTGGAATTCCCGCACTTCGAATCAAAGGTCTGACAAATAACGTTTTGATTTTAGGAACGCTTGCAGTTGTAATTACCTACACTGCCTATGTCGCTGAAGTTATCCGAAGTGGAATTTTGACGATTCATCCGAGCCAGAGAGCAGCAGCCAGATCTCTTGGTTTAAGCCATTTTCAGAGCCTGCGTTTTGTAGTTTTGCCACAAGCCTTTCGTCGAGTGACGCCACCACTATTAAATGATTTAGTCGCCCTAATTAAAGACACTGGGTTGGTCTCAATCCTTGGAGTTACCGATGCGGTTCGTGCGGCACAAATTGCAAGTAGCCGAAGCTTTAACTACACGCCATATGTAATGGCCGCAATCATCTTCTTACTTGTAACAATTCCACTTACCAGATTTACTGATCGAACCTTGCGTCGTTCTATCGAACGCCAGAATGCGACAGGTGTAGCATGACCCAGCCAGTATTGAAAGTTAACCAGGTACGTAAGTCCTATGGCGCTGAAGTTGTGCTCGAAGACATTTCCTTCAGTGTTCCAGTCCATACCGCAACCGTTTTTATTGGCTCTTCGGGATCTGGAAAATCGACGCTGCTTCGTTGCATAAATCTTTTAGATCAGATCGATGACGGTTCAATTGAACTCGATGGTGAAGATATAACTGCGGTTGATGCCGATGTAGATAAAGTGCGTCGCAAGCTGGGCATCGTCTTTCAATCCTTCAATCTATTCCCGCATATGAAAGTCATCGATAACATCACTTTGGCGCCGATGAAAGTACAGGGGATTTCTAAAGAGCTCGCCCGTGAGAATGCATATAAATTATTGGATCGCTTTGGGTTGCACGATAAGGCTGAAAATTATCCCGATCGACTCAGCGGGGGACAGCAACAACGTGTTGCAATCATCCGCTCTATTGCAGTTGCACCTCGCTTGCTTTTGCTAGATGAGATTACCTCGGCGCTAGATCCGGTTCTGGTGAATGAAGTTTTATCGACGGTACGAGATTTGAAAATCGAAGGAATGACAATGGTTTTGGCAACTCATGAAATGGGTTTTGCGAAACAGGTTGCGGATGAAGTTTGCTTCTTGCACCACGGAAAGATTTTGGAATGGGGAACTCCGACCCAGATTTTGGAGGCGCCACAACAGCGCGAAACAAAGGAATTTCTTAAGCGAGTTCACGAAGCAGGCCGCCTTTAGTGGCAAGTAATTTCGAAGTAATTCCTGGTGGATCAAGTTCAAAGTTGATTATCCACGTTCCACATTCATCACGCTTTATACCGCCAGAGATCCGAAGTGAAATTCTGCTCTCAGATATCGAACTCGAAGCCGAATTAGATTCGATGACCGATTCACTTACCGCTGAATTAGTCCTCCATGCGACAGCGAACATTGCAAACCCGCCAACCTTATTTATAAATAAATTCTCCAGATTTGTTATCGATCCTGAACGCTTTCCTGATGAGCGCGAGGTTATGAATAAAGTCGGAATGGGTGCCATCTATCTCAAGAGTTCTACTGGAGCCCAACTCCGCAGAACTGATTTCGATGGCTCCCAATTAATCGCAGATTATTTCGATCCATATGCCAAAGCCTTCACGGATTTAGTTGAATCAAAATTGCGCGAATTTGGTCAGGTTACGATTATTGATTTCCATTCATACCGAGTTGAACAACATTTAAATGCCGTCAATCATGGACAGCAGCGACCACCGGTTTGTATCGGTACCGATGAATTCCATACGTCACCAGAACTCTCCCAATTAGCCAGTGCTCACTTCTCTGCCTTTGGTCCTGTGGTTTTCAATCAGCCATATGCAGGAACCTACGTGCCGCTGGATTTCTATGGCACCGAACCAAGGGTGCGTTCAATCATGCTCGAAAATCGGGCTGACCTGCTTGTTGATGAGCAGCTAAATCCCGGCCCGAAGTTTGATCAATATTCGAGCGTGCTGGCAAGCTTCATTGAGGCTCTTGCAACTAATTAGCAATTAGACATCGCTACTTAAGTTATTTACAATTTCGCCAAGGTCACGAGTTCCAGGTTTTAGCCCCGGCTTACTGGACGGCAACCCTCCACCACGGTGGGGTGCTCCGGGTGAAGACCAGGTCAGTTGCAAATTGCAATTGGCAAGCGTGGGTAACGAATAAAAAACGCTACCCCCTTAATTTCTGGGAGGTCTGTAATGTCATTTTCATTAGATAAAGCTTCATTTGAAACACGCCAAGTTCATGCCGGTCAGGTTCCTGATCCAACAACTGGCGCTCGCGCACTTCCGATTTACCAAACCACGGCTTACCAATTCCGTGACACCAAGCATGCAGCAGATCTCTTTGGTCTAGCAGAACTTGGAAATATTTATACCCGCATCATGAACCCAACTCAAGATGCAGTTGAACAGCGTATTGCCTCACTTGAAGGTGGAGTCGCAGCGCTACTTCTTTCATCAGGTTCGGCAGCAACTTCATTTGCGGTCTTGAACGTTGCTGAAGCCGGCGATCACATAGTTTCCTCACCAAGTCTTTATGGTGGAACTTACAACTTATTCCACTACACACTTCCAAAGTTCGGCATCGAAGTAACTTTCGTCGATAACCCTGATGACCCAGAATCCTGGCAAGCAGCAGTAAAGCCAAATACCAAGGCGTTCTTCGGTGAAACAATTGCCAATCCAAAAAATGACATTCTAGATATCGAAGCGATTGCCAAGGTTGCACACAAGAATGGTGTTCCACTAATTGTTGACAACACTGTTGCGACTCCATACACAATTCGCCCAATCGAATATGGCGCAGATGTTGTAGTTCACTCCGCAACTAAATTCTTATCTGGCCACGGAACCTCTGTTGTCGGTGCAATTGTTGATGCCGGCAAGTTTGATTATGCAAAGCACAAGGATCGTTTCCCAGGCTTCAACCAACCAGACCCTAGTTACCATGGTTTGGTTTATGCAGATGCGCTTGGCGTTGGTTCAGCATTTGGTGCAAACCTTTCCTACATCTTCAAGATTCGCCTAACTCTGCTTCGCGATATTGGCGCTGCAGTTAGCCCATTTAATGCTTGGTTATTGGCTCAAGGACTTGAAACTCTTTCACTTCGTATCGAACGCCATTTATCTAATGCAAAGGCGCTAGCTACTTGGCTTGAGAAGCAACCACAAGTTGAGAAGGTTAACTACGCATCACTTCCATCTTCACCATGGCATAAATTGGCAACAAAGTATGCTCCAAATGGATCTGGCTCTGTTCTCTCCTTCGAAATCAAGGGCGGAATTGAATCAGGTAAGAAGTTTGTGGAAGCGCTTAAGTTGCACTCACATGTTGCAAATATTGGTGATGTTCGTTCGCTGGTTATTCACCCAGCTTCAACTACACACTCACAATTGAGCCCAGCAGAGCAATTAACTGCAGGTGTTACACCTGGATTGATTCGCCTCTCTGTTGGTATCGAAAACATCGAAGATATTAAGGCTGATATCACCGATGGATTCGCTGCTGCAAAATAATAAATCTGCGAAACTAATCCCATGGATAGCGAATGTAATTGTCATATCACCGGGGCGTGGCTTGATTCCCACGACCCTGGTGATCGCCAATTTATAAAAATAGGTGATTTAGAACTTGAATCTGGCGAGAAACTTCTTGACACAACAATCGCTTATCAAACTTGGGGTAAGTTAAATGCGGCTGGCGATAATGCAGTTTTAGTTAATCATGCTATGACTGGCTGGTCTGACGTTCCTGGCTGGTGGCCTTCGATGGTTGGCCCAGGACTGCCACTCGATACCGATAAATATTTCATCATCTGCCCAAATGTAATTGGCGGATGTCAGGGGAGTACCGGACCATCTTGGATTGCACCTGATGGAAAACGTTGGGGCTCTAGATTTCCAACCGTAAGTATTCGTGACATGGTTGCCGGAGAACTTGCGCTAACAAATGCGCTTGGAATTTCACATTACATTCTTGCTGTCGGGCCATCACTTGGTGGAATGCGCGCACTTGAATGGGCGATTCAACATCCAGATCGTGTAAATGCTATTTGCACAATTGGATCATCTGCTGTTGCAACCGGCGATCAAATTGGTTCGGCCTCAATTCAAATTCGAGCAATCAAATCCGACCCTCATTTCAACGGTGGCGATTACTACGACCAAGAGCAAGGTCCAACAGAGGGCATGGGTATCGCACGTCGAATTGCGCATCTGACTTATCGCACAGAAACTGAGATGGATGTGCGCTTTGGTCGTGAACTTCAAGGCGATGACACGGGGCGTTATGCCGTTGAGTCCTATTTGGATCACCAAGCAGCAAAGTTGGCGAAGCGATTTGATGCCAATACCTACATCGCTCTTACCGAGGCCATGAATTCTCACGATGTTGGTCGCGACCGTGGGGGTGTGGCAGAAGCCCTGGGCACGATAAAGATTCCAGTAGTTGTCATATCTATTGACTCAGATCGCCTCTTCTGGCCGCGCCTTCAAGAAGAGATTGTTGAATTGACCCCGACCGCACTGCCTTTAGTCACGATTTCCTCGCCATTTGGCCATGACGGCTTCCTAATTGAGGTCGAAACGGTGGGCAACGTCCTCCGAGATGCGCTCGCAATCGGCGTTAAGGGAAATTCCAACCGATAATCTTTGGCGAGTTTGGGCTTCTCTGATGTGCATAAATGCCTGTGGACAATTTATAATATAGCCAAGCAAGTTTCGCTGGTCCGAACAGAGGCCAGGCAAACCAAAGGATGAATTGTGGCTGGAATTCGTGCGCAAAAAAATGGCGCTAGTAGTAAGAAGACAGTGAAAAAAGCAGCAACTAAAAAAGTTGTCGCGAAGAAAACTGCTGTTAAGAAAACTACAAAGAAAGCTGCAGTGAAAAAGATTGCTAAGAAGTCAACCGGTCCTCGTCGCTTTCCAACTAAAGCAGAGTTAGAGGCACAAAAATTAGGCGCCACAACTAAATCTGCAAAGAAGGACGCACCTAAATCCTCTGGAAAGATGCTCTTTCCAACCAAGGCCGAACTTGAAGCGAAGCGCCTTGCCGCACTCGGTGTTAAGGCCCCAGTTGTAGGTAAGCCAGGAAAGCCAATTGTTACAAAGATTGATGGCGAAGAAGTTGAATTAGAAGAAGTTGAATTAGAAGATCTTGAAACTCTTGTTGAAGAAGTTAAAGAGATTATTGAAGATGAGAAAGAGAACGAAATTCGTGTTGTTAACGTTGCCGAAGAATCTCAGAACGAGGCAAACGCCTTTACTATCAAGGATTCTGAAGAAGATGATGCCCCAGTTCAGACAGTTCTAACTGCAGGTGCAACCGCCGACCCAGTAAAGGATTATCTAAAGCTGATCGGACGTGTTCCACTTCTTAACGCGGAAATGGAAGTGGATCTTTCACTTCGCGTGGAAGCTGGTCTATTCGCTGAAGAAATCATTAAGCACGAGAAGAAGATTGATAAGAAGTACAAGCGCGAGCTCGAGCAATTAGTTCTCGATGGCAAGCGCGCTAAGAATCACCTACTTGAAGCGAACCTTCGACTTGTAGTCTCACTCGCAAAGCGTTACACCGGGCGCGGTATGTTGTTCTTGGATCTAATTCAAGAAGGAAACCTCGGTCTGATTCGCGCAGTTGAAAAGTTCGACTATACAAAGGGTTACAAGTTCTCGACATATGCAACCTGGTGGATTCGCCAAGCGATTACACGCGCAATGGCTGACCAAGCTCGCACAATTCGTATTCCAGTCCACATGGTTGAAGTTATTAACAAGCTTGCTCGTGTTCAGCGCCAGATGCTTCAAGATCTTGGCCGCGAACCGACACCAGAAGAGCTTGCTAAAGAACTTGATATGACGCCAGAGAAAGTTGTTGAAGTTCAGAAGTATGGCCGTGAACCAATTTCTCTTCACACTCCACTTGGCGAAGAGGGCGACTCTGAATTCGGAGATTTGATTGAAGACTCTGAAGCGATTGTTCCTGCTGATGCAGTTTCATTCACGCTACTTCAAGAGCAATTGCACTCAGTACTTGGTACTTTGTCAGAACGTGAAGCCGGCGTTGTTAAAATGCGCTTTGGCTTAACTGATGGGCAACCAAAAACTTTGGATGAAATCGGTAAGGTTTACAGCGTTACTCGTGAACGGATCCGCCAAATTGAATCTAAGACGATGTCAAAACTTCGTCACCCATCGCGTTCACAAGTACTTCGCGATTATTTAGATTAAGAGCTAGATATTTAATTAATTAACATCAGATGAGACTGCAGTTAACTTCGCAGTTTCATCTTGGATTGCTTTGACTACTGGCTTTAGCTTTTCAGCATATTCCTTAGCGTGATGTCCGCAGAACAAGAGCTCGCCACCATTTAGCATTACTGCACGTACATATGCCTGGGCTCCGCAGCGATCGCAACGATCGACAGCATTGAGCGGTGTGGTTTCGAGAATCATTTGCTCGGTCATTTCGCTCCTCTAACTCAGTAGGTGTTCTTCTCTAGGGGAACATCAAACCACGAAAGGTTTATTCCCCGCTCGTTAAAATATCTAAATTCACGCTCGGGCGTGTCATAATTCCCAGATAAATTCCTGTAAATGCCCTGAAAAAATATTTTTCTGCAAAGAGGTTGCAATCAACCAAGGTTTTACCCATTCTCAAGATAACCTTCATCTCCGTGGCTACCGACGATCTCGCATCAACAACAGAAAATGGCTATAACGCCAAAGATCTCGCCGTATTAGAAGGCCTCGATGCAGTTCGCAAACGTCC
>WLJX01000023.1 GCA_009701575.1 Actinomycetota bacterium
CAGAAGAAGGGTGTAACAGTTGTTACATACGATTCAGATGTTGCTCAAGCTGGTCGCTCAGTATTCGTTAACCAGGCTTCATCAGAAGGTATCGGTAACGCACTTGCAGATTCAGCAGCTGAACTAGCTGGTGGCGAAGGCGATATCGCTGTACTTTCAACAACACCAGATGCTACAAACCAGAACGTTTGGATCGAATTCATGAACAAGCGTCTTGCAGCGAAGTATCCAAAGGTGAAGGTTGTTGCTACAGCTTACGGTCTAGATAAGCCAGAAGAATCAACAACAGAAACACAAGGACTAATTCAGAAGAACCCAACAATCGAAGCAATTGTTGCTCCTACATCAGTAGGTATCGTTGCAGCTGCTAAGTACGTTTCAGGTTCAGCTTCAAAGGGCAAGGTTTTCGTAACTGGTCTAGGTCTTCCAAATGATATGAAGACATACATCAAGGACGGCTCAGGAGCTCAAGCATCTCTATGGGATGTAGAAAACTTCGGATACGTAGCAGTTCAAATTGCTAACTCCATCCGTAACAACAAGCAATCTGTAAAGGTTGGCGCAGTTATCAAGTCTGCAAAGGGCGATAAGGGCGTTAAGTCTCGTAAAGTAATCAAGGGTGCTGTAGGAAATGAAGTTCTCCTCGGACCAGCTACTGTCTTCACAAAGGACAACGTAGATAACTACAACTTCTAATTAATTTAATTAATTAAAGGTTGGGAGAGCGGCGATTTCCTCGCGGGGATTGCCGCTCTCTTCTTTTAAAGAACTTCTCAGGGAAAGTAAATTAAATGGAGCGAGTCTGTTTTAGGTTGCAAGTAAAGCCAGAGCTGATGCCTGAATATATTCGGCGTCACGCAGAAGTTTGGCCGGAGATGCTTGAAGCACTGCGCCAGACCGGTTGGACTAATTATTCACTTCATTTAGATGAATCAGATGGCACGTTAATTGGGTATCTTGAGACACCAGATTTAGAAGCGGCTAAGGCCGGAATGGCTAAGACTGATGTGAATGCACGTTGGCAGGCAGAAATGGGGCAATTCTTTGTTGAACTCGGTGACAAAGCCCCCGACGAAGGATTTCTAAGATTAAAAGAAGTTTTCTATCTCGCTTAAATTTTATAAAAAAATAGCTAAAACTAAAAAGGGAGCATGGACATGGCAAGTAAGAGCGAAGCAAAGGAAGTTTTAAAGCGCTTCTTTATTGAAGTCCCATCATGGGCGTATGGAAATTCTGGAACTCGTTTCAAAGTTTTCTCATCCGATGGCGTACCGCGCGATCCCTTCGAAAAGATTGCGGATGCTGCTCAAGTCCATAAGTTCACTGGCGCTGCGCCTTCCGTCGCAATGCATATTCCATGGGACCGAGTGGATAATTACAAAGCACTTGCAAAGCACGCAACTGATTTAGGTGTTCGCCTTGGAACAGTTAACTCAAATACTTTTCAAGATAATGATTATAAATATGGTTCTGTCTGTCACCCAGATGCAAAAATTCGCCAGAAGGCTGTTGACCACTTATTCGAATGCGTCGACATCATGGACCAAACTGGTGCACAGGATATAAAGCTCTGGTTTGCTGATGGTACAAACTATCCAGGTCAAGATGATCTTCGTGGTCGCCAAGAGCGCTTAGCTGAATCACTAAAGAAGTTATATGACCGCTTAGGTACGAACCAGAGAATGCTTCTGGAATACAAATTCTTCGAACCAGCTTTCTACTCAACCGATGTTCCGGACTGGGGAACTTCATATGTTCATTGTTTAGAGCTTGGACCAAAGGCATCAGTCTGCGTTGATACCGGACACCACGCCCCAGGAACAAATATTGAATACATCGTTGCTTTCTTGCTCATGAAGAAGCGCCTCGGTGCATTCGACTTTAACTCTCGCTTCTATGCCGACGATGATCTAATTGTTGGCGCAGCAGATCCATTCCAATTATTTAGAATCATGCACGAAGTGAATCAAGGTGGCGGTTTTGCAAAAGACACCACAGTTTCATATGTGCTAGATCAATGCCACAACATCGAAGATAAGATCCCAGGCCAAATTCGATCAATCACAAATGTGCAAGAAGCTGTTGCAAAGGCGCTTTTAGTTGATGCTGCTGCACTTGCTAAGGCACAGAAAGATTGCGATGTACTTGCTGGAAATGACATCTTGATGGACGCATACAACACCGATGTTCGTGAGCTTCTTGGTGAAGTTCGTAGCGAACAAGGTTTAGATGTAGACCCAAAGGCAGCTTTTGCTCGCAGTGGTTACATGGCAAAGATTGCAGCAGAACGTGTTGGCGGCGCACAGGCAGGTTGGGGCGCGTAATAATGACGACACCTAAACCGGTACAAGAGTTAATAAAACGCAGCAATAAATTAGGTTCAGAGCCGAGATTTACAAACTATGCCGGTGGAAACACATCGGCAAAGGGCGAACTTAAAAATCCAGCCACTGGTGAAATGGCGCCAGTTCTTTGGGTTAAAGGTTCAGGCGGAGATCTTGGAACGCTAACTGAATCTGGACTTGCGGCACTTGATCTTGAACGCTTCAAATTACTTAACAACGTTTATCGCGGTGTTGAACATGAAGATGAGATGGTTGCGCTCTTTGATTACTGCCGTTTTGGCATTGGTGGCGCAGCTCCAAGTATTGATACTTCGATGCACGGACTTGTTGATTACGACCATGTAGATCATCTACATCCAGATTCAATTATCGCTCTTGCAACATCTATCGATGGCGAAAAGTTAACTCGTGAATGTTTCGGAGATGAAATTCTCTGGGTCGAGTGGCGGCGTCCTGGCTTCCAACTTGGTTTGGATATGGCTGCTATCGCAACGAATAATCCAAAGGCAAAGGGTTGTGTACTTGGTGGCCATGGATTAACAACGTGGGGCAACACAAGTGAAGAGTGTGAAAAGCGATCTATCGAAGCGATTGAAAAGGCTGAAAAGTTTATTAAGGAGAAGGGCAAAGCAGATCCGTTCGGCAAGAAGGTAGCAAAGTTTGCACCTCTTGATCCTGCTGCACGTAAATCTCGCGCCGCAGAACTTGCACCATACCTTCGTGGAATTGCTTCCCGTGATTCACGAATGGTTGGTCACTTCACCGATGGCGATGTAGTTCTAGATTTCTTGCAAGGTAGCGAAATGCCACGCCTTGCAGCACTTGGAACTTCATGTCCAGACCATTTCTTGCGCACCAAGGTTCGTCCAATGGTTATCGATATCGATCCAAAGGCTTCGGTTGAAGAAGTTGTTGCGTTAGCAAATGAGAAGCACGAGCAATATCGTTTGGATTACGCCGCTTACTACAACAAGTTTGCGACTAAGGATTCACCTGCAATGCGTGGCGCTGATCCCGCAGTAATTTTGGTACCGGGAATTGGAATGTTCACCTTCGGAAAGGATAAGCAGACAGCCCGAGTTGCATCAGAGTTCTATATAAATGCAATCAATGTAATGCGCGGTTCTGAAGCGTTATCTAAGTATTCACCTATCGATGAATCTGAAAAGTTCCGAATTGAATATTGGGATCTTGAAGAGGCAAAGTTAAAGCGTGCACCAAAGCCAAAGCCACTTGCTGGTCGTATCGCGTTGGTAACTGGCGCAGCATCTGGTCTTGGAAAAGCAACTGCAACCAGACTTTCTGCCGAAGGTGCATGTGTTGTTATCGCTGATCTAAATCTTGAAGGTGCAACCGAGCTTGCTAAAACACTTGGTGGCCCAGATAAGGCGATTGCCATTTCAATGAACGTTACAAGTGAAGAGGAGATTGCCGCGGGAATTGCTGCTGCATCCCTCGCATTTGGTGGCGTTGATATCTTGGTGAACAACGCAGGAATTTCAATCAGTAAATCACTTGTAGAAACATCTACGAAGGATTGGGATCTGCAACATGACATCATGTCACGAGGTTCATTCCTGGTTTCACGCGAAGGTGCCAAGGCGATGCTTGCTCAGAAAATGGGCGGCGATATTGTCTACATCTCATCTAAGAATTCAGTCTTTGCAGGTCCAAATAACATCGGTTATGGATCAACAAAGGCAGATCAAGCGCATCAAGTTCGTCTGCTTGCAGCAGAACTCGGTGAATTTGGAATTCGCGTAAATGGAATTAATCCAGATGGCGTCGTTCAGGGTTCCGGAATCTTTGCATCAGGTTGGGGTGCAAATCGCGCGGCGGTTTATGGTGTTGAAGAATCTAAACTTGGCGAGTTCTATGCAAAGCGCACAATCTTGAAGAAGGAAGTTCTTCCAGATCACATTGCAGCCGCGGTTTTCGTAATTCTTGGTGGCGATTTATCGCTAACCACAGGAATGCATATTCCAGTTGATGGTGGCGTCGCTGCTGCTTTCTTGCGATAACAGGTAACGGCTAAAAAACGATGACGCTTTACGCTGCAGTTGATCTTGGTGGATCAAGTGGAAGAGTTGCCGTTGGCCATATCCAAAATGGAAAAATTATCGTGCGCGAAGTTCACCGCTTCTCGCACGAACCGCAAGTCCTAAGCGATGGTTCTATTCGCTGGGAATGGGAGAAAATTGTTCACGAGGTTATTACCGGACTTAACAAGAGTTTAGATCTTGGTCCAATAAAGTCACTCGGAATTGATTCTTGGGCAGTTGATTACGGGCTTATTAATGCTCAAGGCAAGCTTGCAGAAATTCCATTTACCTATCGCGATGGCCGCACTGATGGTTTGATGACACAAATGCAACGCGATGTGGGCCGTGAATATATTTATTCAAAGACTGGCATTCAATTCATCTTCTTCAATACTGCTTATCAATTATTTGCGGCAAAAGGCAGCCAAGCATTTAGAAGCGCCAAGGTCTTCTTACTGTTGCCCGATCTTCTGAATTATTTCTTATGTGGCAAGAAAAGCAGCGAAGTAACAAATGCCTCAACAACTCAATTGCTCAACGCTAGAACTCAAGATTGGGATTGGGATTTAATCAAGAAGATTGGCATTCCAAAAGCTATCTTCCCAAAGCTTCATAAGCCGAAGGCAATCATTGGAAAAGTTCGTGGGCATGGCGCAATCGATGGCATAAAAGTTGTGGCAGTCGGTTCACATGACACCGCATCTGCAGTTGCTGGAACTCCGCTAAATCCAAATGGTCGTTCGGCATATATTTCAAGTGGAACTTGGTCGTTGGTAGGACTTGAACTCGATGAGGCAGTAACGACTCAGAAAGCAATGGATGCCAACATTACAAATGAAGTTGGTGTCGAAGGTCGTATTCGCTTTATTCGAAATGTAACCGGAATGTGGTTAATAGAAGAGTCCATTAGGTATTGGCGCGGTAAAGGTCAGAATTTCACCGCAGCCGAACTTGCAGCAGGCGCTGTGAAATGTGATTCGATTCAAATTATCGATACCGAAGATCCAATGTTCGCTAAGCCCGGACCGATGCCAGAAACTATTGCAAAATTCTGCGAAGAGACCGGACAAGCAGTTCCAGAAACCCCATTTGAATTCGCGCGATGTATCTTCGACAGCCTGGCACTTGCTTACTCCAGAGCGCTTAAAGATTTAATTGAAGCATCGGGTCGAGAGATCGATGAGATAAATATTGTTGGCGGTGGTTCCGCAAATGAACTACTAAATCAATTAACTGCCGATGCCACGGGAAAGATTGTTTATTCCGGACCTGTTGAAGCCACGGTTCTAGGTAACCTAATTATTCAAATGGAAGCGGATGGCAAGATTTCATCGCTCGAAGAGGGGCGCTCAATGATTTCAGATTCAAGTAATCGCAAGAAATATACGCCGCAAGAGGGAACAGATTGGGAAGCGCTATGGCACGGCATTCTGAATTAACTAAGGTTGCGGGAACTGACCTTGAAATTTCAAAGTTAAGTTTAGGTACAGCCCCGCTCGGTGGTCTATTCAAATCGGTATCCGAAGCTGAATCAGATGCCATGATTGATCTCGCAATAACTTCTGGAATTAATTACATCGATACTGCTCCGCTTTATGGATATGGCGCCGCAGAACGCCGAGTAGGACGAGCCGTTGCAGGTCGCAAAGCGGGTGTAACAATCTCGACAAAGGTTGGCCGCCCACTTCGTCCCGGCACAAATCTTGAGACGGATAAATATCCAGATGCTGATCCAGGACTTGAAACTTATTACGACTACTCAGAATCAGGAATCAGAAATGGTTTAGAGGCGAGCCTTAAGCGTTTGAATCTAGACAGTATTGAAATTGCCTATCTTCACGATGCCCAAGATTGCATACAAGATGCGATCGAAATTGCCTATCCAGTATTGGATCAGATGCGACGTGAAGGAATTGTGAAAGCAATTGGGCTTGGGATGAATTGGTGTCCTGCCTCAATTGAGATTATTAAGAACACAGATTTAAACATTGCACTAATTGCGGGTCGTTTCACCTTGCTTGATCAGAGCGCCCAGGATGAGCTTTATCCACTTGCGCTAAAGAAGAACGTTTCAATTGTTGCAGCTGGTGTTTACAACACGGGTGTTCTTGCAAATCCAGTTGAAGGTGCACTCTTTGATTATGCCCCGGCCTCTAAAGAGATTATTAATAGAGCGCTAGAAATTCGGGACTTCTTGAAAGATTTCAACGTTCCACTAACCGCGGCCGCAATGCAATTTCCATTGCGTCATCCGGCGGTAGTAACAGTATTAAATGGCGCTGGCACCGTTGCAGAGTTAGAGGCAAATATCGCAGCCTTCGACTTCGAACTTCCTTCAAATCTCTGGTCCGAACTCGAGAGCGCTGGCCTAATTGCGCCAGTGAATATCTAAATGAAGTTAGCATTGGTAACCGGCGCATCAAAGGGAATCGGCCGTGAAATTGCCTTGGCCCTTGCTGGCGCTGGCCACAAAGTAATTGCGGTATCTAGAACCCCAATGGCGCAAGCCGGAGACATCATAAATATTTGTGGCGATGTCAGCGATATTGATTTTGTTAACTCACTTCAGAAGCAGGTAGCAAAAGAACATGGCAACGTTCAAATCTTGGTAAACGCTGCTGGCGTATTTGGACCAATTGATTTGATCAAAGATGCCGATCCTAAGCAGTGGGTTGAAACCATAATGATCGACGCTATCGCGCCATATTTCACTTCAAGAGTTTTCTTACCCGCAATGCTGGAAGCCAGATGGGGGCGCATTATTAATTTAAGTTCAGCGGCCGCACTACACCCACCAGGAAAGTTGAATAGTGCATATGCAACTTCCAAAGTTGCCCTAAACCAATTCACTAGACATTTGGCTGCTGAAATTAGCGGAAGTGGCGTTACCGCAAATGCTATTCATCCTGGTGATGTGCGCAGTGATATGTGGGCCGATATAAGTGCGAAGGCAGATGCACTTGGTGAAGCCGGTGCAGATTACAAATCTTGGGTTGATTGGGTTGAAAAAACCGGTGGAGATGATCCCAAGAAAGTAGGCCAGTTAATTCTTAAATTAGTTAGCGACGAAAGCGCAGCAATAAATGGTCGCTTCTGTTGGATTGAAAGCCCGTTGCAAGAACCAATTCCAAGTTGGGATGATCCAACTGATGAGAGGCCTTGGATTTAGGTTGGATCTAGGTTGGATCTAAACTGGCTTCAGGAAGGCTTTCGTAGAATTAACCAATACTTACATTCTCATTTTCGTTGCTGCCAGAAAGATCATCTGCTAATCATGTTGGTAGACAACCTTTAAATAATCTGTGGTGGCTTCGTTCAATGAATGACTATATTCATTATTGCCGATTCTTCCGATTCTAAAGCCGCCAAAACTATTGTTGTTTACATGAATGCAGTATCTGAATGCAGAAGTTTCGTCATCATCATCTACATCACAGGAACTTTGATTAATTGTTTCGCTCCCAGCAAATCCAAATGAACCTTCGCCCATATCAGCGTCTTTGGTGTAGTACCACCAAGAACCGTTAATGGAATTAGGTGTGTTTAGAGGTGTTTCCAAAGATATAGAAGCGCGCGGCGCAGCAGCCATTAAAAGTGCTGTGCTTCCAGTTTTCTCTTGCCCTAAGAATGCGAGATAAGTATTCGTGCAGGCGCTAAGAATTGAGTCAATAGATCTATCTGGCGTTGGTTCACCAAAGTCCGCTGAGTAACACTGAGTCCACCCTGCATCAGTTAGCGTTGAAAGTAGAACATTCTGTTGTGGGCCACAAGGATAATAACTCGGTGCATCATTTGGCGCTGATTCGCATGAAACATAAACTTCACCCCCACCAGTTAAAGTGCCGCTGCTCTCAATAGTTATTCGGTAAACATTCTCCGCTGAGGCAATCGAAGTACAACCTGGACCGCCGACCCAAGTAAGCGTGAATGAAGTTGAGTTAGATTGCGTAATGTCAGTAAACATATCCGCATCGGTTGCTGAAGTGGGGTAGGTAAGTCCAGGTCCTCCAAAGTGAATCACTGGCTTTTCTCCAACGTTCGAACATTCAGTTAATTTGATCGAGTTGCCCGATTGACCGTATGCAACAATCTTGAAGTCCGCGCCTTGGCATTCAGAAGGAATATCAGAAAGTCGAACTGAGCTGTAGTAGAAAGCTCCAGCCTCTTCCTCATTAATAAAGGTGCTGGTCGGAGTAACAATGATTGAATTATCACCAGAACATGCTGTTGTCTGGGCAACACCCTGACCGAATTCGACGGGTGCTCCAGAGTTTAAATTAATACTTGCCGCAAGCGTTGAGCCGAGAGCAATAACACCGACTAATCCGCCGATACCAAGAATTAATTTTAGGTTTTTAGGATTGCGAGGCGCTCTACCTTCTGAGTTACTAAAATTAAGTAGAGACATAACCCGCCCTTTGCACTCTTCGTTCATCCCGTAAATAGAAAAGAATTGAGTTCGACAGCCGGGTGGCTGGGGTCAATCAACAGGGTTAAGGCTAGGGGTGATTAGGTACAAAAACAAGCATCCCCAAATAAGAATTAGCGAATACTTCTCAAGACTGCAGTAACGATGCCGAGAATTTCGGCGCCATCACCAGGAATTGGTGCGTAGTTCTCATTTGCAGGAAGCAACCAATAATGGCCGTCTTTCTTTGACCAAGTTTTCACAGTGGCCTCGCCATCAATCATTGCCGCAACAATCTCGCCTTTATTTGCATCTTTCTGGGCGCGAATAACAACATAATCGCCATCGCAAATTGCAACATCGATCATGGAATCGCCCTTAACTTTCAACATATAGATATCGCCCTTGCCGACAAAAGATTCTGGCAATGGGAAGACTTCATCAAAGCTCTGTTCGGCCAAGATTGGTGAACCGGCGGCAATCGTTCCAAGGAGAGGAACATTGCGGACCTTCTCTGGAGTGATTGCTTCGCCCTCACTTGGATAGGTAATTTCTAGCGCTCGCCCTTTGGTGGCATCGCGGCGGATAAAGCCCTTTTCAACGAGGGTTCCTAGTTGATACGAAACTGATGCGGATGAGGCTAGGCCGGCTGCTTGGCCGATTTCGCGCATTGAGGGTGGATATCCAGTGCTCTCAATGGCGGTTCGAATAACCTCGAGGATCTTGGCCTGGCGGGGGGTTAGGCCTTGCTCGTTGGCTGGGCCATCTGGAAGCTCGCTTACATTCTTTTTGCTCATAGGAGGAGCATAAACCAGATTTCCAAAAAAAGCGAACATTTGTTCGATTTTCGCTTGCTTGTGTCAGTGGCTTGACCTATAGTTCTTCTTAGAACACTTGTTCGAATAACCGAATCCCCTCGGTTCTTGGTAGCAAGGTTGGCAGGAGAAGTAAATGAGAAAGAACCAAAGGCTCGCTAGAACTTTTGTAGGAGCATCGCTATTGATAGTGATTGGCGCTGGTTTTAGCGCATCACTCAGCGATCATGGTGTTGCATCATCTGAAGTTATTAAAACTGGCACAGCTGGTTACATGCAAATTGTTGTGGCACCAGGGGAGACCATCTGGTCTCTTGCCCAGGCGCTAAATGCAGATGGCCGATCTGATCTCTCATCCGTCGTAGATCAGATCGTTACAGCCAATGCCTTGGCTTCAACTGATTTAGAGCCAGGAACCAAGCTCTGGGTGCCTACTAAGTAGCACTAAATAGGGGCTAGCCCCGTGCCCCAGCCCTTATGTAAAGGCTAAATCAAGAGTAATTTCTCGAGCAACTAGTGGTCAGCTTTGGCTACTTCATATAGCTCGTAAGGGGAGAGAAATGACTGATTTCGTTTCACCCGGCCAACCAGGAAGTAAGGCAGTTTTCTTGCCACGGTATGACCATTGGATAAATGGAAAGTTTGTAAAACCTTCATCGGGTCAATACTTTGAAAATGTAACCCCAGTAACTGGAAAAGTATTCTGCGAAGTTGCTCGCGGAAATGCCGCAGATATCGATCTCGCTTTAGATGCCGCACATGCAGCAGCACCAGCATGGGGCAAGACATCTGCAACCGAACGCGCAATTATGCTTAACAAAATTGCAGATCGTATGGAAGCAAATGTTGAAGCAATTGCAGTTGCTGAAACTTGGGAAAATGGCAAGCCAATTCGCGAAGCGCTTTATGTAGATATCCCACTCGCAATTGATCACTTCCGTTATTTCGCTGCCGCAATTCGCGCCCAAGAGGGCAGCGCTGGTGAACTTGATCACGACACAGTTGCATATCATTTCCATGAGCCGCTTGGCGTAGTCGGTCAGATTATTCCTTGGAACTTCCCAATCCTGATGGCGGTTTGGAAATTAGCACCAGCGCTAGCCGCTGGAAACTGCGTAGTTTTAAAGCCAGCAGAACAGACACCGGTTTCAATTCACTTCTTGATGGATCTAATTAAAGATCTAATTCCAGATGGTGTTTTAAATATCGTTAATGGTTTTGGTGTCGAAGCTGGAAAGCCACTCGCATCTTCACCACGTATTGCAAAGATCGCGTTTACCGGTGAAACATCCACCGGTCGTTTGATCATGCAATATGCATCAGAGAACATCATTCCGGTAACCCTAGAACTAGGCGGAAAGAGCCCAAATATCTTCTTCAACGATGTTGCGGCCGAAAATGATGCTTTCTATGACAAGGCTTTAGAGGGCTTCACAATGTTCGCCGTAAACCAAGGCGAAGTTTGTACCTGCCCTTCTCGTGGACTTATAGAAGCCAAGATTTACGACAAGTTCTTGGGCGATGTAACTGCGCGAACAAAGGCGATTAAACAGGGCCATCCACTTGATCTTTCAACCATGATGGGCGCCCAAGCAAGCACCGATCAACTAGAGAAAATTCTCTCTTACCTAGACATTGGTAAGAAAGAGGGTGCAAAGGTAATTACTGGTGGCGAGCGCGCAGATCTCGGTGGCGAACTTGCTGGTGGTTATTACGTTCTGCCTACAATCTTTGAAGGCAACAACAAGATGCGTATCTTCCAGGAAGAGATCTTTGGACCAGTTATCTCCGTAACTAAGTTCGATGGTTTCGATAATGCAATGGAGATTGCAAATGACACCTTGTACGGACTTGGTGCTGGTGTTTGGACTCGAGACATGAATACTGCTTATCGCGCAGGTCGCGCAATTCAAGCAGGTCGTGTTTGGACTAATTGCTATCACGCATATCCTGCTGGTGCCGCCTTTGGTGGTTACAAGGCTTCAGGTATTGGCCGCGAAAATCATAAGATGATGCTCGATCATTACCAACAGACAAAGAATCTGCTAGTTTCATATTCCCCAAATAAACTTGGATTCTTTTAAGCCCATCGATCAATAACCGACTGAAGATAAAAAGGATGTAATGGAGATCCCGTCACGAGTTGATTACACCGAGGCCGCAGCAGAAATGTTGCGTAAACTCACTGCAATCAACGGTCCGCTGATGTTTC